>CAYLPJ010000002.1:0-305165 GCA_964385465.1 uncultured Planctomycetaceae bacterium | reverse complement strand
ACTGGAAACTCCAGCGTGCCGCCTGACTGCCGCCACGATTTTGTGTCGGACACACGGCCCGGCGCGGGCGGCGATTCCTTTTGACACGGTTTGGGGCCGCTTCTATGCTCTGACGTGGAGGCATTGGCAGAACGCCGACATGCCCTTGTCGAAACCGGTCGAGGCTCGTGCATGAACTGCGTAGGTCGCACGGGGCCGGTTGAGGTGTGCCCCAAGCTCAGTATCAGAGAGGAGAGCGTCATGGAGTTCCGCGTGCTCACGAGGATTGCGGTGGTGGGTGTCGTGCTGGCCGGCCTGGCCGGGACGGGCCTGGGCGAGCCGACGAAGGCGATCACGCTGAACGGGGCGCCCGCCTGGAGCAACAACTTCGGCAACTACAACGTGGGCTTCCGGTTCACCGCCAACGCGGAGCTCTACGTCACGCACCTCGGCGCGTTCGATGAGGGGGGCGACGGGTTCTCTTCGTACAACATCGAGGTGGGCATCTTCGAGACGGACGGCGATCTGCTCGGCAGCAAGATCGTCGGGACCGGCGACACGCTGGAGGGCCAGTTCCGGTTCACCGAGCTTTCCCAGCCGCTGTTGCTCGCCGAGGATACCGACTACTACGCGATCGCCTATCACTCGTCTTCCGAGAAGGTCGCGGCGAAGTCGTCGGTCACCGTGGACCCGAACATCACGTACGTGGAGAACGTCGAGCAGTACGGCGGGCCGTTCAAGTTCGTGACCCAGACCGACGGCGCCGGTTGGGACGCCGGGTTCTTCGGGGCGAACTTCAAGGTGGCGCCCACGCCCGAACCGACCGCCTTCCTGCTGCTGGCAATGGTCGGCGTGCCCGTGGCCCTCAAGCGCCGCCGGCGGCGGCGCGCTGCCTGACCCTGCAAAATGGGCCCACCTCGGCACCGCACACGCTGGTTCGCGCTTCACAGGCCCGATGCATCCGGGCACCCTAATGCGACGGTCGCAGCGCCGTTGGGGTATGCAGTGCAGGGACGGCCGGCGGCGGGGCGTCGGTCATTCGGGCGGGGCGGTGTCGGCATGGATCAGCTTGACCATGGCCCGGCCCATGGCTTCGCCGACGTCCATGAAGGTCTCGGCGTGATGGCCGTAGTGGCTGTTGGAGGCCCCGCCGTGGCATAGGGGGTGGGCGTAGACGCAGGTGACGTTGCCCTTGAACTGCGGGTACTTGCCGCTCTCGCCGTCGACGGCGAGCTGGGCCTGGAGGATCTTGCCCTCGTTGCCCTCGGCGCCCCTCTTGGTCTGGCCGAGGGTGGCCAGGACGAACTTCGCATCGGGGGCGTTGAAGTCCTTGCGGACCTGCTGGATGAACCGGACGAGATTCTGCTCGTAGCGGTCCGCGTGGGCCTGGCGGTAGCGGTCCTTGTCGCCCTGCCAGAAGAAGAACCCCGCGACCTCGCAGCCCTTCGCCCCGGGGTAGTGCTTGTCGAGTTCGGCCAGGACGGCCTTGGCGTTGGCGACGTCGCCGTCGTACTGCATGCCGGCGTACCAGGTGATCCGCTCCGGCTCGGTGCCCTTTTCCCACTTCAGCGGGGAGTCCTTGTAGCCGGCGTAGATGAACGTCTTGGTCTCCCCGGTCTTCTTGTCCTTCTCGGTGACCTCGTAGCGCTCGCTGCCGGGGGGCAGCAGGTCCCAGCCGAGGCTGCGGTTGCCGATGCAGCTCTTGAGGATCATCACGGGCGCTTCGACGGCGTGTCCCACGACATGCCCGATGCCCAACTCCGGGCCGATCCGCCCGCCCTTGACGGTCATCCACTCGTTGTTGAACAGCCGCATCTTCCCCGTGCCGCTGCCCATCACGCGCACGTACCGCACGTCCCGGCGGACGGTCCACTCGCCGGCGTCGTCCACGAGGTAGGCGTACTTGCCCTTCTCGGTCACCGCGTGAACCAGCGAGCCCTCGGGCTTGCCCCGCCTGGGCTTGACCGCACCGGCGCCCAGCATGTTGGACTGGCCCAGCAGGATGTAGACCTGCACGGGCTTGCTCATGTCCGCCGGCTTGCCGTCCGTGGCCGGCGGCGCCTTGGGCGCCTCGGCCGCGAGGACGGGCAGGCAGGCGAGCATCGCGAGGGCGACAGACAGTGCGGCGGTTGTGTGAGTTTTGCTCATCTATGCGTTTCCTTTCGGTTCGGGGTCGGAGGAGGGGTCAGGTCTTCAGAATTCAGTTTTCGCGGCCGGATGGGTGCAGAGTTGCATGTAACTGTCTTATGAAGAATGTGATACAACCATATCCCTGTCCCGGCGAAAACTGAACCTTGAAGATCTGACCCCGCTTGCCGTCACTTCAGCGGCGTCAGCGTGAAATCCTTGATGGTCAGTCCCTTGACCGGCTCTTCGCGGGAGAAGCGGAGTACGTTGCGGCCCTTGACCAGCGAGACCTCCACCGGCTCGGTCGTCCCCCACATGCCGACGGTGAAGGGCAGGGCGATGTCGACAGGCTCCTCGGCGCCGTTGGCGGAGACCAGCAGGTGCTGACGCCAACTGGGCGTCACGACCCGCGCGGTCAGCGCGTATCGGCCGGCCGCCGGTGCGTCGAAGGTGTACTCGAAGGACTCGGGCCTGCCGGTGCGGGTGTAGTGGAGCTGCATCCCGCCGAGGTTGCTGGGCATGAAGAGGATCTTGCGCGTGCTGCTGGTGGGCCTGGTGCATGCCGCGGCCGGGATGGTGATCGTCCCGTCGTCGGCGACGGCGATCTTCCTGTCTTCCTCGGTGACGGTCGCGGTCTCGGTGGCGTACTTGACCTTGGACTCGTTGGCCTCGCCGAGCTCCTCGCCGACGGCGGCCAGCGTCTTGGCCCTGGCGTCCTCGATGATCCCTCGTTGCGTGTAGAGCGCCACGCCGTTCCAGAAGTCGGGGTCTCCGCCGACGAACCCGAAGGTCCGCTTCTCGCCCACGACGTCGCCGACCCAATGGGCCCGCTTGACCCGCAGGTACGGCTCGCCCGTCGCGCGCGCCTGGGTGGTCGCGAGGAAATTGAGGTCTTTGCCATACCGTGTCTTGGTCCAGCCGTGTCCCCACGTGGCGCCGAGGCAGATCACCCAGCCGTCGGGGGTCCAGTGCGTCAAGGCGGCGTGGCCCCTCTGGGGGCGGGCCGTGGTCGGCACGCCGAAGGCGCGCAGGATGAAGCGGCCGAAGAAGGCTCGCCGGCCGCACACCCCGCCGTTCATCAGGATGTTCTGGAAGAACTGGAGCTCGGGCTTGTCGAACTTGTTGTCCTGCGAGCCGTACTTGATGTCGGTCCTGACCGTCGCCACGTAGCGCCAGCGGTAGTCCCTCGTGGCGATGTGGTCCGGGCGGTAGTTGCGCAGCATCTCCCGGCCCCATGCCAGCGCCCAGTCCGGTTCGTAGCCGTTGACGACCATCCGGAGGTCCCAGACGGTCAGGTCCTTGAAGGCGGGGTCCAACTCGCCGGCCAGGAAGGCCTTCTCGAAGTGCAGGTACCGGTTCACCGGGTCCACCGTCGCGGGCGCATCCGTCCGGGCCTTGGGGTTCCGCTGCCGGATGGGCACGGCGTGCTCCAGGCCGACCGCGACCGCCAGCCGCTGGAGGACGCCGCGCGACGACTTCACGCTCGCCTTGCGGATCGCCGCATAGATCTCCATCGCCCGGCCGTACTTGCCCTCCCGCGCGCCGTCGGCCACGGCCATCCGGAACATCAGGTCCCCGTCAGCCAGCAGGCGATGGACCAGTTGCTCCTGCGGCGCTCCCTGCTGGGCGAATTCCGCCAGGCCGCGCGGCGTGGCCTCCAGCAGAACGACATACTTCGCCAAGCGGTCATCCAGCGTGTCGCCGGACAGGAAGGGCCCCAGGCCGAGCGCGCCGACGGCCTGCATCGTGCGGTCCTTGGCGCGGGCAAGCGCCTCCCGGGCGGCCTCGAGCTTGCGGGTCAGTTTCGGCTCGTCCCCCTCGACCTCGTCGAGGGCCTGCTGGCGCTCCTTGAGCGCCTTGACGCCGGCGGCCCGGTTCTCCTGCCACTTGACCAACTCCTTGCGCGCGGCCTCGCGTCCGGCCTCGGTGGTGGCGGCCTTGAGCTTCGCCTGCGCTTGGGCGATGCCCCTGTCGGCTCCGCCGATCCACTTGCCCTTGGCGTGCTGGACCAGGGCGCGGGCGGTCGCGATCCTGCCCAGGCCCTCCTCGGCGGCCTTGACGGCGGCGCCCGCGGCCCTCTCGGCCTCACGGGCCTTCAGGTAAGCGGCTCTCTTCGGCTTGTCGGGCGTCGGGACGGCCTTGGGGATCTCGGCCTTGAGGTCGGCGAGCATGTCGGCATAGCGCTGCTGGAGGCGCCGGCCCGCCTCGGTCAGGGGCGTCTGCGGGGCCGCCTTCTTCCTGGCGGCGCCTGCGCTCGGCGGGCCGATGGCCAGGGCGATCAGGACCCCGCAGACGGCCGTCCTCGTCTTCGCTCGCATCGCTCCGTGTCCTTTCGTTGTGTTGCCCGGGGGCCCGGCGTGGCGCCCGGGCCGCGTGCCGGCCCATTGTCTCGCCGCCGGCTGCCGGCGATCCTCCCCATAGGTTCTAACCCCTCCGGCGGCCCCCGAGTGCCGCCTCCCGCCGCATTGAGAAACGCGGGCGAACCGGTTACACCAAACGTTCGCCATGCCGAATACCCACGTATCTGGTATCGTACGAGTTGCATTCGTACCAGGAGGAGTTCGATGAGTAACGGATCGCTTTCGTTGTTCGGCCGGCCTGTGGCGTTGGCTTTGCTTCTGTTGGCTGCCGTCGGCGTGCGGCCGGGGGCAGTGGGCGCGGCGCAGCCGACGGGGGTGGGTGCGGAGCTGCGGGAGAAGGCGTCGCGGCTCGGGCTGCACGCCCACCAGTTGCCCAAGCTGCCGCGGGGGTTCGCGGCGTGGGAGAAGACGCTCCTGCCGGGCTCGACGAAGGTGACCTGGTCGTCGGCGCCGGACTTGACCATCCAGCCGGGCGTCGCGGCCGTGCGGGTGCCAGACCCGAAGACGCGCCGGTCGGTTGCGCGGGCGTCGTCGGCGTGCGTGGTCCGGCGGTACGGGAGCAAGATCGGCGGCGGGGGCAAGAGCGTGGACCCGATGAAGGAGGAGATCCGCCTGCCCTCGATGTTGTATTACGAGTGCGGGGTGCGGGCCTATGCCGACGTCTCCCGTGCCGCGGCGGGCTTCGACCGCCTCGCCGGAAAGATGCGCAGCGACCCCGAGCTGCGCCCCATGGGCCCCGGGCTCATCAAGCCGCCGGCGGGGATCGACCGCGTGATGTACGGCGCCTCGTACCAGCGCAAGGGCGACACCGCCGGCGGGGGGCGGTTGTGGCTGGTCCTGGCCGGGGACGTCGTCGGCCTGCTGCGCGTCGCGGGCGTGGACTTCCAGGCCAGCAACCCGCGCTCGCACATCCCGGCGCTGAGCCAGTCCGAGGCGACGGCCACCTACAACCGCTGGGTGGCGACGCTGGCGACCGGCTCGCGACTGACGATCGAGTTGGACACCGCCCACAAGCCGCCGAAGACCCGCCCGCCGCGCAAGACGGACAAGTGGACCTTCGCCCAGGGCGACGACTTCCCGCTGGCCGGCACGGTGAGCTACCTCGGCAAGCCGGTCGAGGGCGCGACCGTCGGGCTCGTGCTGGTCAGCCCGGCCGACAAACGCTACGACCTGCGCCCGCCGAAGAAGGGGTCGCGCAGCATGAGGGGCGGCTTCTCCGAGGCCGGGACCGATCAGCAAGCGGACCTCATGCCGAGCTTCACCACCGACGCGGCCGGGCGGTTCCGCTGGTCGGCGTTCTTCTCGCCCCACGCCACGCTCGGCGGTTGGCGCCTGGAGGCCGAGGCGACCTGGACGGACCCGGCCACGGCCTCCGAGCACGAGGCCCGGTGCATCCAGGAGATCCCGGTCGTCGAGGACGGGGCCCTGACGGCGGGGGCGCTGGAGGCGAACTTCCGGTGGATCCAGGCGCAGTGGAAGCGGCGGATGCCCCGCTCGGGGCCGATCCAGAAGCTCGGCGGGTTCGACAAGGTGATTGCCGGGAACGTCAACCTCTGCCGCAACGTGCTGGCGTTCTACATGCCCGGCGGATACCGGCTGAAGACATGGGGGCCGGTGAACAACTTCTACGCGACGTGGCACGGCTACCCGTACGACCGGTTTACCTGCGGCGGGATCGCCGTGCGGACCCTGAACTTCCTCAACGACATCCGCTACAGCGACGATCAGGCCACCCGCAAGCGGATGCTCGGCATCGGCTACATGCCTGTCTCGCACTGGCCGGCCGAGTCCGTCTTCGAGGAGGCCAAGGCCGACCGCCTCAAAGTCGAGGTCGAGGATGTCGACGGGTTTTCGTACCGGGAGTGGGCGGACAACCACATCGCGGTGATGCTGTACTACACCGCCGGCTACGCCCACCTGCGCCGCGCCCTCGGCATCGAGCCGGTGGACGTGGCCTACTACCGCGATCCATTCGCCCCGGGCGTCGCCCACAAGCGGATCAGCTACACGATCCAGCCGCAGGCGGTGGTCTTCGAGTACTGGCTGAACCAGCAGCGGGACATCCTTCCCGCGGCCGACTGGGCCAAGGAGTTCGCCTTCGGGCACCTGGGCCTCCCGCCGCGGGCGTGGCGCCAGCTCTGCCAGGTGCCCGGCTGGAAGAAGCTGCCCACCAAGCCCGACGGGCCGGGCACCTACGCCGTTTCCAAGCTCTTCGTCGGCGGGGAGCCTTACCTGATGGGCGCCGTCCGCCTGCGGGCGCGGCGGATGGAAATCCTCTCGCTCTCGCCGGTCTGGCTGCTGGCCACCGACGCCCGGGGGCGGGCCACCGGCGTCAGGGCCGACGGGCGGATCGTCCGGAGCATACCGGGCTCGAGCGTGGAGTATTGGCCGGACGGGGACGGCACGGCCTCGCTGCGGCTGTGCGTGCCCCCCGGCGAGGTGGACCTGACCGTGACCGGCTATCGCGAGGGGACGTTCGGGCTGGCGGTGCTGTCGGCCGACGGCAAGCGGGAATTGAGCTTCGCCAAGAAGCTGCCCATCAAGCCGGGCCAGACGGCCAGGCTGCGGCTGGCGAAGGGCCTGCCGGCTGCGAGGCTTGCGATGCCCGACGGCACGGAGGTCGCCGCCAAGGTCGCCGCCGTGGCCCTGCCGGAGCTCGCCGTGGACCCGACCGCCTACGGCCTGCCGACCGAGCGGCCCACGCGCTGCGAACCCCCGACCGCCATGCCGGACATCGCCTCGACCAAGGCCCGCACCTCGTCGGACCCGGCCAGCGGGCGCCGGGCGGACCCTCTGCCGAAGGGCTTCAACCGCAAGCTCCTCCGCACGGGCCCCGGCACGGTGTTCGCGAAGAACCCCTTCGTCGGCATCTGGCGGCGCGACGACGGGCGCCTCTTCGCCGCGACCGCCCGGGGTCGCCTGTATGCAGCCGGCAAGCTCGCGGGCACGTACGTCTGGGACGGCCGATGGATCTACAGGCTCAGATGGTCCGACGGCCCGGTCGAGGTGATCGTCGTCGCCAAGGCCGGCCATATCTTCGCCGGCAAGACCACCGCCGGCAAGGCCACCACCGGACGGAGGGTGAAGGAGAGGCGCGCCGGGGAGTAGTGGCAAGTAGCCGGTCTGCCCGTGGCCGGGCCGACAATGGGCCCGTCGTAGCGAGCGGGGCAGCGTCGGGCGCGACGGCGTCCCACGCCTCGTGAGAACGCGGTGACTTCGTCACGCGCACTCCATGGCTTCGCTCCGCCCGGCGACACAGGGGCCCCGGCGGCCGACGGGCGCGCGTTGTCTTGCCCCTCGTTCCCAGCCGCCTGCGGGGGCCTCGAAGCCGTGGCGAGCGTCGCTGCATCGCGGGAACTGCCGGCCGGAGATTTCTGCTGGGCATCGGCGGCGGGGCGGGGAGATAATCGATGGCGACAGCCAGACAGGGAGCCCGACCATGAACGCGTATCTCGCATCGTTCGCAGCCGTCTTCAGTGTCGCTCTCACCGGTGCAGTGCTGTTTGCCGGGGAGGGCGGCAAGGACGCGGAGGGCCCGCCCGGCGGGGCGCTGGCGGGGCGGCGGCCCCGGGTGATCGTCTCGACGGACGTGGGCGGCAGCGATCCGGACGACTTCCAGTCGATGGTCCACCTGCTGGTCTACGCCGACGTGCTGGAGATCGAGGGGCTGATTTCCTCGCCCCCCAAGGCCGGGCGGGCCAGGCACCTGCTGGAGGTGATCGACGCCTACGAGAAGGACTACCCCCACCTCCGCCGCCATGCGAAGGCGTACCCGGCCCCGGAGGCGCTGCGAAAGCTGGTCCGCCAGGGGGCGACCGACCCGGCGCCGGAGGGGGGCGTCTCGGAGGCAACCGACGGCTCGCGGTGGATCATCGAGCGGGCGCGGGCAAAGGCTGACCGCCCGCTGTGGGTGCTCGTCTGGGGCTCGATCACGGACGTCGCCCAGGCCGTCCACGACGCGCCGGACATCAAGGGCCGCCTCCGCGTCTACTCGATCGGCTCGTGGAACACGCGCCAGGACCGCGCCGCGCGCGACTACCTGTTCGACGAGCACAAGGACCTCTGGTGGATCGAGGCCGACACGACCTTCCGGGGGATGTACATGGGCGGCGAGCAGTCCGGGGACCTGGGCAACGAGAGCTTCCCGTCGAAGCACGTTCGCGGCCACGGGGCCCTCGGCGGGCTGTTCTGGCGGAAGATGCGGCGGATCAAGATGGGGGACACGCCGTCGGTGCTGTACCTCCTCCGCGGCGATCCGGACGACCCGGCCGAGCCGCACTGGGGCGGGGCGTTTGTGAAGACCTCTCACGGCCCGCGGTACTGGACGGACAACCCCGACCCCCAGCTCAAGACCCGCAACCGGGCGGGCGCGGTGACCGTCAGCCGGTGGCGCGAGGCCTACCTCCGCGACTGGCAGCGGCGAATGGACCGGTGCGTGGAGTAGGCAGCGGCCGCTGAGGGTGGTGGGGGGCGCGAAGAGACCCACGGGACGCAGCCCGTGGGCTTGGGCAGGCGTGGGTATTGGTGGGGGTGCGTGACGCCCTTGGGGTTTCCCTTCACCTTCTCCGAGCGGGCTTCCGATTCTAGTCCATGGAACGGGCCGGTCCGCGCCGGCCGTGCCGCTGAAGGCAAGGAGTCGCCCATGCGCATCGTCCTGCTGTACGCGCCGCCGCGAAAGACCGACGCCCCGGCCGCGCCGCCCGGCGGCGGGGTGGACACCCGCGACGAGGCCCTTGCGCCCTACGGGTTGCTCTCGCTGGCCGCACAGGCCACCCGCGCCGGCCACGAGGTCAAGGTGCTCAACCTGGCCACCTTGGCCTGGCCGCGGGTCGCCGAGCTGCTCGACGCCCTCGAGGCCGACGTCTACGGGCTGAGCTGCTTCACCTCCAACCGCCTGGGTGTCGGCGCTGCGGCCGAGCGCATCCGCCGCGGGCATGCCGGGGCCTGCATCGTCGTGGGCGGGCCGCACGTCTCGGCCCTGCCGATCGAGACACTCGCGCACTGGCCGGCCGTGGACGTCGTCGCCGTCGGCGAAGGGGAGGAGACGTTCCTGGAGCTTCTCGGGCGTATCGAGGCGGGCGCGTCGCCGGCGGGTCTGGCCGGGGCGGCATGGCGGGACGAGCAGGGCGTGCCGCGTCTGGGCCCGCCGCGGGAGCGGATCGCCGATCTCGACGCCCTCGCGCCCGTCCACGAGCGGTTCGCGTACCCCATGTTGCTGACCTCCCGCGGCTGTCCGGGGCGGTGCACGTTCTGCGCCAGCGGCGTGCTGTGGGGCCGGCGGCTGAGCCTCCACTCGCCGCAGGCCGTCGTGGACGCCGTCGAGGCCGCCCTCGCCTCCCTGCCGTTCCCGACGATCATGGTCAAGGACGACACGTTCACCGCCAACCGCCGACGAGCGATCGCGATCTGCCGGGAGATGCGCCGCCGCGGGCTGAATCTGCTGTGGAGCTGCGACACGCGGGCCGACGCCGTCGACGACGAACTGTTCGCCGAGATGCGCCTCGCCGGGTGCCAGCAGGTCAGCCTGGGCGTCGAGTCCGGCTCGCCGGAGGTCCTCCGCCGCATCCGCAAGAAGGTCACCCCGGCGAAGGCTATCGAGGCCGCCAGGATGGCCCGCCGCGCCGGGCTGCGCGTGCGGTTCTACATGATCGCCGGGCACCGCGGCGAGACCGCCGAGGACTTCCGCATGAGCTTGGAGCTCCTGGCCGCCGCCCGGCCGCACGAGTACGTCTTCTCCATCCTCACCGCCTTCCCGGGTACGGAGGAGTTCGAGGCGTTCCGCAGGGCCGGCAAGCTGACGTGCGAGACGTTCTTCGAGCGGGACGACCTGGAGTTGTGGTCTCTTCCGCCCAAGCCGATCATGGACGAACTCCTCGCCCGCCACAACGGCCGCGTGCGGACATGGTCCGCCGTGCCTTCCCGGGACTGCCGCGCCGTCGCCGACCGCTTCCCGGGCCTTCCCTCGGCCGAGTTGGACCTCGGGGCGGCGCTGTTCCGCGAGGGCGACCTCGACGCCGCCGAGGGCCACCTCCGCCGGGCGATCGAGCTGGACTACCCGATTCCGGAGCTGGCGACGAACTACCTGGCGGGGATCGTCGGCCGGCGCGGAGACCTGGCGGGGATGGAGCGGATGCTGGTCGCGTCGGCCGGCCGCGAGCACCCGCATCCCGTCGTGGCCGCCAATGCCCGTGCGTTGACCGCTTGGCGCGCGGCAGGCGGGCGCCGCGGCGGGGGCAAGCTGAACCTCCAGATGCATCACGACTTCCAGGCGATCACCCCGCCGGTCCAGCCCGTTGCACCGGGTCCGCTGCCGGACGACGTGCTTCGGTGGCGCGCGGGACGGGCGGCGGTGGCGGTGTAGCGAAGCGCGCGGGGTCGGGGCGCGGCGGGGGTTACCGGAGCACGTAGATCACGGAGATCCCCAGCACGGCGGCGGCGAGGACGACGATGACGATCGCCGCCAGCAGCAGGACGCGAAGGGGGTTGATCGGCGGGCGGCGCTGCGCGGATGCCTGGCGGTGCCGACGGGCGTGGCGGAAGGTGTCGGGGGGGGACTCGGCCTGCTCGGCCGGGAGGACTACCGTGTCGTCGAGGTCGGCGTCGGCATCGTCGTCGGGCAGGACGAGGTCCTCCTCGATCTGCTTCTCGGCGATGGCGGGCGGCGGGGGTACGGCGGTGCGGCTGGCGGAGTCCTCGGCGGTTGCGGTGTCGGGGCCGAGGGCGGCGGCAAGGTCGCCGATGGCGTCGCCGTCGCGCGGGATGCTGACGGTCTCCTGGCAGTGGGGGCAGCGGCCCCGCTTGCCGGCGAAGCGGTCGGCGACCCGCACGGGCCTGTGGCAGTGCTCACACTGGAAGTGGATCATGGCGTCGGCTCGCGCCCCTCGCGGCCGCGGGGCCCCCCGCGGGCGAACGGGCGCTTCACTTTATGCCGACCGGCCGGCGGGGGACAAGGCAAAACGATGCGGGACGCTTCGGGCTTCGGGTCCCGCGGTTCGGTGGCGGAGGCCTTCCCGGGCCTTCGCCCTTCGACTCGCCTTGCTCGCCCAGGATTCGCCGTCGGGCTTTCGGAGAATCGCGGCAGGGCGGCGGGCATGCGGTTCACTCGGGCAAGGCCAGGCGGGCGTCGGGGGCGATGTCGTGGTTGGGGCGGTAGAGCAGGACGGTTCGGCCGACGGAGCCGGCGACGGCGGCGCCGACGGCGTCGGCGAGGTCGCCGGCCAGTTCCTTGCGGTCGGCGGGGGGCAGTGCGGGCAGGCGTACCTTGACCAGCTCGGCGCGGTCGAGGGCGTCGGCGACGGCGGCGGTAACATTGTCGGTCCGCCCCGCTTTGCCGACCTGGACGGCGGCGGGGAGCTTCTGCCCGAGGCCCCGGAGGAAGCGCTTCTGCTTGCCGGTCAGGTCGGTCATGGTCTCGATCCGGCGGTCAGGGCCTGCGGCCCAGCGACGCCAAGGGCCGAAGCGCCTCGCCCGCCCGCTCGACGGTGAGGGGCTCGTCGGAGGTGAAGGAGAGCAACTCGCCGCGGTCGTGCTCGGCGGTGAGGATGACGGCCCGGTCGCCGAGGAACTCGTGCCCGGCGTCGATTCGCTTGTGGCCGAGGACGAGGAAGGACGCATCGAGCGCGTCGGCCAGCTCGCGGACCTGCTCGGGCGTCTGCTTGCGGCCCCAGGTCCACTCGTAGACGGCCCCGCCGCGGTGGAGTGCCTGCTCGTCGTAGGGCCCGGCGGGGATGGCCCGGCCGGCCTGGTCCATGCGTCTGGGCGTCGGCAGCGTGTGGCAGAGCACCACGCCGCCGGGGGTCCGCACGGCGATGGGCGCCGAGAGCAGGAACTCCTTGATGGCCTCGAGGACCTCGTCGGCGGCATCGCCGCAGGCGAAGGCGACGCCCTCGGCGAAGCCCTGGCAGACGCGGCGGCCCCCCTTGGTGATCTCGTTGCCGGTGACCTGGGCGATGTCGTGGTTGGCCAGCAGGAACAGCACGCCTTCGGGGTGGGCGGTCTTAAGCCTGGCGGCGCGGAGGAGGACGTCGACGCTGCGGTCGTGCCCGGTCCGGGCGTCGGGGGGGGCGTGGACGATCTCCTGGAGGATCAGCCGCCGTTGGGGATGGTTGGGCAGGTCGGCGTGGGCGATGACCTTCGTGAGATTCGCCCGGTGGCCGTGGATGTCGCCGACGGCGAGCACCTCGCGCCCCTCGGCGAGGGCGACCGTGTTGCCCTCCCGCCGCGGGTCGTCGCGGTTCAGCTCGGCGGCGCGGCGGAAGATGTCAGCCAGCGGACTTGGCATTGCGGCCCTTCCCCTCGCCGTTGCCTCCGGTGCCGGCCTCGCGCGTGAGCCGGCGGTGGATCAGGTTCAGCCTCGAGGAGACCTCGTTCATGCTGCTCGGGCGCTGGGAGGGATGGCCCTCGATGCAGTCGGTGACCAGCTTGGCCAGCGTGCGGGGCACGTCGGGGTTGATCTCGTCGGGGGGCGTGACCCGTTTGCCGTTGTTGAGCGTCAGCGAGCCCTCCTTGGGCAGGATGGTGGGGATGGGCCGGCCGCTGAGGGTCCAGTAGAGGGTCGCGCCGAAGTTGAACACATCGGTCCGGCCATCGACGGGCCTGCGGTGAACCTGCTCGGGGGCGATGAAGTCCGGCGTGCCCTGGATGCGTGCCTTCACCGTGCCGACCGGGCAGCTCTGGCCGAAATCGATGATCTTCACCGTCCCGCCCTCGGCGACGATGATGTTGTTGGGCTTGGTGTCGGCGTGGACGAAGCCCTGTTTGTTCATGTAGGCAAGGGCGGTGGCGACCTCGACGAAGACGCGGACCGTCTCGGCGACGCCGTCGGGCCGCTGCTCCTGGACGCTCTTGCCGCGGCAGTACTCCATGACAACGCGGACCTCGCGCAAGCTCAGCCATTTCTTGACCTTGCGGAGGTCCAGGATCTTGCGGATGCCGGGGTGAGTCAACTGCGAGCCGATCTCGTGCTCGTTGATCGCCTGCTCCAGGAACCGCATGTCGCTGGCGTCGCGCTTCACCACGCGCTTGAGGGCGAACAACTCGTCCGTCTCGCAGTCGCGGATCTGCCAGATCGTGCTTCGTGCGCCGCTGCCGAGGAACTGGACCACCTGGTAGCCGGGAATCTGAAGTGTCGATGTACTGCTCATGGCTCCCTTGCAAAGACACGAAGGCCCGAAAGTGTCTCAACCTTGCCGGAGTATCCGCCCATGGTAGCAGCCTGCGTACCCGGGCGTAAGCAAAAAGATCGGACAGACGTGAAGGGCCGCGGTCACCGCCCCGTCGGCAGCGCGCCGGCGGTTTGCGCCGTGGCGCGCCGACGCTACAATGCCAGCCCGAGAAGGAGTGCCCTGTGCCCAAGAAGATGCGGAAGACGTTCATCCTCGCCGCCAAGATCGGTTTGGCCGTCGTGCTGCTGGCCTGGGTGCTCCATCGCGTACACTGGCGGGACTACGTCCAGGCGCCCGACGGGCGCACCTACGCCGTGCTCCAACGCCTGCCCGCCATCGACGCCAACGGGCCGCGGCTGAAAGTTCACGCCGGGCGGTTCCGCGTCCGCGACGTCGCCGTCCGCCCGGCCGGGGACTTCGTCCAAGTTCCCGGCGGCCGCACCGTCGTCCGGCCAGGTTTCCTCAGCAGCCTCACGCGGCTCGACGCCGGACTCGCCCTCGCCGGGGCCTGCCTCTTCGCCGTCACACTGCTGCTGGCGGCCGCGCGGTGGCGAATCCTCCTGGGCGCCCAGAAGGTCCACGTCTCCGGCTGGGAGGCGGTGCGGTTGACGTTCCTCGGGCAGTTCTTCAACGCCGTCGTGCCCGGCACGGTAGGGGGGGACCTGGTCAAGGCGTACTACGTCTCGAAGCACACGCCGCGCGTCGCGGCCGTGCTGGTGAGCGTCTTCGCCGACCGGCTGGTGGGCCTGGTGGGCCTGGCGCTGATGGCGTCGGTGATGCTGGTGGGCGTGGTGGCCAGCGGGGCGGTGCCCTTCGAGAGTCTGCGGCTGGCGGCGTGGAGCGTAGGGGCGGTGGTCCTGGGCGTCAGCGGGTTGGTGCTGTTTCTGCTCAGCGGGCGGTTCCGCCGCGTGACGGGCCTGGAGAAGCTCTTCCGGAAGCTGCCGATCGCCCACCACATCGCGGCGGCGGGCGATGCGCTGCACGTCTACCGGGTCCAGTGGCGGCGGACGGGTGCGGCGCTGCTGCTGACGTTCAGCACGCACCTGACGTTCGTGGGGTTCATCGCGCTGGTGGGCAAGAGCCTGGACATGCCGGTCGGCTGGTACACGTACTTTCTGTACGTCCCGCTGATCTACATCATCGGCGCGGTCCCGCTGACGCCCGGTGGCGTCGGCTGGGTGGAGAACTGGTACGTGGAGTTCTTCGCCGGCCCGGGCTGCGGGGCGAGCCTCGTGTTGGTGCTGGCCCTTCTCGCCCGCCTGGTGCCGATGCTGTGGGGCCTGCCCGGTGCGGTGGTGGCCGTCTCCGGCGCCCGCCCGCCGAAGCCCGAGGCCATGGCCGCCGAGCTGGCGCGGAAGGAGCAGGAGGCTGCCTCCTGACGCCCTGCGGTCGCGCCGCGGTTGCCGCTTTTCCCTCAAGCCGCCCCCTCCGCCGGACGAATGCTATAGGGACGCCGATTCCGGGGCGGTGCAGAGGGATGGGACGATGGCCTTTCTGGAAGACTTGACGCCGGAGGACGTGAAGGAGACGTTGGCCCGATTGGCCGACGGCAACCTTCCGGTCTCCCTGACAGTACGCTATCAGAGCCGGTGGGTGACGTTCGAGACGCGCGTCATCGCCGAGAAGGCCGGCGTGTTCTGGGTCGAGCTGCCCAAGACCGACCACCTGCCCACCCCGTATGAGTTCCAGCCCTCCGAGCAGGTGGGCATGACCTTCTCGCTGGGCCACCGCAAGTACGTGTACTCGGCGATGGTCATCGGCAAGGAGAGCTACCGCCTCGACCCCGAAGCCCAGAACCCGCGGATGGCCCTCCGCCTCGACGCCGGCGACCGGATGCAGCGCGTCGAGCGAAGGCTGCACGAGCGGCTGAACCTCGCCGGGCAGGCCGCCAATCGCGCGTCGTTCTGGCTCGGCGGCAGCGGCGCACGCGCCGCCGACGGAGAGATCGACGGACCCGTCTGGTCCGGACGTGTGCTGAACCTGTCCACCGGCGGGCTGCTCGTCCGCGCCAGCTTCGAGGCCGTCAAGTACGTCGAGGTCGGCGACATTCTCGGCGTGCACGTGCACTTCGGCACGGGCAAGGCCGACGCGACGCTCGACGGGCAGGTCCGCCACTGCGATCGCGACGGCGAAATGGCCCTGATCGGCATCCAGTTCATCGAGCTGGCCGAGGCGCTCGACGGCAACCGGGCCATCCAGGCCATCAAGGCCTGCATCACGGAGGAACCCGCCGGGCGAGAGACGGCGTAGGCCCCCGGCCTGCTCAAGTCCGCCCCGGCGTTTGTCGAGGAAACAACCGGCGCTCGCCCTTCCCCCCGCCGGCGTGCGGCGGCCGGGACAGGCGGCGCAGCAGGTGCAATGACATGGCGACACTGCAACACCTAAGCGGCCGGCAGATCGACGACGTGATTCGCGCAGCCTCCGAGCGGCGCGTCCCCGTGACCATCACCGTCCGCAGCGGGCAGAGCTGGGCCAGCCTGCGCGGGCGCATGATCGACGTCCGCGAGGGCCACGTCTGGCTCGAGCTGCCCGAGAGCGACCATCGAGCCCGCCGGTTCGAGCCGGCCGACAAGGCCGGCGTCAGCTTCAAGCTCAAGCATCACAAGCACATCTTCACCGGCACGGTCGCGCGGCTGGACGAGGCCGGCGGCGAGCAGGGCGAGCCGGTCCCCGTCCTGCGCGTCTGCAGCCCCACGCGGATGCACCGCATGCAGCGGCGGGCGTTTCAGCGCGTCGACGTCCCGGCCAACCGGGTTGTGCGGGCGTCGTTCTGGCTGGGCGGTCGCGACGCCGAGCCGGCCGGGCCGAGCCCCCAGCAGCCCGTCTGGTCCGGGCGGGTGACCAACGTCAGCGCCGGCGGCTTCCAGGTCGCCACCGCCGACGCCGGGCCCGAGGTCCTTCGTGTCGGCGAGGCCATCGGCGTCCGCCTCAGCTTCGGCGTCGGAGACCGCCCAGTCTACGCCGACGCCCAGTTCCGCCACGCCCAGACCGAGGATGACGGCACGTCCTACATCGGCTTCCAGTTCATCGGCCTCGCCCAGACTGCCGAGGGCCGACACGCCATGCAGGTCATCGGCTCCAAGGCCGCCCAGTTCCAACGCGAGGCCGCCGGCGGCCGGACGCCCCTGGCCAAGGGCGCCTGAGGCCCCGCCAGGCTGCTGCGTGCTGCAGGGTCGCAGGTACCGGCCGGAACGGCCGCATCCCGCGGCGCGCCCGCTCGCCTTGACTCTCCGCCCACCGCCCCGCTATCCTCGTCGCCATGGCGAAGAAGACGGCGACAGCGTATGCGGTGTGGTCGACGGCATGGGGGCCGATCGGCGCGACGGCGACCGACGCCGGCGTCTGCGGGCTCGTCTTGCCCCACTACCCGCCCGATCAGCTCGGCGACCTGCTGGCCTGGGAGAACCCCGGGGCCGCACGCGATACCGCCCCGTTCGAGCGGCTCGTCGAGCTCAGCCGCGAGTACTTCAACGCGCGCCCCGCGGACTTCGCCGACATCGCCTGCGACCTGCCCTCGGAACGCTCCTTCGCAGGCAAGGTCCTGCGGGCCTGTCGCGATGTCCCCTACGGCGAGACGGTCAGCTACAGCGAACTCGCCCGGGGGATCGGCCGGCCGGAAGCGGCGCGCGCCGTCGCCGCCGCTCTCGGCAAGAACCCCCTGCCCCTGGTGGTTCCCTGCCACCGGGTGACCTACGCCGACGGCCGGGTCGGCGGCTTCTCCGCCCCCGGTGGCGTCGAGGTCAAGCAGCGCATGCTGGCGATGGAAGCGGGCTAGGCAGGGGGGCGGCCTGGGCGTGCCGGCTTCAGGGCCTGCCGGCCTGGCCGGGCTTGACGACCTCTGATCCGTCCAGGAATCCCTCGCGGAAGGGCACCTCGCCGATCATCCCCTCGCGGCGATTGATCTCCTTGCCATCCGGCGCGAGGATGAGCATGGTCGGCAGCTTGTCGATGGCGAACCGCCTGGCCAGCGGGGAATCGAGCGAGTCGATCGACTGGCGGGCGCGGACGAACTTGCCCTCGCGGATGGCCTGGACGTTGTGGGGCTTGGCCAGCGTGGTGCGGCTGAGCCGCCGCGCGGTTGCCCCCGGCGGATCGTCGGTGAACAGCACGAGCACGCGGCGGTCGGTCTCCTTGGCCCGGGCGAGGGCCTTCTCCACGCCCTCGGGCCAGCCCTTCAGCACGTCCCCGGTCTGCACCTGCGTGTAGATGAACCACGCCCCGACCAGTGCCACGGCCAGGAACGCCAGCTTCACGTACAGGTCTCTTCGCTCGCGGGGCGGCGCCGCCGATCGGTCCGGCGCGGCCGCCTGCCCTGTGTCCTGTTCGCTCATGACCGGCCATTGTACGAACGGGCTTCAGGCTGTCCATGGGAAAGCGTTGCCCCCGGGCGGCCGGGGGGGTATGAACTGCGGTAAGCTGCGGCCCGCGATCGGCCGATGGAATGGATGGGTGTTTGCGGCAGAACACAATCGCCAGTTCCGTAGGAGTGAACCTGAAGACATGGCCAAGTATCTCATCACCGGCGGGGCCGGGTTTATCGGCTCGAACCTGACGCGCTACGTCCTCGAGAAGGGCCACGACGTTACCGTTCTGGACAACTTCGCCACCGGCAAGCGGGAGAACCTCGCCGACGTCGCCGGCCGCATCGACCTCGTCGAGGGCGACATCCGCGACCGCGAGACGGTGGACCGCTGCGTCGCCGGCTGCGCGGCCGTGTTCCACGAGGGCGCCCTCGGCTCGGTGCCCCGCAGCGTCGCCGAGCCCTGGACCAGCCACGACGTGAACGTCAACGGCACGGTGACGGTGCTGGAGGCCGCGCGGGCCGCCGGCGTGAAGCGCGTGGTGTTCGCCGCGTCGTCCAGCGCCTACGGCGACCAGCCGGCACTGCCCAAGCACGAAGGCATGGTGCCCATGCCCATCAGCCCCTACGCCGCCAGCAAGGTCGCCTGCGAGGCCTACATGCAGGGCTACGCCGCGGCATTCGGCATGGAGACCGTCAGCCTGCGGTACTTCAACGTCTTCGGGCCGCAGCAGGACCCCGCCGGGCCCTATGCGGCCGTCATCCCCGCGTTTGTCAGCCGCCTGCTCGCCGGCGAGCGCCCGAAGGTCTTCGGCGATGGCGAGCAGAGCCGCGACTTCTGCTTCATCGAGAACGTCTGCCACGCCAACTGGCTGGCGGCCACGGCGCCGCCGGAGGCCTGCGACGGTCGGCCGATGAACATCGCCTGCGGCGAACGCACAACGCTCAACGAGATCCTCGACCAACTCCGCGGGCTGCTGGGTGTGGACGTTCCCGCCGAGTACGACGACCCCCGCCCCGGCGACGTGAAGCACTCGCTGGCCGACTTCTCGCGGGCAAAGGATACCCTCGGCTACGAGCCGCGCGTCTTCTTCCAGCAAGGCCTTGCCCGCGCCATCGACTGGTACAAGGCCAACCTCGGATAGCGCCCCGCCCGGGGACGCGCGGACACATCACACCGTCGCCGGGGCGCTGTAGGGGCCGCAGTTGCAGATGTAGCGGCCGGGGGTCTGGTGGCGGCGGGAGAAGAAGTCGGCGTAGTGGTCCCAGAGCGTTCGGGCCTCGCGGCAGAAGGCGACGGGGACCTTCGGGGCCAGCCGGTCCAACTCCTCGAACAGCACGTCGTAGACCGCGATCCGGTAGGCGTCGGGGACCTCGCAGCCCTTGACCGCCTCCCGGCCGAGGTCGCCACGCATCAACGCCACGAACTCCTCGTCCAGCAGCGACAGGTCGAAATGGGCCGCCAACGCGTCGTGGTTCATGAAGCGGATCGTCTCGATGGTGATCACGTCCGGCTCGACGGCGGCCAGCAGTTCGCGGACCATCCGGCGGTTCTCCTCCCGCCAGCCGGCCACGGGGATCACCGGCGAGAACCGCACGCGGACGGGGTAGCCGGCTGCCTGGCACTTCCGCATGGCCTCGATCCGCCCCTCCATGGTGGCCGAGAGGTACTCGAACCGCCGGCTCTGTGTGGGCCCCGCGAGGCTCCAGCAGCAGACGGTGTGCCCGCGGTGGTCGAGGTCCAGCAGGAAGTCGACGTGGTCGCTCTTGCCGACGTAGAGCTCGAGGGCCTGGCCGTCCCGCCCGGCGAAGTAGTCGACCAGCAGCTTCGCCCCGCCGTATTCCGGCTCGAAGCAGACGGTATCGGTGAAGTTGTCGTACTGGAAGAGCGTCTGGCCGGGGCAGCGGCGCAGCTGAGGGTCGAGGCGTTCGACGAACTCCTCCATGTTCATCATGATGTTGACGTAGTGCCCCAGCGAGCAGTACGCGCAGCGGAAGTGACAGCCGACGATCGTGTGAAGCTGCCACGCCGGCTGGCAGACCAGTCCGGTCTCGCGGCGGTACTCGGCCGAGCCGCTTCGGCGCCAGTCGAACCCGCCGTAACCGTTGAGCTTGTGCCGGTTGAGCTCGGGGAAGGCGTCGATCCTCCGCTGCCGCTGGGGCTCGCCGTCGGCGAAGCGGAAGCGGTTGAAGATCACCACCGGGCGGATGGCGGCGTCCATGCCGTGGCGGGGGCGGTCGGAGAGCTCCTCGCGGACGATGCTCGCGAGCTGCTCATCGGTGACATGGCGGACCTCGTCGGCGCCGACGCCGGGGGTCATCCGCTCGGCCCGCGCCCGCGTGAGCGGGTCGTCCTCGATCCCCTCGACGATCAGCAGCTTCGACGCATCCATCGGCAGCATGGCGTGCCTCCTGTTCGAGCGTCCATCCTAGCAACCGGCGGGGGGGCGACAAGGCTCAAACGTCAAACGTGACTCCCGCCGACGCCGGCCGTACGATGGACCCGAAAGGAAAACGCACATGACCAGACGGAGGCGGACGATGACGATCGCGGCATGCATCGCGGCGGCGGTGGCGGCGGGGCAGGCGGGCGAGGGCGACGCGCACAGGAAGACGCTGTTCGGCTTCCGCACGGCCGACGAGGAAAAGCGGATCAGCGTCAACGCCGATGCAGCGTTCGAGCTGGTCGAGCAGGACGGCGGGGGGGGCTTGCGGCTGACCACCGGCCACGAGGCCGAGTGGCCGGGCATCACGCTGAAGGCCCCCGACGGGCGATGGGACCTGTCCAGCTACCGCCGGGTGGAGGTGGAGCTCCGCAACATCGGCAAGACCGACGCGACGATCTGCCTCCGCGTGGACAACCCCGGCGCCGACGGGCGGGAGCACTGCCTGACCGGGCGGACGGAAGTGCAGGCCGGCGAGACGCGGACGCTGACCGTCGAGCTGACCCCCACGCCGTTCCGCCTGCCGCCGGATGTCAAGCTGGTGGGCATGCGGGGCAACCCGGCCGGGACGGGCAAGCTGGACCCGGCCAACGTCACGCAGCTTCTGATCTTCGCCCCCCGGCCCAAGCGCGATGCGGCGGTCGTGGTCGGCGAGATCCGCGCAGAGGGCACCGTCCAGCCGGCGCCGAAGAAGGACTTCCTGCCGTTCATCGACAAGTTCGGCCAGTACATCCACGCCGACTGGCCGGGCAAGCTGCACGCGCTGGAGGAGTTTCCCGGGCGCATCGACGACGAGGCCGAGGACATCATCGCCCACCCGGGCCCGGAGGGCTGGAGCGCATGGGGCGGCTGGGCCGACGGGCCGGAGCTCGAGGCGACCGGTTTCTTCCGTCCAGTCGAGCACGAGGGCAGGTGGTGGCTGGTGGACCCGGCCGGTCGGCTGTTCTGGTCGCACGGCCCGGACTGCGTTCGCCCGAACCACGCCGCGACGCCGATCAGCGACCGGGAGTCGTACTTCGCGTGGCTGCCGGAGAAGGGCGACCCGCTGGCGGCGTTCTACGGCAAGGGTCGCTGGGCGCCGCACGGCTATTACAAGGGCAAGGGCACGTACCGGACGTTCGACTTCAGCGGCGCGAACCTGTGGCGCAAGTGGGGTAAGGACTGGCGCGAGCGGGACGCCGCCCATTGCCACGCCCGCCTGCGAAGCTGGGGCATGAACACCATCGCCAACTGGTCGGACAGTTTCATCTACCTCAAGCGCAAGACGCCCTACGTGGTCTCCATCCACTTCGGCGGGCCCGTCATGCGCGGCAGCAAGGGCTTCTGGAGGCAATTCCCCGACGTCTTCGATCCCGGCTTCGCCGAGAGTCTCCGCGAGCGCATGGCCCGCGAGAAGGACACCACCGCGGGAGACCCCTGGTGCATCGGCTATTTCGTCGGCAACGAGTTGAGTTGGGGACGCGAGGAGTCCCTCGGCACCGCTGCGCTGGTCTCCCCGCCCGACCAGGCGGCCAACAAGGCCCTGCTGGCTGAGCTGAGGGAGAAGTATGGCACGGTCGAGAAGCTCAATGCCGCGTGGGGCTCGGCGTACACGTCGTGGAAGTCCCTGGCCGGGACGACCAGCCCGCCGGCCAAGCCGGCCAAGGCCCGCGACGACATGCGGGCGTTCGCCCGCCGCGCCGCCGAGACCTACTTCCGCATCTGCCGCGAGGAAGTCAAACGCGTCGCGCCGAAGAACCTTTACCTCGGCTGCCGGTTCGCGTGGGTCAACGACGCGGCCGTGCGGGCCGCGGCGAAGTTCTGCGACGTGCTGAGCTTCAACCTCTACAAGTACGACGTCGCGCGGTTCTCGCTGCCCAAGGGCGTGGACATGCCGGTGGTCATCGGCGAGTTCCATTTCGGCGCGCTGGACCGCGGGATGTTCCACACGGGCCTTCGCCCGGCGGAGGACCAGAAGGACCGCGCCGCCAAGTACCGCAGGTACGTGCGGGGCGCGTTGAAGAACCGCCTGTTCGTGGGGGCCCACTGGTTCCAGTACGGCGACCAGGCCACGACGGGTCGGGGCGACGGCGAGAACTACCAGATCGGCCTGGTCAACGTCGTGGACACGCCGTACCCCGAGACCATCCAGGCGGTGCGGGACGTCGGCTACGAGATGTACCGGTTGCGAAGCGGAGAGAAGTAGGGGGGGGACGGCAAGAAGCGAACGACAAGCACCCGGCGGCAAACGGCGAGCATCTGCGGCGAGCGGGTCGGCCAGGGCACGAGCCTCTGTCCTCGGCCGCAGACCGACGCGTTTGGTGTTTGAGATCTGGTCCTTGTTTGCTGTCTGGTGCTTGGAGCCTGGTTCCTGCCGTGGACTCCCGCGCCTCAGTTCCCCGTCTCGCTGAGGCGTCGGTAGTACTGCTCCAGGACGTCCTTGAACTCATCGGGCATCTTGCCCTGCATGGCGTCGGCGATGTCGTCGCGGATGTACTTGGGCATGCTTTGTGAGGTGTCTTCCATCACGTCGATCTTGCCGATGCGGAGCTTCGTCTGCTCCAGGGCCCCCAGCGTCTGGTTGCGGGCGCGGAGGGCGTTCTGATAGCGGCCCTTCTCGAGGTCGCGCCCGACCTTGTTCATCAGCGTGATGGCCTGGAGGAACTTGAAGCCGGCGTAGTCGTTGACCTTGAAGCCGCCGGCGATGCGCTCGGCGCGGTTGATCAGGGCGGCCTGCTTCTGGGCCAGGCGGGGCATCTCCTTCTTGATCTCCGGCGGGACGGGGCCTTCGAGTCCCTCCTCGCCGGCGCCGGAGAACTTCCCCCCGCCGGTCGCGCCGCCCGGCGGCTCGGTTGAGGTGTCGTTGACCTGTCCCTTCTGGAACGGCTCGGGGGTCAGGCGCGTCGGCGTCCGTCGCCCGCCCTTGCCGACGGCCTTGTCCTCGACGAACTCCCCGCTGGACTTGCCGCTCCGCCCCTCGCCGCTTCGCCCGGACATCTCGTTGCTGTTGGGCAACTGGTTGCCCGTGACGCCTTGGGCGCCCATGTTCGAGATCGGCCCGTCCATGGCGTCCCAGCCGATGCCGTCGGAGCCGCTGGAGGCCGCACGGGCCGAGAGGTCCTCCATCTCCTCGAACATCTCCTCCTCCTGCTCCAGCAGGTCGCCGACGAGGTCCTCCAGTTCGGTGGGCAGCTCGGGCAGCTCGATCTTGCCCATGTCGTCGGGCATGGCCTCCATGGCCCACTTGATGCGGTCCGGCTCGTCCGGCAGCCACTTCTCGATGTTCGAGACGATCTCTTCCCCGCCGCCGAGGGCCCCGTCCTCGGCGGCGGTGGCGATCTCCGTGGCCTTCTTGGTCAGGGCGTCCTTGGCCATCGTGATGTCGCTCTTGACGGCCATCAGTTCCTTGAGCATCGCCGGGTTCGAGAAGTCCTGCTCGACCAGGCGGGAGAAGTCGGCGAAGGCCTCGTTCATGAACTTCTCCCACTTGTCCTCGGTGGCGGCGAGCTCCTTGAGGAGCTGCTCGTCCTCGCTGGTAAAGCTGTCCACGGGCTTCTTGGTCAGCCGCTCGCTGGCGGCGATGACCTTCTTCTGGTCCTCGAGGAACTCGCCCATCTTGTCCTCGAGCTCCTTGAGCTTCTGCCTGGCGTCGGGGGGCAGGTCGTCGGGGTTGACCGCCTTGCCTTTGGCGTCGGGGTTCTTGTGGAGCGTGGGCATGATCGCCAGAAGCGTCTGGAGCGTGTCGAGGATGCGGTCCTGGGTCTGCGTGAGCGTCTGGCCGGGCTTCTCCCGCTCGTCGAGCGAGGCCAGCTTGGTGACGATCTCCGCCTGCTCGACGGCGAGCGCGGCCTCGTTGTTGGCCAGGATGGCCACCGCCTGCTGAACGGCGACGGTCTCGGCGTCGAAGGGGAAGTTGTCGGCCAGGTCGATCAGGGCGGCGCGGATCTTCTTCTGGTCGGCCAGCACGCCGGCGGCGGTGGCCTGGAGCTTCTCGATGGTGATCCGCTCTCGCCAGCAGATGCCTGCGTCCACGCGCGCGGTCTCCTGCATCGCCAGGATGGCCAGGAGCTTCTTGCGGAGCTGGTCGTAGCGTTCGGCCTTTTCGGCGGCGAGCTCGTCGGCGTCCTGGACGAGGATCTTGAACCGTCCCGACGCGGTGGTCTGCGGCCCGCCGACCGAGGGCAGGTTGCGGTTGTCCGTGGCGGTGGCGTAGTAGACGACCGTGTCCCCGGTGATCGTACCCTCCGGCAGGGCCAACTCGTGTGTCAGCTCGGCCTTGGTCTTGCCCGTGACGGTCCAGGAGTGAACGGGCTGAGGCTCGGTGCCCTCCTTGCCTGCGTACAGCTTGGCGAGGGTCAGCCCGTACTTGTCGAACGCGCGGGCCCCCAGCTCCAGCGTGCCCCCGGGCGGTACCGTCACGTCGCGGTTGGGCGTGAGGAACTCGATCTTCGGGGCGGCGTCCGGTACGGCGCGAATGCGGTAGTAGCCCTTCAGCAGGCTGCTCGAGCCGCCGCCGAAGCCCGCCTTCCCGCCGTCCTCGGGGTCGGGTAGCTGCTGGCGCGTGTCCTCGATCACCACGCGGTAGGCGGCGTCCTCCATCACGTTCAGCACGGCCGAGAAACGCCGCCGCGCGGGCCCCGGGCGCATCGCGATCCGCGAGCCGCCCTGGACCTCCAGGCCCACCGCGCGGACCGGCGAGGCCACGCGCAACGTCACGGTGACCTTCGTGCCCATTGGCGCCTCGATGCCCCCGGCGGCGTTGCGAACCGTCTTGGGCGCGAGCTTCGTGTACGACGGGAACTCGTACGCCAGGTCCAGCCCCTCGATCCGCACGCGCTGGAGGACGTTGACCTTGTAGTACGGCCGATCGACCGGCCAGCGGGACTCGCCGATCCGCACCGCGAACTGGAAGGATTGCTCGACCTTGGGCAAAGGCAGGGAGTACGTCGTGTAGCCGTTGGCCGGCAGCAGCTCCATGGGCTCGCCTCGCCCGCGGAGGATCAACTCGCCGCGGTGGGGCCGGGCGTCGGGGTTGTGGATGGTGGCGGAGACCTGGACGGTCTCGCCGACGAAGCGCGTCTCGCCGTCCTCGGGGACGATCGAGATCAGCTCGATGTCGTTGACGCGGGGCACGTAGGCGGTGGGCATGACGGCCCCGGCGAGCCCGCGGCGGAAGGGCCCGGGCTGGAGGACCGCGAAGGTCGTAAGGGCCACCGCGGCGATCCCCGCCGCCAGCACGGCGCGGGACAGCGGCCTGGTCGAGACGCTGCGGGCCAGCTCGGAACGCTGGGCGCGGCGCTCGGCCTCGTGGATGGCAAGCTGGACCAGCTCCGGGCTGGCCTGGTCGCCGTCGCCGCTGAGCAGCACGGTGTTGATCAGGTCGTTGCGCAGCTCGGGAAGCTGCTGCTCGACGAACCGTGCCGTCTGGGCCGGGTTCTGGCGCCAGAAGACCGCGCGGATGACGAACCACCCCACCGCGAACGCCACGGCCGTCAGGCCCAGCGTGAGCATCATCCACCGCAGCACGCGGGGCGGCTGGTCGGTCCAGTAGCCCAGCGAGACGGCCATGATGAGCAGGGCGGCCATCGCCACGGCCGCGGCGGCCAGCAGGCCGGTCGCCAGCCGGAGCACCCAGCGCCTGGCGCGGATGGCATCGAGCTGGCCGATGATCTCGTTGACACCCCGGTATTGCGGAAGCGTCGTCATGTCGCGTCCTTTCCCCTGCGCAGACATACTCGAGTGGGGCACAACTTGCGCCCTTTCGCATCCTATTCTATCTTAATACCCTATCGGCCCCTGCGCCGACCGAAACCTTCGCGTGTTTTTCGACCGCAGGGGCGGGCAAGAAAACCCGTGCATCCGGACGCGCCGGCGTGTATGCCTGCGCTTCCGCCGAACACCGCCGTCGATCGAAGGAGACCCATCTGTGATTCGCATCGGAGTCATCGGGGCCGGACCCAACGGGACCGGCAACGCCAAGCGCCTCGCCGCCCATGCCGACCGGGCGACCATCGCCGCCGTCGCCGACATCGACCCCGCCGCCGGGCGAAAGCTCGCCGACGCCCACGACGCTCGCCTCGTCAGCGACTACACCGAGATGCTCGACGACGTCGACGCCGTCGTCATCTCCACGCCCAACGACCTGCACCCCGACATGGCCGTCACGTGCGCTGAGGCCGGCAAGCACGTGTGGATCGAGAAGCCGATGGCCCTGAGCGTCGCCGACGCCGACCGGATCGTCGCCGCCGTCGACGCCGCCGGCGTGGCGTCCTTCGTCGGCTTCTCCGTGCGGTTCGGCGGCGTGATCCGCCGGATGAAGCAGGCCGCGCAGGACGGCGAGCTCGGGGAGCTGGTCAGCCTCTGGTCCCGGCGGCTTTGCTTCATGGACCCGGCCACCATACGCCCGTGGCGCCTGGAATACGCCCGAAGCGGCGGTGTGATGAGCGAGCTGCTCTGCCACGAGATCGACTGGATCGTCGATATCGCCGGCGACCCGACCGGCGTCTACTGCCGCGCCGCCTCCCGCCGGCATCAGGGGCCCGGGGACAACGACCACCTCTGGATGACCTTCACCTTCGGCGAGGAGACCATCGGCACGCTCGAGGGCAGCCAGATGGCCCCCATCCCGGACTACTACCGCGGCGTCGTCGGCCGCGAAGGCTCGGCCGCGACGAGGCAGTGGGGCGGCGAGCTGTGGATGCAGAAGATCGGCGAGGATGCCGTCAAGGTCGACCCGCCGGAAGGCTTCGACAAGCACGGGCATTTCCTGGACGTGATCGAGGGGCGCTGCGCCAGCGTGGCCGACTCCCGTTACGGGCGGAAGATTGTGGTCCTTTCGGCCAGCGCGATCGACAGTGCGATCCGGGGCGAGGCGGTTCCCATCGAGCTGCCCGATGGCCAGCCCCCCGCGGAAAAGGGAGAAGCATGATGCGATACGGCGTGAACCTGCTGCTGTTCGGCGACCAGATGACACCCGGCGTGCTGCGGCGATTCGGGAAGATCAGGGAGATCGGCTTCGACGGCGTGGAAGTGCCCATTTTCGACCCCGACAACCTGCCGGTCGACCGCATTCGCCGCGCGGCCGAGAAGCACGGACTGGGCCTGACCTCCTGCGGCGCGCTGCCGCCGGGCACGCGGCTGTACGGCAGGGATGCCGCGGCCCGCAAGGCGGCCGAGGGGCACATCGCCTCGGCCATCCGCGCCGCGAGCGAGCTGGGCTGCGAGGTCTACGCCGGGCCGATGTACAAGCCCGTCGGGGACACCGACGAGTCCATGCCGCTCTCGGCCCAGCGACGCGAGACCGCCGCGGCCTGGAAGCCCCTGGCCGCACAGGCCCAAGAGGCCGGCGTCGCCGTCGCCCTGGAACCGCTCAACCGCTTCGAGACGAACTTCATGAACACCGCCGAACAGGGCATCGATTTCTGCCGCAAGGTCGGCCACGGGATCGGGCTGCTGCTCGACACGTTCCACATGCACATTGAGGAGAAGGATTCCGCCGCCGCCGTGACCGCCGCGATCGACGCCGGCGTGCTGCACCACTTCCACGCCTGCGGCAACGACCGCGGGATCGCCGGCTCGGGCCAGGTACGCTGGGACGGCCTCGCCGAGGCCGTCGCCAAGGGCGGCTACGACCGCTGGGTCACGCTGGAGAGCTTCAGCCAGACCTGCGAGCCGATCCGGGCGGCCGTGTCCTGCTGGCGGCCGTTCTATCCCTCGGCGGACGTCTTCTGTCGCGAGGGCCTGGCGTTCGTGCGGCGGGCGTTCCCCGGACCCGCCAAGGCCCGCAAGGCCCGCAAGAGGCGCCGGACGCGAAAGGCGGCGCGATGACTGAACTGCGAACGGTCGCCGACGAGCCGGTGCGGGTCGGCGTGGTGGGCTGCGGCACGGTGGCCGACTACGGCCATATCCCCGCCATCGCCCGGAGCCGGCGGGCGGAGCTGGTGGGCTTCGCCGACCCCGACGCGTCCCGGCGGCAGGTGCAGGCGGACAAGTACGGGCTGCCCGCGTTCGCCAGCTTCGAGCAACTGGCCGACGCGGTCGAGCTGGACGCCGTCTCGATCTGCACGCACCCGGACGTGAAGCTTGAGATGATCCGCACGGCCGCCGACCGCGGCCTGCACGCCTTCTGCGAGAAGCCGCTGACCGACACGGTCGCCCAGGCCGAGCAGCTTGTCGAGACCATGGCTGCCGCCGGGCTGCTGGTGGGCGTGGCGTTCGTCTACCGCGGCAAGCCGGTCGTCCAGCGGATGATGGAACTCGTCCGCGAGGGCGCGATCGGGCGCCTGCGGGCGGTGCACTTGGAGAACTTCTGGGACTACCACGGCCTGCGGGATGACGTCGGCCGACCCGGCCGGCGCAGGCGGGCGCTGGCGAACCTCGGCACGCTGGACTGCGGCGTGCACCACCTGGACCTCGCCCGCTACCTTTCCGGCGGGGAGTTCGGGGAGATCTCGGCCATCGGCGAGATCGTCGAGCCGGAAAACCCGTACCCCGACCACCTCGTCGTCCAGTCGCGGATGAGCAGCGGCGTGCTGGTCACCGTCTCCGAGAGCGGCGTGTGGGGTTACACCGCGGCCGAGCGCCCCGTCTACGACCAGAGCTACCGCCTGCTGGGCGACCGCGGCGTGCTCAAGGCCGAGTTCGGCAACTGGTCGGGCGGGCAGAAGACCACCGAGCTGCACGTGATCTCCGGCGAGAAGCAGTGGACCGAGAACGTCGGGGCCGGCAAGGCGTGGGACCAGACGTACGAGCAGTTCTTCCTTGCGATCACCGGGCGGGCGGCGGAACACGCCTTCCTCGCCACCGGCCGAGACGCCCTGACCAACATGCGCGTCGCCGGCGAGGTGATCGCGCGAAGCACCGCGGCCGGCGGGAAGTAGCCCGCGGCCAGCCCTCACGCCGGCGCCTGGACCCCGGGCTCGAAGGGGCTCAGGCAGGAAGCCCGGGGTGTGAGCCCCGACAACGACCCGAGTGAATCAAGACCGCCCCGCGTCGCGGCCTGCGGCGGCGAGGGCACCGAGGAGTATGACGTTGCCTGATCAGAACGCGAAGTTCATCTGGACCGATCCGCACGGTGAGGGACGCAACCGCTGGGCGATGTTCCGTACGACGTTCGACCTGCCCGCCGAGCCGGCCGAGGGCGAGCTGAACATCTTTGCCGACACGCGGTACCGGCTGCTGATCAACGGGGAGGTGGTCTGCCACGGCCCGGCGAGGTTCTTCGTGGTCAAGCCGGAGTACGACACGGTGGACGTCACGCCGTTCCTCCGTCCGGGGCGCAACGTGATCGCCGTCGTGGTCAACAGCCAGGGCGTCAACACGTTCCACAACGAGGCCAGCGTCGGCGGGCTGATTGCCTGGGGGGCGTTCGAGGACGTCGAGGGCAACACACGCCAGGTCGCCACGGACGAGTCCTGGAAGGCCCTGGAGTCCCCCGCCTGCCGCCGCGAGACGCCCATGCTCTCGTTCGCGCTGAACCACGGCGAACTGCTGGTCGCCCCGGACCTGCCCGAGGGGTCGTGGGTCTCGGAGGACTACGACGACGGCGACTGGCCCGCCGCCGCGGTCCACGCCAACGCCGATCACTGGGGCGAACTGGTCCCGCGGTCGATCCCGCTGCTGGACGAGCGGGAGGTCTACCCCCGGCGGATCGGGGGCGTCTGGGCGGCGCGGCAGGCCGACGAGGACTGGCACTCGCTGATCGTCACCACGCCGGCGGGGGGGCAGTGGCACCGCCAGGAGGCCCGCGTGAGCGTGATGACATGGATCCGCTCGCCGCGCCGCCAGGAGGTCACTTTCGGCGCGTGGTGGGGGCGGTACTTCCTCAACGGCACGGAGCTGAAGCCTGCGGACCCCAAGGCGGGCCCGTTGCGGCAGGACTTCACCGCAACCTTCGAGGAGGGCTGGAACCTCCTGGAGGTCCACGAGTCGCTCCGGCACGGCTGGTGGGACTTCTACCTCGCCCTGCCGCGCCCCGCCGAGCTCGAGGTCAGCGCCGACAAGCAGGCCCACTCGCCCAACGCGTTCCTTGTCGGCGGGCCGTGGCTGGTCGCCGAAACGCCCGCCGCCGGCGAGTTGGACCTGCCCCTCGGCGATCCCGACGCCCTGCCCGAGCGGCTGGGCCCGTGGACGCCCTGGCCGCGCGAGCGGTCCGCCCAGAGCCCCTGCCGGGAACGCGCCTGGCGCCGCTTCGAACCCCTCGCCGGCGCGTGCACCGTCGAGACCGACCTGGCCCCCTTCGCCGCCAAGGTCGGCGACGACACGCTGGCCATCCTTTACGATTTCGGCGGAGAAGTGCTCGGCCGGGCCATGCTGGACTTCGAGGCCGCCGAGGGCACGGTCGTCGACGTGACCTACTGCGAGCAGCTCGACACCGACGGCACGGCGGACATCCACGGGCGGTACTTCGTGGACATGGCCGACCGATGCATCACCCGCGGGGGCCTCCAGCGGTGGCAGGCCTTCCACCCGCGGGGGTTCCGGTACATGGAAGTGCTGGTCCGCGGCGATCTCTCGCAGTTCCGGCTGCATCGCGTGGCGGCATCCCGGGCGAACTATCCCGTCCAGGCCATCGGCGAGTTCGCCTGTTCGGACCCGACGCTGAACCAGGTCTGGAAGCTCGGCCAGGCCGCCCTGCACGCGTGCATGGAGGACGCCTACCTCGACTGCCCCTGGCGGGAGCGCGGGCTCTATAGCGGCGACTTCCTCGCCGAATACCACGCCAACCTCGCCGCCTACGGCGACACGGCCCTGTTCCGCCGGTGCATCGAGCTGTTCCTTCTCGGCCAGGGCGACAACGGGCTCATCCGCCCGGGCGCCCACTCCCTCGAGCCCGGCCGACACCCGGACTACACCGCCATCATCCCCCAGACGCTGATGGCCTACTGGACCGCCACCGGCGACGTGGCGTTCCTCCGCGAGGCCGCCCCGCGGATCAAGAAGCTCCTGGCCGGGCTGGGCAAGCTCCGCGAGGACGGCGGCGTGCTGGTGGACGGGCGGAACCTCGCGCCCTACGTGGACCTCTCCAGCGTGGACAAGCGCGGCGTGCACTGCGCGCTGAACTGCTTCTGCCAGCGCGGCTTCGCGGCCGCGGCGAACGTGTTCGCGCTGGTCGGAGACGTCGAGGCCGCCGGCGCCGCCGAGGCCGACGCCACCGAGCTCGCCGAGGCCATCCGCCAGGCCTTCTGGGACGACGAGGTCGGCGCGTTCGTCGACCGCCGCCGCGAGGAGGTGCCCGATACCGGGCCCTCCGTCGCCGGCAACGCCCTGGCGCTGCTGTACGGGATCGCCACCGACGACCAGGCCGACTCGGCCGCCGAGTGGCTGGCCGAGGCCATGGACAACAACTTCCGCGTCCCCGAGCCGAAAGAAAACAGCGACTGCAACGTGACGTCCTACTTTTCCTTCTACGCCCTCGGTGCCCTCTACGGCCAGGGGATGGACGTCGAGGCCGAGGCCTTCATGCGACGCTACTGGGGCCACATGCTCGACCGCGGGGCGTGGACGACCTGGGAGTACTTCGTCGACAAGCGAGGCGCCAGCCTCTGCCACGCCTGGTCGGCCGCGCCCACGTACTACCTGTCCACCATGGTCCTCGGCGTGCGCTTCCCCGAGCCGGGCAACCCGGACAAGGTGGTGCTGGCGCCGCAGCCGGGCACGCTCCAGTGGGCCGAGGGCGTCTTCCCCCACCCTCGCGGCGGGATCTACGTTCAGTGGCAGCGCCTCGGCGACCGTCTCGTCATCGCCTACCAGGCCCCCGACGGGATCGAAGTCAACCTGCCCGAGGAGGTCTGAGAGACCGCAAGACCGGAAGTGCGGAAGCGTCCGCCAGCCGTGGCCTTGGCAAGGGCGGGACCGCAGGGCGCAGGTCCCGAACCGACGCGCGGAAACACGCCACGGACTCCTCCGGTCCTCCGGCAATCCGGTTCCCCGGTCCCACATATCCGCGGAGAACGCTATGACGATACGCCTTGTCTGCCGGATGGACGACGCCGGGTCCTGTCCCAGCGCCAACGACGCCATCGCCGAAGTGCTCGCCGAGGGCTACGCCCGCAACGTCTCCGTCATGCCCTGCTGCAAGCACTTCGACGCCGCCGCCGACATGCTCAAGGGGTTTCCCGACGCCTGCGTCGGCCTGCACATGACCCTCAATTCCGAATGGGAGGATGTCAAGTGGGCCCCCGTCCTGCCCCCGCAGCGCGTGCCCTCTCTCCTCGACGACAGCGGATACCTGCTGCCCACGCCCAAGGCCAATCACGAGCGCGGCGTGGACGCCGAACAGATCGCCGCCGAGATGGCCGCCCAACTCCAGAAGATGCGCGACGCCGGCCTCGATGTGCGCTACTACGACCTCCACATGGGCTTCGACTGGCTCGACGGCGTGGCCGCACTGCTGGACGAGCTCGGCCGGCAGGAGGGGCTGATCAAGGGCCACCGCACGCTCGCCCGCCTGCCCGCCGTCGAGGGCGAGCGGCCCGAGGACCCCGGCGAGGAGCTGCTGGCGCGGCTGAAGCTCGCGGCCGACGGGGACTACCTGCTCGTGGCCCATCCCGGCTACGACCGCCCGGACATGCGCCGCATGGGCCACGCCGGCGACCCGCCGGGCAAGATCGCCCGCGACCGCGACCGCCAGCGCCGCCTGTTCCTCTCCCCGCAGGTCGCCCGCTGGGCTTCCGAGCACGACGTCGCCTTCGTCCGCTACACCGACGTGCTGACGGCGGAGGGCCGCATCAGGGGGCGCTGACTGCCCGGGGCGTTCGGGCTGTCGCGCTTCCCGCTGCCGGATGCCTCGGGGGTGACCGGCGGCGCTGTCCTCAGCCCGGCAGGGCGGCCTTGATGGCGCGGATGAACTCCGGGTTGGTGCCGCAGCAGCCGCCGATGTAGTTGACGCCCGACTCGATCAGGGCGGGGACGTACGAGGCGAACTCGTCGGCGGGCATGGGGAAGACGGTCCTGCCGTCCTCGACGACCGGCAGGCCGGCGTTGGCCTTGACCCAGATCGGCTTGTCGGTGACGGCACGCAGGGCGGCGGCGACGCCGACATAGTTCTCCGGGCCGACGCCGCAGTTGGCGCCGACGACGGCGACGCCGAGCTCGTCGGCGAGGGCGGCCAGGTCGGCGGGGGCGTCGCCCATGATCGTGTGCCTCGCGTCGGCGCCCGAGGAGAACGTCATGCAGCAGATGATCGCCAGGTCCGTCGCGGAGATCGCGCCCTCCAGCGCCAGGCGCAGCTCCGCCAACTCGTGGAACGTCTCGATGACCAGCGCGTCGGCACCGCCACGGGCCAGGGCGGCCGCCTGCTCGGCGAAGGCCGACCGGATGTCCTCTTCGGCGACCTCCTCCATCATTACGATCTTGCCCGTCGGCCCCATCGAGCCGAAGACCTTCACCTCCGTCCCCGCCGCGGCCTCCCGGGCCAGGGCGGCGCTGCTTTCCATCAGCTCGCCCACCCGGTCGGCCGCGCCGTGATTGCCCAGGATGAACCGGTTGCCGCCGAAACTGTTTGTCAGGATGACCTCGCTGCCGGCCTCGACATACGCCTGCGCCACCTCCCGCACGGCATCGGGGTTCTCGACGTTCCACAGCTCCGGGCACGCGCCCTGCGTCAGGCCTCGCTTCTGGAGTTCCGTCCCGCAGGCACCATCCGTGACGCGGGGGCGACGGGCGAATTCCACTGGATCGAACGGCATGTCGGTTCCCTTTCTCAGCCGGGGGATCGGCGGAACCTAGTCCCCGGGGGTTCACCCGTCAAGGGTATGCCGCGCGCGAATCGGCCCCGCCTTGCACCGTCGTGCCCGCGGCAGTAGGATGTCCCGCGGCTCTGGACCAGCCGGCCTTTTCGGGTATCTATCGGCAATCGAGGCCGTTCCATCAAGGCGGGAACCATGGCAGGTTGCGGGAATTCCAGCGAGGCAGACAACACCCCGTGCGGGGCGGCGCCCGAGGCGTTCGGTGCGACGCCGAAGCCTTCGCAGATCGAGGCCGCCCGCGAGCTGGCCGGGGCCGCCGGCCACGACCTCCGCAACCAGATCACCGTCGTCCGCGCTCACGCCGAGATGCTGCTCTGCCGCGGCCTGCTCGCCGACGGCGGACGCCAGCACGTCGAGGAGATCCTCGGGGCCATGGAGGGACTGACGGGCATTGCCCGCGAACTGCTGGCGTTCAGCCACGGTCAGCCGACGAAGGTCCCTGACGGCCCCGCTGCCTTGTAGCCCGCCCCACGGCGGACCCCGGCGCCAGTGTGGCCGCGCCCGATGAGACGGTCCGCTGCCGCTCACTCCCACCCCGGCCGCTGCCATTCTGGTCATATCGGCAAAACAACGGTATTTGTGAAATTTAACGTTTTTCGTTTGATGCGGCCGCTTCATGTCGATATCAATGGTAACGGAGCAATCGGCGGAACGGCTTCCACCTCCTTGGCTCGGTGCGGCACGGATCGACGCAGCAGTGCGGGCCATTCGCCAGGACACGCCGTACGACACGGAGCGGAAATCATGATCGGGTCAGTGTTTACCGGTAGTGGGGGTCCATCGAGGCTCAGGCCGGAGCATGCCGAGCTTGCTGGTGGCATGGCATTGAGACTGCGACGCCGTTACCCCTGGGTGCCGATGGAAGACCTCAAGAGCTACTCTTACTACGGCCTCGCCCGGGCCGCCAGGAAGTACCGGGCCGACCAGGGCGTCGAGTTCAAGACTTACCTCGCATCGAAGGGCTTTTACCTGGCCGTGGACGCGATGCGCCACGACCGCGTGATCCGCCGACGGGGCGACGATTCCGCACCGCGGTTCGTGCACCTTCGGTCGCCCTCCGAGAAGGATGGCCAGGACACGCCGATCGAACACGTCCCCGATCCGGACCGCCACACCCCGCCAAAACGGTCCGAGAACCGTGAGTTGGTCGCCACCTTGCTCAAGCAACTGGACCACCAGGACCGCCGGCTCATGCTCATGCGGTACGCCGAAGACATGTCCTTCCGCGAGATCGGCGAGGTCTTCGGCCGTAGCGAGGCCACGATCAGCCTCCGCCACAAGCGGGTGATGGCTCAACTCCGTCGCTCGGCGGCACGGATGGCGGAGGCGTAGCCTCCTTTCGGTTTCGGCATTCGGACCGCCGAACGGATCGGACCGGAACTGCACGTCCGATATGTGGCTCGGCGATCGGAAGAGAACATACCGATTCGCCGCGTCGCGGGCCCGCAATCTGCGGCCCGCCTGCTGCGGAACAGGGCCCAATGGCCGTAACCGGGTGCATTCCGTTGTCCGGGCACTTCCGGCCCGTCGCGGCACGCCGAATGCATGGCTTCCGCCGTCGGTGACGTGCGCGAACGCCGGCGGCGGGGTTGCCGCCGCGGCAGAACGGGCTGGTTACCGACCGCGAGGCCGCCCCCATGCCACAACCGTTCCTTCGCCCGCCCGGACGGGCGCTCGCCGCGTTCGTCCTGGCGGTGCTCCCGGCCGCGGCGGCCTCTCACGTCGGACCGCCGCCGACACCACCTTCCCCCGAGCCGGTGGCCTTGGTGGTGGTCTCCGAGCACGACCGGCACCTGCGGCCGATGCTGGCTCCGCTGGCAGCCCGGCTGGCCGGTCCGGCGGGGCCGCCGCTGCTGCTGGCCGTCTCGGGCAACCCCGCCGACCACGCGGCGAAACTGATCGGCCGCTACCCGCAGGCCGGGAGGCTGTTCCTGGACGGCTGGCCGGCGCCGCGCCCGGCGACGACGCGCCCCGCGTCGGGCGTGACGGTCGCCCTCGACACCGACGCCACCCGCGCGGCCGTGAAGATCGCCCGGGCCTTCTGGGCGCGGGCGCCGCGGGTGGTGGTCTGCGACCCGGACGACGGCGCGGCGTGCATCCTCGGCTCGACGCTGGCAGCGCACCTGGGCGCTCCGGTGATCCCCCTTGCCGCCGACGCCCCGCGCGGGCACGTCCGCTCCGCCTTCATCGAGTTGGGCGTCCGGCAGGTGCTCCTCGCCCACGCAGCCCGGCCGGTGCCAACCTTGCCTGAGCTTCCCGATGTGCAGGTCACCGTCCTGGACCAGCGGGACCTGACAAGGCGAATTGTCCGGGCCATCGGCGCCGACCGCGTCGAGGGGGTCGTGCTGGCCCTGGCCCCCGAGTCGGCCCGGGGGGCGGCGGTGCACGTCGCGGCGGGCGACGAATGGGTCGAGCCGGCCGACGGTCTCGACACCGGCGCCTGCGCCCCCGACGCCGCCGCGTGGTACGCCCCGTACGTCAGCCTGGTCCGCAGCGCCGCCGTGGTGCTCTGCGGTTCCTCCGACGGCCGGGAGGCCGAGGCCGCCGTGGACCGCCTTGTCCGCGCCGAGCGCCTTGCCCCGCGGACGGTAACGATCCTGGGCGACCACGGTGCGATCGCGCCGATCCCGGTGACCGACTCCAGCCGCCTCGGCACGTTCGAGGTCGCCGTCGAGCCCTGCTCCGGCGCCGGGCCCGGGGCGTCGGCCTACGGGGTCGGGCGGCTGCCCTTCGCCGGCTTGTCCGACGTGTCCCATCTGTTCTGCATCGGCTTGCACCGCACGCGGGCCGGCGGCGACGGGCCTGTGCTGATGGTCGCCAACCCCCGCACTGAATACGGCGCGCTGCCCCTGGCCGAGACCGTCGCCCGCCTGACCGCCCGGGAACTCCGCAACGCCGGGCGGGAGGTCCGGGAGTTCTACGGCGTCCCGGCCGACGACGCGAACATCCTCGCCGCGGCGGCGTCGGCCGGGCTGATCATCTACCAGGGCCACGTCAGCGACCAGGCGCTCTTCTGCCCGCCCCAGGTGTTCGACGAGGGGGCCGAGGACGTCGTGATCATCGACGCCACCGGCCCGGCGCCCGACGACGGCTGGCCCGCCCCCCAAGGTGCCGAGCCCCCAATGCCCGACCCGCCGGCCGAGCTGACCGGGACCGTCGAGCCCTCCGTCGGCGGGGATCCGGCCGGCCCGGCCGAGGATTACGGCTGGGGCGCCGACGAGGCGTACGAGCCGCTGCCGCCCCCGGCCGACCGCCCGCCGATCGAGTTGGGCGGGCTGCCTCTGGTGATCCTCCAGAGCTGCCACTCGCTGGAGGAGGACGTGGCCCGGCGGGTGCTGCATCACGGCGGGGTGGGGCTGATCGGCAGCGTGACGAACATCCACAGCGCCTCCGGCAGCGCGTTGATCAAGGCGTTCTGCGACCAGGCCCTCGGGGGCGAGAGCGTCGGCGAGGCCCTGCGCGACGCGAGGAACTATTTCCTGTGCCTGGCGAAGCTCAAGGCCGCCCGCGGGCACACCGAGCAGGCCAAGGTCCTCCGCGCGGCGCTGAGCTTCCGGCTGTGGGGCGACCCGGCCCTGCCCGCGATCAACGCGCCTGCGCCCAAGCCCGTGCTGCCGCCCGTCCAGGGCCGGCTCGCCCGGGCCGGCGTGAGCATTCGCTTGCCACGCAAACGCCTCGAGACCGTGACGACCGAGAAGTACCTCGGCCGCATCTTCCCCGGCGCGCGGGTCGCGGGGATCGTCAGGCGTCACAAGAGCCGCCCGCAGCGGTCCCTGATGTCGCTGTACTACCTCCGCCTGCCGCTGGCGGGCGCGGGGAAGGCAAAGGCCCCGACCGCTGTCGTCGCCGCCGACCCCGGGGACGTCCGCGCCGTTGTGCTGCACGACCCGCTCGGGCGGTTCCTGCACCTGCTGTACTTCCCGGCCAAGGAGAAGGCTCGTGAGCGGATCGAACTGCCGCTTCGCTGACGGCGGCCGGGGCCGCGGGCTCCTGGCCGCTACGATGGCGGTCGTCCCGGCGATCGCCGCGACGGCGGGGCGAGCGGGGGCATCGGCGGCCCCGCCCGCGACGTCCCAGCCGGGCGAACCGCACCCGACGCCCGGGGTCCTTGCGGCGATGGAGCGGATCACCGGGCGGGGCATCATCGAGCACGCCCGGGTGCTGTCGGACCAGCGGTTCCGCGGGCGGCGGGCGAGCACGCCCGGCGCCCGGGCGGCTGCCCGGTATGTCGCCGATGCCTTCGCCCGCGCAGGCCTGAGACCCGCCGGCGGGGCGGGGGGGTACTACCAGGTCTTCAAGATCCGCCCCGGCGCGACGGTGACCTCCCAGTTGAGCGTTGCCATCGCCGGCGTCTCCGCCGGGGAGTTCCAGCGCGGGCGGGACTACGAGATCATCCACCTGCCCGGCGACGCCGCCGACGTCAGCGCCCCCTGCGTGCTGGTCGGCCACGGTATCACCGCGCCGGACCTGCGGTTCGACGAATACGCCGACCTCGACGCCCGCGGCAAGGTGGCCGTGGCGTTCTCCGGGACGCCGTGGTCCCCGGAGACCGCCCGGTGGCTTGGCCCGCGGGCCGCGGCCGCGAGGTGGGGCACCCTCGCCGCCAAGGCCGACAACGCCGCCCGCCACGGGGCCGCGTGCCTGATCGTGGTCGACAACCCCGCCGGGTGGCGGAAGGAGGTCCGGGCGGCCGAGCGACTGGCTCGCCCCGACCGCCAGGCCGTACCCGCCGCGACCGTGCCGGTCCTCCAGTTCACCCGGGAGGCGCTGACGCGGATGACGGACATGTCGGCCACGGAATTGCGGCTGCTTGCGACGGACATCGCCCGTGACCGCGAACCGGCCTCGATGGCGCTCCGCGGGCGGCGGCTGCGGCTGCAGGCCCGCATCGCAGGCCAGGCCGGGCTCGGGCGGAATGTTCTCGGCGTCCTGCCCGGGCGCGACGAGCGGCTGCGGACCGAGGCCGTGATCCTCGGCGCCCACTACGACCACCTCGGCGAGGGGATGCTCGAGGACGTCTTCTTCGGCGCCAACGACAACGCCGCCGGCGTCGGGGCCCTGCTGGCCATCGCCCGCGCGCTGGCCGCCCTGCCTCGCCCGCCGCGGCGGACGCTGGTCTTCGCGGCCTTCGACGCCGAGGAGATCGGGCGGCGAGGCTCGAAGCACTACGTGCAGCGCCCCGTCATGCCGATCGACCGCACGAGCCTGATGATCAACTTCGACATGATCGGGCGCAACGACCCCAACGGCATCTACGCGGTGGGCACGCGGTCCAGCGACGCCCTCCACGCCCTGCACCGGCGGCTCAACCGCCACGTGGGTATCCAGTTGACGCACCCCAACAGCTTCCGCCTCGGGCGCAGCGATCATTCGCCGTTCTACTTCGCCTCCGTGCCCGTGATGTACCTCTTCGGTGGGCTGCACGCCGACTACAACACGCCCGAAGACACCTGGGAGAAGCTCCTGCCCGACAAGGTCGAGAAGGTCGCGCGGCTGGCCATGCTCACCGCCTGGGCTGCCGCCGAGCGCGACCGGCCGCTGTCGTTCCGCCCGGCCGCCGACGAGGGGCCCTTCGTGCCCGCCACGGGAAGGACCAACCCGTGAGCGAGCGACGCCGCACGCTCCTGGCCGTGGGGGCGCTGCTGGCCGCGGGTGCGGCGGCGCTGGCCGCCCGCCAGGCCATGCTGCCTCCCGCGGCCGAGGGCGAGGGGGCCTTCTGGCGGATCGAATACGAGCTTGTGCTTCGCGCCTCGAGCGCCGCCGGGAGCGTGCGCCTGGCCCTGCCGGACAACACCCGCGCCTGCCGGGTCCTTCGCGAGAGCTTCTCCCGCGACGGGATCGCGATGGACGCGTGGCGGGGCACGCGGTCGGGGGGGCGAAGCGTGGTCCTCCGCCCGCCGCCCGGGGCGCCCGAGGCGAGCTTCGCCGCACGCTTCGACGTGCACCTGCTGCCCTCGCCGCCCGAGGACGCCGAGGGCCCCCCGAAGGCACTGGTTCCCGACGCGCGGCGGGGGTGGCTGCGCCGCGAGCCGCGAATCCAGACCGACAGCCCCATCGTGCGCCGGGCGCAGGCGGCCTTGGCCTCCTCGGACGCCGGAAGCGACAGGCTCCTTCGGGCGTTCTACCTGCACTGCTGCACGGCCCTGGCCGGCGACGAACTCGATGGGCACCCCGACGCCGCCGGCGCGCTGGAGACCGGCCGGGCCACGCCGGCAGGGCGGGCGCGGGCGATGGTCGCCCTCTGCCGCGTCTCCGGCATCCCCGCAAGGTGCGTGGCGGGATTCATCCTCCAGGCCGACCATGCCCGTCGCCCGAGCGTGTGGGTCGAGGCACACGACGGCGGGCGCTGGGTGCCCTTCGATCCCGAGCACGGCTACGCCGGGCGGTTGCCGGCCGCCTGGCTTGCCGTCCGCCGCGGCGGGACGGAGATCGCCTCCCGCGACGGGGGGGTCGCCCTCGACGGGGAACTGCGGGCCTACCCCATCGGGCCCGACGGCCTGGCCGCGCCGGCGCCCCGGACCGCGCTCGGCCTCGCCGCCGACCTGACGCGGCTGCCCGTGGGCGTCCAGCACACGCTGGCCGTCCTGCTGCTTCTGCCGGCCGGGGCGCTGATCACCGCCGTCTTTCGGAACATCGTCGGCGTGCAGACCTTCGGTACCTTCACGCCGGCCCTGCTGGGTCTGAGCTTCCTCTACGCCGACGTGTGGACCGGCCTGGCCGTGCTGGGTATCGCCCTGGCCGTCGGGCTCGCGCTTCGCGGGCTGCTTGAGCGCCTCCGCCTGCTGCTGGTCGCCCGCCTCGGCGTGCTGCTGACCGCCGTGGTCCTCTGCGTCGCGGCGGCCGTCTCCGTCCTCGACCTCGCCGGCCTGACACCCAGCGGACGCGCCGTCATCCTCCCGCTCGTGATCGTCACCATGCTCATCGAGCGTTTCTACGTCACTGCCGAAGAGGACGGGCTGGGCGAGTCGCTGAAGCTGCTGGCCGGGACGGTGGCCGTGGCCGCCGCCTGCCTGGCGCTGCTGCGGTGGGAGGCCCCGGGCGCCCTGTTGCTCCGCGCACCGGAGTGCCTGCTGTTCGTCGCCGCCGCCCTCGTGGGCGTGGGGCGCTACGCCGGCTACCGACTGACCGAGCTGGCCCGATTCGCCGACTTCCGCAACGGGGCCGAGGCGGGGCACTGAGATGCCCGGCCTCGCCCGCCTCCGCTTCTGGGCATGGCCCGCGGAACTGCGCCGGCGCGGCGTGCTGGGAATCAACCGCCGGAACCTCGAATTGATCGCGCCGCTGAACCCTCGCCGGCTTGTGGCCCTCGTCGACGACAAGGCCCGCACCAAGCGCCTCTGCGAGGCCCATCGGATCCCCGTGCCGGAAACCTACGCCCTGCTCGAACGGTTCGGCGACGTCCGGCGGCTGGGCGATATCCTCGCCGGCCGGGACGAGTTCGTCATCAAGCCCGCCTGCGGGGCCGCGGGGCGCGGCGTGCTCGTCGTCGCCGGGCGCCGCGGCGACGCCTTCCGCCGACCCGACGGACGCACCTGCTTCCTCGCCGACATACGCTACCACGTCTCCACCGTGCTCTCGGGCCTGCACTCCCTCGGCGGCAGGCCGGACAAGGCCATCGTCGAGCAGCGCATCGCCTGCCACCCGGCCATGGCGGGGCTCGCGGCCGGGGGCACGCCGGACATCCGCGTGATCGCCCATCGCGCCCGGCCCGTTCTGGCCATGCTGCGGCTGCCCACGCGGTCCTCCGGCGGGCGGGCGAACCTCCACCAGGGCGCCGTTGGCGTCGGCGTGGATCTCGCCACCGGGCGGACCACCCGGGCGATGCACCGCGGCCGGCGGGTCGCGACCCACCCGGACACGGGCGCGGCCCTGGCCGGCGTGACGCTGCCTCACTGGTCGGACACGCTGATCACGGCGGCCTCGCTCAGCCGGGCGATCGGCCTGGGCTACCTCGGCGTGGACATCGTCCTCGACGCCGCTCGCGGGCCCATCGTCCTGGAGGCGAACGCCCGTCCCGGCTTGGCCGTCCAGCTCGCCAACGGTGCGGGCCTGCTGCACGCGATCGCCCCGGCCGCCCCGCACGAGGGGGCACGTGGCAGATACCGCGGCGCGGGGCTCAGCCGTCCGCGGCCGACGGCAACATAGGCGTTCCCGCGGCCGAGGGCGAGGGGGCCTTCTGGCGGATCGAATACGAGCTTGTGCTTCGCGCCTCGAGCGCCGCCGGGAGCGTGCGCCTGGCCCTGCCGGACAACACCCGCGCCTGCCGGGTCCTTCGCGAGAGCTTCTCCCGCGACGGGATCGCGATGGACGCGTGGCGGGGCACGCGGTCGGGGGGGCGAAGCGTGGTCCTCCGCCCGCCGCCCGGGGCGCCCGAGGCGAGCTTCGCCGCACGCTTCGACGTGCACCTGCTGCCCTCGCCGCCCGAGGACGCCGAGGGCCCCCCGAAGGCACTGGTTCCCGACGCGCGGCGGGGGTGGCTGCGCCGCGAGCCGCGAATCCAGACCGACAGCCCCATCGTGCGCCGGGCGCAGGCGGCCTTGGCCTCCTCGGACGCCGGAAGCGACAGGCTCCTTCGGGCGTTCTACCTGCACTGCTGCACGGCCCTGGCCGGCGACGAACTCGATGGGCACCCCGACGCCGCCGGCGCGCTGGAGACCGGCCGGGCCACGCCGGCAGGGCGGGCGCGGGCGATGGTCGCCCTCTGCCGCGTCTCCGGCATCCCCGCAAGGTGCGTGGCGGGATTCATCCTCCAGGCCGACCATGCCCGTCGCCCGAGCGTGTGGGTCGAGGCACACGACGGCGGGCGCTGGGTGCCCTTCGATCCCGAGCACGGCTACGCCGGGCGGTTGCCGGCCGCCTGGCTTGCCGTCCGCCGCGGCGGGACGGAGATCGCCTCCCGCGACGGGGGGGTCGCCCTCGACGGGGAACTGCGGGCCTACCCCATCGGGCCCGACGGCCTGGCCGCGCCGGCGCCCCGGACCGCGCTCGGCCTCGCCGCCGACCTGACGCGGCTGCCCGTGGGCGTCCAGCACACGCTGGCCGTCCTGCTGCTTCTGCCGGCCGGGGCGCTGATCACCGCCGTCTTTCGGAACATCGTCGGCGTGCAGACCTTCGGTACCTTCACGCCGGCCCTGCTGGGTCTGAGCTTCCTCTACGCCGACGTGTGGACCGGCCTGGCCGTGCTGGGTATCGCCCTGGCCGTCGGGCTCGCGCTTCGCGGGCTGCTTGAGCGCCTCCGCCTGCTGCTGGTCGCCCGCCTCGGCGTGCTGCTGACCGCCGTGGTCCTCTGCGTCGCGGCGGCCGTCTCCGTCCTCGACCTCGCCGGCCTGACACCCAGCGGACGCGCCGTCATCCTCCCGCTCGTGATCGTCACCATGCTCATCGAGCGTTTCTACGTCACTGCCGAAGAGGACGGGCTGGGCGAGTCGCTGAAGCTGCTGGCCGGGACGGTGGCCGTGGCCGCCGCCTGCCTGGCCCTACTGCGATGGGAAACGCTCAGCTGGCCGGTGCTGCGGGCGCCCGAGTACCTGCTGTTCGTCGCGGCCGCCCTCGTGGGCGTGGGGCGCTACGCCGGCCTGGCCGTCCAGCTCGCCAACGGCCTCGGCCGGCTGGAGCGGATGGCCACAGCGGCGCGATTGCCAGGACAGGCCCGGCGGGGCCTCCCGCCCGGTGTGGCGGCGATCGGAACATAGACGCCGTGACTGCCGGCGGGCGGGGTTTGGCGGGGGTTTCGGCCGGCGGTCAGTTGCGCCACCGTCGGACGAGCATGCTCGCACCTGTCAGGGCCAGGGCGATCAGGGCGGTCGGCTCGGGCACCCGCCCGGGCAAATGGGCGCCGAAGTGCTTCTTGTAGGCCACGTAATCCCGTACGTCGACCACCCCGTCGGCGTTGAGGTCGCCCTCCCGCCATCCGCCCTGCATGCCGAAATGCTCGCGCAGGACGCCCAGATCGTCTCGACCGACGATGCCGTCGAGGGTGCAGTCTCCGCCGAGCAGGTCGTGAAGCGTGACGCGCAGCGCCGTCCGCCCGTCGCCCAGCGGAATACGCTCGATCGAGTCGACATAGTCGACCAATTCGCCGGCGATCTCGGCCAGCTCGCCTGACATCGCCCCGCCGCAGACGACCACGTCATAGCTGCCGCCGAAGCAGGTCTGCGGGTCGCCGGCGTCGGCCAGCCAGGTCAACTCCAGCGTGCCGTCCAGGTCGACGTCCCCGGCCACCGACAGGGCGTCGTAGCCGGGGTTGCCCGGATCGCTGTTGTCGGGCGGCCCCAGTTCGAACCGAAGCCTGCCGGCCGGACCGAAGGTCACGTTGCCGCCGAACGCGGCCACGCCGGCGCTGAAGCCCGGCGAGACGTCTTCCTCGAAGTACACGTGACCGTCGCCGGAGATGCCGTCCCCGGAGAACGCCCCGAAGAACGTCGCCGAGGCGTCGGCGGAGACGCGGAACAGGTCGCCGGCGTTGTGCACGTCGTCCCAGAACGTCACGTCGGCCCGGCCGGAAACCATGACCCCCCCGCCGGGGGCGTTGTTCGCGTCGCCGTGGACGTCCGTCACGCCGACCGACAGGGCAATGTCGCCCTCGTTGACCAGCCCGCCGGCCGACAACGTGCCCCGGCCGAGGATGTCCCCGCCGGCGGCGTTGGTCAGCGGGCCGGTGACCTCCACCGTTCCGCCGGTCAGTTCCACCGTACCGTGGTTGGCCGCGGAACCGTCGAGCACCAGCCGGTTTCCCGCTTCGGCGAGCAGGCGCCCGTCGGCGGCGTTGGTGGTCTCGCCGACGAGCCGCCCGTCACCGAGGATCAGGCCGGTGTTGCTCAGGGCGGCGGCGACCACGCGCGGCCGCGTGCCGGTCAGCAGCAGTTCGCCGGCGTTCTCGACGGCCCCGGCCCGGAGCGTGGTGCCGTCTACGGTCAGCAGGCCGGCCTCGCCGATGTCCACCGTGCCCGAGACGCTGAGCTGCCGGTTGGCGTGAAGACGGACGTCCTCTCCGAGTAGCCCGCCGGGAGCCACGTCCAGGCCGCTGGCAGTCAGGGCGACCGAGCCCGTGCGGAACTCCAGCGGCCCGTCTCCGGCCACGGCCCCGGCCGAGAAGTGCCCGCCGTCGACGGTAATCCTCCCGTGGGTGTCGACGGTCGCCGTGCCCCCGACGCTCAGCCGGCGGCTTTCGTCCAGCACGACCACCGGGTGGAGCGGTCCGTCGAGGTCGAGCGCCAGGTCCCCGGTGACTGTCAGCGTCCCGCTTGTGAAGGCCAGCGCCCCGGGGTTGCCGTCGCCCAGCAGTTCCCCGACCGTCAGCGTCCCGCCGTCGAGCTCGAGCCTGCCCGTCCGCCATATCCTGAGGTAGTGGCTGGCTCGCATCTCGGCGTGGTCGGTCACCGTCACGTGCCCGTCGCCGCCCGCGCCGCCCCAGCCCCGGTCGGTGCCGCCGACGTGGCCCCGGACGTTGTCCCACAGCGAGCCGGGCCCGGAGACGAGCACCTCGGCCGTCGAGCCGGCGGCCCGGGCCACCATGCCGTCAGAGTCCTCGACCGTGGCGCCCCCGGTGATCTCCAGCCGCCCCGCAGCGCCCGCTGAGTAGCCCAGGATGAGGTCGCCGTTCACCGTACACCGCGAGCCCGGGCGTGTGACCACGGCGAGACCATCGCTGCCGGACCATTCGCCGATGTACGCGGTCTGCGAGACGACGATCCCGCCGTCGGTGACGGTCAGCCGCCCCCGTCCGGCGGCGCCGACGGAGAGGAAGTCCGTCACTTCCCACCGGGAGGCGTCGATCCGGGCCTCGCCGTTGCCGCCTGAATTGCTCCCGATCCGCGCGGCGTATTCGGTGTAGACCTCGGAACCGTTGACGGCCTCGAAAGTCCCCTCGCCTTCACGCCCGATGGCGAAATCGCCGGAATTGTGCCAGTTCGCGTCGTCCAGCCGCATGTGGCCGGAGGCCCTTGCCGCGCTGCCCAGCGTGGCGCCGAACGCCTCCAGCAACGCGCCGTCGCGGACCTGCACATCGCCCCGGCCCCGTGAGCCGACGGTCAGTCCCCGCGGTGCCTGCCAGCGCGTTCCCTGCCCGTCCAGCCGGACCGTGCCGACGCCCTCGACGTTCTTGCCGATCTGCGTCGAGCCGGACGTCAGCACGCCGCCGCCGCGAACCTCCAGGGAGCCGACACCCGAGCCGCCCACGTACAGCATGTCTGAACAGGACCAGTTCCCGTCGTCGATCAGGACCCCGCCCACGGAGCCCTCCCCGACGGCTACGCACGCCGAACCTGTCTCCAGCCGGGCGCCGTCCGTGACCTCCAGACGTCCCATGCCTTCCTCGCCGACGCGGATCGCCGCGCCGGCGGCGACCCAGGCCGTGCCGTCGCCGCTCACGAACGCCCGGCCAACGGAGTTCGGTTCGCTACCGACTGTGGGCGATCCCGACGAGACGAGCCCCCCCGCGCAGACCTCCAGCGTCCCGGTGCCGTGGCAGCCCACCGTCATCGAGCCGCTGCCCTCCGCGGTGAAGGTCCCGCCGTCGACTCGGACCGTGCCGTTGGCGTCGGCTCCTGAGCCGATCGCAGCATGGGCCCAGATCACCCCGCCGCCGTTGGTGACCTCCAACCCGCCCGTGCCCCCGCGGCCGACCTGCATCGACCCGGTCTGCCACCGGGAGTCGTTGCCGTCCACGACGGCTAAGCCGACCGAGCCGGCAGCTTCGGCGACCCGTACCGAGGCGGACTCGATCGACGATCCGGCCAGGACGCGCAGCGTCCCGGCGTCGGCGTCGGCGACCGTCAGCGTGCCGGGCAGCGTCGCGGACGCCCCGTTGGTAAGCGTCAGGACCGGCCCGGCGTTGCCGTCGAGCTCGAAGTCCGTCACGCCCGGATCAAAGGCCCCGCCGTCCACCGTCAGCGTTCCGGCAGGAAAGGTGAACGCCCCTCCGGCGTTCTGGAACGCCCCGGCCGTTACGTCGCCGCCCTCGATGCCGATCGATCCGCCCGACCAGGCCTCCAGCGGGCCGCCGACGGCGACCGCCGCGCCGGCCCCCACACTGAGGGAGGCCCCGCCGCCCGGCCCGGCGGCCGAGCCGCCCACGTAGAGCGCGGCGTCCACCGACAGGGCCGCGCCGTTGCCGTCCAGCAGCACCGCGCCCGTTCCGCCCGGCATCGCGCCGACCGCGCCGGTGACGCACGCGACTCGCCCGCCGTCTTCGACGACGAGCCGGGCGGTGCCGGTCTTGCCGACGAGCAGCCCGCCGTCGAGGACGCCGCACGGGTCCGACACGGTCCAGGCCGAGCCGGACCCGCTGACCACCGCCGTGCCGTTGGCGTCGGCCAGCAGACCCACCGTCCCCGCGCCGCTGGTCACCGTCCCCCCGTCGGTGACGGTCAGCAGGCCGTTGGCGTCGTATCCGACGTCGAGCCGGCCGGCGACGGCGAGGCCCTGGCCGGCGCCGACGGCGTGGCTGCCGTTGCCACTGCTGGCGTGGCCGATCTGGAGCGCGCCGGCGAAGGACGCCGCGTCCCCGAAACCGACGAGCCCGTTGACGCGAAGCGTCGAGTCCGGTCCCGTCGTGAACTGCGGGGAGCCGGTCGCCGACAGCCTGACCGTCTCGGCCGACAGCAAGCCCGCCGTCAGGTGCACCGCCCCGGCGTCCCAGACGCCCACGTCGCCGTCGGCGAGGACGCGGGCGTTGGCGTCGACGGTCAGTGTGGCCGTGCCCCCGCCGCCGCCGGCTGATCCGCCCACCCACAACGACCCGTTCACCGTCCATGCCGATGCCTGGCCATCGACGCGGGCGACCGCCTCGCCGGCCGGCCCGGCGGCGAGGTTCGCGTCCCCGCAGACCAGCCCCGCGCCGTCCAGCAGGTCGAGCTGCGCCCGCCCGGCCGGGGCCAGCGCCAGCGACCCGCCGCCGGTGTTCCAGGACGTCGCGGCGCCACGAATGACAATCTCGGTGTTCGCGTCAGCGGCCGGGGCGGCGAGAACGGCTCCCGTCTGCACCGTCGCGCCGTCCAGCGCATGGAGTTCGGCCTGGCCGTGTGCGGCGATGGTCAGCGCCCCCGTCTCGAACCGCGTGTTCGCGTCGGTCGCGATGACCGTGGCCCGGCCGCCGAAGCCGCCGGAGACCGTCGTCGCAGCGAACGAAGCCAGCGCCCCGCCGGAGACGGCGAGATCAGCCTGCCCGTTGAAGGCGATCGTGGCCGAGCCGTCCGACCTCCATGCCGAACCCTCGCCGTCCACGACGGCGGTGCCCGTCGCGCACGGATCGTACGCCATCCATGCCGCATCGCAATCGAGCTGCCCGCCGCCGACGAGCGCCAGATCCGCACTGCCCGCATAGCCCACGCGGACGTGCCCGACCACGGCGCACGACGACCCGGCCGTGATGTCCACGTCCGCGACGCTGTTGGCGGCCGCCGCGAGGACGACGTGGCCGCCGAAGCTCCCGGCCGCGCCGTTGCGGAACGTGACCGACCCGGTTCCGCCGGCGGCGGGGGAGAGCCACCCGTCGCCGCCGACGAACACATCTTCGGTGCCAGTGACCGTCCACGTCGCGTCCGCGCCGTCGATGATGACCGAGCCGGCGGTGTTGGCGTCTGCGGCGATCCGCGTCGCGCCGCTGGTGAGCGACGCCCCGCCGCCGACGTGGATCAGCGCGTCGCCGGGGGCGCCGACATCGAGGTTCCCCGAGACCGTCACCGGACCGGCGGACTGGACCTGGAGTTCCGCCGTGCCGTCCACCTGCGAGCCGATCGACAGCGACGCTACCGTCGTGGCCAGCGTCGGCCCCGTCACCGTCAGCCCGTGGTCGGGCTCAATGAACGTGTCCGTCGTCGCCCCGGGCTTCCAGGGATCCCAATTGGTCAGGTCGTCCCAGGCCCCGCTTGTGGGGCTGACCCACCGGGCCTCGTCGGGGTCCATGAGTACCCGAAAGCCCTCCGTGTGGCCCGAGGGGTTGGTTCCGTATCCGCAGATCCATCGGCCGTCGGGCGTGACGGCGCGAGCGGCCCTGAGCGTCCACCCGTTGAGCTGGGCGGCGAGACCGAGATCGTCGAGCACGTCGGACAGCTCCCGCGCGCCATGCTCGGTGTCCCATACGGCGGCGCGCCTGCCGGCATCGCCCGTGCCCACAGATCCGCAGCCGACGAGAATGCTTGCGTCGGCCGTGCAGCCGCCGATCCAGGAGTAGACGTCGCCTCCGGGCAGGTCTTCCAGACCCACCATGCCCGTGGCCTCCGTCCAGCGGAACGGGACGGTGCCCTCAGCATTGGAGCTGAACCCCACGATCACGGATCCGTCGTCGGAACAGGCCTGCGCGTACCCGTACCGGCTCCCCCCGGGCAAATCCCCGAGGCCCTCCCACCCGGTCGCTTGCGTCCACCGTCCCGGCTCATTCACGGAGCCGGTGTTCCAGATGCCAACGACCAGGGCTCCGTCCGGCGACACCGCCCTTGCCGAGGTCGCCCCCCCGGGCGGGTGTCCCATGCCGACCATGCCCGTGGCCTCGGTCCAGCGGAAGGCCTCATTTTTCCACGATGCGTAGTAGCTGTCACCCACGACGACCGAGCCGTCGGGCGAGCAGTCGAGCCCGTGGCTCCCGCGGTACGTGGAGTCCAGGTAGCCGAGCCCGACCATGCCGGTCTCGGCCGTCCACCGGAAGGCTTGGCCCAGCACCTGGTTGTTCTCCAGGGCGCGGCTTTCGCCAACGATCACCGATCCGTCGGCAGAGCAAGCCCGGGCGACGTCTCGTGTGCGGTCCCCGCCGAGGGTCCCGAGGCCGGCAAGGCCAGCTTCTGTCCAGCGAATGGCCTCCCGCCCGTAGAAGCCGTGCCCGTAACCGACGACGACGGATCCGTCGTCGCTGATCCCCTCGGCCGAGCTGTCGACTGCCCCGGGGGGCAGGTCGCCGATGGGCGTGAATTCCGCGGCGGATACGGCCCCCGATAGCGCCAAGAGAGCGGAGGCGGCGTAGAGTGCATGGGGCTTCATGGCGTGTTCTCCTTTCGTCCCCCGGCTGCTGGATTCGGCGGATCGGTTCCGCTCGCGAGCTGGAGCGGCGGGTCCGGCTTGTTCCGTTGCCGCCCGGCACGCGAGGCCCGCGGGGTGTCCGCACCGAGCGGAACGGACGCAGCCTGCCGACAACCCCGGTGTGGCCGGGATGCCCCACATCGCTTGCCGTCACGCTCGGCGGACGACAGGAACGAAGGAACGGAAAGACCCCGCCGAACCCTTTGACTGTACCGCGCGCCCGGCTTCAGGCCAAGCGCGTGTTTTGACGGTCCGGCGTCGGGGCATGGGCGGCGATGGCCGAGGCGAACGCACACGGGGAGTCCGGCGGGTCCGACCGGCGCGTCGAGCCCCCGGCCTCTGCCGGCGCGCATGCCATCCGGCGGCGGACCCGTAAGACCGCGCCCGGCAGGACTCGAACCTGCGACCTGCGGTTTAGAAGACCGCTGCTCTATCCGGTTGAGCTACGGGCGCCAACGGCTCAACGGCGTGCCGGAATGAATGTATCCCGGGGCGGGGCAACGGTCAAGTTCTGGGGATGGGATACGACGCGGGGGCGGGCCGCCGGGGGGGTGGCCGGGCGGACAACAGATATGGGATTGCATATGTGAGACATCAGACGCTGGACGTCGGATACATGCGGGGTCGGAGCCGGCGGGGACGGATTGGCAGCAAAACGCACGTCGGGCAAGTCTTGTGGGGGAGATACCTTACGACCGCTTACAGAAAAACTTTGTGAAATTGGGAACAAGGCGCGCACAAAACGCGTTAGGCCGCGTATAATATTTACGGAATTAAGATAATTCCAATTTCGTTTCAGGCTCGATCGGGGGGAGTCGATAATCGGACCGTCGGGTAAGGCAGCTCAACGGAGGTGAGATCATGGCATCCAGCGAAACACCAAACGGCATTCTGGCCCCCCAAACGGTTGACGGCCAAGACGGTCTTGGCTTCACGGCCGGGATCGACGCGGCCGACCTGCTCACCTCCCGCGACATCCTCGACGGTGTCGACCTGACGGACGTTCCAGCCAACGCGCGCCTGGTCAAAGGCGTGCTGGAATGCAAGGAGAAGACCATTCCCCTGCTGGACGCCCGGGTTCGACTGAACGCCGGCGGCAACCGGCCGGATGCGGGGGCCTGTGCTCTGATCGTCGCCCTTGGCCGCAGTGAGGTCGGGCTCATTCTCGACAACGAAGCCATCGCCTGAGGTGCCCGCGGGCCTTGGGCCGTGGCCGGCAGGGCAGTAGCCTGTGGCCGGCCAGGTTCGTGGCCGGGCGATCCCGGCCGACGAAAGCCGCGCCGTTTCGCCAGCCACGGGCCACTGGCTGCTGCCTGCCGGCCACGGCAGGCCCGCGTGCCGGTGCGTCAGCCGCGGGCCTGGAGTTCGGCGAGCTTGTCCCGCACGCGTGCGGCGTGACCCTCGGGGATGACCTCGGGCCAGTGGTGGCGGATGGTCCCGTCGGGGCCGATCAGGAACGTGGTGCGGACGACGCGTCCGTAGTCCATGGTCCCCAGGCTGCTGCTCACCCACGCCCCGTAGCTTGCCATCATGTCGTGATCGGGATCGCTGAGCAGGTTGAGCTCGAGCCCGTACTTCTTCATGAACCGCCGGTGGCTGGCGGGGGAGTCGGCGCTGACGCCGTAGACCACCGCGTCCATGTTGCGGAACTTCCACAGCAGCTCGGTGAACTCGTTGGCCTGGCAGGCGCAGCCGGGGGTGTCGTCCTTGGGGTAGAAGTAGAGCACCACCCATTTTCCGGCGAGGTCCCCGAGCGAGACGGGCTTCTCGTCCTGGTTCATGAGCGTGAAGGGGGGCGCCTTCCTCCCGACGAGGTCGGACCGGCTGGCGGCGGCGCGTTCCATTTCCGCGGCGGTGAACTCGGGTCGGCCGTTGGCGGCGGGCCCGCAGCCGGCGACGAGCGCAGCGGCGAGCAGTGTCGGTGCGGCGAGTGCGAGTGGGCGTGTCATGGTTGGCTCTCCTTCTCTGGCAGTATAGGAAGCCGGGGGCGCCGGCGTCGGCATGGGTGCGGCGGCGCAAGACAGAGGGACGCCCGGCGGGGGCGCCCCTCTGCGGCGTACGCCTTGGTCAGCACGAGGTGCTTATTCGTACTGGTGGGTGCTCTCGGTCTCGCTGGCGGGCGAGTCCATCTGGTCGCTGGTCAACTGGACACCGAACCGCACGTCGCCGGCGGCGCTGGCCTTGACGACCACGCGGTAGGTGGCCTTGGCCTTGGGAGCCAGGGAGGCCAGCGGGGCGAAAGTGACCTTCTTGCCCTCGGCCTTGGCCTTGGTCGGCCCGTTGGAGGACACGTAGGTCTGCTCGGCCGGGAGGGTGGTGGCGATGACGATGTTGGTGCCGACCGCCGAGCCCTGGTTGGTGACGGTGATCACGTACGTCTCGTTGCCGCCGACCTCGATCGGGTCGGCAAGGTCGACGCACTCCAGCAGGATGGCGGGCACGCCCTTGACCTCGGTGGTCGTGGCGCCCTGGCCGGAGGCGCAGTAGGCCTGCGCCGTCGCGACATTGCGGACCGTGCCGGTCTGGCTCATCCGCAGCGTCAGCGAGACGTTCTTGCTGGCGCCCGGAGCGATCGTGCCCAGGCTCCAGGTGACCTTCCCGCCGCTGGCGGTGCCCTGGTTGCTGGCCTTGACCAGTGTCGTCCCGGCGGGGATCTGGTCGGTCAGGACCGTGTTGCGGGCCGGGCCGTCGCCGGTGTTGGTGACGGTGATGGTGTAGTCCGCCGGGCGACCGACGTAGCGGAGGTTCGGGCCGGCCTTGACGACCTTCAGCTCCGGCTTGGTTACCTTCGTGGTGACGCCGTTGCTGGTGGCCGCGAGGCCCCCGCTGGCCGCCACGGAGGCGTTGTTGGTGAACGTGCCGGTCTTGGAGGCCTTGGCCTGGATGGTGAAGTCGCGGCTCTGGCCCGGCGCCAGCGCGCCGATACGGTACTTGACGGACTTCTGCCCGTTCATGGTGGCCACGCCGTCGGGCAGGTCGTCGGTGACGACCACGTCGCAGGCGTTGCCGCTGCCGGTGTTCTTGACCGTGATCTTGTAGGTGATCGGGTCACACAGCAGCACCTGGTCGGGCCCGGCCTTGGTGATCTGGAGCGTGGGCTGGACGGCCTTGATGGCCAGGCAGACCCGCGGGTTCTCGTACGTCACGTCCGTGCAGGCCGAGACGGGCCCGGCGCCGGCGGCCGAGCCGCGAATCGTGAACGTCCGCGTCTCGCCCGGCTTCATGGCGCCGACGTTCCAGTGCAGCGTCTGGCCGTCGATGGTGCTCTTGGGGTTGGTCCCGGTCAGACGGAAGTTCTGATCGAGCTTCTCCTTGAGCATGACGCCCTCGATCACCGCCTTGGTGACGTTGGTCAGCTTGATGACGTAGTCGAACTCCGCGCCGACGATCACGGTATCCGGCGCGGTCTTGGTCACGCGGATCACGCCGCAGGCCGGATCGCGCGACGGCAGGACGGTCATCGTCCTGGCCGTGCCCGCCGGCTCGCAGGGCATCGGCTTGGGCGCCGGCTTCGGGGCCGGCTTGGGAGGCGGGGCCGCTACGGGCTCGGCTTCGACGGTCTCTTCCGCACAGCACCCCACCATGGCGGCCGAAGCGGCCAGGAGAAGCGCCAAAGTCCAAAACGTTCTGTTCCTCATCGTGTGTCCCTTTCTTCTGCTCTCGATTGTGTCTGCTGCGTGTCGGCGTTCCACTGTTTCAGGTCTCTCGTCTCGCGTCGGCCCCTCAACCGACGCCTGTCTGCCCGTCCCGCCCGTCTTGCGGCGGGGGACGGACGGTCTTGCGGTGGCGGGGCGGTCTGGCCGAAGTGTCGTGCATACCGTGTCAGGCAAAGCCCGTCAGGCAGGCGGCTGTGGGCGTGTTTCCGGAACCTACATGCCCTTCTTGGTCTTCATGACCACCTTGTCGTTGGCGAACGTGACCGTGATGGACTTCTCGCCGTCCTTCCAGGTCACCACCGTGCCGGAGGCGCTGATGCCTCCGATCGAGGCCCCGCCGCCGCTGGTCTCCGTACCCTCGCCGAGAATCGCCTCGACCTCGGCCCGCGTCATGTCCGTCTTGATCTTCTCGTAGTTGCTCTCGCTGACCTTGCTGCCGCAGCCGGTCAAGACCGACGCCAGCAGGCCGAGCACAACGAGAGATGCCAGCAACCGCCCACGTGGCATGCGTTTCTCCTTTAGTTCCAATGCAGAGATGATCGCCGACGACCGGCTCCGCGGCTCCCTGCCGCGACCACCGTCCGACCGTCCATTCGATGCACGATTAATCGTAGACGTGCTTGTCCGCGTTTTCCAGCGTGTGCGGAGATTTTGCGGACGGTCACGGCACGCCATGCGGACAGCTTGCACGTTCCCGCCGCCCTGCCCGGCCTCCCGCGGGCGGGCCGGCCGGAGGGGGCGCCTCGTGAGCGCCCCCGACGATTCTGCCGATATCCCCATGGTGGACGTGGGTTCCGGGCGGGGCTTGCGTGCGACGCGCCGCCGCCCTAGACTCACGCGGCGCACGCACCGCCGCCAGCCAGGGAGGCCCGCATGAGCCCTTCGGTTCCCAGCGACATCGAGATCTCGCGGGGCGCGACGATCCGGCCGATCGCCGACATCGCCGCCGCCGCGGGGATTCCGCCCGAGCACCTCGAGCCCTACGGCGACGTCAAGGCCAAGGTCCGCCTGGGTATCCTCGACGCCCTGGCGGATCGGCCGAACGGCAAGTACATCGACGTCACCGCCATCACCCCCACGCCGCTGGGCGAGGGCAAGACCACGACGACCATCGGTCTGACCCAGGCGCTGGCGAGGATCGGCAGGCAGGTGGCCGCGTGCATCCGCCAGCCGTCGATGGGCCCGACGTTCGGCATCAAGGGCGGCGCCGCCGGCGGGGGGTACAGCCAGGTCGTCCCCATGGAGGAGTTCAACCTCCACCTCACCGGCGACGTGCACGCGGTGAGCATCGCCAACAACCTCCTTGCCGCGGCGATCGACGCGCGGATGAAGCACGAGGCCCGCCCGACCTGGCCGGACCGCGGGCTGCCCACGCTGGACATCGATCCGGAGACGATTTCCTGGCGGCGGGTGGTGGACGTCAACGACGCGGCCCTGCGGTTCATCGAGACGGGCCAGAGCGACAACTGGCTGGACGGGCCCTGCCGGCGGACGGGCTTCGACATTTCGGCGGCCTCGGAGGTGATGGCCATCCTCGCCCTGGCGACCGACGCCGCGGACATGCGCCGCCGCCTCGGGCGGATCCTGGTGGGGATGAACCGCTCGGGCGAGCCGGTCACCGCCGAGGACCTCGGCGCCGCCGGGGCGATGATGGTCCTGTTGAAGGACGCGCTGAAGCCGAACCTGATGCAGACGCTGGAGGGCCAGCCGGTGTTCATTCACGCCGGCCCGTTCGCGAACATCGCCCACGGCAACAGCTCGATCCTGGCCGACCGGATCGCGCTGAAGCTGGCGGACTACGTGGTCACCGAGAGCGGCTTCGGCTCGGACGTGGGCTTCGAGAAGTTCTGCAACATCAAGTGCCGCGTCTCGGGCCTTCGCCCGGACTGCGTGGTGCTGGTGACGACGGTGCGGGCGTTGAAGATGCACGGCGGCGGGCCGGTGGTCACCCCGGGCAAGCGCCTGCCCCAGGAGTACGTCGAGGAGCACGTCGAGCTGCTGGAGATGGGCGTGCACAACCTCGCCCGCCACCTCCAGATCGCCCGGATGTTCGGCCTGCCTGTGGTGGTGGCGATCAACCGCTTCCCCTTCGACACGCCGGCGGAGGTCGACCGCGTCCGCGCCGCCGCCGAGCACGCGGGGGCGACCGCGGCGGTCGTCTGCGACCACTGGGCCCGCGGGGGCGAGGGGGCGGTCGAGCTGGCCGAGGCCGTCGCCGACGCCTGCGAGCAGCCCGGCGAGTTCCGCTTTCTCTACGCCGACGACCTGCCGATCAAGGCGAAGATCGAGACCATCTGCCGGAAGGTCTACCTCGCCTCGGGCGTCTCCTACAGCGAGCACGCTGAGGCCCAGATCGCCGCCTACGAGCAGGCCGGGCTCGGCGAACTGCCGATCTGCATGGCCAAGACCCACCTCTCGCTCAGCCACGACCCGACGCTCAAGGGCGTGCCCAGCGGCTTCACCGTGCCGATCGGCGACGTCCGCGCCTCGGCCGGGGCGGGCTTCCTGTACCCGCTGCTGGGGCAGATGCGGACGATGCCCGGCCTGCCCAGCCGCCCATCGTTCCTGAACGTGGACCTCGACGAGGACGGGCAGGTGGTGGGCATGTTCTGAGCCCCGCACCCCGCGGGGCGGCGGAGGGCCGATGTGTCGGTTCTGTCCACCCCCGGACACCGTGGACACAATGAGCCGTCTTCGATGTAAGCCTACACAATAAAATATTTTACGGTCTGTCCGTGCCTGTGTCCGCCGGGGGGGTAAGGTATACGCCGTACTCCGTCGGAGGGGGCGGCTCGCTTGCCGGGCCGGCGGGGTTTCCTCGCGGCGGGGCAGCCCGAAGCCGCACGGCCCCCACGGTTCCTGATAACCGGTGCCGCATATACACTAACGCCGTCCGGCTTCCCGGAGATCGTTGGCGAGGATCCGGTTGCCGCCCTCGCCGGGGGATTCGACGGAGATCGGCTCGCCGCCGTTGTGGGCGATGATGTTCTCGGCGCCCCGCCCGCCGACGGTGTTGCCCGCCGGGCCGAAGGCGATCCGGATGCCGTCGGCACCGTTGCCCAGCGGCCCGCCGTCGGCGCCGATGCCGATGCGGTTGCGGGTAATGACATTGCCCCGCGTCCCGGCCGCGAACAGCGTGATCCCCGCCACGCGGTTGCCGGAAACCAGGTTGCGGTCCACCACGTTGTCCCGCGTGGCGCCGTCGATGTGGACGCCGGCCTCGTTGCCCACCGCCCTCGTGCCCGTGACGTCCGTGCCGATCTTGTTTCCAATGCACACGTTACGTCGCGTGCCGTTGTTGTAGAAGTACGCCCCGAACGCCGTGTTGCCGGAGATCACGTTCCCGGCGCCCTCGGCGAGCCCGCCCAGGACGTTCTCGTGAGCCCGGTCGTCGAAGAGCACGCCGTAGGTGTTCGCCACGGCCCGCCGGCCGGTGTGGTCGGTGCCCACGTAGTTGCCCAGGATCCGGTTGCCCCGCACGCCCCAGCCGAACAGGTCGATCCCGTAAGCGACGTTGCCCGAGACCACGTTCCGCTGCCCCCGCTCCGTGCCGCCGATGCGGTTGTTCGCGGCCCGGCCCTCGACGCAGATGCCGTCCCCGTTGGCGACCGCCCGCCGGCCGGTCGGGTCCAGGCCCACGAAGTTGCCGATCACCGCGTTGTCGTTGGCGTCGCTGAGGCGGATGCCCACGTGGACGTTGCCGGCCACGACGTTCCGCAGCGCCGCCCGACTGCCGCCGACGACGTTCCCGGCGGCGCCGCTGATCAGTTCCACGCCGTTGTAGTTGCCGTTGGCCTCGCCGCCGGGCTCGATGCCCAGCCAGCAGCCCTCGATGCGGCAGGCCTCGGCGCCCTCGCCGTAGACCTGGATGCCGTAGATGAACCCCACCACGCTGAGCCCTCGGACGACGATCCGCGGCGCCGCCAGGACGGAGACGCCGTACTCGACCGCCTGCCGCCCGCCGTCGAGGATGACCGCCGGGGCGTTGGCATCCCCGCCGGAGCCTGCCCGCGGCTGGGTCGCCCCGTCGAGGATCACGTCCCCGACGACCAGCGACGGCGGCGTGTCGGTCAGCCGGATCCTCCACGTGGCGGTGTCCGCGTCATGGCCGGGGTCGTCGGTGGGGATGCGGAAGTGCACCGCCGCGCTGCCGCCGGCGGCGTTGCAGCGTTGCAGCGCCCACCGCAGCGAGCCGGGCCCGCCGTCGCGCGTGGTGGTGACGGTGAACACCCGCCGGTCGCCCCCGACGGCCAGCGGCTTGAGGGGCTGGCGCGTCGCCGGCGGGGCGGGGGGCAGCGGCTCCTGTGCGGGGCGCGTCCTCGGCGCCGGCTGCGTGGCGGCGCTGCCGGCCGCGGGGTCGCCGACGATGGCCCCCGCGGCGTTGCCGGCGAACCGGTTGGCCCCGACGCGGTTGCCCGGCCCGGCGTCATCGCCGACGAGCACCCCGCCGTCGTCGTGGCCGACGATGACGTTCTCCGCCCCCTCGCGCCCCACGACGTTGCCCGCCGCCCGCGAGCCGATCACCACCCCGCCGGCCCCGTTGGGCACCGCCGCCGCGTCCCCGCCGGAGGCGGCCGCGCCGATCCGGTTGCCCACCACCTCGTTCTCGGCGGCGGCCTCCCACAGGATCACCCCGGCCGAGCGGTTGCCCGAGATCGTGTTGCCCCGCACCACGTTGTGTCGCGGGTGCGTCGCCAGCAGCACGCCGTGGGCGTTGCCCAGCGGTCGGCGCCCGGCGGCGTCGAGGCCGATGACGTTCCCGGCCACGACGTTTCGCTCGGTGTGCTGGTTGGTGATCATGATCCCGCTGCGGCGGTTGCCGGAGATCACGTTGCCGTCGTCCTGGCCGTCGCCGCCGACGACGTTGTCGCATGCGCCCGTCGAGATCACCATGCCGATGTCGTTGGGCACGGCCAGTCTGCCTTCGGCGTCCGTGCCGATCCTGTTGCCGCGGAGGCGGTTGTGCTCGGTTCCGCGGGTGACGAAGAACATCCCGTAGTTGAGGTTGCCGGAGATCACGTTGCCCGTGATGTCGTTGTGGTGCGAGGCGCAGTCCACGCAGATGCCCGTGGCGTTGGGCAGGGCGCGCCGCCCCGTCGCATCCACGCCGATGTAATTGCCCGCCGTCGTGTTCCGCGTGCACCGGCCGTAGTAGACCACCCCGTACACCCGGTTGCCCGAGATGAGGTTCCGCTGCCCGGGTTCGGTGCCTCCCAGCACATTCCCGGCCGCGACGGTGTTGAACTCCACGCCGTTGCCCTGTGCGGCCTCGCCGTCTCCGGCGGGAGCCAGGCCGGTGGCGTCGGGGCCGAGGTAGTTGCCCACGAGCACGTTGTCGTCGGCGGCCTCGATGTAGACGCCGATCTCGGTGTTGGCGGAGATGATGTTGCGGTCCCGCTCGTCGGTGCCCCCGATGCGGTTGCCGTTTGCCAGGGCCTTGAGGACCACGCCGATGTTGTTGCCCAGCGGCGCCTTGCCGTCTGCCGCCACGCCGATGAGGTTGCCCCGGATCGCGTTGCCCTCGGTGCCCTTGCCCACCAGCAGCACGCCGATGTCGGCGTTGCCGGAGATCACGTTGCCCGGGCCGACCGCGTTCTCTGCACTGCCGGCGGCCATGACGCCCACGCGGTTGCCCCTCGCCGTCCGCCCCGCGGCGTCGGTGCCGATGCGGTTGCCCCGGATCGCGTTGCCCCGCGTCTGCCGCCCGCCGAGGTAGACCCCGAGGTTCGCGTTGCCGGAGATCACGTTGTCCTCCAGCGTGTTGCCCGCCGCGCCCTCGACGAGGATGACGCCCGTCTCGTTGCCCCGCCCGGGCAGGCCCAGCCGGCAGGCGCGGACCTCGCAGCCGGTGGCCATCGGGCCGTAGAGCACCACGGCGTACTTGAACCCGCCGATGCCCACGCCGACGAGGCGGCAGCCGGGGGAGATCATGCCCACGGCGTACTCGATGCCCGGTTTGGCCGCGACGATCTCCACGGCCGGCGCCGGTGCTCGGCCGTCGGCGGCGGGCTTGCGGGCCGGGCCGGCGATGGTGATCCCGCCGCCGGCGAGGTTCGCCAGCGGCTTGCCCAGGCGGATGGTCCACACGCCGCGGGCCTTGTCGTAGCCGGCGTCGCTCGCCGGCGGGTCCAGCGTGATCACCGCCGGCCCCCCGGCCGCGTTGGCCCTGTCGATCGCCGCCGCCAGCGAGCCGCCCCCCTCGGCCGCGGTGGTCGTGACCTTGATCTTGAGCGGCTTCTCGCCGTCGGCCGACCATGCCGTCGTCGTGCAGGCCGCCAACACCACCGCCGCCGCCATCCACCGCGTCCCGTCGAATGCCCGTTGGATCATCCGCCTCCGCTCCTTCCTCGTGCTGAACCGTGCGTTTCTCCGCATACGGTGCCGGCGGCGGGGAGGTTACGAATCCGTCGGCGGGCGGCGTCCGCCGCGCCCCCGTCCCGCTTGACACCGCGGGGCGGCGGAACGAAGGTGGGGGGCAAGGAGATGGTATGCACACCAGACGCGCGTTTCTTCGACGGGCCGCCGCGGCCGGTATCGCCGGGGCGGGGATCGCCCGATATGCCGGCGCGGCGCCGGAGGCCACGGCCGAGCGGCCGAATATCGTCTACATCCTTGCCGACGACCTCGGCTACGGGGACGTCGGCTGCTACGGGCAGGAGAAGATCCTCACGCCGCGGATCGACCGCATGGCGGGGGAGGGGCTGAAGTTCACGGACCACTACGCCGGCAGCACGGTGTGCGCGCCGTCGCGTTGCGTGCTGATGACCGGCCTGCACAGCGGGCACGCCCTGGTTCGCGCCAACGGGCGCGTGCCCCTGCGCCCCGGGGACGTGACCGTCGCCGAGGTGCTCCGGCGGGCGGGCTATGCCACGGGGATGGTGGGCAAGTGGGGCCTCGGCGAGGCCGGCTCGACCGGCGAGCCGAACCGCCAGGGGTTCGACCACTTCTTCGGCTACCTCAACCAGGGCCGGGCGCATTTCTACTACCCGCCGTACCTGTGGCGGAACACCGAGAAGGTACCCCTGGCGGGCAACGCCGGGGACAAGCAGGAGACGTACTCCCACGACCTGCTGGCCGAGGAGGCCCTCGGGCTCATCCGCCGCTGGAAGGACCGGCGGTTCTTCCTCTACGTGCCCTTCACCATCCCCCACGCCGAGGTCACCGTGCCGGAAGACTCCATGAAGCCCTACCGCGGCACGTGGGAGGAGAAGCCGTACAAGGGCGGGCATTACTGCGCCCAGGCCGAGCCGCGGGCCGCGCGGGCGGGAATGATCTCCCGGATGGACCGCGACGTGGGGCGGATCCTCGATCTGCTCGAGGAGCTCGGCCTCGACAAGCGGACGGTGGTGATGTTCACGAGCGACAACGGCCCGTGCGGCGCCGGCGGGCAGGACTACCGGTTCTTCGAGTCCGGCGGGGGGCTGCGGGGGACCAAGCGAACGCTGTACGAGGGCGGCATCCGCGTGCCGATGATCGCCCGCTGGCCCGGGCGGATCGAGGCGGGCACGACGACGGACCTGGCGTCGGCGTTCTGGGACGTGCTGCCGACCTGCGCCGAGCTGGCCGGCGTCGAGCCGGGGACCGAGACCGATGGCATCTCCTTCGTGCCCACGCTGGTGGGCCGGCCGGGAAAGCAGAAGGCCCACGACCACCTCTACTGGGAATACAAGGGCTGGCAGGCGGTGCGGCTGGGCCGCTGGAAGGCGGTCCGCCGGGCGCCCGGCAAGGCGACGGAGCTGTACGACCTCGCGGCGGACGTGGACGAGAGCGAGGACATCGCCGCCGACCACCCGGACATCGTCGCCCGCGCCGAGAAGCTCTTCACCAGTGCCCGGACGCCGTCTTCGAAGTTCCCCCTTCGCAGGAAGAGGAAGTAGGGCGCACGCGAAAGGGGCGGGCCGCATCCCGGCGACCCGCCCCTTCGGAGATTCGCGATTCGGCCCGGGTCAGATCTTCTCGGGCTTGACGTGCTTCCGCGTCTTGGCCGACTCGACGCAGGCCATGATGGCCGCGAGGCTCCGCCCGCCTTCCTCGCCGGGGACGGGGTTCTTGCGGTTGGCCTGGAGGCTGTCGACGAAGGCGTCGATGACGCCCGAGGCGCTCTGCCCGCCGGCCTCGTTGGTCTGGATGCCGCCGGCCTCGATGTACATGTTCTCGCCGTTGGCCTTCTGAACGATGACGGTGAAGCGGGGGTCGCCGTACATCTTGATGACGCCCTTCTCGCAGCAGACCATCGTGTTGTTGGCCTCGCCGGCCTTGAGGACCCAGCCGGCGAACATCTGCCCGAGGGCGCCGCTCTTCATGGTGAACACGCCGTAAGCGGTGTCGTCTACGGTGCAGTCCTCCTTCTCGAGCGTGCCGGTCATCGCCGAGGCCAGGACGACCTCGTCCTCGAGGAACCAGCGGATCAGGTCGATCTTGTGGACGCCGAGGTCGCCGAGCGAGCCGATGATCGCCTGGCGCTTCTTGAAGAAGAACCCCTCCTTGCCGTCCATCGACCAGCTCTCCGGGCCCGGGTGGGCGAAGCTGGTCGAGAAGCTGAACGCCTTGCCCAGCTCGCCGGACTGGTAGATCTCCTTGGCCCGGACGTGCGCGTCGGCGAACCGCTGGTTGTGCCCGATCATGACCTGCTTCCGCGCCTTCTTCGCCGCCGCCAGCATCGCCTTGGCGTCCTTGACGCTGCCGGCCATCGGCTTCTCGCACAGCACGTGGCAGCCGGCCTGGAGGGCATCGATCGACTGCGGCGCGTGCAGGTGGTTCGGCGTGCAGACGCTGATCGCGTCGAGGTCCAGCTTCAGCAGGTCCTTGTGCCGCTTGTACGCCTTCTCGGCGCCGAACAGCTCGGCCGCCTCCTTCGCGCGGGCGTACTTCACGTCCGCAACGCCCACCACCTCCACGTCGTGCCGCGCCGTGTACTCCGGCAGGTGCCGGCGCTGCGCGATCGCCCCGCACCCGATCACTCCTACCCTCAGCGTCTTCTTTGCCATCTGTCCATCACCTTTCCTGTACGTCGCTGGTTCCCGCCCGCAGCCGCGGCCGCGCTGCCGTTGCGCTCGCGCCGACCGCCCGCGGGCCCGTCGCTGTTCCGTCGTCCATACCGGCCGCATCGGCCGATGTCCACATCCACAATCAGATATTCCCGCCCTTTTTCCCGCGCCGGCCCTTCGCGGCGCGGCGGCGGCGGGTCACGCGCAGGGCCACGTCCGAGCGATAGGCCGGCACCGCCAGGGCGGCCTGCCCGTCGCGGGGCTCCAGCCGGATCGGGCCGCCAATCCTGCCGGTCTTCGTGTCCACCCATTCGGCCAGCCACGTGCCCTCGCCGAGGCGGAGCCTGAGCTCCTTGCAGCCGTCGCCCCGGATGTAAACCGCGACCTGCCTGCCCTCCGCGGCGAGGGCGCGGGCGGTGACGCCCTCGGGCAAGTCGCCCGCCAGGACGCCGGCGTCCGGGCGCATCGCCGCGACGTCCAGCGAGGCCATGAACTTCGCGAGGATGCCGATCTGGCGGTGCAGCGCGGCGCTGCCCCCGCCGGGGGCCTTGTTGCGCCCGCTGCCGTCCTCGTGGCCGACGGTGAAGGCGTAGTCGAGGTTGCTGAACACCCCGCCGCCGGCGAGGAGGAAGTCCCAGCCTTCCATGCGGTAGGGGGCGTCGCCGCTGCCCTTGAAGCCGGTCTCGTCGTCGCCGAGGACCAGGCCCAGCCGGTAGTTCATCGCCACGGCCTTCGGCGGCGTGGCGTAGTGGAAGTTCAGGATGGACACGTGCGGCGGCGCCTTGACGACGCGCTTGGCGCCGTTGGCGATGTTCCGGGCGATCAGGTGGCGGTGGGGCAGGGCCTTCTCGGTCTCGGCGATGGTCTCGGCGATCCGCCGCTGCCAGGCGTCGGTCACGCCGCCGAAGTACGGCTCGTTGCAGATCTCGTAGTACAGGTTGTCGAAGCCGTTGAGCTCCGTGACGACCTTCCGCACGAACGCCAACTGCACCTCCAGCAGCCCGCCGTTGCGCAGCGTCATCGCGCTGGTGCGTTTGATGCGCCCGACGCCGTTGACGTTGTTCGCCGCGTTCATCGGGCTCAGCGCCCACATCGCGTCCTTGTAGAACGGGCAGAACAGGACGTACTCGACGACCACGCCGCGCCGGCCGGCCTCGGCCAGGAACGCCTTGAGCCGCTTGAAGTACGCCGGGTCCCAGCGGGCCAGGTCGAACTTGCTGCCGCCGTTGGCGTAGCCCGCCCGGTCGCTGCGGGCCCACGGGCAGATCAGGTCCCCCTCGGCCGGCGCGAGGGTGTTGTGGCGGATGTGGAACGCCCCTTGCGGCTCGCAGTAGACGCCGCTGAACGTCCGCGTCTGGTTGAAGCCGAAGCCCTCGAGGGCCTTGAGGTACCGCCTCGTGTCGAACGCACGGTTCAGCACCGCGCCGTAGTGCTCCGCCGAGGTCACCAGCACCGTGGCCCGCCCGCGCCAGAGGAACACGTGCGGGTTGTCGGGGTGCTGGCGGATCGGCTCGGCGGCCATGAGGCGGCTCCCGGCAGGCCGTCCGCCCGGGCCCGGCAGCACCAGCCCCGCCGCGACGGCACAGCAGCAGATGAGGCGTGAAGAGGTGACCATCGCCGGGGAGTCTACCGCGTCGCGCCTCCGCGTGCAACGGCCTGATGGGATCGGGTCTGCTACGCGCCGGCGAACCTGGCGATGTGGCCCCAGTAGCCCATGGCGGCGTGCCAGGCCCACACGCCGGCGCCGCCCAGCAGGAGCACGGCGGCGGTCAGGCGTGCGGCGCGGCCGCAGAGCCCGCAGAGCGCGGCGGCGGTGGCCAGCCCGCCGGCACCGGTCAGCACGAACCCGACCATCGCCAGCGTCGGCCCCCGGGTCAGGCCCAGGACCTGGATCCGCACGCCGATCAGCACGGCCGTCGCGCTGGCGACCACCGCCAGCGGCGCCAGCGGCGCGAGGGACCAGCCCTTGGCGATGGATCCGGCCGCGGCGAGAAACAGCACGCCCAGCAGGACGGAGGTCTCCCCGTAGGCGATGTTCGCCCAGGAGAGGTTGGCCTGCTGGAGCTCGGGCACCGGCCAGGTGAGGGTCATGTGCAGTCCGGCGGCGAAGGCGACGAGCCCCACGGCCGCGAAGGCCGTCGCCCAGTGCCTCCTGCCCTGGGCGGGCTCGCCGCAGAGCAGGTACAGCGCGAGGATCACCAGCGCGGCGATCATGTTGGCCAGCAGCAGCGTGATGTAGTCGACGAACATGGCGCGTTCCTTTCCGCGGCATTCTACGCGCGGCGCGGCGGGCGTCGTCAGCGTCCGGCCGGCACGGGGGGGCCGATGTAGGTCGTCGCGGCGACCACGTCGTCGAACCAGACCGTGTTCACGCGGTTGGTCTTGGCCGAGTGCTTCGTGACGTACAGCATCAGCCAGATCGCGTTGATCTTGAGCTTCTCGCTCGTCCGCCAGTTGATGTCGTCGTGGTACGCCATCCGCTTGCCGTCGATCCAGAACGCCGCCTTGCCGTCCGGTTGCCCGGGCGTGTTGCACCCGGCCATGAACTCCACGCACAGCCACCGGCCCCGCGGCGGGACGGTGTAGCTTTTGCCGTCCGGGCTGGCCCCCCAGTACTTGCCGTCTCCGCTGCGCGGCATGTCGTGCCAGTAGTTGTAGAAGTGCCACGCCCCCAGGCGCTCGTACTTGCCCCACCTGCCCCACGGCTCGACGGCGACGGAGAACTTCTTCGCCCCGTCGGGTCGCTTCCCGGCCCCGCCGGTCGGCCAGGGCGTCGGCGGGAGCTGGGCGACCATGTGCACGAAGTGGTGGATGTAGTCGCAGTCGGCGGCGAACTTCACGCAGTAGCGAAGGTGCAGCCGCTCGTGGCCCGGCTTGAGCCGCCGGAACAGGTGCCCGCCGGTGTTGCTGCCCAGCGTGGCCGTCACGCGAAGCGCCTGCTTGCCGAGGTGCACGTTGGCCGGCTCGCGGGTGAGCTTCAGCGCGCCGCCCTTGTTGGAGACGCTCGGCCAGCGCTTGCCGTCGAAGACTTTCGCGGCGTCCTCGAAGTTCTCGTGGAGCACGACGGCGGGGTCCGAGGCGATGCCCTCGTCCCCGGGGTACCTGGCGGCCAGGCCGTTGGCGTCGTCGGCCGGGGCCGCGGAGGCCAGCGCAAGCGCGAGCGACATGGCGGCGGGCGGAAGGAAACGCATCGGCGGTCTCCGGGGCAACGCCGGCGGGGACATCCGGCGGGCGCGGGCGTCGCGCCCGGTCAGTCCCGCAGCTCGACGTTCCAGTATGCGGCGTTGAGGAACTGTTTCCAGGAGGCGTACTTCTCGTGCCCGAGCCGGAGGGCGATCAGCGGCGACCGCTTCGGCCGGATTGGCTCGCGGACGAGTTTCATCCCCGCCTGGGCCGGCGTGCGGCCGCCCTTGCGGACGTTGCACTTGACGCAGCAGCAGACGATGTTCGTCCAGTTGCTCTGCCCGCCCTGGCTGCGGGGAACGACGTGGTCGAGGCTCAGCTCGGCGGTGGAGAACCGCCGGCCGCAGTACTGGCAGTGGTTGCCGTCCCGCGCGTAGATGTTGCGCCGGGTGAACTTGACGTTGGTCCGCGGCAGGCGGTCGTAGAACAGCAGGCGGACGATGCGGGGGACGGCGAGCTCGAAGCGGACGCAGCGGACCCACTCGTGGCTCTCGCGTTCGACCTGCGCGCGGAGCTGGCTGAGCTCCCGCCAGGACTCGAAGTCGTAGGAGTAGAAGCTGCTGTCCTCGACGGAGATGATCTCGGCGATCTCCTTGAACAGCAGGCAGAAGGCCCGACGGGCGCTGACCACACGGACGGCCGCGTAGTGCCTGTTCAGCACCAGGACGCTGCTGTCCAGCGCGCTGTGCTCACTGGCGAACATGCTCGCACCTGCCTCGCTTGCTCGGCGTCGGCCCTCCCTGACCGCACCGCCCCGTAAGGGATCATGCCCAGTATAAGGAACTGAACCGCCATCGCAAGCGGTCATGCGCATTCTTCAATGGGCGCCAACGAAGTCTGAAAGGGGGGCGCCCGGGCCGTCCCGGCAGCGCGCCCCGGCGGCGGGGCCCGGCCTCGGCGGCCGGGCGGTCAGGCGAGGGTGACCTTCCTGAGCTTCAGGTGGCGCCCGCTCTGGGCGAAGGTCAGGTGCAGCGCGCCCGCGGAGACCTCCACGCCGTCGGCGGTCTCGGCGACGGCGGTCTCGCCGTCGATCGGGCGGCGGGAGAAGACCGTGGCCGTCAGCGCCCGGCCGACGACGCCGGCGGACGTCTGGAGCACGTGGTCCCGCCGCTGGACATTGATCGGGTAGGACTTGCGGAACGCCCGCTGGTTGGCGGTCGAGGCGATGGCGAAATGCAGTCGCGACCGCCGGCCGGTGATCGTGCCCGCGCGGGCCTCGGCGTCCAGCTCGATCCGCCCCTGCGTGTGCCAGAACATCTCGACCTTCTCGGGCACGCCGTTGAGCAGGTCGTCGAGGACGACCAGCGCCCGCCCGGCGCCGTCGGCGGGGTCGACCGCCAGCACCACGTGGCGGACGAAGCGGACGTTCTCGCCCAGGGCCGATTCGGCGTCGCAGGCGACGTAGCGGTAGCTCTCGCCCCGCCCGGTGGCGACGATCTGCCCCCGGGCGTCGATGCGGTGGTCTCGCTCGGCCACCACCAGCGTGTTGTGCGCGCGCGCCTGGACCTCGTAGAACTCCCCGCGGGCCTCGGAGAGATACTCCCGCGACGCCGGGGCCGAGCCCGGCTCGGTCAGCAGCATCTCGCCGTCCACCTGGAGCAGCAGCGAGTTCATGTCCAGGTGCGAGTGGTTCGCCGACAGGTCGCCGGTCTTGACGGCCGCGTGCATCGTCGGCTTCGGCCAGGTGTCCGCCAGGGCGCCCCAGCCGACGGACTCGAAGACCTTGACGGGCTTGAGGTCCGGCCTGGCCGGCGTGCGGGCGTTGGGCGGGCGGAAGAGGATGGCCAGGCCCGCGGCGGAGAAGCCGGTGGTGCTCACGTCGCGGTGGAAGGCGTAGGTGTCCAGCCACCAGGTCACCTCGCGGCGGCGGTAGTGCTTCGGCAGCAGGTAGAACGTTCCCAGCAGGGGCACGCTGGCCCCGTCGCCGAAGCTGGCGGCCTGGCCGTTGGGGGTGAAGTACACGCCGAACAGCCCCGTGGCGTCCATCCCGCGGCGGTGGAGCAGCGTCTGGTCGTCCTCCAGCCGCCGGGCGGCCTCGGCCAGCAGCAGGACGTACCGCATGGCGTAGCCCCAGAAGCCCACGCCCTCGTCCCAGCCGCCGTCGCGCCCGAGGGCGTCGAAGAAGCGCCCGAGGCTCCCGCGGGCGGCCTGGTAGACCTTCGCGGCCGCGGGGTCGTCGTCCGAGAGCGCCAGGGCGGCCAGGCCGATGCCGGCGTTGCACACGGCGTTCCATGCGTGGTAGCACTCGGTCCAGAAGGCCCCCTCGCCGGCGGCCTTGTCGTAGGCGGCGACGGCCTTGTGGCTCAGCACGTCGACGAGCCCGTCGCGGTCGGCGGCGGGCAGGTCCTCCCAGAGCCAGTCGAGCCCGACGGCCAGGGCGACGGCGGCCTCGGCGGTGCACAGGTCGGCGGCGATGTGGTTGTGGCAGGGGTCGGTCCAGGTGCTCCAGTTGGCCAGGTTGGTCAGCTCCTCGACGGCGCGGTCGCGGTAGGCGGCGTTGCGGTCGATGTGGTGGGCGATCAGCAGGTCCATCACCCGCCCCTGGACGGCCCGGGCGGCCTGCGTGGCCGAGCCCCACCGGCCCTGCTGCCACAGCGACTGCCACTGCGCCTCGGTGACCGGGGGGGACTCCAGGATCAGCGCGCAGCGTTTGCGGAGGGCGTCGTACATGCCCGCGAAGGCCTTCCGCCCGATCCGCCCGCGCAGTTGGCGAAGCTCGTCCCGCGTGGCCAGGATTCCGCGTTTCATCGATGCCTTTCCGACTGGAGGAAGATGCCTCTCGGTAACGCCCCACGATTCTACTGATCCGGTCGGCCCGCACAAGACCCAGATAGCCGGCAGCAGCGCGGGGAGGACCTTTCAGCGGGGATTCCCCGGATGCGGGGGATGCGGAAGAAGCGGGGTTCCATATTCCGTACTTCGTATGTCACGGTCCCGGGGGAGCCCGGGGTGTGCTGTCTGGTATCTGCTACATGGGCTGTCTGATGCCGCTTCTTCCGCATCCCGTGCGCCCCGGCCGGGGGGGCGTCGTATCCGCGTTGATCGGCCGCCGTCCCTGCCGCGTGCTGCGGGGCTACGCCGTCACCTCGAAGGTGGCGGCGCGCTCTTCGCTTTCGAGGTAGCCGATGCGTATGGCGACGGCGCGGACGGTCGTCGTTCCCGCCGGCAGGGACAGCGGCTCGCTGTAGAGCTGCCAGCGGGCGTCCTGGCCGGGCTCGAAGGTCCAGGCGATCGACGCGCCCTGCGTGGCGCAGTGGAGCTGGAGCTCGAACGGGCCGGCGTACGTGCCCCCCTCGGGCGCCGCGTCCGTGCCCGGGCTCTCGCCGCACAGGGGGATGAAGACCACGCCGGCCGTCGTCGGCCGCTCGCCGCCGGGGTACCACCGCCGGACCATCTCGCTCTCGGGCACCTCGCCGAGGTCGCCGACCTCGGCCCGCCAGTCGTCGAGCGCCTCGCGCAGGCGCTCCAGCTCGGGGGCGTAGTCCGGGTCGCCGGCGAGGTTGTGCAGCTCGTGCGGGTCGGCGTGGGTGTCGTAGAGCTCCTCGACCGGTCGGGGCTCGAACATCACGTTCTGCGGGCCCTCGAGCTGCCCGGCGAGGTGCAGGCGGTACATCTCCTTGAGGATCGGGTGACGGTTGCGGTAGGGCACCCAGACCAGCCGGGGCAGGTCCGGGCGGTAGTTTCGGAGGTACTTGAACCGCTTGTCGCGGGCGGCGCGGATCATGTCGTAGGACTCGTCGTACCGGTCCCGGGCGGCGAAGACGTACTCCCGCGGCTCGGCCTCCTGCTCGCCGAGGAACGCCTGCCCCTGCATGTGCCAGGGCACCTCGACGCCGGCGAGGCTCAGCACCGTCGGGCCGAGGTCCACCGTGCTGACCAGCCGGTCGCTGACGGTGCCCGGGTCGAGCCGGCCGGGCCAGCGGACGATCATCGGGATGTGGATGCCGGAATCGTACGGCCACCGCTTGCCGCGCGGCAGCGGCCCGTGGTCGGACCAGTGGAAGACGATGGTGTTGTCGGCCAGGCCGTCCTCCTCGAGCTGGGCCAGCAGCTCGCCGAGGAAGCGGTCGCTGTTCTCGATGTGCGTGTACATCCTGGCCATGGCCAGGCGGACCTCGCGGGTGTCCGGGAAGGTCGGGGGCAGGATCATCTCGTCGGGGTCGAAGGCGATCTCGTCGCACTTCTCCGGCCACATGCCGCTCTCGTGCGTCTCGGTGGGGTTCCAGACGGCGAAGAACGGCTGGTCGGGGTCGGGCCGGTTCCGCCAGTGGGCGTCGGTGCTCAACTCGTCCCAGGCGGTGCGGGGCGGGTCGAACTGGTAGTCGGTCTTGACGTTGTTGGTGCAGTAGTAGCCGGCCGCGCGCAGGTACTCGGTGAAGCACCGGACGTAATGCGGCGGGCAGGCCGAGTAGGGCGTGGGCAGCTCGGGCGTGTGGCGGTTGGTGTGGGCGGTCCGCATGTGATGCGTGCCGATCGACGTCGGGTACATCCCGGTGATGATCGCCGACCGCGCCGGCGCGCACACCCCGGCGGTGGAGAACGCGTTGGGCCAGCGGCAGCCCTCGGCGGCGAGGCGGTCGAGGTTCGGCGTCCGCGCGACCGGGTCGCCGTAGCAGCCGTAGAAGGGGTTGGTATCCTCGAACGAGACCCACAGGATGTTCGGACGCGTCGGATCGGGCATGGCGGTCTCCATGGTGGCGGCGACGGAACGCAGGCGGCCATGCTAGCGAAGAGAACCCCCCGAGGCCAGGGGTGGCGGGGGGCAAACGACAAACGACAGACCGCAAGCAATCGGTAGACGTCCGCCCTCCCCGCAAGCCTGTCTGCCGTTTGCTTCCCGTTTGTCGTTTGCTGTTTGCCCCCTCCGGTCTTCGACGCTAGCCTGTCTCTCGACCCAAGGAGCCGGCATGAACGTCATCGTCATCCTTTGTGACACGCTGCGGCGCGACCACGTGGGGGCGTATACCGGCGGGCGGGCGCTGAACCGCTGCTGGTCGGCCGAGGCGCCCGACTGGGCCGTGCCCACGCCGAACATGGACCGCCTGGCCGAGCGGGGCACCACGTTCACCAACTGCTGGTGCGGCTCGACGCCCTGCATGCCCGCCCGCCGCGACATCTACACCGGGCGCTACGAGTTCCTCCGCCGCGGCTGGGGGCCGCTGGAGGAGGACGACCGCGACCTGCCTCGCGAGGTCTCCGGCCCGCCGAACCGCTCGCTGGCGTGGACGCTCGAGAACGGCTACCGGGTGAGCTACCTCATCACCGACCACTTCCACCTCTGGGAGCAGGGCTCGGGCAACTACCACATGGGCTACAGCGGCTTCGAGTTCGTCCGCGGCTGCGAGTCCGACGCGTGGCATACCGACCCGATCGACTTTCCCTGCCCGCCGTGCGACCGGATGGGCAAGCAGGAGCGGCACTGGCGGAACGTGCACCTCTGCCGCCAGGGCCCGGACGACTACTTCTGCGCGCAGGTGATCGACAAGGCCTGCGACTGGCTCCGGCGGAACCGGGCCCACGAGGACTTCTACCTCCACCTGGACATCTTCGACCCCCACGAACCGTGGGACCCGCCGGAGGATATCCTCCGCATGTTCGACCCGGCCGGGGGGGACGTGCCCGGCATCGGCGCGTCGGCCCCGTACGCGCCGTGGCGGGAGCACCTGACCGAGGAGCAGTTCCGCAACGTCCGCGCCCGCTACGCCGCGAAGGTCGTCTTCCTCGACCGCCGCCTCGGGCGGCTCTTCGACACGCTCGACGAGCTGGGGCTGTGGGACGAGACGCTCGTGGTGCTGACGACGGATCACGGTACGTTCAACGGCGACCACGGGCGGACGGGCAAGCTCCAGACCCACGAGTTCGACGCCGTCGGGCATATCCCGCTGATCGCCGCCCATCCCCACGCCGGGCAGGGCCAAACGCGCGACCAGCTCGTCCAGCTCGTGGACCTCTACCCGACCGTGCTGGACGCCGTCGGCCGGGACCGGCCGGAGGGAGTGCGGCTGGACGGCGTCAGCCTGCTGCCGGCGATCGCGGACCCGGCCGCCCCGACGCGCGAGCTCGCCCTCGCCGGACAGTTCGGCAAGAGCGTGACCGTCACCGACGGGCGGTGGGTGCTCCACCAGTCGCCGGTCGAGGGCAACCGGCCCCTGAACTGGTACGGCCACTGCCTCGCGAAGTTCCTCCCCGTGCCGCTGGGTCCCTACGCCGCCGGCCGCCGGGCGGTGGGGGGGGACTACCCCTCCTGGCCGACTCCGACCTGGCTGAGCGACAAGGGGGCAGACCCGAACGAACTGACCAACCTCGCCGACGCCGAACCGGGCAGACTGGCCGAGATGCAGGCCGCCCTCGCCGGCGCCCTGCTGACCGCCGACGCTCCGCCCGAGCAGCTCACCCGCCTGGGCCTGACTGAGAAGGAGACCCCATGACCGCCGAGAACGTTCCGTCCTACCTCGCCGACTACGCCGACCTGTACGCGACCGATCCGCGCAAGGCCGCCGTCGAGTGGTTCCGCAACGCCCGCTACGGGCTGTTTCTCCACTACGGGCTCTACTCGCTGCTGAAGCGCCACGAGTGGGTGCAGCTCAAGGAACTCATCCCCGTCGCCGAGTATGCCAAGCTTGCCGGGCGCTTCACCGCGGAGCGGTTCGACGCCGACGCCATCGCCGATTTCGCCGTCGAGTGCGGCATGAAGTACATCAACATCACCACGCGCCACCACGACAGCTTCTGCCTGTTCCGCACGGCCGAGACGGACTTCAACAGCGTCAACGCCCCGGCCGGGCGGGACCTCGTCGGCGAGCTGGCGGCCGCGTGCGCGAAGCGCGGGCTGGGCTTCTTCTGCTACTACAGCCACGGGCGGGACTGGCGGCACCCGCACGCGCCGAACAACGACGCGTACGGCGGACACGCCCGCCCGCGGTACGACCCGCCCGAGCCGGCCTACGCCACCGGCGACGAGCACGACCTGAACATCTACGTGGAGTTCATGAAGCGGCAGATCACCGAGCTGCTGACGCAGTACGGGCCGATCGCCGGGATCTGGCTGGACGGCATCGCCGTGCCGCTTCACGGCGACACCGACGCCTTCCGCTGCCAGGAGCTCTACGACCACATCCACAGCCTCCAGCCGCAGGTGCTGCTCAGCTACAAGCAGGGGCTGCTGGGCACGGAGGACTTCTTCGCCCCCGAGCACAAGGCCTACGTGGACACCCGGGGCGCGCCGCAGGAGGTCTGCACCACCATGATCGTCGAGCCCGTCTCCTGGGGCTGCTTCGAGGGCGCCCGCCACCGCACGGCCGAGAGCGCCTGGGAAGAGCTCACCAACGCCTGCCGCGACGGGCACAACCTGCTGCTGAACACCGGCCCGCTGCCGGACGGCAGCCTGGACCCGCGCGACGTTCCCGTCCTCCGCGAGGTCGGCCGGCGGATCCGCGAGGACGGCTGGCCGGCGTAGCCGGGGGCGAGATGATCCTCGGCTCGCACATCAGCATCGCCGACGGGCTGGGCCGCGCCGTCGAGAAGGCCGCGGCGCTCGGCTTCGACGCCATGGCGCTGTTCGTGCGGAACCAGCTCCAGTGGGCCGTGCCCCCGCTGGGCGAGGACGCCGTCTCGGCGTTCCGCCGGGCGCGGCGGCGGTGCGGCATCTCCCCGGTGGTGGCCCACGGGTCGTACCTGGTCAACCTCGCCGGCGCCGACGACGTGCGGGCGAGGTCCGTCGCCGCCGTCGCCGCCGACCTCGCCCGCTGCGGGCGGTTGGGGATCGAGTACCTGGTCATCCACCCCGGTTCGCACCCCGACGCCGACGAGGGGATCCGCCGTATCGCCGCCGGGATCGACGCCGCCTTCGCCGACGTCCGCAACCGCCGCGTCAAGCTCCTGCTGGAGACCACCGCCGGGGCCGGCAACACGATCGGGCGGACGTTCGAGCAGCTCGCCGCCATCCTGGCCGCCAGCCGCCGCGGCCGACGCCTCGGCGTCTGCCTGGACACCTGCCACGCCTTCGCCGCCGGCTACGACCTCCGCTCGCCGCGGGCCTACGAGAAGACGATGAACGCCCTCGACGGCGCCGTCGGCCTCGGCCGGCTGCTCGCCCTCCACGTCAACGACTCCAAGGGCCCCCCGGGCTCCCGCCGCGACCGCCACGAGCACATCGGCCGGGGCCGGATCGGCCGGCGGGGCTTCCGCAACGTCGTCAACGACCCCCGCCTCGCCGACGTGCCCCTGATCCTGGAGACCCCCAAAGGCACCGACGAAGCCACCGGCCGCGACCGAGACGAACTCAACCGCGACATGCTGAGGGGGCTGCTGCGATGATGGACGCCTCGCCGGCGGGCGCGTCCGGGCCGGCGCCTCGAACGCGGCAGGCCGCGCCGGACCGATCAAGGCACACCCCGCGGCGACCGGGCGACCGCCGCGGGCCCTTTCGTTTCCCGGCGGTCTCGCGTAGAATTGCAGGGACGGTATGGTACGCTTGCGTTCCGGCGATCGCCGACGCCGGCCGCCCAGATCCAATCCGAAAGGCCAGGTTCGAGCATGTTCCCCCAAGAGCCGCCCAACGGGAACAGTCACGAGAGCGCGTCGGCTCGAGGTGTGGAAGCGCCGTCGCGGGAGGCGCACATCAAGCGGGTGCTGCTGGCGATCCGCAACGTCAATCAACTCATCACGCACGAGGAGGACCCGCGGCGGCTGGTCGAGAGGGCCTGCGAGAACCTCACCGAGACGCTGGGCTACTACAACGCATGGATCGCCGTGATGGACGGCGACCGCAACGTGACGATCACCGCCTCGTCGGGGTTCGACGGCGAGTTCGACGTGATGGCCGGCAACCTCGCCCGCGGGCGGTTCCCCGGATGCATGCGGGAAGCGCTGGAGGAAGACGGCGTGGCCGTGCGCCGCGACCCCCCGGAGGCCTGCCCCCGGTGCCCGCTGTCCCACGCCTACGCCGGCCGGGCCGGGCTGGCCCACCGCCTGGCGCATGACGGGAAACTCCGCGGTGCCCTGGCGGTGTCCGTTCCCGGCGAGTACGCCGACGACACCGAGGAGCAGGACTACCTGCGGGAGGTCGCGGGGGACCTCGCCTTCGCCCTGCACAAGATCGAGCTGACCGAGGACTTCCGCCTGGCCAACGAGATCCTCAGCCGCAGCCCCGCGGTGGCGTTCGTCTGGCAGCACGCCGACCGCTGGCCGGTGACATTCGTCACGCCGAACGTCGCGTCGCTCTTCGGGCGAGACGCCGAGGCGTTCCTCTCCGGCGAGGTCGCCTACCCGGACGTGATCCACCCCGACGATCTCCGGCGCGTTGAGGATGAGGTAGCCGCCGCGGCGGCGGATCCGGGCGTCGCGTCCTTCGAGCACGCGCCGTACCGGATCGTCCGCCCCGACGGCGAGCTCCGCTGGGTGCGGGACATGACGACCATCCGGCGAGGTGGCGAGGGCAGGCCGGAGAGCTACCGGGGCATCCTGGTGGACATCACGGAGCAGCGGCAGCGAGACGAGCGGATCGCCGTGCTCGGCCACATGATCGACGCCGCCCCCGCCGGGATCACCGTCCACAACACCGACGGGCGGTTCCTGTTCACCAACCGGCGGAACTGCGAGTTGCACGGCTGCGTGGAGCCGGAGGACTTCCTGGCCCTGAACCTCGCGGACGTGGACGTTCCTTCCAGCCGGGAGCTGATCGAGCAGCGAATGCGGCAGATCGACCGCGACGGCGAGGCGCGGTTCGAGGTCGAGCACTACCGCGCCGACGGCTCGACCTTCCCGCTGGAGGTCCTGGCCCGCAAGACCGAATGGGACGGCAGCCCGGCGCTGCTGAGCATCGCGACCGACATCACCGAGCGCAAGGCGGCCGAGGCGGCGCTTCGGGAGAGCGAGCAGCGGTATCGCGCGCTGGTGATGCAGTCGGCGGACTGCCTGATCGTCCACGACCTCACCGGGCGGATCCTGGACGTCAACGAGTGCTCGTGCAGGACGTACGGGTACACGCGGGAGGAGCTGCTGGGGATGAAGGTCGCCGACCTGGACCCCGACTACGCCGACCGGGCCGAGGGCGGGCGGTTCTACGACGAGCTCAAGCCGGGCAAGCCGCTGGAGTTCGAGGCCCGCCAGCAGGCCAAGGACGGGCGGATCTTCCCCGTGGAGGTGCGGATCAGCCTGGTGGAGTACGGGGGGCGGACGCTGATCCAGGGGCTCTGCCGCGACGTCTCGCAGCGCCAGCACGCGATGGACGAGCTGCGGCGCCTCGAGAGCGGCGTGGAGCAGGCCGTCGACGGGATCGCCGTGGCCGACCTCGACGGGACGGTCCGCTACGTCAACCGCTCGTGGGCCGAGATGCACGGCATGGACCGCGAGGAGGTCCTCGGGGAGATGGTGGCACGGTTCCACACGCCTCGGCAGTTCGGCGACGAGGTCCTGCCCGCGCTGGACCGGATCCGCAGGGAGGGTTCCTTCGAGGGCGAACTGGGCCACGCCCGCGCCGACGGCAGCACGTTCCAGACGTGGATGTCCTGCTCGCTGATCCACGGCGACCGCGGCGAGGCGGTCGGCATGGTCGCCATGGCGCGGGACATCACCGACGAGAAGGCCCGCGAGGCCCAGCTTCGCCAGGCCCAGAAGATGGAGGCCGTCGGACGACTCGCCGCGGGGGTCGCCCACGACTTCAACAACCAGCTCCAGGTCATCCTGGGCTACGCGGACATGCTGCTGATGGACCGCCCGGAAGGCGACCCGCTGGGCGAATGGGCCGGCGAGATCCGCCAGGCAGCGCGGCGGGCGCGATCGACCACCAGCCACCTGCTCGCCTTCAGCCGCCAGCAGGTGCTCCATCCCGAGATCGTCGACGTCGGCGAGCTGCTCGCCGCCAGCGAGAAGCCCGTCGGGCGCATGATCGGCGAGGACCTGGAGCTGCACACCGAGATCGTCGGCGATCTCCCGCCCGTGCGGATCGACGCGCCCGGGCTCCAGCAGGCCCTGCTGAACCTCGCCGTCAACGCCCGGGATGCCATGCCCGACGGCGGGCGCCTGGTCATCCGGGCCTCCGCCGCCGAGATCGGCCGCAGCGAGGCCGCCCGGTATCCCGAGGCACGCCCGGGCCGGTACGTGCTGCTGGAGGTCATCGACGCCGGGACCGGCATGGACCGCGAGACCCTCGACCGCATGTTCGACCCGTTCTTCACCACCAAGGCCAAGGGCAAGGGCACCGGCCTGGGCATGCCCATGGTCCAGGGCTTCGTCCGACAGAGCGGCGGGTTCATCCGCGTCGACAGCGAACCGGGGGGGGGCACGGCCGTGCGCATCCTCCTGCCGCCGGCGGGGGAGTCCGCCCCGGCCGAGACGGCCGAGAACGCCCCGCGACTGGCACCGGCCGAGCAGGCCGCGACGGTGCTCATCGTCGAGGACGAGCGCGGCGTCCGGACCTACCTGACGCACCTGCTGGAGCGTGCGGGCTACAACGTGCTGGTCGCCGCGCTGCCCTCGGAGGCCCTGAAGCTTCTCGCCGGCGACGGCCCCGTGCCCGACCTGGTGATCTCCGACGTCGTCATGCCGGAGATGCGCGGCGACAGGCTGGCCGAGGAGCTCACCGCCCTCCGCGGGGCGATGCGGTTCCTCTTCGTCACCGGCTACAGCCAGACGCGCGTTGAGGGCCATCCCACGCTCAAGAAGCCCTTCTCTCCGGACGAGCTCCTCGAGCGCGTGCGGGAGGAGCTCCGCCGGTGACGCCGCCGCCTCCGCCCGGGCGATGGCCGCCTCCGATTCATCCCGACGCGCGAAGGGTGCATGCATGACCATCGCAAACGCCGTCGCAGCCGCCGCCGTACTCGCCCTCGTTGCCCCCGGCTCCGCCGCCGGCGGGGAACTGACCGTCGACGACTTCCGCCTCGACGGGCCGCTCGGCTCGGCCGGGACGGTCATCGAGAAGCTCGGCCCCGAGCACTTCCGGGCCACGCTCGGGCACGCGCCGAACAAGCCCGCCTGGTGCAACAAGCTCCAGTTCGAGATCCTCCGCAACGCCGGGGGAAAGCGGCTGCGCATGGACGTCCGCTTCCCGCGGTCCAATGCCTACCGGTTCAACGAGTACTTCCACTCGTTCTCCTACGACGGCCGATCGTGGCAGCCGGTGCACTGGCAGAAGCGGTCGAAGAACCCCAAGGCCGACGGCGACACGCTGGTGTTCCCGCGGTTCACCGCCGACCGCGTGATCGTCGGGCACCAGGTGCCGATGTCCTACGAGGACGTCGTGGCGCGGATGGCCCGCTACGGGCGGAGCCGGCACGTGCGGGTGCGGATACTCGGCCTGTCGCTGGGCGGGCGGGCGCTGTACCGCATGGAGCTGACCGGCGCCGACGGCGAGGTCCCCCGCGCCCGGCGGTGGGTTCACTACTTCGCCAACCAGCACCCCGGCGAGTGCAACTCGCAGTGGCGGATGGTCGGCATGATCGACTGGCTGCTCAGCGACGCCGGGCGCGACGCGCGCCGCCGCAGCCTCTGCCACTTCATCCTCATGATGAGCCCCGACGCGCCCACCCACGGCTGGTACCGGACCAACGCCGAGGGCCTGGACATGAACCGCACCTACCGCCGCGAGGGCGCCGACCCCGCCGAGCAGACCCACGAGGCCTGCATCTACCAGAAGGACCTCGAGGCCCTGATGGGCGGCGACTGCCCGCCGACGAGCGTCTGGAGCATGCACACCTGGGGCGGGACCGTCGATCCGCTGATCCTGCCCGGCCCCGAGATGACCGCCGAGCGGCTCGGCGACTGGAAGCGATTCCGCGAGGTCCTCGACCGCTGCGACCCCGACGGGCTCATCCGCCCGCTGCGGATCTCCTCCGGCCGCACGCCGGGCACCTGGGCCAACGGCCCGCACAGGCAGTTCGGCATCACGACGGTGCTGTGCGAGGGCGCCGGCTCGATCGACACCCGGTCGGCCAACGTCGCCAGCGGGGCGGCGCTGATGAAAGCCATTGCCGCCTGCTACCGCGGCACCCGCCCGGCGGGGAAGCGGGGGCCATGACGGCGGGCCCCGCCCCCCGCCCGCGCCGCGCGGCGCTCCCGCCCGCGGCGGACACGGACGCTGCTTCACCGGCGACGGCGGCCTGCCGATAGCCTCCATGGCGGGTTCCGCGGTCGGTCGGGCCGTCGCGGCCCCGCCGAACGCGAAAGGCCGGCGGCGATGGGTTGGGAAGCATGGATTACGGCGGGGGTGCTGGGCTTCGTGCTGGGCATGATGGTGTTCACCCGCATCGGGCCGGACCTCATCATGCTCGCGGGGGTGACGGTCCTGCTGGTCTGCGGCGTGCTCGACGCCCGCGAGGCCCTCGAGGGCCTCGCCAGCCCGGGCATGGTCACCGTCGGCGTGCTGTTCGTGGTCGTCGCGGGCATGCGCCAGACGGGCGTCATCGGGTGGGTGGCCCACCACCTGCTCGGCCGGCCGGGGTCGCTGCTGCGGGCGCAGTTCCGCATTGTCGCGCCGGTGTCGGTGCTCAGCGCGTTCCTGAACAACACGCCGGTGGTGGCGATGTTCATCCCGGCGGTGACCGAGTGGGCGCGCAAGCACGGCCTGCCGTTGAGCAAGCTGATGCTGCCGATCAGCTACGCGGCGATCATGGGGGGCACGTGCACGCTGATCGGGACGAGCACGAACCTGGTGGTCAACGGGCTGCTGGTCTCGCAGACCTCCCTGGGCGGCCTGGCGATGTTCGAGCCGGCCTGGATCGGCCTGCCCCTTGCGCTGGCGGGCACGGCGTACCTGCTGGTGGCGGGCCGCTGGCTGCTGCCCGACCGCGTGCCGCCCATCCACCGCCAGGAGGACCCGCGGGAGTACACCGTCGAGATGCTCGTCCAGCCCGACGGCCCGCTGGTGGGCAGGACCGTCCGCCAGGCGAACCTGCGCCACCTGCCGGGGCTGTACCTGATGGAGATCGTCCGGCGCGACGTCGAGGAGGTCGGGCGGCGGGACCGCGTCCTGCCCGCCGTCGGGCCCGAGGAGACCCTCCAGGGCGACGACCGCCTGGTCTTCGTCGGCGAGGTGGCCTCGGTGGTGGAACTGCACAAGATGCCCGGCCTGCGCCCGGCGGGGGACCACCTCTTCGACCTGTCCCACCCGCGGGCGCACCGCTGCCTGATCGAGGCCGTGGTCTCGCCGACCTGCCCGCTGGTCGGCCGGACCATCCGCGAGGGGCACTTTCGCTCGACGTACGACGCCGCCATCGTTGCCGTCGCGCGCGACGGGCGGCGGATTCGCGGCAAGATCGGGGACATTGCGCTTCAGCCGGGGGACACGCTGCTGCTGGAGACGCACCCGTCGTTCGTCCTGAGGAACGCCGACAACCGGGACTTCTACCTCGTCAGCGAGGTCGCCGACTCCCAGGTGCCCCGTCACGACAAGATGCGCCTCGCCGTCGCCACCGTCGCCGGGATGGTCCTGGCGGTCTCGCTGGGCTGGCTGAGCATGCTCCAGGCGGCCCTGCTGGCCTCGGGCGTGATGATCCTCTCCCGCTGCCTGACCGGCCCGCAGGCGCGGCGGAGCGTCGACTGGCAGGTCCTGCTGGTCATCGCCGCGGCGTTCGGCATCGGCCGGGCCATGCAGGTCAGCGGCCTGGCCGCCGCCATCGCCGAGCGGGGCATCGCGCTGGTACGGGGCAATCCCTGGGCGGCGCTGGCCATGGTCTACGTGGTCACCACCGTCTTCACCGAGGTCATCACCAACAACGCCGCCGCCATCCTGGTCTTCCCCATCGCCCTGCGGACGGCCTCGGCCCTGGACGTCAACGTCATGCCCTTCGCCGTCGCCGTCATGATCGCCGCGTCCGCCAGCTTCTCCACGCCCCTGGGATACCAGACCAACCTCATGGTCTACGGGCCGGGAGGATACCGCTTCAACGATTACCTCCGCGTCGGCGTGCCCCTGAACCTCCTCGCCGGAGCCCTGACACTCGCTATCGCCCCGGTCGTCTGGCCCTTCTGACCGCCCGGGCGGCACCCGCGGGAGCCGAACGCCGCCCCCGGGCCCCGCCGACAGCCCCGGCAGCGGATGACTACCCGACCAGCAGCGCCCGGGTGCTCTCGATGTACCGGGCCTTCATCGCCGCCGCGTCCAGCCGCGCCGAGACGGCCAGGCGGCCCGGGGAGGTCGCCTCGACGGGCTCGGCGCGCTCCCGCCGCCAGGGGTGCGGGCCGACCGTCACGCCCCGCGTGTGCCGCCCTAGAAGCTCGACGCGGACCTCGTCGACGCCGACGGCCCCGATCGCCTCTCGCTCGCCGGCCGCCCAGAAGACCGGGACGACGTCGTAGCAGACCGGGCCCGGCTTGACGCCTTGCCCCGGGCCCCACCACATCCGCGTGGCCTCCAGCAGCGCCCGCCCGAACGGCGCCGGCGAGCCGCCCAGCAGCCCCTCGACCTCCGCCATCGCAAACGCCAGTTGCCGCGTGACGCTCCACGTGCCCATGAAGATCGGCAGGCCGCTTCGCAGCACCGCGTCGGCGGCCTCGGGGTCTCCGGCGATGTTCGCCTCGCGGTGCTGGAGGTGGATCTCCCCGCCCATCAGCGCGATCTCGCCGATCCGCGACCGCTGCCGCCCGTCCGCTCGCCGGATGACCTCCGCGATGTTCGTCCACGCGCCGGTGCCCACGATCGTAACCGGCCGGCGGGCACGGGAGAGGGCGTCGAGCATGAACGCCACCGCGTCGGGATACTCCCGGGCGAATTCCGGGTCGTCCTCCCGCACGATCTGCGTGTGCGAGAGCGTCCCCCCGCCGCGCCGCCCGGGCTCGCCGCCGTCGATCTCCGCCAACGTCTTTCCCGGCCCCGCGGCCACCGGCACGGCCTCGGCGCCCGCGAGGCGCAGCATCTTCGCCACCAGCCGCGCGCGAGCCTGCGTATCCCCCGCAACGGTGGTCGCGCCCGCCAGCTCGATCTCCGGGTGGGCCAGAACCAGCGCCAGCGCCCACAAATCATCAATGTCCGACCCGGCGTCGGAGTCGAAGAGTACAGGTACAGGCATCGCTGAAGCCTCCGCGCCCGCCGGAGTCAGGTCTTCAGAATTCGATTCTCGGGCCTGCGCCACGCCCACTGACGCTGTTCAGATGCCAAAGCGAAGCGAGCGAAAGCGCCAAGGCGCTGACGAGAATTGAATCTCGAAGACCTGACCCCGGCTGACCGGGAGGTCTGCTCAGGCGCTTCGCCGGCGGCGGCGCAGCGCCGCCAGGGCCCCGACAGCCAGCAGGCCCAGCGTGGCCGGCTCGGGGGTCTGGGTGATCGTGATGCTGTCCATGTTGATGTAGTGCCCGGTGAACCAGTGCTCGTCGTAGCACTTCAACTGGATCGTGTCGCCGTCCAGCGGGTTGCTGAAGTTCACCGGCACCGCCGTCTGGCCGTTGATGCTGTAGCTGGCGTTCCCGGTCACCGGGTCGTACGTCACCACCTCGTCGAACCACGTGTCGTAGATCGGCGCGTAGCCGTTGTACTCGTCACCGAAGCCGACCTTGGTGCCACTATAGTCGTAGTACAGCACCTCCAGGCACGCGCTGTCATTGCTCTCCAGCAGGCGATGGCGGCCGCGGAAGTACTTCGATCCGGAGAAATCCTCGTGGACGAGCATCCGGCGGGTCATGGTGATCAGGCCCGTGGAGTTGTCCAAGGGGATGTCGATCGAGTAGAGCACCCCGCCGTTGTCGGTGCTGTTCGTCTCCACCTTCATCATGCCGTCGGCCTCGGTGACGCTGTAGCCCGACGTGCTGGCCCACTTCGAGGAATCCATCGAGTTGTCCTCGAAGTCATCCTGGAAGAGCACGACGTCCTGGGCGGATGCGGGCGAGAGGCCCGGGACGAAGACGGCCAGCGCACAGAGCGCACACACCGCCCAAAGGGGTTTCTCAAACATTGGATATCCTCCGTTTCTGAACCGACCGACCCGCCGGGAACCATCGCCACAGGCGGCAGATGACCAAATTCCCTCAGCGGGGTACGACAAGACCGGCATTGAGCCGGTAGGCTTGACCGAGCTGAACACCCGAGCAACCGAATCAGATCAACGAGCCAAAAGAATACCACAAATTCCGATGCGCGCCAAGGGTCTTTCCCGGGTATCCTTAGGGGAATTCCCCGTCCTCTCCGTTCTCTCCGCGAGGGGGCGCGAAACGCAGCAGGGACAGGGAGGCGGGGGGGACGGTAAGCACTGTCTTGCGGACCTCGAGTTCGGTGATGCGGCGTGGGGGATTCCAGGAACGGGCGGACGGGTTGTCCGGGTTGCCCCACTCCGGCAACAGGCTTGCCGCGTGCAGGGACGTGCCCGAACGCGCCCGCCCGGTTTCTTTGGGGAAGCGCAGCCGTTGCGGGCTCTCGGACACGTTGAGCACGAGCGCGGCCAGCAGTATCTTGCCGCGGAAGAACCCGAACGCATCGACCACGGGGGCGTTCAGGTGTGCGAACTGCAGCCCGCGGGCCGGGCCTGGAAGGCTCGGGACCACGGCAAGCGTGCCTGCCGCGATGCCGTCACAGCCTTCTCGAGCTTCGTCCAGCAGGCGGAACAGGGCGGCTTTGACGGTGGGGCCGGTGTCGGTCCTGTAGAGGGCCACGGCGGGTTGGTTCACCAGGGTCCAGTTCGTCATGACCGTCACGCGGGGGCAGTGCACCGCGGTGTTGAGCATCACCCCGGCGTCGTGGAGGACGGCCAGCATGGTCTGGTGCGCGTGCCAACGGCGTTCCTTCGGGTGTCGCTGGATGTACTGCGACGTGTTGAAGCCCCACTCCGTGACCCAGATCTCCTTCTTCGGGGCGAGGGCCGAGGCGGCGTCAAAGGTCTCGCGGGTGGCCTGTCGACCGCTGCGCACCCGCGCCCAGTCGATGACGTCCTGCCGGGAGCAGCCCCGGTAATCGTCCAACTCCTTGGGCGTGAGATAGATGTGCAGGACCAAGGCATCGCAGAACGGTGCGGCACTGACCGCGCGGTGCCAGGCCCGGAGGCGGTCGGGGGGCTTGAAGCCGAAGGGCGGCTCTTGCCGTCCCTTCCACAGTCCCCAGAGCGAAGAAACCGGACAGCCGAGAACGGCCTGCGGGAAGTGACGGCGCAGCACCGCGGCGTGCTTTGCGGCGCGTTCGAGGTAGTCATCGAGACCGCAGTCCCAGTGCCGAATGTACAACTCGTTGCCCAGTTCGAAACGGAAACGGTGCGCGGAGAGGCCCCGGCGTTGGATTTCCGCGCAAAGGTGCTCGGTTTCCGAGACGGGCCCGAGGACGTTGATGCCCCACAGCGGTTCCGAGCCGCCTTCCCGGGCCAGGCGGGTCCAGGCGGGTACATTGAGCGCGGGAGCGTTCGGGCATTCGCGGTCCCGCCCCGCGGTCCACGACCAGCGGTTCATCGAATTGCCGCCGGGCAGCCGCAGCACGGGCAGGCGAAGTTCCCCCAGCAGCCGCAGGAAGGGCTCGTGCCGATCCGGTTCGCCATCGTTGACATTCAGTATGTGCAGCCCCGCGGCCACGGAAAACACCTCGTGCCGGAGCGGCTGGACCGGCCCCCAACTGCACGTGGCGGGAGCGGCGGACGGTTCGCTGTGCGCGGCAGCCACGCAGAGCAGGAAGGGGGCGAGGAGCGGTCCGGTTGCCTGGCGCAGGGCCATCGCGTGTCTCCTGTCCGGCCGACCCCGTTCCGTTCATCGCAGGCGGATGGGGTCGGTGTGGGTGTGTTGGAGGCAGTTGGGGTAGTCGCTTCCGACGAAGGCGGCGAAGTGGACGGCCTGGAGGTTCCTGTCGGCGGGGAGGTCGAAGGTGACATCGAGTTCGCCCTTGCCTTCGATCGGCAAGACCTTTCGGTCCAAACGCTTACGCTTGCCGTCCTTCAGCGTGACGTGGCAGGGCTGCTCGCCGAGGTCCGCCGGCAGCGTGTGGCGGACGGTGACGGTGACCTTCTCGCCGGCGGCGGGGGCCTTCGGCGGGACGAGCTCGATCAGCCCGGACCGCTTGCCCTTCTGTTTCCCTTTGTTGCGCCGGGATTTGCGGCGCTCGTGGGAGGCCTGCTGCTCGGCGCGCATGCGGGCTTCGAGGACCTCGGGCTTCTCGCGGTTGCGGAAGCCTTCCAGCCAGGGGTCGGCCGTGCGGACCATCCAGGCCTCCAGCAGCTTGCGGTGGCGCGCGAGCTCGTCGGCGTGGGCGGGGTCGTCGATGAGGTCTTCGAGGCAGTCGGGGTCGTTGGCGACGTCGAAGAACTGCTCCAGGGAGCGGTAGTCGAATTCCCTCAGCCGGGCGGCGACCTTCTCGTCGGTCTTCGCGGCGGCGACCATGGCCTTGTACGTCCGCGTGCCCTGGGCGGCGCCGCGGAACTTCCGCCGGCCGCTCGCCCACGGGTTGAACGTGTAGAGGTACTTTCGGGTCTGCACACCCCGCATGGGGTGCCGTCCGCCCCCGGCGTTCTCGTTGTACTCCTTGATGACGTGGTCGAGGCCCGTCTGCTCGCGCCCGAGGAGGGCGGGCAGGAAGCTGGCGCCCTGGAGTGCTTCGGGCGGGTCGATCCCGGCGGCGTCGAGGACGGTGGGCATGATATCGACGGTGGAGATCATGTGCTTGGCATCGGTGGTGCCGGGCTTTATCTTCCGTGGCCAGCGGCAGATCCACGGCGTGTGGGTGCTGTGGTGGTAGATGTTGGTCTTGGCGAAGGGGAAGGGCATGCCGTGGTCGGAGAGGAACATGACCAGGGTGTTGTCGGCCTGTCCGGAGGCGTCGAGGGCCTCGAGGGCGGCCCCGGCGCAGTCGTCGCCGCGTCGGACGGAGTCGTAGTACTGCTTGAGCTCGGCCTGAACGCCGGGCAGGTCGGGCAGGAAGCCGGGGATGGGTATGTCCTTTTGGGGGAAGGTTTTGGATGGCGGATGGCCGCCGCGGGCGCCCCGGCCGTCCCGGCCTTCGACGAAGAAGGGCTTGTGGGGGTCGTTGACGTTGACGACGAGGTAGAAGGGTTTGTGGGCCTGGCGTGCGGCGGCGATGGCGCGGGCGGTGAAGTCTTTGAAATCCTTGGGGTTGCGCTTCCCGCCCTGTCCGCCGGCCTCCTCGGCCATGTCCCAGGGCCAGGGGCTGTAGGGCGTGGAATGGCGGACCTTGTTCTTGATGCCCACGAAGTAGCCGTGCTCCTTGAGGACCCCGGGCAAGAGCGGGCGGTCGTGGCGGACCTGGAAGAAGCCCTCCACGCCGTTGGTGTGGGAGTAGAGGCCGGACTGCATGACGTTGCGGCAGGGCATGCAGTTGGCGACCTGTACGTGGGCGTGCTTGAAGCGGAGCCCCTGGCCGGCGAGGCGGTCGATGTTGGGCGTGGTGTCGGGCAGGCGGCAGCCGAAGGCGCCGACGGAGTCGCAGTTCATGTCGTCGACGGTCAGCAGGAGCACGTTGGGCCGGTCGGCGCCGGCGGCGGCGGCGCGGCGCCCGGCGCGGGTCGCGACGGCCGCGGCGGCCAGGGATGTCCATCGGAGAAACTGCCTTCGCGTCATGGTCTCACTCCCCGGCGGGTCGGCTGTCGGGCTCGGCGTCCCGCCGCTGTCCGGTCGTGTCCACAAGGTGTCCTGCGTGTCCACCCCGCCGGTGGGGTGGACACGGAGAAGTCGTATATAAGCAATTGTCAATAAAGAGGTTGCGAGAACATTCCGTCTGTGTGTCCACTGTCCGCAAGGGTGGACAGAGCCGACACACCCGGCCTCAGGTCTGCTTCTTGGCCCACCGCTTCTTCATCCGCTTCATCTCGGGATTGGGTGTGATGGTCCGCGGGGTGGTCTGGCTCTTGCGGTCGGTCAGCCAGGTGCCCTGGTTGTCCCGCAGGACGGGCATCCGCTTGCTGACGGCGGGGGGCCTGGCGACCTTGGTCGGCCTGGCGGCGTACCAGTACGCCGTCGAGGACATCTCGTTGCACAGGTGGTTGCCGTGCCCGTGCTCGATGGTGACCTTCACCGACTTGTTGAACCGCACGGGGTTCTCGATGTGGTGGACGTAGCTGGTCTGGTAGCCGTTCGTGTTGGACTCGTGGATGCTCGATCCGTTCCGCAGGAAGGCGTTGGGCTGCATGCCCCAAGCCTGGTTGAGGTAGTCCTCGCTGCCGGTGCCGTGGAGGTCCGGCGGCCAGTGGTAGCCGTCCACCCAAATCATGTCGTCGCCCTCGCCCCACCAGGTGCCCTGGAAGTTGGTCACCGAGAGGTTGCAGCCGAGGTAGTGCCCGCGCCCCTTGGTGTCGAGGATGATGTAGTTGTTCTCCCAGGCGGTCCGCCCCTTGTTGACCACGTCGGCCTCGGGCGTGTTGACGCGAACCTCGTGGCCCCAGCCGCCGAAGGGGTTGGCCCGGCGGAACTCGGCGTGGAAGTATCCGACGTCCTCGCCGGGGGGCTCGGGGAGCGTCTCGTAGTCCACGTAGAAGTACTGGCGGTGGGTCTGGCGGCTCTGGTTGATCAGCTCGACGACCGCCCGTTCGCGGAAGGGCATGGGGGCGTAGCAGTTGAGGGCGCAGCCGGCGTTGAAGCGGTTGTTCCGCCCCGTCGAGGCCGAGAACAACAGCGACTGGTAGGAGTTGACGATCCCGTGCCCGAGGCCGAAGAAGTCGCCGAGGGGCACGAGGACCGAGGGCGAGCGGGCGTTGTCCCAGGTGATCTTCAGCAGGCACTCGCGGTAGTGGTTGGGCTGGGTCATCCAGATGTGCGTGATGCATGCGGGCCCGGGGATGTCCGCCAGGACGCGGCTCTCGCCGGCGGGGATGCTCCAGGCGTCGTTGTTCCGGCCGGTGGTGTCCCAGGAGGAGGCGCGGCCGGTCTTGCGATCGTGAAGGCGTGCGAGGTCGTCGAGCATGCGTGGGTCTCCTTGTTCGAGGTGCCGCCCCTTGCTTACGCGACGCCGCCCGCGGCGTCAAGGCCGTGGCGGTCGCCCGGGCGGTCGCATCGTCCGGCGGCTCGCGGGGGCGGGGCGGGCCGCGGGGTGGCAGGGCGAGAAAGCGCGTGCAATCGCCGACGGTTTTCGCTTGAGTAAGGAGCTCCTCGTGACCATGACGGAGACGATGACGAACCGATGCGTATGCGAAGACATCTGATCCCCGCGGCGGCGCTGCTGACCTGTGTGGCAGCGGCGGGGCTGGCGGGTGCCGCCCCGGCGGCGACGTATCCGGCGACGGCGCCTTCGGCGACCGTCCCGGCCGATGGCGGCGTGCCGTTCTGGGTCTGGCCGCTGGCGCTGCTGGGGGTCTCGTTCCTGCTGGGTGTGCTGGGACCGCTGGCGGGCGTCGGCGGGGGGGTGCTGTTCGTGCCGATCGTCAGCGGCTTCTTCCCGTTCCACATCGACTTCGTCCGGGCGACGGGCCTGCTGGTGGCGCTGTCGGGCGCGGTCGCGGCCGGGCCGGGACTGCTCCGCGGCGGCCTGGCGAGGCTGCGGATCGCCCTGCCGGTGGCGCTGGTGACCAGCAGCAGCGCGATCGTCGGCGCGATGGTCGGCCTGGCGCTGCCGGCGAACGTGGTGAAGATCCTGCTGGGCGCGGCGATCCTGGGCATCGCCGGCGTGATGAAGCTGGCGAGGGGCTCGGAACTGCCCGACGTACCGTGCTGTGACAAGCTCGCCCGGCGGCTGTACCTCCAGGGCACCTACCACGAGCCGACCAGCGGCGAGGAGGTCCCTTGGCGGGTCCACCACACGCCGGTGGCACTGCTGCTGTTCGTGGCGGTCGGGTTCCTGGCGGGGATGTTCGGCCTCGGGGCCGGCTGGGCCAACGTGCCGGTGCTGAACCTCGTGATGGGCGTGCCGGTGAAGATGGCGGTCGCGTCCAGCCATTTCCTCCTTGCGGTGACGGACTCCTCGGCGGCGTGGATCTACCTCAACCGCGGCGCGGTGATCCCGGCCATTGCCGTGCCTTCGGTGATAGGGATCATGCTGGGCTCGATGGTGGGCGCGAGGCTGCTGCGGCGGATCAAGCCGCGCGGCGTGCGTGTGATCGCCCTGACGGTGCTGGTGCTCGCCGGCCTGCGGACGCTGCTGGGCGGGCTGGGCGTGCTATGAGGGAGCAGGAGATGAGCAACGAGACCGCGCCGCACACGACCGGTTCGCCGGCGCCTGAGGCGCCGCACTCGGCCCTGGGCGAAACGCGCCATGTGTACGCCCGCTGGCTGGCGGCGGGGGGCAAGATCAGCATGCTGCTGCTGGTCGTGACGTTCCTGCTGTACCTCACCGGCGCGGTCCCCGCCGGCGTGCCGCAAGCCGAGCTGGTCCGCCATTGGTCGCGGAGCGTGGACGACTTCACCCGCGCCACCGGCGCGCCCACCGGCTGGGAATGGGCCGCGAGGCTCGGCGAGGGCGACGCCCTCTGCCTGCTGCCGATCGCGGCGCTGGCGGCGGTCTCGATGATCTGCTACCTGCGGGTCCTGCCGGTCGTGATCCCCCGCAGCAAGACCTTCGCGGTCATCGCCGCCCTGGAGGTCCTGGTCATCGCCCTGGCGGCCTCGGGGCTGCTGACGGCGGGCGGGCACTAGCGGCCGGGCCCGGCGGCGGTACAATACGCTCATGGCCAAACGACACGGCAAGGGGAAAGGCAAATCGCGCCGGCGGATCAAGGACTGGCACGGGCGATACCACGCCGGCGAGGTCGCCGACGAGCACGCCCATCGCGGGCGCAAGGTCGGCCGGCGGAAGGTCAAGCTCCCTCCCGGCCGCCTGGAGGCCCCCGAGGAGAACCTCGACGACCTGCCCAAGCGGGACGGGCTCGTCGTGGCCGTCTACCGGCGCGGCGCCACCGTCCGCGTCGGCGACGACGAGATGTTCTGCGCCATCGCCAAGACCTTCCGCGCCCCCGAGCACACCACGGCGCTGGCTGTCGGGGACGTGGTCACCGCCGCCGTCGCGCGCGACCAGTACACCGACGGGCAGACCGACATCGACGGCGACCGAACCGACGGGTTCATCCTCTCGCGCCGCCCGCGGGGGACGGCCCTGTCCCGCCCGAGGCCGGTGTCCGGCAAGCGGATGGACGCCTACGAGGCCGAGCTGTTCGAGAAGGTCATCGCCGCGAACATGGACGTGCTGCTGATCGTCGCGGCCGTGCGGCAGCCGCGGTTCCGCCGTCGGCTGATCGAGCGGTTCCTGATCGTCGCCGAGCGAGGCGAGCTGCTGCCGCTGCTGGTGATCAACAAGGTGGACCTCGACCGCCCGGACGAGCGGATGATCCAGCCGTTCGAGCGGTTGGGCGTGGAGGTGCTGGCCTGCTCGGCCGCCAGCGGCGAGGGGCTGGAGGCGCTTCGGCGGCGGCTGGCGTGGCGGCGGAGCGTGCTGGCGGGCGCTTCGGGGGTGGGCAAGAGCACGTTGGTCAACGCCCTGGTCCCCGACGCTGACGCGATGACCCGCAGCATTCGTGCCAAAGACGACCGTGGGCGGCACACCACGGCGGCGGCGGCGGTCTTCGAGTTGCCGGACCCCCGGAATTGCGGGCTGGAGCTGCCTGCCAAGCCGGTGCGCCCGGAAGGCCAGGAGCTGCCGGACCTCCCGTTTGCGATGCCCCCCGGGGGCCTGCTGATCGACACGCCGGGCATCCGTGAGCTGGGCTTCGCCATCGACCTGGCCGAACTGCCCTGGTATTTCCCCGAGTTCGAGCCCTTCGTCCCGCAGTGCCGCTTCAACGACTGCACGCACACGCACGAGCCCGATTGCGCCGTCCAGGCCGCCGTCGAGGCCGGGCGGATCCCCGCGTCGCGCTTCGAGAGCTACCTGCGGATGCGCGAATCCCTGGAGGACCTCGGCGGCTGACCGCCGAGCCGGGTCGCCTTCCTCCCAGTGGCCGCCGGCCTGGCGGCGAGGCGAGCGCCGACAGCCACGGATGCTCCCGCCCGGTCCCGTGTCGCGGACCGCCCTTACGAGAGTTCGCCGATCTTCGCCGCGAGGATGAAGTCGCTCTCGGTCAGGCCGTCGACCTTGTGGGTGTACAGCTCGATCGTCGCCTTGCCGTAGGTGAAATGGATGTTGGGGTGGTGGCCCTCCTGCTCGGCGAGCTCCCCGACACGGTTGACGAACTCCAGCGTGGCGGCGAAGTCGTCGAATTTGTACGACCGGGTCAGATGCCCGTTGTCGTCGAGCGTCCAGTCGGACAGTTGCTTGAGGTAGTCCTGGACGGTGTCGTCAGACAGCGGTGCGGACTCTCCGCGGCAGGCCTTGCACGATCTTTCAGCCAGTTGGGTCATGGTCGGTTCTCCTCGGTTGACGCACCTTCACTCTATGCGCAGGGGAGCCGGAGAGACCGGAAGACCGGATTACCGGAGCGCTGGAAGACCGGAAGGAAGAGGGGGCGCGTGATCACGGGGGGAGCGAGGAATCGATCCAAGGCGCACCGGCACGCCAGAGGCTGCTACGGCAATCCGGCCTTCGGGAATTCCGGCAATCCGGTCCTCAGAACTGCCTGCGTTTCCGCGCCGAGGGGATGTCCAGGAGCTTGCGGTACTTGGCGACGGTTCGCCGGGCGATGTCGATGCCGTGCTTGCTCAGCTCGGCGGCGAGCTGGTCGTCGTTCAGCGGGTCGGATTTGTCCTCGGCGTCGACGACCTCCTTGAGCTTCGCCTTGACGGCGTCCCAGGAGAGGTCCTTTCCCTCGGCGGTGGTGGTGCCCCCGGAGAAGAACATCCGCAACGGGAAGATGCCGCGGGGTGTCTGGACGTACTTCCCGGCCACGGCGCGGCTGACGGTGGCGACGTGCACGTCCACCTTCTGAGCGACGTCGGCCATGGGCAGGGGTTTGAGGGCCTCGCGTCCGCGTTCGAGGAAGTCGTGCTGAACGTCGAAGACCTCCTCGACCACCCGCCGGACGGTGTCCCGGCGCTGCTCGATCGCGCTGATGAGCCACTGGGCCGAGCGAATGTTCTTCTGGAGGAACTTCTTTGCCTCGCGGGCGGTCTTGCGGTTCTTTGCCAGGCGGCGGTAGGAGCCGGAGATATGCAGGCTCGGGCTGTTGCCGTCGCTCATGGTCACGACGACGCGCCCGTCTTCGTCGAGGGTGACGACCGCGTCGGGGGTGATCACCGGCACGCTGCGCTCGCCGACGAGGTGCCCGGGGAAGGGGTTCAGGTGGGAGATGTTCTCGATGGCGTCCTTGATCTCCTCGACGGACCGCCCGGTCTTCCGGGCGATCTGCGGCAGGCGGTTCATCTCCACGTCGCGGAGGAAGCGGCTGACGATCTGGCGCTCGAGGGTGACGTCGTGCCCGGCGTCGGCCTCGACGTTCAGTTGCAGCAGCAGGCACTCGGTGAGGTCGCGGGCGCCGACGCCGACGGGATCGAGCTGCTGGACCTTCGCCAGGGCGGCCTGGAGGTCCTCGCCGGTGATCGTCTCGTTGGTCCGCTCGGGCAGCTCCTCCAGCGGCGTGCGGAGGTAGCCGTCGTCGTCGATGAAGTTGATGATCAGCCGCCCGGCGGCCTGCACGTTCTCCGGGGCGTCCACGAAAGACCACTGGTGGAGCAGGTGCTCGTTGAGCGACTCCGACGGGGCGGGGGCGTTGGCCATCGCCTCCATCTTGGGGTCCGGCTCGCCGGCCGCGGCGCGGGGGGGGCGGTAGGGCGCGTCGGCCTGGACGAACTCGGGCCCGAACTCGTCCTCGAATTCGGCGAGGCGGTGGAAGTCCTCCTCGTTGCCGTTGGAGTCATCGACGACCAGCGGATGCTCGCCGCGGTCGTCGGCGTACTCCTCGTCGGCCATGGGGGCCTCCTCGTCGACCTCGGGGTCCTTCAACTCCAGCACGGGGTTGGATTCCAGCTCGGCGTCGATGCGCTCCTGGAGGGCGAGCATGGGAAGCTGGAGGATCTCCATGGCCTGGATGATCCGTGGGGCCAGCTTCATCTGCTGCTCGACGCGCAGTTGTTGGGAGGCCTGGAGTCTCATGGCACCTGTATTCTAGCTTGGCGGCGGAGGCTTCACAACGTTCGGCGAACGGGGCACGTCTCCACGGAGTACATCGGACGCTTCGGCCCGGGCCTTCGGCAGTGGCGGTTCGCGATGGGCGGCGGGCGTCCGGGCGGGGCGAACGCGGCGGCTGAGCGGCCTCAGACAAGTTGCATTGCGTTCCTGCTGGTCCCCGGCCCGCCTGGTCGCGTTGGCCTGCATCGGCGATGCTGCGGCATGGCCTGCTTCGGCCGCACTGCCGGACGAGCCGCGTCCGGCGCAGGAACCGCAACGAACGTACTTGAGACCTCTCAGACGTCCCGCCGTTCGGTGATCGCGTCGGCCAGGACCGACTTGCTGGAGTACTCGATCTGCCCGCCCGAGGGCAGGCCGCGGGCCAGGCGGGTGACCTTCACACCCGTCGGTGCCAGCAGGGATGTGATGTGCAGCGCCGTGCCGTCCCCGGCGACGTCCGGGTTGGTCGCCAGGACGACCTCGCCGATCCCCCCGGCGCGGACGCGGTCGACCAGCGCGTCGATGGTCAGGTCCTCGGCATCGATGCCTTCCAGCGGGGCGATGTGGCCCATCAACACGTGATAGACGCCCCGCCAGGCGCCGGTGCTCTCCAGGGCCAGCAGGTCCTTGGGCTGCTCGACGACGCAGATCGTCCCGTGGTCCCGGCGCGGGTCCGAGCAGACCGCGCACAGCTCGCCCTCGGCGAGGTTGTAGCAGACCTTGCACGGGCGGATGTTCAGCTTCACCGACCGGATCGAATCCGCCAGCGCCAGCGCCTCGTCCTTCGGGGCCTTGAGCAGGTGGAAGGCGATCCGCTCGGCCGAGCGCGCCCCGATCCCCGGCAGCCGCCCGAGCTGCTCGATGAGGGCCTCGATCGTCTCGGAGTACTTTGCCATGGGCCGCGCCTAGAACATCCCTTCCATGCCCGGCAGCTCCATGCCGCCGGTGAGCTCCTGCATCATCGCCGCGGCGGCTTCGGCGGCCTGCTGCTGGGCGGCGCTGACAGCCGCCTTGATCAGGTCCTCCAGCAGCGCCGCGTCGGTCTGCGCGTCGGCCAGCACGGCCGGGTCGAGGTGCAGGTCCAGCAGCTTGAACTTGCCGTTGACCGTCGCGCGGACCACGCCGCCGCCGGCCTCGGCCGTGAACTCGCTTGCCTCCAGCTTGGCCTGCATCTCGGGCATGCGTTTCTTCATCTGGGCCGCGGCCTTCATCATCTTGCCGATGTCGCCGAACATCCGTTTCCTTCCACGTCATCCGCCGTCGGCGGAGGTCTCGCTGTCGTTCTCGCCGTCGCCGTCCTGCGAGGCGGCGTCGGGCTCGTCGTCTTCGTCGCCGGCAGCCGCCGCGACGGCCGCGGCGTCGATGCGGATATCCACCACGTCTCCGCCGAAGCGTTCCAGCACGGCCTGGACGGCGCGGTCCTTGGCCAGCTCGTTCCGCTCGGCGGTGCTGAGCACGAGCTGCGCCGGCGCGGGCGTGTGGACGGTTGCGTCCGCAGCCTCGCCGCCGCCGGCGTCGCGGTCACCACCGCCTTGCGAAGCCTCCGCAGCGCGCTGCGGGGCGCTCCCGGGGGGGGCATCGCCGGGCCTTGAAGCGTGTGCCGTCGCCGTGGGCCTAGCCGAAGAAGCCGCCGGCACCGCTAGGGGCTTTTTTTTTTGCGCCCCGCCGGGGCGTCCGCCGAGCGGGCCCGCGGGCGGCCCGCCGCTGCCGAGGGCCTCCAGGCGCTGAACCAGGCTGGCCGGGTCGACGAACTTCTCCGCCTCGGCCAGGCGGACCAGGGCTGCCTCGACCAGCGCCCGCCCGACGCTCGATCCGCGGATGGCCCGCGAGACGTTCTGGCAGATGCCGACGGCCTGGACGAGGGTCGGCGTGCTGAACCGCCCGGCCAGCTCCCCGACGGCCGACCGCTGCTGCTCGGGCAGCTCGATCAGGTCGCTGTCGGCCCCGCAGGCCGAGGCGACCATCATGTTACGGAACACGTCCCCCAGCGCCGCCGCGGCCGAGGGCAGCGAGACGCCGCCGGACAGCACGCCGTCCAGCTCGGCCAGGGCGGCCGCGGCCGAGCCCTCGGCGATCGCGCCGACGATCGCCAGCATCCGCTCATCCGGCGGCGTGCCGAGCACGCGGACGACGTCGTCGTCGGTGACCTTCTCCCCGGCGGCAAGGAGCTGATCGAGCAGGCTCAGCCCGTCCCTCATGGACCCGGCTGCGGCCCGGGCGATGCGGAACAGGGCGTCGTCGTCTGCCTCGACGGACTCGGCCTTGCAGAGGGCGGCGAGGTGGTCGGCGATCCGGCGGGTGGGGATGTTTCGGAAGTCGAAACGCTGGCATCGGGAGACGATGGTCGCGGGGACCTTCTCGACTTCCGTGGTGGCGAAGATGAACTTCACGTGCTCGGGGGGCTCTTCGAGGGTCTTCAGCAGGGCGTTGAAGGCCTCGCGGGTGAGCATGTGCACTTCGTCGATGTAGTAGACCTTGTAGCGGCAGCGGGAGGGTCGGAAGATCGCGTTGGCCCGCAACTCGCGGATCTCCTCGATCCCGCGGTTGCTCGCCCCGTCGATCTCCACGACGTCCACGTCGTCCCCGCGAGCGATCGACCGGCAGGCGTCGCAGGTGCCGCACGGCTCGGGCGTGGCGGCCTCGGCCGACAGGCAGTTCAGCGCCTTGGCCAGGATGCGGGCGACGGTCGTCTTGCCCACGCCGCGCGTGCCGGTGAACAGGTAGGCGTGATGGACCCGCCCGGTCTTGATGGCGTTGACCAGCGTGGTGCAGATGGCCTCCTGGCCGATGACCTCGTCGAAGGTCTCGCTGCGGTACTTCCGGGCTAGGACAAGGTATTCGGACATCGGGTGCCTGCGGGGTCGTGTCTTCACGTCGTTGCGGCGTCGCTCGCCGGAGTCCTATTGAACCCTACCGCCGCCGGAGGATCAAGTACCCGACAAGGAGGGCAGGCTCCGCCGATGCCGGGCACAGGCACGAGCCGTGCCCCGGCCCCGTCGGGGGGGGACAAAACCTTCACGGTCCCTTCGTCCGGCGTTCGAACGAACCCAACGTCCATCGCTAGATTCTCCTGCAACCTGTAAGGAGATTCTCGGTGTCACGGACGACCCTTCTGCGTATCGCGATCGGCGTCGCGGTCGTTGCCGCCGCCGTCGGCATCGGCATGTGGCTCCATGACTTCCCCGCTCACCATTTCGGCACCGTCGAAGCCGGCGTGCTGTATCGCACCGGCCAGCCTTCGCGGGCCGGATGGGACGCCATCCGCTCCCTGTACGGCATCCGCACCGTCATCAACCTCCGCCGGTATCGCCCGCAGGACGACTGGTGGAAGACGGAGATGGCGTTCTGCAAAGAGCACGGGATCGAGAACGTGCATTTGCAGGTCGCCACGCGCGGGCTGACCGACGAGCAGCTCGCGCGCTTCCTGGAGATCGTCCGCGACCCCGCCTGCCACCCCGTCCTCGTCCACTGCGAGGCCGGCTCCTCACGCACCGGCGTGACCGTCGGGGCCTACCGCATCCTCGAGCAAGGCTGGGATTTGGACAAAACCCTCGACGACATTGCCCGTTACAGATTCAGGCCGCACGTGGAAACGGGCCACGCCGCCTGGCTCCGCGAGCTGGTCGACCAACGGGCCCCTCGACTGGAGGCCCCCGACGGGCCTCACGCCTCGGCCGATGCCGACGCGACCGGGCGGCCCGACGACCGTTCGAGAATCGACTGATCTTCACGCGATGCCAGACGCGGGCTCCTCTCCCCCGCTCGCGTTTAGCGACAGCTCGCGGCCGCGATCGTGTGCTCTCACGACGAGGCCGCGAGTCTTTTTTGCGCCGAACCTTCTCTCCCACCGTAGCCTCGTTGCGCTCCCGGCCGTACCATGAAGGCGAACACCGCGCCCGAGGATCCGCCATGTCTCGACACTGCGAACCCTTCGAGCACACCGCCGACGTCGGACTCGACGCCTGGGGGGACACCCTGGGCGAGCTTCTCGCCGCCCTGGCCGAGGGGCTCGCCGACGTGCTCTACGACCGCGAGGGCGTCCAGCGGCGACAGAGGCACTTCATCAGCGTCGAGGCCGAGGACGTCGAGGCGCTCGCCGTCGACTTCCTTTCGGAGGTCCTGCTGGCCTTCGACGCCGACGGCTTCGCCCTCGCAGAGGCCGAGATCCCCATTGCCGACGAGACCGCCGCCTCCGGGCAGCTCATCGGCGAACCGCTCGATCCCGACCGCCACGAACTGCGCACCGAGGTCAAGGCCGTCACCTACCACCAGCTCAAGATCGCCCAGGAGGAGGAGCGATGGGTCGGCCGCGTGATACTGGACATCTGAACCGCGCCCCCGGAGCCGCGCCATGGCCAAGAAGAGCAGCGATATCTCGCTGGAGCAGATAGACGGGAACCGCTGGCGGATTCCCCGCGGCGCCCGCCCGGGGATGCGCGTCGACGGGCTGATCTACGCCGGCGCCGAATTGCTGCCGGAAGTGATCGCCGGCGGCGGGCCCGAGCAGGTCGCCAACGTCGCGACGCTGCCGGGCATCGTGAAGGCGTCGCTGGCCATGCCTGACATCCACTGGGGCTACGGCTTCTGCATCGGCGGCGTGGCGGCGACGGACGTCCGCGAGGGCGGGGTCGTCTCGCCCGGCGGCGTGGGCTACGACATCAACTGCGGCGTCCGCCTGCTGCGGACCGACATCGAGGCCGACCACATCCGCCCGCGGATGAAGAAGCTGATCGACCAGCTCTTCCGCGACGTCCCCGTCGGCGTGGGCGTCTCCGGGCCGTTCGCCTTCGAGAAGCGCCCCATGCGCCGGCTGCTGGGCGAGGGCGTCGGGTTCCTCGTCGAGCGCGGCCTGGCCGACGAGGCCGACCGCGACGTGACCGAGTCCCGCGGATGCATGGCCGGCGCCGATCCCGACGAGGTCAGCGACGAGGCCGTCCGCCGCGGCAGCGACCAGTGCGGCACGCTGGGGGCGGGGAATCACTTCATCGAGGTCCAGGCCGTCGGGGAGGTCTTCGACGAGGCCGCCGCCGAGGCGCTCGGCCTGGCCGAGGGGCAGGTCACCGTGATGATCCACACCGGCTCGCGCGGGCTGGGCCATCAGGTCTGCTCCGACGCGATCAAGCGCCTGCGCAAGGTGCCTCAGCGGTACGGCATCGAGCTGCCGGACCGCCAACTCGTCTGCGCCCCGGCCGACAGCGACGAGGGGCGTCGGTACCTCGCGGCGATGCGGGCGGCGGCGAACTTCGCCTGGTGCAACCGCCAGCTTCTCGCCGGTCAGGTCCGCAAGACGCTGCGGCGATTTCTCGGCGGCGGCGAGGACATGCTGGGCATCCGGCAGGTCTATGACGTTGCCCACAACATGGCCAAGATCGAGCGGCACACCGTTGCGGGGCGGGACCGCGAGCTCTGCGTCCACCGCAAGGGCGCCACCCGGGCCTTCCCCCCCGGCCACGACGAGCTGCCCGAGCCGTACCGCCCGCTCGGCCAGCCGGTGATCATCCCGGGCAGCATGGGCACGGCCAGCTACGTGCTGCTGGGCACCGCCACGGCGATGGACGAGACGTTCGGCAGCGCCTGTCACGGCGCCGGGCGGGTGATGAGCCGCAAGCAGGCCGTCGCCGACGCCGCGGGCCGGCGGATCGACCGGGAGCTGGCCGAGCGGGGCATCGTCGCCCGCGCCCGGGGCAAGCGCGGCCTGGCCGAGGAGCAGCCCGCCGCCTACAAGGACGTCGACGCGGTGATCGCCTGCGTGGTTGCGGCGGACCTGGCCCGACCGGTGGCGAAGCTTCACCCGCTGGGCGTGATCAAGGGCTGACCGGCGGCGCGGCCGGCAGGGCTCACCCATCGGCTCCCGGGTAGCAGATCCATCTCACATCGCAGATCCGCAGATGGCAGATGCCAGACCGCAGATCTCGGACGGGCTCAGGCGTGCTGGAGCTTGCGGAACTGGATGTCGAAGAAGCGGGCGTACTCGCCGTCGCGGTCGAGCAGCTCCCGGTGCGTGCCGTGTTCGGCGACCGAGCCGTCCTGGACGAAGAGGATCTGATCGGCCTGGAAGATCGTCGAGAGCCGGTGGGCGATGGCGAACGTGGTCCGCCCGCTGCGCAGGCGGTCGACGGCCCGCTGGATGAGCAGTTCGGTCTCGGGGTCCACCGACGAGGTCGCCTCGTCCAGCAGCAGGATCTGCGGGTTCTTCAGCAGGGCCCGGGCGATCGACAGCCGCTGGCGCTGGCCCTCCGACAGCGAGACGCCGCGCTTGCCGATCTCCGTCTCGTACCCGTCGGACATCTCGCCGATGAACCCCGCCGCGTTGGCCATCTCCGCCGCCTCGATGACCTGCTCCCGCGTCGCCTCCGGGCGCCCGTAGCCGATGTTCTCGGCCACCGTGCCGGAGAAGAGGAAGTCGTCCTGCATGACCACGCCGATGTGCGAGCGGAGGGAGTAGAGCGTCAGGTCGCGGACGTCGTGGCCGTCGACGAGCACGCGGCCCTGTTGGGGCTCGTAGAAGCGCGGGATGAGGCGGATGATGGTGGTCTTTCCGGCGCCGCTGGGCCCGACGAGGGCGATCATCTGCCCGGGCTCGGCGCGGAAGCTGACGCCGGCGAGGACCTGGCGGTCGTCGTAGCCGAAGCGGACGTCCTCGAAGGTCACCTCGCCGAGGCATGTCTCCAGCGGCTCGGCGCCGGGGCGGTCGCGGATGTCCGGCTCGACGTCCATGTACTCGAAGTACCGCTCGATGCTGGCGAAGAACCGCCCGGCGTGCTCCAGCATCATCACCGCCCGCAGGATCGGGTGCAGGAACCGCTGGAGGTAGAAGAAGAACGCCACCAGCGTTCCCACCCGCATCGCACCGGACATGGTCAGCCACCCGCCGTAGAACAGCACCACCGCCAGGCCGAGGGAGTTCAGGAACATCGCGCCGGGGAACAGCCGGCACATGTGGCGGATGACCGACATCCGCGTGTCGTAGTGCTTCCAGTTCTCGCGCCCGACGGCGTTGCTCTCCCGCTGCTCGGCCCCGAAGGCCTTGATGATCGCGATGCCGTTGAAGTTCTCCTCCAGAACGTCCGACAGCGATTCCTTCTGCTGGCGGACCGTGCGGAACCGTTCCCACATCCGCCCGGCCGTGCGGTGCACGTGCCAGATCAGCACCGGCAGGAACAGCAGCGCCGCCAGCGCCAGCCGCCAGCTCAGGTAGAACATCAGCGCCGCCGTGCCGGAGACCATCACCACCGCCAGCAGGAAGACCTCCGGGCCGTGGTGGACGATCTCCTGCATGACGTTGATGTCGTCGACGATCCGCGAGAGCAGCCCCCCGGTCTTGCGCCGGTCGTGGAAGCTCATCGACAGCTTCTGGCAGTGGGCGTACAGCTCGTTCCGCAGCCGGGACGTGATTCTCTGGGCGACCTCGTGCCCCCAGTATTCCTTGAACGCGGCCATGAGGGCGAAGACGGCGAACAGCGCGACAATGCCCCCGGCCGTCCAGGCCAGGGCGGCGAAGTCCCCGGCGGGGATGGCGTCGTTGAGCGCGTAGCGGATGAGCATCGGCGGGACCAGCAGCAGCACCACCGCCACCGTGTGGAGGGCCTGCACCAGCGCGAACATCTTCCACCGCGGGCGGATGTACGTGCCGGCGAAACGGGTCAGGTTGCTCCACTTCTCGCTCATGAACTCGGGGCCCTCCGACGCGGCGGTCCGGCGACTGACGCCGCAATCCTAGGCGTGGGCGGACGCGAAAGCAACCGCACGGCCGCGGTCTGTCCGGTGCGCCCGGGGCGCATACGATGCTTGAGGACGCCTTGCCGGCGCGCGGCGGGGCCCGGACGAGAGGAGATCGACACATGAAGGCGGCGGTCATTCGCGAGCACGGCGGAACAGAGAAAATCGAGGTCGCCGAGTTGCCCGACCCCACACCCGGCGTCGGGGAGGTGGCGGTGGACGTCAAAGCGGCGGCCCTGAACCACCTGGACATCTGGGTCCGTACCGGCGGGCGGGTGGAGCTGGACTTTCCCCACGTGCTCGGCTCGGACGCGGCGGGCGTGGTCGCCGCCGTCGGCGAGGGCGTCGACGGCGTGGCCGTCGGCGACGAAGTCGTCGTCAGCCCGGGCCTGCACTGCGGCACCTGCGAGTTCTGCCGACGCGGCGAGCAGAGCGAGTGCGTCGATTTCGGCATCATCGGGCTGACCCGCCCCGGCGTGTTCGCCACGCGCGCCGTCGTGCCGGCCGCCAACGTCGTCGCCAAGCCGGCCGAGCTGAGCTTCGCCCACGCCGCGGCGCTGCCGGTGGCGTACGTGACGGCCTGGCGGATGCTGTTCACACGCGCCCGCGTGCGCCCGGGCGAGACGGTGCTGATCCACGGCATCGGCGGGGGGGTGGCGGTGGCGGCGCTCCAGCTTGCCCGCCACGCCGGCTGTGAGGCGGTGGTGACCAGCTCGTCGAACGACAAGCTGTCGCTGGCCCGCGACCTCGGCGCAGCGCGGACGGTGAACTACAAGCTCATCGACGATCTGCCCGGCGAGATCATCGAGATGACCGGCGGGCGCGGCGTGGACGTCGTGATCGACGCCGTCGGCGCGGCGACCTGGCCGGTGAATTTCGCCGTCACCCGGCGCGGCGGGCGGATCGTGCATTGCGGCATCACCACCGGCATGGAAGTCACCGCCAGCATCCAGGAGCTTTACTGGAAACAGCTCATCGTCATGGGCAGCACCTACGGCAGCGACGAGGAGCTGCGCCTGCTGCTGCGGACGATTGTCGCGGCCGGCATCGAGCCGGTGATCGACAAGACGTTCGACCTCGCCGACGCCCGGGCGGCTACGGAGCGGATGGAGAACGCCGAGCAGTTCGGGAAGCTCCTGCTGAACGTGGGGTGAGGCGCGGGCGAAGGACGTCGCACGGGCGCCATCGGCGACACCGCACGCGGCCTGCCGGCGTATCAGCCGGCCTGCCCGCGGGTGGCCGGGGCGCTGCGGATCCCGACCGTTTTCGCGTGGCGCCGCCCCGCGCGAAACCTATACTCGACGGTCGATCCCGGTGGAGGACACACGATGCGAACGATCTGCGTGACGGTGATGATCTCGGTGGGGCTGATCCTGGCGTCGTCTGCGGTGCTTGCCGCGGCGCCCGACACCCGCCCTGCGAGCTCGCAGGGCGCGACAGCGCCCTCGCCCGAGCGGATCGCACAATGGATCCGCGAGTTGGACGACGACAAGTTCGCCGTCCGCCAACGGGCCGAGAAGGCCCTCGTCGAGGCCGGTGAGCCCGCGGTCGCTGCGCTGGCCGAGGCTGCCCGCGGCGACAGCGCGGAGGTCACCATGCGGAGCATCTCGGCGCTGGAAGCGCTGGCCGGCTCGGAGGAGGCGCCCGCCTCCAAGGCTGCGACGGCCGCGTTGGAGAAGCTCGCCGCCGGCGAGACCAAACATCCCTCGGCCGCCAAGGCCAAGGCGGCGCTGGAGCGCATCGACGGCGGGGACGAGGGGGCCGAGGACGGGCTCACCGTCGCGACGAACGTCCGCATTGTCGCCGGCGCGGTGCAGGTCGGGCTCGGCGGCGGCCGAAGGGTCACCGTCCGAAACACCAACGGCAAGAAGGAGGTCGACGCCACCGAGGACGGCCGGCGGGTGCAGATCACCGAGGACAAGGACGGCGCCATCAAGATGAAGGTCACCGGGCCGGCCGAGAAGGGCAAGAAGCCCGCGGTCAAGGCGTACGAAGCCGACAGCGCCAAGGAGCTGAAGAAGAAGCACCCCGAGGCGCACAAGCTCTACGAGAAGTACGCGGACGGCAACGTCGGGGGGATGGTGGTGAACATCGGCAACGTTCGGGCGGGCAGGGCGGGGGCCCTCCAGAAGAGGCTGCAGGCCCTCAAGGCCGCCCGGCAGGACCGCCAGGGCGGCGCGGCGGCGAGGATGCTGGACAAGGCGGACGAGCGGCTCGACGGCGCCGTCAAGAAGCTCCGTGCCGCCCGGGAGAAGGGCCTGTCGGCCGAGGAAACCGCGAAGCTGCTGCGCGAGGTGGAGGCCGCCCGCAAGTACCTCGGCGCCGCGCGGCGGCGCGCGGGCGAATGAGCGGGGCACGCCGGGCATCCCCCGTGCCCGCCGACCTGACCATCGAGCGCGTCCCGCGCCGGCGGACGTGCGAGGCGCTGCGGTTCCTTCTCGGCGGCTCCCGGGCCGACTTCGCGGTGGCCGCACGCGTCGAGTCCTTCCGCCACTTCCTCCGCAAGGCCGGCGGAAGGCACTGGTTCCATCGCGCCCGCCGGGACGGTCGCGACGTCGCCGCCGCGATCGTCGTCGCCTGCCCGGGCCGCGTGGGCATGGGCTTCTACAGCGCCTCGGACCTGCCCGGCGTCGCCCTCGACGCCCTGGCCCCCGTGCTCGGCGGCGCCGCCGACGAGGCCCTCTCCGCCGGCGTGGCGTTCGTCCAGACGCTGATCCCTCCCTCGCGCAGCGTGGAGTTGCCCGCCCTCGCCGAGGCCGGGTTCCAGCCCCTCGCCGAGCTGGTCTACTTGCACCACGATCTTCGACTGGAGCCCCCCCGTTCGACGGCCCGTCCCACGCCGGTGACCTGGCGAACGGCCGACCTGCTCGGGCCCGACGCGCTGGCCTCGCTGATCGCCGCGACCTACGAGCGCTCGCGCGACTGTCCGGGATTGATCGGCCTGCGAACGCCGGCGGAGACCCTCGCCAGCCACGAGGCCAGCGGCGTGTATCATCCGAAGTCGTGGTGGATTGTGGAGGTCGACGGCGCCCCGGCCGGGTGCATCCTGCTCAACGACTCGGCTCGTCAGCCGGACTGTGCGGAGCTGGTGTACCTCGGTGTGGCAGGCCGGTACCGGGGGCTGGGGTTGGGGCGTCGGATGCTGGGCGAGGCGATCGCCTGGGCCCGTCGGACGGGTCGGCAGGGGGTGGAGGTGGCCGTCGATTCCGCAAACGATTATGCGATGGAGCTTTACCTCCAGGCGGGGTTCGTGGAGCGGTCCCGCCGTCTGGCGTGGATTGCCAAGCCCCCGGGTCTGCACAAAGGGGCTCCGTGAAGGCCCTGTGAACAATGTGTGGACGAAACTTTTTTTTGCCTGCCAACCGGCCCGGCTTCCGTACCTTGGCGGCTGTGGACAACATTCACGGGCCTTTCTCGTTGACCGTCTCCGGGGGGCGGGCTTACATTCGGCCCCCGGTAGGCAACGTCATACGGTGCGGGGCACATCTCGGTGCACCGCGGAGTCCGGGGACCGGACTTCGACGCAACGCGATACGCGAAGGATCGACCATGGCTACAACAGCGGAATCCGTACGCGCCGACTCGGCGGTCGTGCAGAACATCCTGGCCGAGCTCCAGGGCCGCATCGGGCCCCGAAAATACAACGCATGGTTCAAGCACGGTGTGCGGCTGGCGCTGGAGGATGGCCACATCACCATCGCCGTGCCCAATACCTTCGTCGGCGGGTGGATCGAGACCCACTACCAGTCGATGATCTCCGACACGGCCCGCGCCTTGACCGGCCGACCGCGGGCCGTCGTCGTCACCGTGGACCCCGCGCTCTCGGGCAGTCTGCCCAAGACCCAGAGGGATCGCCAGGCGGAGATCGTTCACAAGGCCACCCACGGCACGGCCCGGACCAAGCAGGCGACCTCCATCGGGCCGCTGCGGTACCGGCTTGTGGATTTCGTCGTCGGCGACAGCAACAAGCTCGCCTACTCCGCCGCCACCGCCATGGTCAACGCCGCCGAGGCCCCGCCGTTCAACCCCCTGTTCGTCCACGGGCCCTGCGGCGTCGGAAAGACGCACCTGCTCCAGGGAATCTGCAACGCGGCCTCCGGCACGGCCGTCCGCGGCCGGCCGCTTACCTGGCGCTACGTCACCGCCGAGCAGTTCACCAATGAGTTCCTCACCATGCTCCGCGAGCGGAAGGTCGCCGAGTTCCGTCGCCGCTACCGCGACCTGGACCTGCTGGCCATCGACGACGTGCACTTCCTCGCCGCCAAGAAGGCCACCCAGGACGAGTTCCTCCACACCTTCAACGCCATCGAGGCCGCCGGACGGCGCGTGGTGATGGCCTCCGACGCCCACCCGCGCCTCGTCGGCGAGCTCAACGAGCCGCTGGTCAGCCGCTTCATGGCCGGGATGGTCGTCAAGATCGACGCGCCCGACAAGACCACCCGCCTGGAGATCCTCCGCCGACTGGCCGCCCGCATGAAGCTCGACGTCGGCGACGACGTGCTCGAATACGTCGCCCTCCACATCCGCGGCTCCGTGCGAGAGCTCGAGGGCACGATGATCAAGCTCTCCGCCCTGGCCGCCCTCGAAGCCGACAAGATCACCCGGGACCTCGCCGCCGCCGCGCTCGCCGAGCACCTCGCGCGAACCGACAGCGCGATCACCGTCGGGGATATCGAGGCCGTCGCGGCCGCCTACTTCGGCGTCACCCCCGCCGACATCCATTCCTCCCGCCGCACGCGGACGGTCTCGGTGGCGCGAATGGTGGCGATGTACCTCGCACGCCGCCACACCGAAATGAGCTATCCCGAGCTCGGACGCTTCATGGGCAAGAACCACTCCTCGGTCGTCCTTGCCGTCAAACGCATGGAGAAGGCCCTGGCCGAGACCGCCGAGCTGACCTGGACGACGCCGGGGGGCAAGAAGTCCCTGCCGGCGGCGAAGGTCGTCGAACTGCTGGACGAGCAGATCACCTGACGAAGCTTCACCCGCGTCGGACGGACCCGACCGGGCTGCACTCCTCATGGATGGGCGCCCGGGCACGGAGGCCCGGGTGCCGTAGTTTTCCACCGGCCGGCAGCAGTCGCTCGGCCACGAGGTGCCAGGCAGGCCCCGGCGGGCGTGGCGGGGGGCGCCCTCGCATCCTTGCCGAGGCAACAGCTTCCCCTCCTGCGAAGACGGGGCACCCGATACCCGATATCGCGTTCCGCCACCAGGCCCTTGCCTCCCGCGGGGGGGGCTGCTACGCTTTCCGACTTCCGAAAAGGCGGCCCGGAGGCCGCCGCTGTTCGCAGTACGAGGTAGTCATGCCCAAGATCACCTTCATGGGGGCCGGAAGCACGGTCTTCGCCAAGACCGTCCTCGGCGACGCGATGCGCACCGAGGCCCTCCAGGATGCTCACATCGCCCTGTACGACATCGACGGCAAGCGGTTGAGGGAGTCGAAGCAGATGCTCGACATCCTCAACGCCAACGTCAACGACGGCCGGGCGACCATCACCGCACACCATGGCGTCCGCAGCCGCAAGGCCGCCCTGCGTAAGGCCGACTACGTCGTCAACGCCATCCAGGTCGGCGGCTACGAGCCGGCGACGGTGACGGACTTCGAGATTCCCAAGAAGTACGGCCTGCGTCAGACGATCGCAGACACGCTGGGCATCGGGGGCATTTTCCGGGCGCTGCGGACGATCCCCGTCTGCCTGGACTTCGCCCGGGACATCGAGTCCGTCTGCCCCGACGCGTGGTTCCTCAACTACGTCAACCCGATGGCGATGATCACCGGCGCGATGCTCCGCGGCAGCGGCGTGCGGACCGTCGGGCTCTGCCACAGCGTCCAGGGCTGCGCCCGCGGGCTGCTGAGGCAGGTCGGCATGCTCGACGACGTCGAGAAGCTCCAATGGAACATCGCCGGCATCAACCACCAGGCATGGCTGCTGGAGATCACCGACGGCGGGAAGGACCTCTACCCGGCCATCAAGAAGCGCGCCGCCAAGATGAACCGCGACGCCCGCAAGCCCGGCGGCGAGAAGCACAACGACATGGTTCGTTTCGAGCTGATGCTCCGGCTCGGCTACTACGTGACCGAGTCCAGCGAGCACTCGGCCGAGTACTGCCCGTGGTTCATCAAGACCAGCCACCCCGAGTTGATCGAGGAGTTCAACATTCCGCTGGATGAGTACCCGCGGCGGTGCGTCCGGCAGATCGAGGGCTGGGCCCAGCGCAGCCGGGAGCTGACCGCCAACCCCGAACTGGACCACCAGCGGTCGAACGAGTATGCCTCGTACATCATGGAGGCGATGGAGACCGACGTGCCGTACCGCATCGGCGGCAACGTGCTCAACGGCGGAATCATCGCCAACCTGCCGGCGACGGCGTGTGTCGAGGTGCCCTGCCTCGTGGACCGCAACGGCGTCCAGGGCGTGGCCGTCGGCGACCTGCCCGAGCCGTGCGCGGCCCTGAACCGCACGAACGTGAACGTGCAGTTGCTGACGACCGAGGCGGCGCTGAAGCGGAATCGCGACGCGATCTACCAGGCCGCGATGATGGACCCCGTGACGGCGGCGAACCTGAGCATCGACCAGATCCGCGCCATGTGCGACGACCTGATCGCGGCCCACGGCGACCTGCTGCCCGAATACGGCTGAACGGAAGCCGCGGTATCATCGCCAATACGTGGATAGCGAACACCCGACAACGCCGTTGGAGAGGACCACCATGAGCCCGCCGGCGCGTACCGTTCTGACCGCGATCCTGCTCTGTGCCTCGGCCGTCGCCGCCTCCGCCGGGGACATCGAGAGCCTCTCCATCGACCGCAACGGGCAGGTGCAGGCCATGCTGGCCGGCGGGGCGTTCCACGACGTGGGGATGAACATCCGCCTGGCGGGCAAGGGGTGGAAGCAGCACCCTTCGCTGAACGAGGCCAGGGACGTCCGTCGCGAGGCCGCGGGCGACCGCCGGATCTTCCGCGGGCGTCTGCTGCTGGACGAGAAGCCCACGCTGGCGTACGAGGAGACCGTCGAGCCCGCCGACGGCGGGACGCGGATCACCTTCCGCCTGACGGCCCTGCGGGACGCCGAGATCGCCGGAGTCTTCGTGTTCTTCCACCTGCCGGTGGAGATGTTCGCGCGCGGTCGGGCGACCGCGATGGAGCCCGGCGAGAAGAGCGACGCGAGCACGGTCATGCCGGCCGAGCTTCCCGAGGACTACCACTTTGCCAAGGGGACGGCTCGCGGGCTGGAGGTCGTCGGCCCCGGGGGCGAGGCGCGGGTGCGCATCGTCGGTGACGCCGTTCGCCCGTTCGTCATCCAGGACCACCGCAAGTGGGGGCATGCGTCGTATTCGGCCTACTTCCGCATGATCGGCGGGGAGCTGGTCAAGGGCGAGACGACGGATGCGTCGTTCACGCTGGCGCTGGCGGCCCCGGCGGACAAGGCGACGGCGAAGCTCCGCGTCGAGCCGCAGCGCAAGCTCTACCGGCTGGACGGCTTCGGCGGGAACTTCTGCTACGGCGTGGACAGCCCGGTGACGCGTCACAACGTCGAGACCATCGGCATGGGCTGGGCCCGCGTGGGCGTCAAGCTCGATCAGTGGGAGCAACAGAACGACAACGACGACCCGAACGAGATGAACTGGGCCGCCTACGAGAGCCGCGACAAGCCGGGAACGCAGCTTCGGGCGGATTTCCTGATGGCCCGCAAGCTCGCCGAACTGAAGGTCCCCTACATCGCCAGCGCCTGGCGCGTGCCGGAGTTCGTCACCGCCAGGCCGGGCCAGCACTGGCGGGTTCGCAAGCGGGTGATACCCCGCGAGAAGTGGCCCGAAGCGCTGGAGTGCGTGGGCAGCTATCTCCTGTATCTCAAGCGCGCGTACGACACCGAGCCGGAGATGTTCAGCTTCAACGAGTCGGACATCGGCTGCTTCGTGCTGATGGACGCCGAGGAGCACCGCGACTGGAACAAGGCCTGCGGGGCCTACCTCGCACGGCTCGGGCTCAAGACGAAGGTCCTGCTGGCGGACTCGGCCAAGGCCAAGGTCGCCTTCGCCGAGCCGACCATCGCCGACCCGCAGGCCCTCAAGCACTGTGCGGCCGTGGCGTTCCACACGTGGCACAAGGGGCCGGAGGTCTACCGTCGGTGGCGGAAGCTGGCGGACCGGATCGGCCTGCCGCTGATGACCACGGAGGTCGGCCCCGACGCGATGGCGTGGAAGAACGGCTCGTACCGCGGCCTGCTCTACTACATCAACGAGCTGCGGATGTACCAGGAGATCCTCCTCCACGCCCGCCCCCGGGCAGTGCTTGAGTGGGAGTACACGGCCGACTACCGCATGCTCGAGGTCGAGGAGGGCCCCGACGGCAGGGAGAGGCTCCGCCCGACGCCGCGGTATTGGATGATCCGCCAGTTCGCGAACCTGACCCCGCGTCCGGCGCGGGGGCTGGCGACGTCGTCGGACCATCCCAAGGTGCTGCTGACGGCGTTCGCCGACGAAGCCGGCAAGGCCCTGGTCCTGCACATCGCCAACTGCGGCGCCGCCCGCCGCGCCGAGCTCACCGGCTTGCCTGCCGGCGTAAAGCACCTGGCCGCCACAGGCGTAACCTGGACCGCCGGCCGCCAGAAGCTCACGCCCGTAGCCGTCCGCGGCCGTGCCGTCGCCCTGGACCTGGCGGAATTCTCCTTGCTGACGCTGGTGGCCGCCGGCGAGTAGCTGTCCGCCGGCCGAGAGCCGCATCGCCCGGACCCACCCCGGGCGCCTGCCCGGCCACGAGCCGCTACGACATTCGATCCACCACGAGTATTGTCTCATCGTCCCGCTGTCGGCCGTTGTGGCGGAAGCTCTCTACGCAGGCGAAGACGTCGGCGGCGCAGCGGTGGGGTGGCTGGCCGGTGTTGCGGGCTACGACCTGCCTGAGGCGCTCGCGGTCGAAGGGCTCGCCTTCGGGGCTGGTCGCGTCCAGCAGGCCGTCGGTGTAGAGCACCAGCCGCTCGCCGGGGGCGAAGGTGTGGCAGGCTTCGGCGAGTTCGAGCTTCTGCTGGACGCCCAGCAGCAGGGCCCGGGGGCCGAACGCCCGGGGGCCGGCGCCGGCTTCCGGGCGGCACAGCAGCGGGCGGGGGTGCCCGGCATTTACGAAGAACAGGCCCCCCGAGGGCGCGTCCAGGACGGCGTAGAAGATCGAGCAGCACATCGCCGTCCCCGTGCGGTCCCCCAGTTCGATCAGCCGGCGGTTCAAGGCCGTGATGCACTCCACCGGGCGCGACGTCCGCGGCGCTTCCGGACGGAGGAACCCCATGATCTGCGCCATCACCAGCGCCGCCCGGACCCCGTGGCCGACCACGTCCCCGACCACCAGCGCGACCTGGTCGTCATTGAGCCGCAGCACGTCGTAGAAGTCCCCTCCGACGGTCCCGCACATGCGGTTCAGGGCCGCCCCGCGAAGGCCGTCCAGGCCCGTCAGTTCCGGCGTCGGCAACAGGGCCGCCTGGAGTTCGGCCGCCAAGGCCAGGTCGAGCTGCTCGCCGCCCGGGCCGCCGGAGGAATTGATCGGATCGTTCTGCACAATCATACCGGGTATGTTGTCGGAACCGTCCGCCCCCGAACGGCCGCGTCCGAAATGCGATCTGTTGGAAAGGACCATGAACTGCTGTACCGGGCCTGGCAAGACGACCAACCCGGCCTCCATGCAATGATAGGCACGCTCCCGGCGGGACGCAGCGATTGGGCCGCGCGATTGGCGATCCATTGTCGGCCGTTGGAGCTGCAGGCCCCTGCTGCGCCGAGGCGCGGCGAGGCATTGCCCGGAAGAGCCGGGGGCTACCTGGCCTCGGCAGTGAGCTCCACGGGCCGATCGGGCATGATGAAGTGCGTGCGGCGAGCGGACGGGTCGGCCAGAAGGGGGGCGTCCCCGGTCCAGCGGCGGAAGGCCTTCGCCGACGCGGCCGCCTCGATGACCACCATCCGCCCGGCGGGGACGTCCAGGACGGCCGAGCCGGCGTGGGGATGGATCCCGCCGGCGAGGCGCCCGCCGGTGATCGTCAGCCCGTGGCGGGTGGGGACGGCGAAGGCGTCCAGGAGGTCCACGTCGTAGTCGAGGTCATCGTCCACCCACAAGCTGCCCCATTCGTCCCGCGGCGCCCGCCGCGGCGTGGTGATCTTGTACGTCAGCCGGCCCGGGCGGACGTGCTCGAAGACGGCGCGCCCGGCGTCGTCGGTGACGGCCGTCATGCTGTGGAACCGCACGCGCGCGCCCGCGACAGGCTTGCCCGCGTGGCGGACGCGGAACCGAACGCGGTGCCCCCCGCCGTCGGGAATCGGCCGCAGCACGACCGACTGGATCCGGTCGGCGCCGATCTCGAACGTGCCCTGCATCGGCACGAAACCGGGCTTTTCCACCCGGTAGACCTGGCGCGAACCGGGCTTGAGCTTCTCCACCGTGGCCGCGCCGTCGGCGTCTGTCGTCAGCGCCCGCCCGGCGGTGACCAGCTTGGCGCCCTCCATCGCCCGGCCGTCGGTGCCGGTGACCTCGTAGCGGCAGTTCCACTGCCATTCGCCTTCCTTCGGCCGTAGGTTCAGCGTCAACTCGCGGTTCTTGCCTCGCAGGACGACCTGCGCCGTGACCGGCAGCATCGGGTCGCGGTAGGGGTTCAGCAGGGCGTAGACGGTGTACACGCCGGTTCGCAGGCCCTTGAACGCCGTCCGCCCGTCGGCGCCGGTCTTGCCCTGGTCGCGCGCCGCGCCGCGCAGCCGCACCCCCGTGTCGGCTACCGGCCCGTCGGGCCCGAGAAGCCGGACCGTCAGCGTGCCCGTCGGCTCGGGAGAGAGGGGCACGTCGATGGTCGCGTCGCCATCGATGACCGCCTCGCCGGCCACGTCGCGGTAGCCGCGGGCGCCGACGAGGTAGCTCCGCCGCCCCGGACGAACGAGGACCGGCTTGGTCTTCCCGTGGTCCCGCGTGAACAGCCGGTGCCCGAAGATGGTCACCGCCCCGCGCGCCGGCTTGCGGGTGTCGGCGTCGGTGATGCGGAAGACGATCTCGTGCAGCGGCTCGTGCGTGGCCTGGAGGCGGACGGCGCGTGCGGGCATGCGGACCCGGGCGGCCGGCAGGTCCGCGGTGGCGCGGGGGTGCAGCAGGTCGGATGTGTCGCCGGTCCAGGCGGCAAAGGCCCTTTTCGCTCCCGGCGGGTCGGCCTCGACGGGCACGATCATTCCCGCCGGCCAGTCGCCGCCGCCGGCACCGCCGTCGACCGTCAGCCGGTAGGTCTTCTCGCCTTCGGCCAGCCGGTGCACGCCGACGCTGTACGTCCGGCGGTCCAGGCCGTTCTCGGCCGTGACGACCACGCGAACGGTGTTGAGCCCCTCGGCCAGTTCCCCGCCGCCTTCGACCGTCACCTTGGCCGCGTCGTCGGCGGGCTCGGCCCGGACGCCGATCGCGCCGACCCCGGGCGGCACGGCGGCGACGTAGGCGTCGCGGTTGGGATCGAACGCCGGCGTCAGCGTCGCGCCGTCGATCTCGAGGGCTGCCAGCATGCAGTCCGCCGACTTCCCCGACCGCCACACCGTCTGCACCGCGTGGATGCCCCGGGAGTAGCCGGTGGCGTACCACAGGCCGTTATCCTCGAGCACCTCCGGTGCGTAGATGCCGCGGAGCATCTCGTGGACCTCGCTGCCGGTGAAGTCCAACGGGTCGGTGGAGTGGCGGACGTCGAACTGGCTCCACAGGTAGTAGTGGCTCTTGCCCCGCCGGACGACGTACGGGCTCTCGGGGTTGACCTTCGCCCCGCGGAGGATGTTGATCGCCGGCTCGCCCTTGGGCGGGTGCCACGGCCCCATGAGGTCCTCGGCCCACGTGGCGCCGACGTAGGCCCGGGGGTTGTCGCGGTTGGGGTTCTGGAGGAAGTAGCCGTACCATTTGCCCGTCGCCGCGCGGTCGTCGAGGATCATGATGTCCCGCCCGACGTTGAAGAAGTTCACGTCGCCGGAGTGATCCGCGATCTGCACCCAGCGGACGCCGTCGTCGCTGGCATAGAGGTTGGCACCGCGGTTGTTGATGACCAGGTGCGGGCGGCCCCGGTACTCGAACGGGCTGGGCGCCTGGATGCTGTCCCGCATGCCGCCCTCGTGCATGATGCCGATCCCCACCCGCCGCCACATCCGGTCGGTCATCCGCGCGCCGCGCCACTCGAAGAAGTACCGGGGCACGATCCGCGGTCGGCCGGCGAGGTCGAGGTCGCTGACGTCGTGCGTATAGCGGATGCAGGACATCAGCCGCCACGTCCCGTCGGCGGCGCGGTAGAGGGCGAAGTCGCAGGCGTCCCCGCCCAGCCAGGGCAGGACGTTGCCCTCGTAGACGATGGGCCCGGGGCTCTGCTCGGCGATCGTCCAGCGCGGGCCGGCGGGCGTGGGTTTCTCCGGCATCGGCCGGGGCTCGGCGGCGAGGGCGTGGGACACGGAAAGACAGAGAGCCAGTTGAGCGGTCCATCGTGTGGCGGACATGCGTATCCTCTTCTTCGGTTCGGCGTCGGAATCGGCGTTCTTATGGGATTCTACACGCGGCGGGCGGCTTTCGCATCCGTGCGCTCGCTGGCGGACGGGGCGGGCGGCCTCTATAATGCCGCGAGACGACACCTCTTCTTCCAAGGACCGCCGATGCCGCTGACGCCCGACGACATCACGATCTCCGCCATGGGGGGCAAGCGCGCCCAGCCCGAGCCGTTCGTGCTGGTGGTCTTCGGGGCCTCGGGGGACCTGGCCCACCGCAAGCTCATCCCGGCGCTGTTCGGGCTCGATTGCGAGGGCCTGCTGCCCGAGAACGCTTGCATCCTGGGCTTCGCCCGAAGCGACTACGACGACGACGCCTTCCGCGACAGCCTCCGCGGGGCCGTCTCCTGCGACTGCCAGGGCGAGGCCCTCGACGAGGAGCAGTGGCAGCGATTCGCCCGGCGGATGCACTACCACCGCGGCAGCTACGACGATGCCGACAGCTTCGCCTCGCTGGCCGAGCGGATCGAGCAGCTCGCATCCGAGGGAAACATCCCCGCCAACTGCCTGTTCTACCTCGCCACGCCGCCGGAGACCTTCGTGCCCATCGTCGAGCAACTGGACGCCGCCGGCCTGGCCCGCCGCGGGCAGGCCGAGCAGCCCTGGTCCCGTGCGGTCGTGGAGAAGCCCTTCGGCACGGACCTGGACAGCGCCCGCGAGCTGAACCGGCGGATTCGCTCGGCCTTCGCGGAGGAGCAGATCTACCGGATCGACCATTACCTCGGCAAGGAGACGGTACAGAACCTCATGGTGCTGCGGTTCGCCAACAGCGTCTTCGAGCCGATCTGGCATCAGAAGTACGTCGATCACGTGCAGATTACCGTCGCCGAGACCGTCGGCGCCGAGGGGCGGGGCGGCTACTACGACCGCGCCGGCGCCCTCCGCGACATGGTCCAGAACCACATCATGCACCTGCTGTGCCTCGTGGCCATGGAGCCGCCGGTTGCCCTCGAGGCCGATGCCATCCGCAGCGAGAAGGTCAAGGTCCTCCAGGCCCTGCGGGAGATCACGCCCGAGTGCGCGGCGAACACCATCGTCCGCGGGCAGTACGTCGCGGGGGCCGTCGACGGCGAGCCGGTGGCGGGCTATCGCGAGCTGGAGGACGTGCCCGCAACGTCGCGGACCGAGACGTTCGTGGCTTTCAAGGCCCACGTGGACAACTGGCGCTGGTCCGGCGTGCCGTTCTTCCTGCGGACGGGCAAGCGGCTGGCGCGGCGGCTGACGGAGATCTCGATCCACTTCCGCCAAGTGCCCCCGGTGCTGTTCAACACCCCGCCGAACGGCCCGTTGGCACCCAACGTGCTGGTCGTCCGCGTCCAGCCCGACGAGGGGATCTCGATGGCCTTCCAGGTCAAGGTGCCCGGCATGGCGATGCGGATCGACCGCCTGACGATGGACTTCGGCTACGCGGCGTCGTTCGGCGGCTCGCCGCCGGAGGCCTACCAGCGCCTCCTGCTGGACGCGGCACTCGGCGACCCGACCCTGTTCACGCGCGGCGACGAGGTCGAGGCCGCCTGGAGATACGTCTGCCCGATCCTCGAGGGCTGCGGGCGACAGGCCCCCGAGCGGCTGCACAGCTACCCCGCCGGCTCGTGGGGCCCCAAGGCCGCCGCCGACCTCATCGCCGCCTCCGGGAACCGATGGCTGGCGGAATGACCCGGCCGAAGCCGCGGGGAACAGTCGAATCCCAGACGCGGAATGGCCGGCGGCCGTTGGAACGGGCTCGAGCACCGGGCGAGCCCTGCCATGTGCCGAAGGTCGGCAGGTCCGGTCTTCGGGCGCTGGAGTCTGGCCCTTGTTTGGCGTTCGGTGCTTGGGATTTGTGATTTGCCGTACCCGGCCCCTTGGCCGATATAGCGAAAGCAACGATCCGCCGGGCAGGTGGGATCGTATGATCGATCATGAGGCTTCCGATCATTTCGGGCATGACTCCGAGCAGAAAGGGTTTTCGATGAACTGGAAGGTATGGGTGTCTCTGGTCGCGCTGGCACTGGCCGGCTGCGGGGGCGGCTCCACGGACTCATCGACCGACAGCAACGCCGCGGAGACGGGGGAGGGCACGTCGGTCGTCAACGTCAAGATCGACGGTGGCGACGAGCAGGCCGGGTCCGCCGGCGAGGACGTGACCGCCGGGACGCCGACGACCGCGCCGGGGCAGATCGTCCCGGGGGGCACGCCGATGGCGGGTCAGCCCGTGGACGGGGCGTACCGCGAGGCCGCCGTGGCGGGGCTGTGGTACCCGCGCGACGCCCGCAAACTCGCCACCACCGTCGACGCGCTGCTGACCGGTACGGTCGCCGGCGTGCCCGGCAAGGTTCGCGCCATCATCGCGCCGCATGCGGGGTATGAGTTCTCGGGCATCACCGCCGCGGTCGCCTACAAGCAACTGATGGGGCAGGACACCAACACCGCCATCGTCCTGGCGCCCAGCCATACGGCCACGTTCGCCGGGGCGTCGATCCCGCAGGTCGAGGGCTACCGCACGCCGCTGGGGCCGATGAAGCTCTCGCCCAAGGCCGCCGAGCTGGCCGGGACCATGCCCTTCCGCCCGGCCCCGAGCGTCGAGGCCAAGCGTCCGCAGTGGTGGTCGCAATCTTCCAAGGGCGCCCCGCCTGCGGGCAAGGCCACGCCGCACACCTGGGAGCACTCGCTCGAGGCCCAGTTGCCGTTCCTCCAATGGACGCTGAAGGCCTGCCGGCTCGTGCCCGTGCTCTACGGCGACGTGGACCCCGCCGCCGTGGCCGAGGCGCTCGGGCCGCACATAGACGACAAGACGGTCGTGGTCGCCAGCAGCGATCTGAGTCACGACAACCCCTACGAGGTGGCGCGCAGCCTCGATGCCTGGTGCGTCAAGGCGGTTCGTGAACTGGACATCGCCACGATGAGCCGTCAATCGGCGTGCGGCAAGGGCCCGATCCTTACGGTGATGCATCTGGCCAAGGAGCGCGGCTGGAAGCCGTACGTCCTGGACTACCGCACCAGCGCCCAGAGCCCGCGCGGCAACAAGGACAGCGTGGTGGGGTACATGTCCGTGGTGTTCACCGAGGGCGCCTACGAGAAGCCCGAGCCCCTGGGCAAGCGCGAGAAGGTCTTCCTGCTCCAGCTCGCCCGGGCGACGGCCACGCGCGTCGTCCAGGGCAAGCCCGTGCCGAAGGTCAGTCGGGGATCGCTGCCGCCGAAGCTCCTGGAGCCTCGCGGCGTGTTCGTCACGCTGAACAAGAAGGGCAAGCTTCGCGGATGCATCGGCTACACCATCGCGGTCAAGCCGCTGTATCTGGCCGTCATGGAGACGGCCGCCAACGCCGCCATGCGCGACCGCCGGTTCAAGCCGGTCCAGCCGCCGGAGCTGGGGCAGATCGAGTTCGAGGTCAGCGTGCTCACCACGCCCCAGCCGATCTACTACAACCAGCCCTCCGACCTGCTCAAGGCCCTGCGCCCGAACGTCGACGGCGTGGTCCTCGAGGTACCCGTGGCCGTGCGCGGCAAGCGGACCATCGCCCGGGCCGTCTACCTGCCTACCGTCTGGAAGCAGATCCCCGAGCCGGCGAAGTTCATGCAGCAGCTTTCGGCCAAAGCGGGGCTGCCGCCCAACGCGTGGCGCAGTCCGGCGGCCAAGGTGTTGACGTTCCAGGCCGAGGACTTCCGCGAGGTGATCGTCAAGGCCACCCAGCCGGCGACGCAGCCCGCGGAGATGCCCGAGGGGCCCGGTGAGGACCTGCCGCCGGTCGCGCCCGCGACGACGCCCGCGGCGCCTCCCGTGACCACCAGGCCGGCGCCCGACGGCTCGTGAGCCGGTGAACGCCTCGCGGGGACAGAGGCCTCCCGACGCGCGCGGCGACGACCGCGCCGCGGGGGCCTCCGTCCCCCCATGCCCGCGCCGGCTGCTGCTGGGGGCCGTGTGCGGACTCGGTGTCTCTGCCGTCGTCACCCAGCTCGTGCTGCTCCGCGAGCTGCTGTGCGTGCTGGCCGGCAACGAGCTGGTCTTCGGCGTCATCCTTGGAAACTGGTTCCTGTTGACCGGCGCGGGGGCATCGCTGGGGCGACTGGCCGACCGGCTTCGCCGGCCCGTGGGGGTCCTCGTTGTCGCCCAGCTCCTGATCGCCGTCCTGCCCGTGGCCACCGTGGTGGCCCTGCGCGGGCTGCGCCACGCCGTGGTCCTCCGCGGTTCGGCCATCGGCCCCGGCGGGGCCGTGGCGGCCACCTTTCTGCTGCTGATGCCCTATTGCCTGCTGACGGGCTTCCTGCTGGCCCTGGCGGCGCGGCTGCTGACGGCCCGGCGTGACGCGGCGGGGATCGGCAAGGTCTACGTGCTGGACGTCCTCGGCGACGTCGCCGGCGGGCTGCTGTTCACCTTCCTGCTGGTTCACCTCGGCGGGCACTTCTTCTGCCTGCTGGTCCCGGCGGCGCTGAACCTGGCTCTTGCGGCGGCGGTGACCTTTGCCGCCGGGCGGCGCGGCGCGGCGGGCGTGATCGTCGTGCTCGGTGCGGCCGGCGTCGCGGGCCTGGGCGGCGGGGGGTTGGCCCGGTGGGCGGTGGAGGTCGAGCACCCCGGACGGCGCGTGCTGTATGCGGGCACCAGCCCCTATGGGCGGCTGGTGGTGACCGGGCGGGCCGGACAGGTGGACTTCCTCGCCAACGGCCTGCCGGTGGCCACGTCACGCGATGTCCGCCGCGTGGAGGAGACCGTTCACTACGCCATGGCCCAGCGGCCGGACGCCGGCCGCGTGCTGCTGCTGGGCGGCGGGTACACCGGCACGGCGCGGGAGGTCGTTCAGTACCCCCGCGCCCGTGTCGACTACGTCGAGCTGGATCCGCAGATCATCGCCGCCGCGCGGCGGTTCCTGCCTGGCAGGCTGGACCATCCCCGCATCGCCGTTCACGCCGCCGACGGCCGGCAGTTCGTCCGCGCCGCACGCGGGGCCTACGACGTCGCTGTCGTCGACGTCCCGGACCCGGCCACCGGACAGCTCAACCGCCTGTACACCGTCGAGTTCTTCGGCGAGCTGCACCGGGCCCTCTCGGCCGGCGGGGTCGCGGCGGTGAGCATCGGCAGCTACCACAACGTCGTCAGCGATGAGCTGGCGGGGATGGTGGCGACGCTGCGGCGGTCGCTGGCGACGGCGTTCGGGAACGTGCTGGTGCTGCCCGGCGCGCGCGTGGTGGTGCTGGCCTCCGACGGCGAGCTGACTGCCGACATCGCGGCGCGCGTCGCCGGCGCCGGCGTCGAGGCCGAATACGCTACCGACGCGTTGCTGCGGGGTACGCTCACGCCGGACCGCCTGGCCGAACTGGATCGGGCCACCGCCGCCGGCGGCGACCTCAACCGAGATTTCTCCCCCGTGCTCTACTACCAGCACCTGCGGTACTGGCTCAGCCGGTTTCGACCCCGAATGGGGGCGCTGGTCCTGGTCGCCGGGGCTGCGCTGGCCGTCTGGATGCTCTCCCTCCGCCCGGTTACGTTGGCGGTGTTCGGCACGGGCTTTGCCGCATCGGCCGGGCACCTGGTCATCCTCCTGGGCTTCCAGATCGTCCACGGTACGGTTTACCACCAGGTGGGGCTGCTGGTGACGGTCTTCATGGCCGGGCTGGCGCTCGGGGGGCACCTGGCGGGGCGGCGGCTTGTCCGGGGCCGGCCCCGGCGGCAACTGGCCTGGCTGGCCCTGGCTGCGGCGGCAGTGACGGCCTGCCTGCCGGTCGTGCTGGCGTCCCTGGCGTCCCTGGCCGCCGGCGGGTGGGCATGGCTGTCCGGCGCGGTGGGTTTCCCGGCCGTTACACTGATTCTCGCCACGCTGGTGGGCATGGCCTTCCCGGTGGCGGCTCGCGCGGATTTCCGCGGGCCGGCCGCGACGGCGGGACGGCTCTACGCGGCCGACTACATCGGTGCGTGCGTCGGCGCGCTGCTGGTGGGCACGGTGCTGGTGCCGCTGGCTGGACTGACCGGCGTGTGCCTGTTGGCGGCGGGGCTGCCCGCCGCCGGCGCCGCGGTCGTTGCGATCAGCAGCCTCACGGAAGGGAGCGCAGGATGAGCCATCGGAATCGCAGGCCGTTGGGGTACTATGTGATCAAGGCGGTGCGTATCACCGGGTGGCTTCTGCTGGCGCTGATGGCGCTGTACATCGTCTCCGGCTACGCCTTGGCCGGGATGCTCGGCTGCGACCGCCTCATGGGCCCCCGCACGGCCGAGGGGCTCCACATAACCTGGAAGCTCGACCGCCCGCTGGTGGTCTTGCTGGCCGTTCACGCCGGCGGGGCCGCCTGGCTGGCGATGCGGAGGTGGGGATGGATCGGAAACCGGAAGAAGCCCAGCGGCTAGATGCCCCGGCGGCAGACGGCGGGGAAGGGAGCGGCGCGCCCCGGCGGATCAGCCGCCGGCGCCTGCTGGGCTATGCCGCGGGAGGCATTGCCGGCGCGGCCGCGGCGGGCTACGCGCTGAGCCCGGCGGTGGAGTGGTTTCTCGGCGGCGCCGAGCGTGGGGGCCACGGGGGGGGCGTGGCACGGCTGGGGGACGCGCCGTCGGCGGAAGTCTTCCGCGGCGGCGCGCCGGACGCGGACGTCTGGCGGCTGTGGCGGAAGCGCCGCTGGGCCCGGGAGGCGATGCACTGGCGGCGTCTGGGGCGGAATGTCCGGTGCCTGCTGTGCCCGAACAACTGCCTGCTGGCCCCCGGCGACCGCGGGCGATGCCGCAATCGCGTGAACATCGATGGCACGCTCTACACGATGGTGTACGGCAACCCGTGCTCGTTCCACGTGGACCCGATCGAGAAGAAGCCGCTGTTTCACTTTCTCCCGGCCAGCGGGGTGTTCTCCGTGGCGACCAGCGGCTGCGGGTTCCGCTGCCTGAACTGCCAGAACTGGGAGATTTCCCAGCGCAAGCCCGAGGAGACCAAGGACGCAAACGGCCCGGCGATCCGCGCTACGCTCGAGCGCCTCCGCGCCGGGCTGACGCGGGCCGAGGCCCGGCGGTTGAGCATGTTCCCGGAGGACGTGATCGACCTCGCCCGCGCCACCCGCTGCCCGTCGATCGCCTATACCTACTCCGAGCCGACGTGCTTCTACGAGTACATGATCGACACGGCGAAGCTCGCGCGGGCCAAGAGCATCAAGAGCGTCTGGGTCACGTGCGGGTACGTCCACCGCGAGCCGCTGGAGCGGCTGTGCGACGTGCTGGACGCCGCCAACGTAGACCTGAAGAGCTTCGACGAGACGATGTACCGCACGTTGAACTCCGGGCGGCTGGAGCCCGTACTCGACACGCTCAAGACGCTCAAGCGGCGCGGGGTGTGGCTCGAGGTGACCAACCTGATCGTCCCCACGCACACGGACAGCCCGGAGATGATCGCCGAGATGTGCCGGTGGATCGTCGGCGAGCTCGGCCCGGACGTGCCGATCCACTTCTCGCGGTTCCACCCGCAGCACAAGCTCACACACCTGCCCCCGACGCCGCGGGAGGTCCTCGTCGAGGCCCGCCGGATCGCCCGGGAGGTCGGCCTGCGGTATGTCTACGTCGGGAACCTCCGCGGCGTCGACGGTGGCGAGACCACGTACTGCCCGTCCTGCCGCCGGCCGGTCATCGAGCGCTACGGCTACGCCCTGCGGGAGATGCATCTCGAAGACGGGCGCTGCGACGCCTGCGGTGCGGCCGTCGCGGGGGTATGGGGGTGACGGCGGCGACGCATAGTGGTCGTTAGTTATCTCATTTACTTGAGATACGTGCCGGGGTCTCGTGGGTATGTCAAGGGGAGCGCCCTGGCTGCTGCCGCCGCGTCCGATGTCGCGAAACGCCGCCGGCTACCTGCTGGGCAATGTGCAGATACCCCTTCCTCCGCGGTCGCGCGTATGATACTGTAACACTTCACATACGAGCACCCATCGCTTCGGGAGACCAACATGAGTGACGCGGCGAAGCAGGAGGTGGTGACGTTCAAGGCCAGTGCCGACCTCGTCGAGGCCATGCGCGGCGTGCCCAACCGGTCGGCGTTCATCCGCGACGCCATCCTCGCCGCCCTCGACAGCGCCTGCCCGCTCTGCGGGGGGACCGGCATCCTCACGCCCAAGCAGGCAGAACACTGGGCCGAGTTTTCCGAGACGCATACCATTGAGGAATGCCGTACCTGCCACGAAATGCATGTTCGCTGCGAGTACGAGGCGCGCGGCGCCGGCGGCGTTCGGCCGCAACGGAAGGGGTGACCCCATGAAACAGATCGCAGCCGTACTGGTGACCTCGGTCGCAGCCGCTGCAATGAGCTCCTGCGGGCGGCAGGAACCCGCGAGCACGCGCCCGGCATCGGGCCCGGCGGTCAGCACGTTCGTCAGCATCGCCCCGCAGGCGACCTTCGTCGAAAGGATCGGCGGGGAGCACGTGAGCGTCGAGGTGCTGGTGACCCCGGCCCAGAACCCCAGGACCTTTTCGCCGAGCCCGCGGCAGATGGTCCGGCTGGCCAATGCGGATTTGTACTTCGCCATCGGCGTGCCGTTCGAGCGGCAGCTCCTGCCGAGGATCTCGGGCATGGCGAACGGGCCCGGGGTCGTCCATACCAGCAAAGGCCTGGACACGCGGCGGCTGGAAGATCACCGCCACGGCGAGCACGCGGGCCACGACCACAGCCACGACCACGCTCACGAGCACGGCCCCGGGCACGCAGAGAGCGACGCCGACCCCCACACCTGGCTGAGCCCTCGGCTGGTGAAGACGCAGGCCGAGGCGATCTGCCGGGCCCTGTCGGAGGCGGACCCCGACCATGCGGCCGATTACGCCGCGAACCTCACCGCCCTCAAGGCGGACCTCGACGCCCTCGACGCCGAGCTGGCCGAGACGCTCAAGCCTCTCAAGGGCCGCACGTTCTACGTGTTCCATCCCGCGTTCGGCTACTTCGCCGACGCCTACGGGCTCAGGCAGCGAGCGGTGGAGGTCGGCGGGAAGAGCCCTGGTCCCCGGCAGGTGGCCGAGCTCGTTCGGCAGGCCAAGGCCGACGGCGTGCGGGTGATCTTCGTCCAGCCTCAGTTTTCGCGCAAGTCGGCGGAGCTCATTGCTCAGCAGATCGGGGGCGCCGTGGTGCCCATGGATCCGCTGGCCCGCGATTACTTCGCGAACCTGCGCCGCATGGCAGAGGAGGTGCGGAAGGCGCTGTCGGCGCCCGGTGGCGGCCAGACGGAAGCGGCGACTGCATCGCCGCACTGCTCCACGGTCATGGCTTGGCTCGGGCGTGATGGGGGCGGCTAGCATGCCCGATCCTGCCGTCGAGATGGATGGCGTCTGGTTCGGCTACGACCACGACCACGTGCTCCGCGACGTGAGCCTGCGGATCGGACGTGGCGAGATCGCCGCCGTCGTCGGGCCCAACGGCGGAGGGAAGACCACGCTGGTCAAGCTGCTGCTGGGACTGCTCGAACCCGACCGGGGCCGCATCCGCGTGCTCGGCCGCAGCCCGCACCGCGCACGGCGGAAGGTCGGCTACATGCCTCAGCACTGCGAGCTCGACATGCGCTTTCCCGTCAGCGTGACGGACGTGGTGCTGATGGGCCGACTGGGCCGCACGGCCGCGGTGGGCCCGTTCCGCCGCGCCGACCGACGGGCTGTGGCGGAGGCCCTCGGGGAGGTGGAGATGACCGAGCACCGTCGCGTGCCCTTCAGCCGCCTCAGCGGCGGGCAGCGTCAGCGGACGCTCATCGCCCGGGCGCTGGCCAGCGAGCCGGAACTGCTGCTGCTGGACGAGCCGACCGCCAACCTCGACGTCGGGGTCGAGGGCGAGCTCTACGAGTTGCTCGGCCGGCTTGCCGCACGGATGACCATCGCGATCGTCTCTCATGACGTCGGCTTCGTCTCCCGGGCGGTCGGCAAGGTGATCTGCGTCCGCGGGGAGGTCAACGTCCATCCGACCGGTGAGCTGACCGGCAAGGTCATGCGCGATCTCTACGGCCACGACGTCCGGCTGGTCCGACACGATCATTCCTTCGATGTCGGCCCGGGCCCTCACGACCACGGCGGCGAGGAGGGCGCCCATGGGTGAGTTCTTCGACGCCGTCGCGACCCAGCCGTTCATGCAGCACGCGATACTCACCGGCGTCTTGGCCGCGGTGGCCTGCGGGGTGGTTGGCACGTACGTCGTTGTCCGGCGGATCACCTACCTTGCCGGTGGGATCGCCCACGCCGTGCTCGGCGGAATGGGCGCGGCGATGTACCTCAACCGTGCCGTGGGCATCGCCTGGCTCGAGCCGCTGCACGGGGCGGTTGTCGCCGCCCTGCTGGCGGCCGTGATCATCGGACTGGTCAGTCTGCGGTTCAAGCAGCGGGAGGACACCGTTATCAGCGCCCTGTGGGCGGTGGGTATGGCCACGGGCGTGCTCTTCATCGCCGAGACCCCGGGCTACCAGCAGGACCTGGTGAGCTACCTGTTCGGCAACATCCTGATGGTCTCGGCGGAGGACCTCTGGCTGCTGGCGGCGCTGGACGCGGTGGTCCTGGTGGCCTCGCTGGCGTTCTACAAGCAGTTGCTTGCGGTCTGCTTCGACGAGGAGTACGCCCGCACTCGCGGCGTGCCGGCCACGGGCTACTACCTCCTGCTGCTCTGCCTGGTCGCCCTGACCGTTGTGCTGCTGGTCACCGTCGTCGGGGTGGTGATGGTCATCGCCCTGCTGACCCTTCCGGTGGCCGTGGCGGGGCTGTTCCTCCACCGCCTTTGGCAGATGATGCTGGCCTCGGTAATCCTGAGTCTGCTGTTCACCACGAGCGGTCTGGCCGTCAGCTACGCCCCGGACCTGTCGGCCGGGGCCACCACGATTCTGATCGCCGCGGGGAGCTACCTGGCGGCGCTGGCGGTGGCGACGGCGGCTCGCCGCCTGCGGCGGCGATCGTAAATCGCTACTTGCTGCAAGGGAATGGCTGCCAGACGGAGATGAGGCCTTGGGTGGCCATGCGAGTGCGCAAGAAACGCCCGCCGCGCGGGCGATTCACCGGCGCGGCGGGCGCGAAGCTCCACCTGACAGCTGCCTTCCCGGCAACCGGGAACGCCACTACTCCACCTGGAATACCTCGGCGTACCAGGCGTGCATCTCTTCGTCGCTGATGGCGGTGGTTCGGCCGGTCTCGTATTCGGCGTCCACTTTCTCGCGGATGGCGACCAGGCGCGGGTCGTCCTTGGCGAGGTTCAGGTCGTAGTTGTGGTCCAGCCAGTGTTTGATGCCGGCGGCGCCGCTCTTGTCGGTGATGGCCACGCCGATGGGGCGACCGAGGATCTTCGCGGCGTCGAAGCAGGAGTAGATTTCCTCGCTCTTGGTCAGTCCGTCGGCGTGAATGCCGGCGCGGGTGGTATTGAAGTCGCGCCCGATCAGAGGGAAGTTCGTCGGGATGTGGTGCCCGATCTCCTTCTCGTAGTACTCGGCGATCTCCGTAATCACCTCGTAGTTGACCTTGTCGCTCTGTCCGTTGAGCTGGGCGTGCTCGACGACCATGCCCTCCAGCGGCGTATTGCCCGTCCGCTCCCCGATGCCCAGAAGGCTGCAGTTGCAGGCCGCGCAGCCGTACAGCCAGGCCGTGGCGGGGTTGACCAGCACCTTGTGGAAGTCGTTATGGCCGTGCCACTCCAACAGCCGCCCGGGCACGCCGGCGTCCCGGACGAGGGCCTGGACGAGCTTGGGCACCGAACGCGGCAGGGCGGCCTCGGCCCAGGGCACGGCGTAGCCCATCGTGTCACACAGGCGGATCTTGATCTCCGTGCCGGTCGACTCGCGCAGTTCCATCAGCTCGATGGCGAACGGTACGACGAAGCCGTAGATGTCCGCCCGCGTGATGTCCTCGAAGTGGCAGCGGGGCCGGATGCCCGTGTCGATGGCCGCCTTGACCACGTCAAGGTACTGCTCCATGGCCTGCTTGCGCGTCTTGCGGAGCTTGAGGAAGATGTGGTAGTCGCTGCAACTGGTCAGGATGCCCGTTTCCGGCAGGCCCATGTCCTTGACGAGTTGGAAGTCTGCCTTGACGGCGCGGATCCAGCCGGTGACCTCGGGGTACTGGCAGTCCAGCTCGCGGCACTTGTCGACGGCCTTGCGGTCCTTGTCGGAATAGACGAAGAACTCACTCTGGCGGATCAGCCCCGAGCCGTTGTCCAGGCGGCTCTCGAGGCGGTACAGGTCCACGATCTGCTGGACGCTGTAAGGCGGGCGGGCCTGCTGGCCGTCGCGGAAGGTCGTGTCGGTGATCCACATCGCTTCCGCCGGGGCCATCGGAACGGTCTGCCCGTCCATTGCCACGCGGGGTAGCTCGCTCCAACTGAACATCTCGCGGTGAAGGTTCGGTTCGTCCACATCCTGTAGCGGGTAGCTCTTGTTGGTTGTCTGGCTCATGGTTCCCTGCTGTCTAAGTTCTTGTGAATGTCCGGCCGGGATCGTGTTCCAGCCACCTCACGACGGGGCCATCCTGGCCCGTCCATCCCGTCGTGGCCTCCGCGCGGGTACAGGGAAAGCCCCTGCCTGCACATTTCGGTGTCCCGTTCGGAGCCCCATTATTCTAGCTGAGCCGGCCTCGCGATGCAACGCGTTTTGCGGGCGGCGCAGTCAGGAGTCAGGCAGGGCGGACGTGGACGATCTGGCCGTCGATGTCGAGCCGGCCGGCGGCGTAGAGGCCGATGGCTTCGGGGTAGGCGACGCATTCCTGCTCGAAGACACGGGCGGCGAGCGTGTCGGGGGTGTCGCCTTCCTCGACGTCCACTGCCCGCTGGGCGATGATCGGCCCGGCGTCGTACTCGTTGGTCACGAAGTGCACGGTGCAGCCGGAGACTTTGCACCCGGCGGCGAGTACGGCCTCGTGGACGTGGTGACCGTACATCCCCTTGCCGCCGAAGGACGGCAGCAGGGCCGGATGGATATTCATCACGCGCCCCTCGTAACGGGGGGGAATGTGCCAGAGGGAGAGGAAGCCCGCGAGGCAGACGAGCTCAACCTCCGCGGCGTCGAGATGTTCGCAGATCCGCCGGGAGTAGGTGTCGGTATCGGGCATCTGCTTGTAGGGAACCACGTGGACGACCAGGCCGGCGTTGCGGGCCCGCTCCACGCCCGCGCAGTCCCGGCTGGCGACCACCACGGCCACGGCGGCCTCAAGCCGCCCGGCGCGGATCTCGTCCAGCAGGTTCAGGAGGGTACGCCCGCCGCCGCTGAGCAGCACGCCGATCCGCAGCGGCCGGGCCGATGATTCGGCGCGGTCGATCATGGACCCATTGGAGCACAGCCGGCCCCGCCGGTCAACGCACGAGGAGGATTCCCGTTGCTCGGCGCCGCCCCGAAGGATACGGTGACCCGGCGATCGGCATTCGCGCAGGGAGACGCCCATGGGCAAGAAAAGCAAACGGCCTCATCCGGCCCGACGGCGGAGCGTGTGGCGGAAGGCGGCCGACGAGAAGGTCTCGGCGGTACTGATCACCCGGGCGGCGGATGTGCGCTACCTGACCGGCTTCACCGGGGAGGACGGCTTCCTGGTCATGGGCGATGGGTGGGCCTGCCTGATCATCGACGGGCGGTTCGATGAGCAGGCCGAGCGGGAGTGCGGCGGCATCGAGAGGCACCTGCGCCGTGGCCCGGTCATCGAGGCCTTGGGGGCAGTGCTCAAGGGCCGCAACGTCCGCAGCCTGGGCGTCCAGGGCGATCACCTGACCGTCGACGCCCACCGCCGGCTTGTCGAGAGGCTGGCGCCCAAGAAGGTCAAGACGCTGACGTCGCTGGTCTCTGCCGCGCGGGAGACCAAGGACGACGGCGAGGTCCGCGCCGTTCGACGGGCGATCACGGTGGCGGAGAAGGCCTTCCGGCAGGTGTTCGCCCTCGGTCGGGCCGGCTGGGTGGGCCGCAGCGAGCGGGAGATTGCCGGCGAGTTGGATTACCGCATGCGTCTGGCCGGTGCCGACGGGACCAGCTTCGATACGATCGTCGCCGCCGGCCCCCACGCATCGCTGTGCCATTATCGACCCGGCGGCCATCGCGTCCGCCCCGACGAGCCGGTGCTGGTGGACTGGGGGGCCAATGTGGAGGGCTATTGCAGCGACTTGACGCGTGTGGTCTTCACCGGTAGAATCCCGCCGAAAATCGCCGAGATCCATGAGATCGTGCGGCGGGCCCAGGAAGCGGGCATCGCCGCGGCCAGGCCCCGGGCCATGTGCAGGAACGTCGACGCCGACGCCCGGGAGGTGATCTCCTCGGCCGGGTACGGCGAGCAGTTCGCCCATGGCCTCGGTCACGGGGTCGGGCTGGCGGTTCACGAGTCCCCCGCGCTGTCGCGGCTGAGCGAGGCCCGGCTGCGGAAGGGCATGGTGGTGACGGTCGAACCGGGCATTTACCTCCCCGGTGTCGGCGGCGTGCGAATCGAGGACGACGTGCTGATCACCGCGGACGGGTCGCGACGGTTGACGCGCCTGCCGCGTGGGATCGGCGCGATGACGCTCCAGAGCTGAATAGGAACGGCAGATGGCCAAGAAGGCAGCGAAGAAATCCTCCGCCGCCTCGTCCCGTCGGCGCGATCCCGGCGTGGTCGAGGAGGTTCGCCAATTGGTGCAGTTGATGGTGGACCACGACCTCGGCGAGGTCGACGTCAGCGATGGGGGGAGGCACATCCATCTCAAGCGCGGCGCGGCCGCGGCCCCGCAGGTGCAGATGGTCCCGATGCCGGCGGCGCAGCCGGCGGGCGGCGTTGCCCCGACGGCGGCCGGCGGGGGCCATGGCAGGGAGTCCGGCGAGAGTGCCGAGGCGCCCGTCGAGGAGCTGCTGGAGGTCAAGAGCCCGATGGTGGGCACCTTCTACGCCGCTTCGAGCCCGGAAGGGGACCCGTTCGTCTCGGTCGGCTCGGCCATCGACGCCGAGACCGTCGTCTGCATCGTCGAGGCGATGAAGGTGATGAACGAGGTCAAGGCCGAGTGCGCCGGCACGGTCGTAGAGGTCTGTGCCCGCAACGCCCAGCCGGTCGAATACGGGCAGACTCTCTTCCGCGTCAAGCCCGCCTGAGCCCCCGGACGAAGGACGTCGGCATGTTCCACCGCATCCTGATTGCCAACCGGGGAGAGGTCGCCCTGCGGATCATCCGTGCCTGCAAGGAGCTCGGCGTCGAGGCCGTCGCCGTCTTCTCCGAGGCCGACCGCTCCGCAAGCTACCTCCATCTCGCCGACGAGCGCGTCTGCATCGGCGAGGCCCCCGCGGCCGACAGCTACCTGAACATCTCCCGCATCATCGCCGCCGCGGAGATCGCCGACGTCGAGGCGATCCACCCCGGCTACGGCTTCCTCTCGGAGAACCCGCATTTTGCGGAGGTCTGCCGGGACTGCAAGATCGAGTTCATCGGCCCGAGCACCGAGAGCATGCAGGCCCTGGGCGACAAGATCCGCGCCAAGCAGCTCGCCCGGGCCGCCGACGTGCCCACCACGCCCAGCAGCGACGGCGCCGTCGAGACCGTCGAGGACGCGGTCGGGGTCGCCAGCGACATGGGCTACCCGGTCGCCGTCAAGGCCGCCGCCGGCGGGGGAGGGCGCGGCATCCGCTTCGCACACAATGAGGCCACCCTCCGGTCCTGCTTCAAGCAGGCCCAGCTCGAGGCCGAGGCCGCCTTCGGCGACGGGCGCCTCTACATGGAGAAGTGCATCGAGAACTTCCGCCACATCGAGGTCCAGGTCCTCGGCGACGGGCGCGGCAACGTGGTGCACCTGTTCGAACGCGAGTGTTCCGTCCAGCGCCGCCGCCAGAAGCTCATCGAGGAAAGCCCCGCACCCGGGCTCGATGAAGGGCTGCGGCGGGAGATCTGTGCCGCGGCCGTCCGCCTGGCCAAAGAGGTGGATTACAAGTCCGCCGGCACGGTCGAGTTCATGCTGGACCCCGAGGGCAACTTCTACTTCCTGGAAGTCAACACGCGCATCCAGGTCGAGCACCCCGTCACCGAGATGATCACCGGTGAGGACCTGGTCAAGTGGCAGCTTCGCCTGGCCAGCGGGGAGAAGCTCTCGCTGAAGCAGGGCGACATCCGCGGGAACGGCTCGTCGATCGAGTGTCGGATCAACGCCGAGGACCCGGCGCACAACTTCCGCCCGAGCCCGGGGCGCGTGGAGGCGTTTGTCGCGCCCGGCGGTCTGGGCGTGCGGTGGGATTCTCACGTCTATCAGGGCTACGACATCCCCCCGAGCTACGACAGCCTTGTGGGCAAGCTGATCGTCCATCGCCCCACGCGCGACGACGCCATCGCCATCGCGCGGCGGGCACTGGAGGAGTTCGTCATCTACCCGACCAAGACCACCATCCCCCTCTGTCGCGACGTTCTCGCCCATCCGAACTTCCAGGCCGGGCAGTGGGACACCACGTTCGTCGAGAGGGAGATGCTGAGCGATTGACGCCGGCGGCCGCGAGGCACGCACGGTAAGAAAACCGAAAGGACAGGCAGGACCATGAGCAAGGAATTGAAGGGCAACGCGGTGATCGGGCAGTCGGGCGGGCCGACGGCGGTGATCAACCAGTCTCTCGTCGGCGTGATCGAGACGATCAACAAGTGCAAGCCCGTCCGGCGGCTGATGGGTGCGCACCACGGCGTTCGCGGGATCGTCGACGAGGATTTCATCGACCTCAAGGGGCTCAAGAAGGGCCAGCTCGAGAAGATCGCCGCCACGCCGGCCTCGGCCCTGGGCTCCACGCGCGACAAGCCCGACGAGGCCTACTGCCAGAAGATCTTCGAGGTCTTCGCCACCCACGACATCCGCTACTTCTTCTACATCGGCGGCAACGACTCGGCCGACACGGCACGGATCGTGAACGAGCTGGCCGACGAGGCCGGCTACGAACTCCGCGTCTTCCACATTCCCAAGACGATCGACAACGACCTGCTGGTGACCGACCACTGTCCGGGGTACGGCTCGGCGGCGCGGTTCGTGGCCTCGGCGTTCATCGGGGACGACCGCGACGGCGCGGCCCTGCCGGGGGTCAAGATCAACGTGGTCATGGGGCGCCACGCCGGCTGGCTGACCGCGGCGGCCGCCCTGGGGCGCCAGGACAAGAAGGACGGCCCGCACCTGGTCTACACGCCGGAAGTGCCCTTCAGCGACACCCAGTTCCTCGAGGACGTGCGGGAGGTATACGGCAAGTACGGGCGGTGCCAGATCGCCGTCTCCGAGGGCGTCGCCGACGAGACCGGCACGCCGGTAACCGTTGGCCTGGCGATGAAGCTCGGGCACCGCGTCGAGCGGGACAGCCACGGCAACGTGCAGCTCTCCGGCTCCGGGGCGCTGGGCGACTTCCTCTCGGACTACCTCAAGGAGCAGCTCAAGGCCCGCTACAAGACCCTTCGCGTCCGGGCCGACACGTTCGGCTACCTCCAGCGCAGCTTCCCCGGCTTCGCCTCGCCGGTGGACCAGCAAGAGGCCCGCGAGTGCGGCCGAAAGGCCGTCGAACTTGCCACGGCGGGCGACATGGACGGTTCGGTGGCGATCAAGCGGCTGAAGGGAAGCAAGTACAAGGTGAAGTTCGTCAAGGCGGAGCTGAAGGAGGTCGCCCGCAAGACGAAGGACATGCCCCGCAGCTATCTGAACAAGGCGGGCAACAACATCACCAAGCGGTTCGTCGACTACGCCTTGCCGCTGACCGGAGGTCTGCCGGAGATCGGCAAGCTGTTCTGAGCCGTGCCGCCGGAACGACCTGTGCGGCAAGGAGTTCCGTAGAGCAGCCTTTTTGTCGCCCGGCCTGCCGGCCAGACGTCTTGCGGGCCGGGCGTATTCTTGCGCAAGGAATCCGATTTTTCCCGGCTTGACGGTGCATGTGCTTCTGGTAAGATAAAGCCCTAGTCGTTCTAGGTGTTGGGGGGGGTGAGGGTACGACGTGCAGACGAGCCTCCGGAAGCTTCTGGTGCTTCGCGGCCCGACGATGGAATCGCAGGGCCTTCTCGATTCTCTCCACTCGCAGTTCGACGTCCGGGCCGTTTCCGATCTCGATGAAGCCCTCGCCGCCCTGCGCAGCGAGCCGTTCGACGCCGTCCTCGCCGAAACCGCCGATTTTCTGCCCCTCGAACGCGGCGCCGTCGCCCAGCAGGCCGGGGCCGTTCTCGACACCATCGGCGACGGCGTGTGCATCGTCGGGCCCGCCGGGGAACTGGTCTGGGCCAACCGCCGCATGAGGGAGTATCCCTCCTCGGTTCTCGATGAGTTGTGTGCCTGCTGCCAGGAGGCCTATGCCGAGTTCGCCGCCGCCGATGACTCCGTCGTCACACGAGGCCGGCGCTTCACCCTCATGCCGAATGACGCCAGCTACTACGAAGTGATCTGCTCGCCCGTCCGCGATGCCACCGGGTGCGTCCGCCAGGTCGCCGCCGTCGCCGTCAACGCCTCCCACCAGCGTCGCCAGCGCCAGAAGCTCAATGCCATCGACCGGGCCGGACGCGAGCTCGTCAGCCTCGGGCGCGATACCGTCACCCAGCACAACGCCGCCGAGAGACTGCGCATGCTGGAGGAGCTGATCACCCGCTGCAGCCGCGACGTGCTCAAGTACGAGCACTTCGCCCTCCTGCTGCTGGAGGAGCAGACCAACCGCCTCAACGTGGTGATGACCGACGGCATCGACGACGAGGTGTGGAACTGCGAGCTGTTCGCCCGCGACGAGAACAACGGCATCTGCGGGTACGTGGCCGCGACGGGGCGGAGCTACGTCTGTCCGGATGTCTGCCAGGATTCGCGGTACATGCAGGGGCTTTCCGACGCCCGCAGCAGCCTGACCGTCCCGCTGCGGCTTCACGACAAGGTCATCGGCGTTTTCAACGTCGAGAGCCGGGCTCCCGGCGGCTTCAACGAGGAGGACCGCCAGTTTACCGAGATCTTCGTCCACTACGTCGCCTTGGCGCTGAACATCCTGGACCTGCTGGTGACCGAGCGGCACGCCACGCATACGCAGGTCAGCGGGTCGATCAGCGCCGAGCTGGCCGGGCCGGTCAACGAGATCATCACCGAGGCGTCGGACCTGATGGAGGACTACATCGGTCACGACGACCTCCGCAAGCGGCTGCGCTCGATCGTGGATCGGGCGGCGCAGCTTCGCCGGTCCGTTCAGCAGTTTACCGAGGCGCCGACCGCCGGCGTGCTGGCCCCCGAGCCGCCGGCCCAGCGGGCCGACCCGGTGCTGGTGGGCAAGCGCGTGCTCGTGGCCGATGACGAGGAGGCCATCCGGCTGACCGTCCGAGACGTTCTCGCCAGCCACGGCTGCGAGGTCGACATCGCAGCCGACGGCACCGAGGCCCTGGAGCGCGTGGCCGGGGAGACCTACGACCTGGTGATCTCGGACATCAAGATGCCGCACGCCAACGGCTACGACGTGTTCTCGGCCGTGAAGTCCCGCTCTCCGCAGACGCCGGTGATTCTGATCACGGCGTTCGGCTACGACCCGAATCACTCGATCGTCCGCGCCCGCCAGGACGGGCTGTCGGCGGTCCTGCTCAAGCCGTTTCGCGCCGACGAGCTTCTCGAGCACTGCCGCGACGCGGTGTCCGCAGGCGGAGATTAGGCGGAATACCGTAGGGGGTTTGCCGGGCTGCCGATCATATCCTACGCTCCCATGTGGTGCCCGGCGGCGCTGATATCCGCCGGGGTCGAGTTCCCCGAGAAGGGCAATTCGGGCCGACGACGCCCGAAGCGCAACGCCACGGGTCCCGTTGAGTGGGACAGCCGGGCTGCCGAAGGGAATGACGACGCGAACCCCGTTGGCGGGCGCTTTGCGCCCGGGGCACAGACGGTTCACGCACGTCCCTTCCTCCCAGGCTCCGCAGGCCGAGCGCATTTCCTTGCGTTAGTGAAGGCCCCGATCCAACCGGTCGATAGACCGGGTAGGTCGATTGAGGACCGCAGGCTTTCGACTGTTCGGTTCTCCACATGCGGGCTGCCAAACTCGGCGGCACCGGACCAATGGCTGTCCCGGAAGGGAGGTGGAATCCAGCGAGGACACGCCGGCCGCGGGTCTGCATGTGTGGGGCGGCGCGGAACGCCGGCCCGGGACGGGCCAGGCCGACCGCGAACATGCACACTGACTGCATCTGGACGAGAACCTTCATCCGACGGATCGACTCTTCGACACACGGAGGTCAAGCATACATAGATGGGCAAGGCACCCCGGAAGGGGTCTTTTACGCAAAGCAACATCGGAGGCAGATTCCATGCAACGGAAGAACAAAGGCTTCACTCTGGTCGAGATCCTCATCGTCGTGATCATCCTGGGCATTCTGGCGGCCATCGTCATCCCGCAGTTCACCGAGGCGTCCAACGACGCTCGCGTGTCGGCGCTGATGAGCGACCTGCAGACCGTCCGCAGCCAGATCGAGCTGTACAAGGTTCAGCACAAGGACAACTACCCGGGCACGGTCAGCGGCACGTGGACGATCGGCAACTTCGTCAGCCACCTGACGGGCAAGACCGACGCCGACGGCGCGTCCGGCGGCTCGCTCGGGCCCTATCTCCAGAAGTTCCCGACCAACCCGTTCAACAACCAGTCCGCCGTCGCCGACGCCACCGGGGCATCCGACCCCAACGCGGTGATCTCCGGCGACTACGGCTGGTGGTTCAACTCCACGACCGGGAGCTTCGGCGTCAACTACGCCGGATACCTCGACCGCTAACCCTCGGAACCCCGCCCACGGCCGCCTTCGCCGCGGCTGTGCGGCGGTTCCGCAGCCCATGGACCGCCCGGTCGGGGCGCCGTAAAGGCCGCCCCGACCGGGCCGTCCGGCAGCGGCCGGGCTTCCCCAAGGGGTGCCCGGCCGTCGGCATGCCATGACCGCGCGGGCCCGCCGGCATGCCCGAACACGGGGCCCGCAGCGGAAGGAGTTCTCCGACCATGGCAACGCGACGTGCCTTCACGCTGGTCGAACTCCTGGTGGTGGTCATCGTCCTGGCCATCCTGGCCGCAATGGTCCTGCCCGGCTTCTCGAGCGTGACCAACTGCGCCAAGGCCAACATGCTCATGGACAACCTGCGGATCATGCGTCTGCAACTGGTGGTCTACAAGTCCCAGCACGCCGACGTGCCCGCCGGATACCCCGGCGGCGACACATCCCAGGCACCGACCGACACCGCCTTCGAACAGCAGCTTACGCTTCCGACCAACATCCGCGGCCAGGCCGGGGATGTCGGCGACGCCGGCCACCCCTTCGGGCCGTACATGCGGGAAATTCCCGAGAACCCCGTCAACGGACGAACCAGCGTGCTGATCCTGGGCGACGCCGCCCAGGTCCCCAACTCGCCGCCCGACACCCACGGCTGGGTGTACCAGCCGGCAACCATGACACTCAAGGCCGATTGCCCCGGCACCGATGACAAGGGCAAGGCCTACTTCGACTACTAAGCGGTACCCATGCGCTCCCCCGGAAAGCAGAATTCGGGCTTCACGCTCATCGAGGCGCTGCTGGCGGCGACGGTCCTTGCCATCGCCGTCACCGCGATTCTTCTGCCCTTCTCCGCCGGGGCGCGAAGCCAACTGGTCGGCTCGAGGCTCACCCTCGCCGTCAGCCTCGCCGAGGACATGATGGAGGAGATCCTTCTCCGCGAGTTCGAGGAGCCTGACGACGGAGACGACGACCCCGAGCCGACCGGCGCCTTCGGGCCCGACGCCGGAGAATCCGACCGCGACGACTTCGACGCCATCGATGACTATCACGGCTACGAAGAGGACGCCGGCGCCATTGTCGGGCCCGGTGGGCTGGTGGTCGATTGCGACGAAGCAGACGGGCTCAGCCGCCACGTGACCGTCGAGTACGTCACGGTGTCCGGGCAGGCGGCCGAGGACGACAAGACCTTCCTTCGCGTGATCGTGGAGGTGCGTCACGACGGGGCGGCGGTGGTGACGCTGACGAGACTCGTTCACTGGCTGGGCTGGCGGACAGGAGAGGAAACATGATCCGACGCGGCAAAGGACTCACCCTCGCCGAGTTGGTCGCCTCCGTGGCGATCACCTCGGTCATCGGCCTGGCCATCTCCGGCATCGCCGTGGCGCTGGCCAACGCCAACGAGCACAGCGAACGCTACTACGAGTACCTCCAGACCGGGCGCGTGGCCAACGCCAAGCTGGAAAGCGTGCTGAGGCAGTCGCTGCTCGTGGTGGCCGCCTCCGACGACGAGATCACGCTCTGGGCCGAGGACGACAAGGACCCGGGAGAGATCAACGTCTCGGAACTGGTGGTCGTCTATCGGGACCCCGACACCAACCGGCTGATCCGCCGGGGGCTGGAATTCCCGGCCTCGATGACCGCAGCCCAAGAGGCGGCCCTGGACACCAAGTTACCGCTGGCGACCGCGAGCGCCAGCACAAACTCCCGCAGCTCGATCGCCTACCCGCAATACGAGACAGACGCGTTGCTGGCCAACAACGTGCGGAGCTTCGCGGTCTACCGAGACGCCGATCCCCCGATGTCGCGCCTGGTCAAGTTTCGCATGGTTATCGGCGATGACAAGGACCTTTTGACCGTCGTCGGCGCCGGCCGGCTTCGCAGCGACCTGGTGGACAAGCTCATCGTCACGCCCGGCGGGACGTTCCGTCTGGAGAAGGAGAACCGCAACGGGAACTGAGCCGCCCGGCCCTGGCGGCACGGCAGGAGGATGAACAAGACACTCATGACGAGACGCGTGACAAACCGAAGAGGCATCGCCCTGTTGCTGGTGTTGGTGATGGTCGTGGTCACCAGCGTGCTGGGTATGACGTACGCGTCGATCACGACGGTAAAGGCCCGCGGGGCGGCCAACGTGAACAAGGCAGCCCGCGCGCGGTACTTGGCGGAGTCCGGCCTGCACCACGGGCTGTACCTCCTGCGGACCGGCTCCCAGGCCCTCGAGGGCACCGATGCCGACAACCCCTGGGGGCCGTTGTACGCCGACGGCACGGATGACAGCTACGAGATCTGGATCGAGCCTCTCGGGTCGCTTCAGTACCGCATCTGCGCCCGCGGCAGGACGGGGGGCCTGGTCCGCCGCAGCTCGATGACCGTCGAACTGACAAACGACTACCGCGAGAAGGTCCTCGCCCTGGGTCCCCAGGCCTACTGGCGGCTTGGGGAGATCGCCGGCACGACTGCGGCCGATCAGATGACGGCCACACCGGGCACGTACGTCAACGAGGTGACGCTGGGCCAGTCCGGCGTGGTGATGGGGGACCTCGACCGCGCGGCGCTCTTCGACGGGACGAACGACCACGTGGATCTCGGAGGGATGGACGTCAGCGGATGGGGTCTGACGGTGGTCGGCTGGTTCCGCGCCGACAGCTTCTCCTGCGACGATGCCCGCATCGTCTCCAAGGCCGACGGCATTCAGACGGCCGACCATTACTGGATGCTCAGCACCATCCGCACGGGCGGGCGGATGCGGCTGCGCGGGCGCGTCGGTGCCGGGTGGTCGGCCGTGACGCTCTCGGCCTGGGACGGCGACCTGACCGAGAACCAGTGGGTCTTCGGCGCGATGACGTTCGACGGCTTCTGGATGCGCCTGTACAAGGACGCCCAGGAGGTGGGGACCCGGTTCAAGTTCGGCTGGCTTTGGACCGATGAGGACGTGCCGGCGTGGATCGGGGGCAACCCCGACAGCGCGTCCAGCCGCCCGTTCGACGGACTGATCGACGAGGTAGCCATCTTCAACCGAGCCCTGACGCAGGAGCAGTTGGAATCGCTGTACGAGTCCCGCACGGCCAAGGTGGACGTGCTGTCCTGGGACGAGCCGTGATGGGGCATGACCTTGCGGAGAATGCCATGGATACCGGGCCGAAGAGAATCGATCTGAAAGTTGATACCTACACCCGCGTCTGCCTGACGGTGATTGCGGGGCTGCTGACCGTGCTGATCGTCGGGCTGTGGGCCGAGGCCCCGCCGACGGGCCCCGAGGCACGCGCCGCCCTGGGCACGGGCATTCCCGATTCCGGCCAGCAGCGCCAGAGAATCATCAAGGAGCTTCAGAGCAACGGCGAGAAGCTCGACCGGCTCATCGCGCTGCTGAAGAACGGGCAGGCGAAGGTGCAGATTGCCGAGGACCCCAAGTCGAAAGGTCCCAACCGTGCGACACCGCCACCGAAGAAATAGCGCCCGCGGGGGCTTCACGCTCATCGAGCTTCTGGTGGTCATTGTCGTGATGGCCATCGTCGGCGCGATGGTCGTGCCGATGGTCTTCGGCCTCGGGGGCGTCTCGGCGATGTCGGCGGCGCGGATCCTGGCGACGGATGTCGAATACGCCCAGAACGTGGCCATCACGACCCAGCAGTCGGTGACGGTGACCTTCGCCACGGGCACGGACACCTACACGCTGTCTAACGCAAGTGGGGCCCTGAAACATCCGATGACTAACGCGGACTACGTGGTCGATCTTCGCTCGCAGGAGCAGATGGACGACGTGGACATCCTGACGGCGGATTTCGACGGCGCCGCGACGGTGACCTTCGATGAGTTGGGATCGCCGGACAACGGCGGGACCGTCACGCTGCAGGGCGGGCCGGATGTCTACCAGGTACAGGTCACCCCGGTGACCGGTACCGTGACCGTGACGCTGGCTGGCTCCTAGCCGGAAAGTGGAAAGCGATGCTGGAATCTCTGCTGCGAACATCCCGCTGTCCGATCGCTCTGGACCTCGGCGCGTCGAGCATCCGCATGCTCCAGATGCGCCCGGGCGGCTGGCCCCCGGCGGTGAGTGAGGCCGCCTGCTGGCGCTTCCCCGAGCCGGTCGCCCGCGGCAGCGATGCCTGGCGGACGCAGGCGGTCGAGGCCGTCCGGGGGCTGCTGCGAGCCGGGCGCTTCCGAGGCCGGCGCGTCACCACCTGCCTGTCCTGCGAGGACCTGAAGATCAAGAACGTCCGCCTGCCCAATCTCTCGGAGAGGGAACTCCAACGGGCCGTGCGGTCCGAGGCCAGGGAGAAGTTCGGCTGCGACTTCGCGCCGGATCAGCTTCGCTACCTGGAGGCCGGGCCGGTTCGCCAGGGGACCGACAACGCCCGCGAGGTCATCCTGATCGGAGCGACCGGGGATGTCATCGAGCGCCAGTTGTCCATGATCCAGGAGATGGGCCTGAGCCCCGAGCGGATCGAGGCCGAGCCGCTGGTGCTCTTCCGTCCCTTCGCACGCTACCGCCGTCGCCAGGTCGACGAAGAGGAGATCAGCGTGGTGCTGGACCTCGGACACACGGCCACGCGCGTGGTGGTCGCCCGCGGGCAGGATGTCGTGCTGATCAAGACCGTCCACATCGGCGGAAAGAACTTCATCGAGGCGATCTCCCGGCACCTGAACCTGTCGGTGGAGGACGCCTACGACCTGCGGCAGGAGATCATGCAGGGCAGCTCCATCGACGAGTCCGAGAAGGACCAGGGACCCGATTCGGTCAGTTGGACCATCCTGGACGCCATCCGCAGCGACGCGGAGAACCTGTCGCGCGAGGTGGCGCTCTGCCTGCGATACTGCTCGGTCACGTTTCGCGGCATGAGGCCGAAGGACATCACGCTCATCGGCGGGCAGGCCCACGACCCGGCCATGGCCCGCCTGCTGGGCGAGCAGTTGGGCGTTGAATGCCGGGCAGGACGGCCGCTGCAGGACGTCGACACGTCCGCGGCGTCCCTGGGGGCGGACCGGCGGGGGGCGATGAGCGACTGGGGCATCTGTGCGGGTCTGGCCCTGGCGGACGTTCGCCGGGAACCGAGCCCGCGGAAGGCGAATCATGACACACGTCGACTTTCTGCCTGATCGAATCAAGGCCCAGCGCGCCCGCCTGCGGCGACTGGCCGTCCAGGGGGGGCTGCTGGCGCTCTGCCTGCTCTGTCTGGCGGCGCTGGCGTACGTCTTCGACGGCCGCGTCCGGCGGGCCCGGGCCGAGTTGACCATGCTCGCCGAGCGCGGCCAGCGAGTCGGCGACCAGCTTCAGCTTCGGGTGGACCTGGAGTCGCAGTTGGCGGACCTGATGATCAAGCAGCGGATCGAGGAGCAGCTCGGGCGGCGCGTGGGCACGCTGTACGTCCTCGGGGAGCTCCAGCGCGTCATGCCCGAGAGCATGGCCCTGACGAGCCTGAAGATGGAGACCGTCTCGGTCGCTGTACCCGCCCGCCGGCCGAGGGTGAACGGCAACCGTGCCCTCGCCTACTCGAAGTCGCAGGAGACGGCGCGCGTCAAGCGCGTTCGCCTCGTGCTGACCGGCATGGCACCGACGGATGTGGACGTCGCCAACTTCATCGGGCAACTCGCCGCCAGCCCTGTCTTCGAGGACGTCGACATGGGCTACGCCAAAACCATCGAGTTCCGCGGCCGAACCGCGCGGGACTTCGAGGCCAGTTGCTTCGTCACCCGATAGCGCAGCCAGGGAGAATCCCGTGACGCAGTCCAAGCGAGACAACCTGATCGTCGTCGGCCTGCTGGCCGCGTTGGTCGTCGCGGCCGTGGTGTTCGTCTACCTGCCCCAGCAGCGGCGCCTTCGCGACCTGAGGACGCGTGTGGCCCGGCAGAAAGTCCAACTGGCGGACAGTTCCGACCGCGCCGCCGCCGTGCCGGACATGCTGCGTCAGGTGCAGGCGATGCGGGTGCGGTACAGCAATTTCGACCGGCGCCTTCCGCAGCAGAAGGAACTGGGCGGCTTCCTGAAGGAGATCAGCGGCAACTTGGCCGAGGCGGACCTGTCCGACCAGATGATCCGCCCGGGCAGCCCCAAGCACGCCGCGCTGTTCCACACGCTGCCGATCACGCTCCGGTTCAAGAGCTCCTACCTGTCGTTGGCAGGACTGCTGAAGCAACTCGAGGAAATGAAACGGCTGACGCAGGTGGAAAAGCTGTCGATCTTCCAGCGCGACCGCGAGCGGCCCGGGGCGGCCTCCGAACTCGATGTCGAGGTCCTCATGAACATCTACTTCACCAAGAGCTAGCGAGGGTCCCATGACTGCCTCCGTTGCCGGCAAACTGAGCTGGACCACCCGATTGACCGCCGAGGCGCGGCGCGACCCGAAGAAGGTCGTCGTGCTTGGCGCGCTGGTGCTGGTGCTCGTCATCGTGGTCGGTCGGGAGGTCGTCAACCGCATGGGGCCGTCCCCGGCGTCCGGGGCCGAGGCCGGCGCAGCGGCCTCTTCGCACCGACAGCACACGTCCGCCGCCGGGCCCGCCTTGAGGGACGCTGCCGACGCGGTCGCCGCGTCGGGGAGCGAGGAGCTGGCGGCGGTCCTGCCGCGGCCGGTGGACCGTGACCTGTTTTCCCCGCCGTTGGAGTACTACCCGGCTCGCAAAGCGCCCAAGCCGCGCGCGGTTCCCGAACCGACCGGGCCCACCGAGGCCGAGCTGGAACAGGCCCGGCGCCGGCGAATCGCATCCCGGGCGAACAGCCTGACGCTCCAGAGCACTGTCATCGGGTCCGTGCCGACCGCGATCGTCAATGGGCGGGTACTCCGCAAGGGCGATGAGATCGGCGGTTTTCGCGTTGTCGGAATCGGCGTTCGAAGCTGCACGATCGAGCGCGAGGACGTCCGCGTCGTGCTCGAGATGGCCCAGTAGCGGGCACGAGCCGGACCCGGGTGGGGGGGCATACCGTCGGGCACCGCCGAGGAACTTGCGCTGCTTAGTAACGGTCCGCTTCGAAAGCGACGAAGGGATACATGACGTTTCCGTTGCCACCCGAGGCGACACCTGCAAGGAGAATAGTGATGACACCGTTGCACTGGCCGTTCTTTGGCCGGCGGGGGACGTGGCTGATCGGACTGGGCCTCTGCCTGGCGGCTGCTTCAGCGGCCGCGCAGACAACGGCCCCCGCACCGGGCGCTCCATCCGCGGATCCATCCGACCCGGCCCAGGCGAACATCTCCGTCACCCGTCCGGGTACGTTTGAGATCCACGTCCAGGGCGCCGACCTTCGCGGCGTTCTCCAACTGCTCAGCACCCAGGGCAAGCGGAACATCATCGCCACGAAAGAGGTCTCCGGGACGGTCACGGCCGACCTGTACGGCGTGACGTTCGAGCAGGCCCTCAAGGCCGTGCTGGCCTCGACCGGCTACGACTACATCGAAGAGGAAGGCTTCATCTACGTCCACACGCCGGACCAGAAGGCCGCCATCCTCAAGTCCCGCGTCGAGCCTGCGGTGAAGGTCTTCAGGCTGGCGTACATCACTGCGGAAGACGCCCAGAAGCTGATCGCACCGGCCCTTTCGGAGGTCGGGTCGGTGGCGATCAACCCCCCGGCCCAAGTGGGCATCTCCCCGAGCAAGACCGAGACCGGCGGAAACGCCTATGCCACCGACGATCTGTTGGTCGTTCGCGACCTGCCGGCAAACATCGAGAAGATCGAGAAGCTCATCAAGGAACTGGACGTGCGCCCCGACCAGGTACTCGTCGAGACCACCATCCTCAGCGCCGAGCTGACCGAGAACAACAAGCTCGGGATCAACATGAACGCCCTGGCCGGGCCGGAATGGCACGACATTGCCGAGACCACCGCCGCCCTCGGCGGGACCGATCCGAGCGTCTTCAACGCCGGGCCCCTGAACAAGACGACCAACCCCACGGCCGTCAACTTCCGCACGGACTTCTCTCCCGTGACCGGCGGGATGACCTTCGGGGTGTACGGCAGCGACATGGCCTTCTTCCTGACCGCCCTGGAGACCGTCACCGACGTGACCGTCCTGGCCAACCCCAAGCTGCTGGTGGTCAACAAGCAGCGGGGCGAGGTCATGGTCGGGCGGCGGGACGGCTATCTGACGACCACGCTGACCGAGACCACGGCCACGCAGACGGTGGAGTTCCTGGAGACGGGCACGCGGCTGATCGTGCGGCCGTTCATCGGCCGCGACGGCGTCATCCGGATGGAGATTCACCCGGAGGATTCTGACGGCAGCGTGCAGGCGTCCCTGCCGAGCGAGACGACCACGGAAGTGACCAGCAACGTCCTGGTCCGCGACGGGCACACGATCGTGATCGGCGGGCTGTTCCGGGAGAACACGAAGAACGATCACAGCCAGATTCCCGGGCTGGGCAACGTGCCGTATCTCGGCAGCCTGTTCCGCACGGTTGACGATGCCACGGAGCGGGACGAGGTCATCATCCTGATCACGCCGCATGTGGTGAACCAGAACACCGACGAGGCGGTCGGGCAGCAGCTCAAGGACGACGTCGAGCGCCTTCGCATGGGCCAGCGAAAGGGTCTGGCCTGGTGGGCCAACGAACGTCTCGCCGACAGCCACGTCCGCGCCGCGAAGAAGGCCGTGCGAGACGGCAACCGAGACGCCGCCCTGTGGAACGTCGACATGGCGCTGTCCCTGAGGCCCAGGCAGATCGAGGCCATCCGACTGAAGGAACGTATCACGCAGCAGGCCTACTGGGCCGACGAGAACCGCCAGTCGGTGGTCCGCCACGTCATCCAGCGGATGATCATGCAGGACCTCGGCCAGCCGATGGATGACGCCATCGTCCCCGAGAAGCCCGCCAACGGCAAGGGCATGGATCCCGAGGTCCGCAAGGCCTTCGGGATCGAGCCGCGAGTCCTCGATCCGCCGCCCCCGGCGGTGACGGCCGAGCCGACCGTTGAGGCCCCTGAGTCGGCCGAAGCCGTCGAGGCGGCCCCCGAGCCGGCCCCGGCCGGCGGGAAGGTCGAAATCGTGGCCCCCGAGGCCCCCGATGCCGGGGCCGGCGAGGCCGACGGGCAGTAGACGCCCCTTTTTTGCACCGGTATGTGAAGCCGGGCAGTTTGAGCGAGATGCACAAGAAGATGCGATCCGGGCTTCAGGAGCCTTTCCATGATGCGATACGTACTGGCGGCGAGTGTTCTGGCCCTGTCGGCCGGCTGTGACCAGCGGACGTTCCCCGAGCACAAGGTCGAGGCCGAGAAGCGGTGGTTCAAGTCGCGCGCGAAAGTGCTCTACCGCGTGGCGGATAACGCCTTCGCCGGAGGCAAGCTGGACCGGGCCCTTCACGCGGTCAACCAGGCGATGGCGCTGGATCCCGACTTCCACGATGCGAAGCTGCTGCTGGCCCGAGTGCACATTGGCCAGGGCCGTCACTCCGAGGGCGCCAAGCTGCTCCGCAACGCGATGGCTCGCGAGCCCGATTGCGCCAAGACCGCCTACCTGCTCGGCGTCGCCCTGGAGCGCGGCGGGAACCTCGAGGACGCCCTGGCCTCCTATCGCCGGGCCCACGGCCTGGCCGAGAACGACCTCGCGCCCGTCAAGGCCGCCGCCGAGGTGCTCGTCGCCATGGGCCGCGTCCGCGAGGCCGAGCTGTCCATCGAGAGCCATCTCTCAAAGGCCGGGGAGGATGCCGGCATGTACGAACTGGCGGGCCGGCTTGCCATGATGGGCAAAGACTATGCCCGCGCCGCCGAAATGTACCAGCGTGCCCGCGACCTGGACTATCAGAACGTACGCTACATGGAGTGCCTCGCCCGCGCCAGGCACGCCGCCGAGCAGTACGCCGACGCCGCCGATACGCTCGACACCCTGCTGACGCAGGATGGATACGAGCCGCCCACGTGGGTCCTGCTTCTGGCCGGTGACTGCCGGATGGTTCTCGGCCGGGCGCGCGAGGCGTTCGACGCCTACTACACCGCAGCCGAACAGGCCCCGGAAAAGGCGCCGGTCTGGCGGAGCCTCTCCCGCAGCGCCCTGGCGATGAGGGATGCCGAACGGGCGGTCCAGGCCGCGCGAAAGGCCATCCATCTGGAGCCGGGGCACGTCGACGGGCTGCTGCTGCTGGGCTACGGGCTGCTGCGGGCCGACCGCCCCGGCGAAGCCGTGGCGGCGCTGACGCGGGCCGCCGCAGCCCATCCGTCCAACGGGACGATCCACTGCCTGCTCGGGCGGGCGCACGCGATGCGCGGCAACGAGGTCGCCGCCGTGCGGTGCTACCGGCAGGCCCTGAAGGTGGACCCGGACAACGCCCTGGCCCGCGCCCTGCTGGCCGAGGCCGACGGCGGAAAGCTCACGCGCGCCGATCCCTGACCGCCGGCCGTGCGGGAACGAACGCGACAAGGAGCAAACGGAGAGACCTTGTGACGACGGCACGACGCTTGGGACTGACCGGACTGGCTGTGATCGCGCTGGGCGGCTGCGCCGCCTACTACGCGACGCTGCTGATCCAGCATCGGCCGGATATCCCCGACGTGCGCCTCGGTTACATCATCCCGATTCTGCTGGCCGGGTTGACCGTGATGATCCTGCTGGGCTTCATGCGGAAGGTCCACCGCTCGGCCGGGTCCCTGTGCCGGCAGCTTCGGGCGATGAACGACAGCGGGCACCTGGGCCTGGTGGACGTCGCCGAGCGCGACGAGTTGGGGCCTGTCGCCCGCGACCTCAACGAGCTGCTGGGACGAGCGCGGGACGAGATGGAGCAACTCCGGGCCGGCAATCGCGAGCTCCAGATCCAGGCCCGCATCGCCGCGGCGGAGAAGCATCACACCGAGGCGATCATCTTCTCGATCTCCGATGCGGTGATTGTCACCAATCGCTTCGACGAGCTGTTGCTCGCCAACGAGGAGGCCGAAAGCCTGTTGGGCTTCCAGCTCGCCGATTCGGTGCGGCAGAACATCGACCGGATCCTCCCGGACGAGACGCTGGTGCGGCTGATCCGCGAGACGCGCAGCCACGGCCAGAGCTTCACGCGGAAGGTGGTCGAACACAGCATCGACCGAAAGGGCTCGCCGCGGACGTTCAACGTCACGCTCAGCCGGGTGGTGGGCCCCGGCGGCGAGGTTTCCGGCGTGGTGGCCGTCCTCCACGACGTGACGCGCGAGAAGGAGATCGCGCGCATGAAGACGGATTTCGTCTCGAACGTCTCCCACGAGTTGAAGACTCCGCTGGCGTCGATCAAGGCCTACATCGAGATGCTCGTGGACGGCGAGGCCGAGGACGACAAGACCCGCGCGGAGTTCTACGAGATCATCGCCGCCGAGACCGACCGCCTGCACCGGCTGATCGAGAACATCCTGAACATCTCGCGCATCGAGTCCGGCGTGGTCAAGGTCGTTCGCGAGCCGATCAGCCTGCCGGGCGTCGTCAAGCAGGTCCTGGATGTCGCCGCGCCGCAGGCGAGGCTGAACGACATTCGCCTCGACGGACAGTTGCCGCCCGTGTTCTGCCAGGTCGAAGCCGACCGGGACATGATCTACCAGGCGGTGATGAACCTTGTCTCCAACGCGATCAAGTACACGCCGACCGGCGGGACGGTCACCGTCGGCCTCGGCGTCGACGAGAGCCGCGGGGTGACCACGTGCGCGATCTCGGATACCGGAGCGGGCATATCCTCCGAGGAGCTGCCGCACATCTTCGACAAGTTCTACCGCGTTCGCGCCAACAACAAGCTGGCCAAGGGCACCGGGCTGGGACTGACACTGGTCAAGCACATCGTCGAGACCGTTCACGACGGGAAACTCACCGTCACCAGCGAGGAGGGGTCCGGCAGCACGTTCGCATTCGAGCTGCCCGTCCTCCAGTAGGCACGCCCCAGCGACAGGGCACAGGAAGGCAGGAGAAGCTATGAGTACCAAGATTCTGGTCGCCGATGACGAGGCCCACATCCTTCATGTCGTTTCCATGAAGCTGCGAAATGCAGGCTACGAAGTCCACACCGCCGTCGACGGCGAGGAGGCGCTGGAGTTGGCGATGGCCGAAAGGCCCGACCTTGTCATCACCGACTACCAGATGCCCATCCTCACCGGCCTGGAGCTCTGCAAACGGCTTCGCGAGCATGACAGCACCCGCGACGTGCCGGCGATGATGCTCACCGCACGCGGTTTCGACATCGAGCCGGAGGAGATGGACGAGGCCAAGATCTCGGCCGTACTGGCAAAGCCGTTCTCGCCGCGCGAGGTGCTCCAGCGCGTCACCGAGCTGCTTGCCGAAACGACGCAAGTCGCCGCCGCGGAGTAACCATGACCACAGCAAGCCGGGATAACCCGCAGGCCCTGACCGATCTGGAGCCGATCCTCCAGCGCCTTCGTTCGCGCCTCGGTCGCCTGGGGCTGAGCGTGGCGGCCTTCGACTGCGACGGCAAGGTCCCGGCCGAATTCCAGCCCGCTCCGGAGTTCTGCCGCACGCTCTGCGATGCCGACGCGCCCTGCCGTTGTGGGTTGAGCGAGTTGTCGGCCGAAGTGGCCGAGTCCGGCGAGGCCGGCTGCCGCCATCTCCCCGAAGCCGGCTGCTGCGTGCTGGCCGTACCCATCCGGCGCCGCCGGCGGGTGATCGGCACCGCCGTGGCCTGCTACCCCACCGAGGCGTGGCGGGACGAGGAGTTCCTCGCCCGCCGCTGCGACGCGCTGGGCCTGGACCGCCAGGCGATGACGCCGCTGGCCGAGGCCGCCTGTCGCCATCGGCCTGAGGACATGGAGGACCTGCTGCGCACCTTCGAGTGGCTGCTGGCAGGTGAGAAGGACCTGCACGTCGCCAACGACGAGCTGGTCACCCTCTCCAAAAACCTCACCACCACCTACGAAGAGCTGAGCCTGCTCTACGCGATCAGCGGATCGATGCGCGTTACCCAGCAGCCGCGGGACTTTCTCGACAGCGTTTGTCGCGAGCTTCGCGAGGTGATGTCTGTCTCGGCCGCCGCGGCGGTCGTGTACGCCCATCGCCCGGCGACGAACGAGGACCTCGTCGTCACGCGCGGCGAGCCGTCCCTGACCGAATCGCAAGTCCAGCGCCTCGTCGCCACGCAGGTCTCGCCGCTTGTCGGGCGGAACACCCGCCCGACCGTGGACAACGAGTTCATGTGGGCCACCGAGCCGGAGCTGGACCACGCCGTGCGAAACCTCATCGCCGTGCCCCTCGTGGGCGAACGCCCCCTCGGGATGCTCCTGGCGATGAACAAACGCGAGGGCGACTTCAACAGCGTGGACATCAAGCTGGTCAGCTCCATCGGCAATCAAGCGGCCGTGTTCCTGACCAACAACATGCTGTACGCCGATCTCCAAGACCTGCTGATGGGCGTGCTGCACGCCCTGACGGCGACAATCGATGCCAAGGACCCCTATACCTGCGGGCACTCGCATCGAGTGGCGATGATCTCCCGCCGCCTGGCCGCCGAATGCGGCCTGGAGCCGGCCCGGGTGCAGTTGGTGTACCTGGCGGGCCTGCTGCACGACATCGGCAAGATCGGCGTGCCGGAAAGCACACTGTGCAAGCCGGGGCGGCTGACGGACGAGGAGTACGACGCCATCAAGAAGCATCCGCGGATCGGGGCGAAGATCCTCGGCGGAATCCGTCAGCTGGACGACGTGATCCCGGGCATTCTCTGTCATCACGAGCGGCTGGACGGGCGCGGCTATCCCCAGGGGCTTACCGGCGCAGACATTCCGCAGGAGGCCCGCATCATCGGCCTGGCCGACTGCTTCGACGCGATGACCTCCGACCGGATCTACCGCAAGGCGCTGCCCCTGGAGACGGTGATCTCCGAGATTCGCGAGCACGCCGGCACACAGTTCGACCCGGATGTCGCCCAGAAGATGCTCTCGCTGGACCTGGAGAGCTATCTGGAGGAGCTTCGCAAGCCGGCCAGGCCCGTCGTTTCCGTGACCCTGGCCCAGGAGGGCCGCCGATGAACATCACTCACGAAAGCTACGGGCACGCCGTTCTGCTGCACCTCAACGGCGAGCTCTCGGAAGACACGGTCGGGGCCGTCGGCCAGGCCGTCGACCATCAGATCGAAGCCGACGAGGTCATCGACGTGGTCTTTGACCTCCAGCGCGTGCCCTTCATCGACAGCGTCGGCCTGGAGTTCCTCCAGGATCTCCAGGACCGGCTGGCCGAGCGGTTCGGCCAGGTCAAGCTGCTCCAGCCCGAGGACAACGTCTTGACCATCCTTGAGATCACGCGCCTGCGATCGTGCTTCGAGGTCTACGACGACATCTCCGAGGCCGTCAAGGCCATTCACGCCTGACCTCGCGCCGAACGAGTGCAACCATGGTATCCAAGGGCAGACAGAAACTTCAGCTCGGGCAGCTCCTGATCGACCAGGGCGCCCTGTCGCAGCAGCAGTTGGACGAGGCACTGGCCTACCAACGCGAGACGGGCAACTCGCTGCTGCTGGGGGAGGTGCTGCGCAAACTCAACCTGTGCAGCGAAGAGGATGTCATGCGGGCTCTCGCCGGGGCCTACGAGGTGCCCTTCGCGCGCGTCAGCCCCCGCGTCGCCGACGCCAAGGTCATGGACGTCCTCCCGCGCGAGTTCCTCGAGCGACATACCGTCCTGCCGCTGTTCAAGGTGCGCAACCGCCTCACCGTCGCCCTCAACGAGCCCGCGAACGTCTTCCTGCTCGAGGAGATCGGCCGGCTCACCCAGTGCGAGGTGCAGGTCGTCTGCGCCGCCGCCAAGGACATCAAGGCCACCCTCGAAACGCACCTGCCGGCCGCGAACGTCTTCGTTATCGACGACATCATCGACGACTTCGACTCCTCGGACCTGTCGATCGTCGAGGACAAAGTCGAGGACATCTCGGACCTCGAGGTGGTCGCCGAGGGCTCGCCGGTCATCAAGCTGGTGAACTACCTGATCTACAACGCCGTACGCGAAGGCGCGTCGGACATCCACATCGAGCCGGACGACAACACGCTCCGCGTGCGGTATCGCATCGACGGGCGGCTGTACGAGAAGCTCCGCCCGCCGTTCAAAATGCTGCCCTCGATCGTCAGCCGCATCAAGATCATGGCCAGCCTGGACATCGCCGAGCGCCGCCTGCCCCAGGACGGAGGCATCCACGTGATGATGGACGGCCGGCCCGTGGACCTGCGGGTCAGCACGCTGGCCGGCCAGTTCGGCGAGAAGGTGGTCATCCGGATCATCGACAACCGCAACGTGCTGGTGAACCTGGAGAAGCTGGGCTTCGACTACGACATGCTCAAGCTGTGGCGGAAAGTCATCGCGTTGCCCAACGGCATCACGCTGGTGACGGGCCCGACGGGCAGCGGCAAGAGCACGACCCTGTACGGCTCGTTGCGTGAGATCAACTGCGACGAGGTGAATCTCTGCACGGTGGAAGACCCCGTCGAGTTCAACCTCGGTGGCGTCAACCAGTTCCAGGTCAACCAGAAGGCCGGGTTCACCTTCGCCTCGGCCTTGCGGTCGCTGCTCCGTCAGGACCCGGACATCATCATGGTCGGCGAGGTCCGGGACGCGGATACTGCCCGGATCGCCGTCCAGGCCGCCCTGACCGGCCACCTCGTGCTCAGCACGCTGCATACCAACGACGCGCCCAGCGGCGTGACGCGCCTGCTGAACATCGGCATTGAGCCGTACCTCGTTGCCGCCTCGCTGGAGGCCATCCTCGCCCAACGGCTCGTGCGCAAGATCTGCACGCACTGCAAGGAAGCCTACGACCCGCCGATGAACATCCGCCGGGCCGTCGAGAAGGCCGTCGGCGACGTCGAGACGTTCTACCACGGCGCCGGCTGTTCCAAGTGCCGCAACAGCGGCTTCGCCGGGCGGATCGGCATCTACGAGCTGCTCGTCGCCAACGACGCCGTTCGCGAGCGCATCTCCGCTCACGCGCCCATCAATGAACTGCGGGCACTGGCCAAGGAAAACGGCATGGTCACCCTCGCGCAGGACGGCATGGCCAAGGTCAAGGCCGGGCTGACCACCGTCGAGGAAGTCTTCCGCGTCACCGCCGGCTGAGCCCGAGGCCCCGAGAGCATAGACCCATGGCAACCACCCAAAGGCAAGACAACCAGGCCACCGGGAAGTGGCGCCCGCCGACCGCCTATGCGCCCGGGGCGCAAGGGGCCGACCGGTACACTCCAGCGATCCACGTCGAGGGCGCCGAGCCCGCGGGGGCCCCGGACGTTCCCCTGCCGCGGATCAACCCCGCGACCGTCCGCGTCAAGCGCGACGAGGTGATCTTCTTCGCCAACCAGCTCGCGGTCATGGTCGACACCGGCGTGACCCTCTCGGAGGGCCTCGACGCCATCGCCGACCAGACCACCACGCCGGTTTTCAAGGCGGTGGTGACCGACCTGTCCGAGCAGGTCAAGGGCGGGGTGGAGTTCTCGGCCGCCCTTCAGAGGTACCCGCGGGTCTTCAGCGAGCTGTTCGTTTCGTTGATGCGCGCGTCCGAGGCGTCCGGGCGAATGGGGCCCATGCTCCAGCGGGTGTGCTCCTATCTGAACCAGGAGCGGGAGACGCTGCGGAAGATCCGCGGCGCACTGGCGTACCCGATCTGCATGATGGGCTTCTGTGCCGTGGTCGTCGTCTGCCTGCTGCTGTTCATCCTCCCGCGATTCGAGAAGATCTACGCGGGCAAGGGGGCCGTGCTGCCCGGACCCACCCGGGCGCTGCTCGGGGTCAGCCACGTGCTGACGAACTACTGGTACCTCGTGCTGGCCGGACTGGCAGGGCTGATCGTCGGCGCGGTGGTGTTCTTTCGCTCGGAGTCCGGGCGGGAGTTCCGCGACACGCTGCGCATTCGCCTGCCGATCCTCGGCGGAATGTACCGCAAGGCCTTCCTCGCCCGGTCGCTTCGGACCTTGGCGACGATGGTCTCGACCGGGGTGGCCCTCCTGGAGGCGCTGGAGATCACGGCCGCCGTGGCGGGCAATCGTCACTTCGCGCGGATCTGGAACCGCGTCGCCCAGCAGGCCAAGGAGGGCTCGGGCCTGTCGGAGGAGTTGGCCAACCACCGCCTCGTGCCCGGCACGGTGGTGCACATGATCGCCGCCGGCGAGCGGACCGGACATCTCGCCGATGTCATGGATCGCGTGGCCAATTTCTGCGAGGAGGACGTGAAGGTGGCGGTCAAGAGCGTCACCAGCCTGATCGAGCCGGTGATGATCATCGTCATGGGCCTGGTCATCGGCGGCATTGCGATGGCGCTGCTGCTGCCGGTGTTCAGCATGTCCAAGCTCGTCAGGTGACCTCGCGTGGGGTGAGATTGCGGCAGACGATGGTGAAGTCGTTGGGCAGGTAATCGTCCACCAGCCGCGCCCGGCAGGGCATGTCGGCCAGGATCGCCAGCACGTCAGCGGGCTCGTAGGTGAAGTAGCGCGTGTCCGGCGTGGTCATTCTCCGGTGCAGCAGGTTGAAGACCGCGTACTGCCTGGCCATCTCGAGCATCCGGCGCAACGCCGTCGGCAGGAAGGCCATGTTGTTGCCGAGGTCGAGGTTGAACACCCCGGAGACGAAGACCACGTCGAAGGCGCCGGGGGGCACGTCATCGCCGGCAAAGACGTTGGCGTGGATGAACCGCCCGTCGGGGAAACGCTTGCGGCAGGCGTCGACCATGCACTCCAGCACGTCCGTGCCGGTGTAGTCCACCTCCAGCCCGCGTTCGTCGAGCAGGGCCTTGAGGTCCCCGAGTCCGCAGCCGATGTCCAGCAGCGACAGTCCGGCCAAAGGCACCTCGCGGAGCAGCACCTCGAAACGCTCGTGCTGGCTGGCGGCGCTGGCCCAGTCGAGCACGTCGTAGTTCTCGCGCGGGCGGTCGAATCTCGGCTCGTAGTGGCCGCGGATGGCATCGAGCTTCTCGCGGCGGTCTTGGCGGTCAGCGGCAGTCATCGGCGGTGTGCTCTTCGTAATGCTCGGCGCGGGAGATCACGGTGTCGTAGAACGCCTCGCCGCCCAAGGCGACGCACCAGGGCAGCGGGGCGCCGCGGGAGTCGTAGTAGTCCAGCTCGGCGACCTGCACGTCGCGGTCGATCTGCCGCAGCAGGCCGTCCAGCAACTCGGTCTCGATCTCCCGCACACGCTTGGAAATCTCCCGCAGTTCAGGGTCCTTCGAGTTCTTCCTGGCGATCTCGCGGCGGCGGGTGTCCAGGGTGTCGGCCTCCTCGAAGAGGGTGGGGAAGGCCTCACGCTGCCAGGCCGTGCGGGTGTCCTCGTCCTTGAGCCGCTCCAGCCGCTCGGCCGCGTCGGACGCAAGGTCCTCCCAGCTCTCGCCAAGCTCGCGGGCGGGGACCTCCTCGGCGCCCATTGCGGCGGCAAGATGGTGGGGCAGGCGGATCGGCGTGTCCAGTTCCGTCAGTCGGTCCAGCAGCCGCAGCCGCACGCGGAGGACAGGGTGGAGCTCGTCGGGCAGGACGCCGATCTCGCGCAGTTCGCGCGCAACGGCGTGGGCCGTGGGCATGTACAGCGAGCCGCGGTGGGGCACCGCCAGCGGGCCCTCGCAACGGACCTGCGAGACCAGCAGCAGCGCCTTGCCCGCCAGGCAGCGTACCCCCGCTTGGGCCAGGGCTTGCCAAGGCAGCCCCCCGTCGTCGTTGGGCGCGAAGTCGCGGTCGCTGACGACCACCCGCCCATCGCGCCGCCACACCCCGGTCCGGACAAGGTGCTCCCGGTATTCCAGCGTCGCGAACAGCGGCAGCTCGCCGGCGTCCACGTCCAGCGGGCGCAGCGGCGAGTCTCTCTCGGCGATCGCCCGGTTGTACGCGGCCGCGGCCCGGTCATAGTCGCGGAAGAACGCGTCGACGACGGCCGACATGGCCGGCGACCGGCCCTCGCAGGCGAAGAGCCGGCTGGTGAAGCCTACCGCGCCCGGGGCATGGGCGCCGGGGCGTTCCAGCAGGACGGTCGTCCAGCGACGGTACAGTTCGGCCAGCGAGGCGTCGGCGCAGTCGTTCAGCAGGCCTTCGACGCGCTGCTGCTCGATATCGAACCACTCGTTCGTCCGCTGCTGGGACTCGCCTGCGGGGAACGACGCCAGCACGTTCGCCCGCGCCCTGGCCAGCAGCTCGCGGAGGAGGTCGGCCGTCTCGGCGACGCTCAGGTCCCCGATCACGCGATGGTGGTCCTTGTCGCCGACGAAACTGCTGCCGATCATCTGCCAGTTGTCGCTGGGGGAATAGGCGTCGTAGAGGTCCTCGATCTCGCGGCCGAGCTTCTTTGCCAGCTCCTTGGTCTTCATGCCGGTGTACGGCTCGATGTCTCGGAGCTCGAGTGGCACGCGGCCGAGGAATTCGGTGTAGAACATGGCGGCCCCCCAGTCGGCACCGCCGCTGGGATGATGGCGTTCGCGAGCGAGGCGGAGGTCGTCGGTGCCGACTTCGGAGCCGAGGGCGGTAAAGGCCACGTCGATGTCCTCGACGTAATGGGTTGGGTCGCGCCCATGGGAAACCAGGGCGTGAAGCTTCGGGCAGACATCCCAGAGGCTGTGGCAGTTCTGGTCGATGCTGAAGATCACGCCGGGGCCTCCGGGCGGGGGGCGTGGGCGGCCTCGGCCAGTTCGGCGTGCAACGTGCCCTCGAAGAGGAACCGTACGACGGTTTCGAGGCAGACGTCCTCGATGCCGCCGTCCTCGCCCTCGGTGAAGTACACGCGGAGCGTGTCGCCGCCGCGCGTGCGGACCCGCACGGGGCGATCGTGGCAGCGGTACTCCCGCGGCCAGTCCTCGCGCAGGGCGGTCAGGATCGCCGCCGCGGCCGAGCCCGTGCCGCAGGCGAGGGTCTCGGCCTCGACACCGTATTCCCACGTGCGAACGGCGATCTCGCCGGTATCGAGGACCTGGACGAAGTTGGCGTTCACGCCGCCCGGCTGGAAGTGCCTGTGCCAGCGGATGGCCGGTCCCAGGCGGGGCATGTCGATCATGTCGACGTCCTCGACCTGCGTGACGAGGTGTGGCACACCGGTGACGACGTAGTCGTAGCACATCGGCAGGCCGCCGACGGTCAGTTCGCAGTGGCGCGTGAGATTTTCGGGCGAGGGGATGCAGACGGTGATGTACGGCCCGTCGGCGCGTTCGGCGAGGACCACGCCGGCAGGGGTGAGGATGCGCAGGGTCGAGTCCTCGACGAAGCCGCCGTCGAACGCCCACCGCGTGAAGCAGGCCGTGCCGTTGCCGCAGAGACCGGCCTCGGAGCCGTCGGCCTCGAAGAACCTCGCGGCGACGTCGGCGACGCCCTCGATCTCCGGTCGCGCCGCGAAGATGACGCCGTCGGCGCCGATGCCCAGGCTCCGCCGGCACAGCCGGCGCGCGAAATACCCGATGCGCTGCGGCGAGCCGGTCAACTCGTCGAACCGCCCGTCGCGATTATCGATGCAGACGAAGTCGTTCCCGCTGCCCGACAGCTTGGCGAACTGGATTGGGGGGGCTGGCATCTATCTCTCGCGTTGCATCAGGATAGGGCGGCCAGGGAGCGTTCGACCGCCTCCAGTTGCGATTGCAGCTCTGCCAGGCGGTCGCGCTCGCGCTGGACGACTTCGGCGGGGGCCTTGGAGACGAAGTTCTCGTTGGCCAGTTTCGCCTGGATGCCGCCGACGCCCTTGCGGAGCGTCTCGGCCTGCTTGGTAAGGCGGGCCCGCTCGGCCCCGACGTCGATTACATCCAGCACGTACATCTTGACCGCGCCGGCCTGGACGGAGGCCGCGCCGCGCGGCGGCTCGCCGAGTTCGTCGGTCACCTCCACCTCGCCGAGGCCGGCTTGCGACCGCAGCAGGTCCCGGTTCTCGCGGATGCCCCGGGCGGCGGGCTCGGACGCGGCGAGCACGGCGTCGGGCCTTCGCCGCGGCTCGACGTTGTGTTCGGTCCGAACGTTCCGGACCTGGCGGACGAGGTCGCGGAGCAGATCGAACTCCTCCTCGACGGTCGGCTGGATCGCCGCGGCGTCGGCCAGGGGCCACTCGGCGGTGACGAGCATCGTCTCGGCCGGCTCGTTGCCGGGGCCGCGAAGCGGGGCGATGTCGTTGAGCCGCTGCCAGATCGCCTCGGTGATGAACGGGCAGACGGGGTGGAGCAGGCGCAGCAGGACGTCGAGGCAGTGCGCCAGCACGGCCTTGGGTGTCTTCTCGCCGTCGCCGATGCGGACCTTCGCCACCTCCAGGTACCAGTCGCACAGGTCGTCCCACATGAAGTGGTACAGGGTGTCGGCCAGATCGTTGAAGCGGAAGGCGTCCGCGGCGGCGGTCACGTCCCGAATGGTCGCGTTGAGGCGGCTGAGGATCCACGCATCGGCGAGGTTCTCGCGAGTGCGGCAGTCCTCCCAGACGGGCGCTCCGGCGAGGTTGAGCATGGCGAACCGCGAGGCGTTCCACAGCTTGTTGCAGAAGTTCCGGCCCACGTCGAACTTCTCGCTGCTGTTGACCCGTCGCCCGTCGGGCAGCTCGATCTCCTTGAGGGGCATGCGGACGTCCTGGGTCTGCGTGGTCATGCTGGCGATGGTGAACCGCATCGCGTCGGCGCCGTGGGAGTCGATCACCACCAGGGGGTCGATCCCGTTGCCCAGGCTCTTGGACATCTTCCGGCCCTGCCCGTCCTGGATCATCGCGTGGATGAACACGTCGGAGAAGGGGATGTCGCCGAGGCAATACTGGCCCATCATGACCATGCGGCTGACCCACAGCGTGATGATCTCCCGGGCGGTGCAGAGCACATTGCCGGGGTACCAGGTGCCCAGTTCGGGGGTCTCCTCCGGCCAGCCGAGGGTGCTGAACGGCCAGAGGGCGGAGCTGAACCACGTGTCCAGGACGTCTTCGTCGCGCTGCCAGCCGTGGTCTTCCAGGCGCTTCTCCACCTCGGGGCTGTCGGCGTCGGGGCAGACGTAGGTGGAGACCCATCCGTCCCTGTCGGGGTGGGGCTCGACGCGGAGCATGTACCGCCCGGCCCCGGCGAAGGCGTCCTTCCAGGTCTCGCCGACGGCGGCATCGAGGGCGGCGCAGACCTGCGCGTCCGGCCCGCGGTCGGTCGGCTCGGGGGGCACGTCCGCGGGCAGCTCCAGGTCGCGCCGCCAGATGGGGATCTGGTGGCCCCACCAGAGCTGGCGACTGATCGGCCAGTCGCGGAGGTTCTCCAGCCACGTGCGGTAGGTCGAGGCGTACCGGGCGGGGGTGAAGCGCAGTCGCTCGTCCAGCAGCGGTCGCAGCGCCAGGCCGGCCAGCGAGTGGATCGGGATGTCCGTCTCGTCCAGCAGCCCCGCGTCGTCCAGGTGGGGGATCTGCTTCTTGACGGCGACGTACCACTGATCCGAGAGGTACGGTTCGATGGGCACGTGGCTGCGGTAGCTGTGGCCGACCTGGTGGCTGTAGGGGCGGACCTCGGCGAGCAGGTCCTCGTTGCGGAACCACTCGACGATGGCCTCGCGGGCCTCGAATCGGTCCATGCCGATGAGGTTCTGCGCCTCGGGCGTGTCGGCGTCGTCCCAGCCGTGGCGGTCGCTGATCTCCCCGTCCGGAGCCATCACGTTGACGAACACCAACCGCCGCGCGGCTCGCGGGTCCGGGGGCTGGCCGCCGGGGCTCAGGGCGGCGGCGATCTCGTCGAGGTGCCGCTCGCCAATGGCGTAGTCGTCCGGGTCGTGGGCGGGCGTGACCTTCAGAAAGCCGGTCGAGAAGCGCGCCTTCTCGTCCTCGCTGTCGGGGTCCGGGCGGACGACGTGCTCGTCGCCGATGATCGGGATCTCCCGGCCGACGATCGGCAGCCGGACGCGCCGGCCCAGCAGCGCCTCGGCCCGCGGGTCGCCCGGGTGCATGGCCACGGCCGTGTCGCCGAGCATCGTCTCCGGGCGGGTGGTGGCGACGGTGACGTGCTCAATCCGCTCGCCGCCGACTTCCACGGCTTCGACGAGGGGGTAGCGCAGGTACCAGAAATGCCCGTCGACGGTCTCGTGCTCGACTTCATCGTCGGCCAGGACGGTCTGCGTGGCGGGGTCCCAGTTCACCAGGCGCTTGCCCCGGTAGATCAGCCCGTCGCTGAAGAGCTTGAAGAAGACCGTGCGGACGGCTCGGGCACAGACATCGTCCATCGTGAACCGCGTCCGCCGCCAGTCGCAGGAGCAGCCGATCAGCTTGAGCTGGTTGAGGATGCGGGCCTCGTAATCGTCTTTCCACGACTGGATGCGGGCGACGAACTCCTCGCGGTCGAAGTCCACGCGCTTGCGGCCCTCTTCCCGGAGAATGCGCTTCTCGACGACCGTCTGCGTGGCGATGCCCGCGTGGTCCGTGCCCGGCATCCACAGCGTGTTCCGCTGCTGCATCCGACGCACTCGGATCAGGATGTCCTGAAGCGTGTTGTTCAACGCGTGGCCGAGGTGGAGAACGTCCGTTACATTCGGCGGGGGAATGACGATGCAGAACGTACCCCGCTTGGCCGGGGCGCCCGGCTCGGCGTTGAACGCTCCGGCTGACTGCCAGCGCTCGTAGATCGCCTTCTCCACGCTTTGGGGGTCGTAGACTTTCGGCAGTTCGGTCGTCATCGATGGGACCTCGCAGTCGGTCGCCCGGTCGCGTGCCGGACGGATACGTCAACTCGTTTCACGCACGTCACCCCGCCGAGCATACCCGCCCGCCGGCCGGATGAACACCTCCGGGGATCACGCAGCCCCGCCGGCGTCTTCGGCGGGGGGGGCGGCGTTGAGGACGGTGTACTCGATCGCGTCCACCAGCGCCAGCCAGGACGCCTCGATGATATTCTCGCTGACGCCCACGCTGCCGAAGTAGCCCGCCGTCGCCGCGTCGTGCCAGTCGATCGCCACGCGGACCTTCGCCGCAGTCTCCGCGGCCGTGTTCACCACGCGGACGCGGTAATCCACCAGGTGCAGCTCGTCCACGGCCGGGTAATGCCCGCGAAGGGCCGACCGGAGGGCGGTGTAGAGCGAGTCCACCGGTCCGTCACCCTCGGCGACGGTGTGGCGGACCTCGCCGTCGATGCGGATCTTGACGATCGCCTCGGTATCGGTTTCCGCACCGTCGTGCTTGAAGATCACCGTGCGGTAGTGGTCCAGCTCCCAGAGCTGTCGGTACCACGACCCGCCGAGCGTCCGCCGGACGAGCACGTCGAAGCTCGCCTCGGCGGCCTCGAACTGGTAGCCCTCGTGCTCGCGCTGCATGACGGCATCGAGGATCCGCCGCTGGGCGGCCTTGTCGTCGCCGATGCCGAACCGTTCGGGGACGACCGCGGCGATGTTGCTCGCCCCGGCCAGCTCGCTGATGAGCACCCTCCGGCGGTTGCCCACCACGGCCGGGTCGATGTGCTCGTACGTCCTCGGGTCGCGCCGGACGGCGTGGACGTGCATGCCGCCCTTGTGGGCGAACGCCCCGGCGCCGACGAACGGCTGGTTCTCACGGAAGTTCAGGTTCGCGACCTCGTAGACGTACCGGCTGGCCTCGGTCAGGCGGCTGAGCGTCTCTTGCCGAAGCACGGTCCGCCCGTGCTTGGTCGCCAGGTTGCCGATCACCGATACGAGGTCCGCGTTGCCGCATCGCTCGCCGATGCCGTTGATCGTGCCCTGGACGTGGCGGGCCCCGTGGAGCACGGCGGCGACGGAATTGGCCACGGCCAGGTCGCAGTCGTTGTGGCAATGGATGCCGAGCACGGCGTCGGGCAGGGCGTCGGCGACGCGGGCGACGATGTCGGCGACCTCGTCGGTGGTGGCCCCGCCGTTGGTGTCGCAGAGCACCAGGCGGGTGGCCCCGGCGTCGTGGGCGGCGGTCAGGGCGGCCAGTGCGAAGCCGTCATCGGCCTTGAAGCCATCGAAGAAATGCTCGGCGTCGAAGACGGTCTCCCGCCCGCGCCGGTTCATGAGGCCGACGGAATCGGCGATCATGGCGAGATTCTGCTCGGGCGTGGCGCCGAGGACCTCGCGGACGTGCAGGTCCCAACTCTTGCCGACGATGGTGACCGCCGGCGCGTTGCTGGCCAGCAGGGCCCGCATGCCCTCGTCATCCTCGGCGGCGTTGCCTCGGCGCCGCGTCATGCCGAACGCCGCGACGCGGGCATGGCGAAACTGCTCGTCGGCCAGGGCGGCGAAGAACTCGGCGTCCTTGGGATTGCTCAGCGGATAGCCGCCCTCGATATAGTCCACGCCGAGGGCGTCCAGGACCCGGGCGATCTGGAGCTTGTCCTGCACGGACAGGCTCACGCCCAGCCCCTGCGTGCCGTCCCGCAGCGTGGTGTCGTAGATCTCGACCCGGTCGTTGTCGCGTGTCATCGGTTTCACCGTGTATCGGCCCCGCGGCCCCGCGGCGGCCGGATGGGCCGTGAATGACCATGAAAAAAGCCCTGGAGACGCTCACCGCCTCAGGGCCTTCGCTTTGCAGGAAGATCGAACGGACGCCCTAAGGCACACAGGGGAGACCTACGCCCAGGATCATGCCGTCGCGAACGCCGACCACGCCCCGCCCGGGGCCGGTCAGATCAGACGGCCACGCCGTCTTCGTTCGCATCGGTCACTCCTGCTGTGTGCCCTCTGGGCAACCTTGACAATGCAGGTAGTATATCGGCCGAGGCGGCAGCGTCAATGAAGAAGCGCTTCGTCCGGCCGAGGGACGTACGATGTATCGTCGCGAGCAGGCCAAGGGAGATATGTACATGCCGGAGAGATGGACCGTGGATCGCGTGTTGGAGACCAGCGGGGGATTCCGGTACCCGTGCGTCCTGATGGCAGCAGCCGAGCTGGACGTGTTCGGCGCCCTGGCCGAGGGGGAGATGTCGGCCGAGGCGCTGGCCGACGAAATCGGCGGAGACCGGCGGGCGACGCGCATCCTCGCCGACGCGCTGGTCGCGGCGGGGCTGCTGACCAAGTCCGCCGACGGTTCGTATGCCAATGCGCCCGGCGTGCCGAACGTGCTGACCGCGCAGGGGGGCGACAGCGTGTTGGCCATGGTTCGCCACCACGCCAACTGCCTGCGGAGCTGGTCGCGGCTGGCGGAGGTGGTCCGCAGCGGCGCCCCGGCCGAGCGCGAACCCGGCATCCGGGGCGAGGAGGGCGACCTGGCGTCCTTCATCGAGGCGATGAACGACGTCAGCCGTCGCGAGGCGCCCGGCCTGGTCGCCGCGCTGGGCCCGCCGGAGTTCACGCACCTGCTGGACGTGGGCGGCGGGCCGGGGACGTGGACGATCGCTTTCCTGCGCGCCGCCGGCGGCAGCTCCCGGGCCACGCTGTACGACCGCCCGCCGGTCCTGCCGATCGCCCGGGAGCACATCACCCGCGCCGGCCTGGCCGACCGGGTGCGCCTGGTGGGGGGGAGCTTCTACGAGGACGACGCCCTGCCTTCCGGGGCGGACCTGGCGTGGGTCAGCGCGATCGTGCACATGAATTCCCGCCGCCAGAACCGCGAATTGCTGGCCAAGGTTCATGCTGCCCTCGCCGACGGCGGGCGCGTGATGATCCGCGACGTGGTCATGGGCCCCGACCGCACCAGGCCCGCCTACGGTGCGATGTTCGCGGTGAACATGCTGGCCAACACTCCCGGCGGGGGTACGTTCACGTTCGCCGAGCTGGCCGAAGACCTCGCTGCCGTCGGCTTCGCCGACCCCGAGCTGGTCCACGAGCACGAGGGCATGAACGCGGTGATCGCCGCGCGGAAGACGCCGCGGTAGCGGCCGGAGGCGGGTCGGCCCGGCCGGCCGTTGCGAAGCGGGCTGCTACGGGTTCCAGTAACGGCGGCAGTTGTCGAGGTCGTCGGGGTGGATGGCGTCGGTGGTCATGGGGCGGGCCGAGCCGTCGCAGAACAGCACGTTGCACTTGCCCATGTGGCGGGCGAACGGCAGGGGAGCCGAGGGGTCGTTCGGGTCCGGCTGCCACTGTTCGACGAGCTGCTCTTCGTGGTCGCCGGTCTCATCGTAGGGCGAGCACGCCGCCGTCATGAGTTGGTAGTCCAGCACGAGGATGCGGTCGCTGGCGGGGGTGAGCCGGTTGACCACGGTGTTCATGCCATAGCTGCTGGCGGCCTGGCCCTCCACGGTGATGGTCTCGCCGACGTGCTGCTTGCAGTTCTCGATCAGTCGGATGCGATCGGGATCGCTGGGCGGGCCGAGGTACAGGTGGTGCTGATAGCCGGTCTGCCCGTGGACGACGGTGAGGGCGATGTCCAGGCCGGTGGTCTCGACGCGGAACATCAGGTCCCAGAAGTCGCGGTCGGGGCTGCCCGCCCAGGCCATGTCCTCGAACGACCAGTAGTATACGTTGGGGTTGTCGTCCGGCACGTAGCCGGGGTGGATGTACGGGTTGCTTCCCTTGCCGTGCCCGGGCGTGTTGGCCAACTCCTCGAACTGCGTTCCGGAGAGCTTCCAGACGAACTCGTTGGACTCGTCCTCGTCCAGGCAGACCGAGCCGGCGAAGTTCCCCCCGGGGTAGATGTCCAGGTAGTACTGGTCGAGCTTGGCCCGCTCCCCGAGGCCGGAGTGCTCCCCGCCGAGCATGTCCTCGGGGCAGAGCATGGCCTCGGCCTGGCCGGAGAGGGTCGTCAGCAACTGGTGCTGCCAGTCGCCCACGGCGACGCCCGCGCCTTCGTGCCCGGCGAAGCGCCGCTTGGTCAGGTGGGAGGCGAAGGCCTGGCCGATGCGGCTGAGGTTCGCCTGACAGGCCGATCGCCGCTGAAGGGCGAACACGCCGTTGAGGAACGGCAGCAGCATCGCCACCAGCAGCCCGATCACGGCCATGACGACCAGCAGTTCCGGCAAGGTGAACCCGCCGCGTCGAGTGGTCATCATTCCGCCCCTTTCCCTCTGCCCCGCGAGGCCATGTATCGCTGGAACTTCCCCCACTCGGTGCGGATCAGCTCGATCTTCTTCCGCCTTTCCCCGGCCGGGGCTCGGGCATTGTAGCCGTACGCCACGCCCATGATCCGCCGCAGCGCCACGCCGGCGCGGATGCGGACCAGCAGGGAAGGGTCCTTCAGCGCGTCGATCAGGGCCTCCCCGGCGGGGATGTGCCGCAGGGCCCCCAGCGCCTCGGCCGCGGCGGCGCGGACTTCGGCCCTCTCCTTGCGGTCGGTGAGGCGGGCCAGCAATTTCCGGGCGTCGTCGGGGTCGCCGACACGTGCGATGCCCTTGACGGCGGCGTGGCGGGTCTTCCAGGAGGCCGACTCCAGGTGACGGCGGAGGGCGGGCAGGTCGGTCTCATCGGGCGAGCGGGCCAGCGCGAGAGCTTGCCCGTAGCTCACCTCGTCGTCACCGCCTGCCGCGTCTTCGGCCTCCGGGGCTCCCGCGGGTTGTTCCCGGGCGGCAGCGGCGGGAGCTTCCTCGCCGCCGGTCCAGAGGTTCGTCCCGTAGACGATCACGCAGCCGACGGCCAGCAGGGCTGCCAGCGCCAGCAGCAACGCGATCCTTCGACGGGGTGTCAGCTCGGGCATCGCGGCGGCGTCCCTCTCATCGCATGGATTCGGGGTTCCAGTATCGCTGTCGAGGCCCGGACTGGTCGATGCGGATGTCCTCGAAGCCCATAGGCTGGACGGACCCGTTGGCGAACAGCGCGTTGACGCGCCCGAAGTGCCGGAAGAAGGTGGGGATCTGCTCGCCGTCGACGCTCTGCATCTCGAAGACGTCGTCTTCGTCGCCGAACCAGTCGTCGCGGTCGGCGAAGTCCGACCCGCGGGCGATGTGCTTGACGTAGTCCAGTACCATCAGGGTCGTCTCGCCGGAGTGGATGTCGCCGACCATCGAGTTGATCCCGTAGCTGCCCATGCCGATGCCCTCGATCTCGGTCGTCTGGCCCTCGGCTGCCTCGACGTCGTCGATCAGGACTTCCTTGTTCTCGCCCTCGCCACGGGAAAGCTTGAAGGTGTAGCCGGCCCCGCCGCGCTTCGGCGTGATGTTGATGGACGTGTCGGTCGTCTCGATCTTCAGCATCACGTCCCAGTAGTCCTTGTCGCCGCCGCCGTGATGGCCCTGGTCCTCGAAGACGAACCAGTAGGTGTAGGGGTCCTCGCCCGGCTGGTAGCCGGTGTAGTCGTAGTTCTGCCCGTGCCCGGGGGTATTGACGAATTCGTCGAATTGCTCCGGGCTCAGCCGCCAGATCCACTCGCTGGAGATGGTCTCGTCCAGGGGAACGTTCCAGAGCCATCTGCCGAACCCGCCGGTGTAGACCTCGATGTACATGGTCTGGAGTGTCTCGCGCGCCCCTTCCTCCAGGGACTCCGACAACTCGCGAGGGTCCGAGGGGCACATGAACACCGACGTGTCCCCGCCGAGGTGGGCCATCAGGTCCTGTTGCCAGGAGATGGGCATGATCTGGGCCGCGCCCTGTCCCGACAGGGCGCCGTGCGCCCCGCGGGTGGCGACGGCCTGGCCCATGTTCTGGAGGTTCTTGGAGCAGGTGATCTTTCGCTGCGTCTCGAACGTCCGGTTGAAGAATGGCAGGATCATCGCTGCCAGCAGGGCAATGACCGTCACCACAACCAGCAGTTCCGGGAGCGTGAAAGCGGATGTGCGGTGTCGCTGCATGATCTATCCCTTTCCGCCAGTGAAGTCGCGATGCTTGGCAAGGAAACGAGGCCACCAGTGCTCGATCCGACGGATGGCCTCTTCCCGCTTCGGGTCGTTGGCGCGGTAGCCGAAGTCCACCCCCATGATACGCTTGAGCGCGACACCCGCCTGGGCCCGAACCCGGGGATCGGGGTCGCGCAGGGCCTCGATGAGCTTCGGTCCGGCCTCCCAACTCTCGATCCGCCCCAGCGCCGTGGCCGCGGCGCTGCGGACCTCCGGTGCCTTGTCCTCAGCGAGCTTCTCGACGAGGACTTCCGGGTCGGCCTTCTTGCCCAGCCGGCCCATGCCCACGACGGCCTGCTCGCGGACCTTCCGCTCCGGACTGCGGGCCGCGCGCGTCAACTCGGGCAGATGACGCGGCTCGGGCGAGCGGACGATCGAGGCGATCTGCCGGTAGCTCGGCGACACGGCGGCCGGCTCGGGCGAGTCGGCGGCTTCCCCGCCGCCGTCGTCGCCGTTGCCCGGGGGCGGGGGGGCCTGGGGCGCCAGGTCGACCACGCCGTCGACGCCCGTGCCGGGAAGCCCGTGGACGACGACGTAGGCGACCGCCAGTGCGACGGCCACGCCGCTGAGCACGATCAGGCGTTTGCCGTTACCCATGCGTGTGCCTCCGCTCGATCGTCCTGGACGTGTACGCCATGGCGTCTATCCGTTGCCGGCCCGTGAGAACCCGGTGCCGGGTGCATCTGTGTCTACCTGTACGCGACAAGGGCAGACCCCTGCCTCTCTCCATTATCGGTCGCTGCCGGGTGGGTTGTCAACGACGTTGCCCGCCGCGGTCTGCGCATCGGGCCTTGCCGTCGGTTGCTTCCGGGCCGCCCCGGCCGCTACAATGAGGCCTTGGCTCGGCAGCAGCCGTTGCGACGGCGGAGAGGCGATCATGATCCAGTGCGAACAGTGCGAATTCTTCCACCGCGGCCCCGCCGGCGAGGTGTCGTTCTCCTGCGACCCTTTCGCCACCATCAAGGAGCCCGAATGCCTTCAGAAGTGGCAACTCATCAAGACCAACCAGATGGTCGCCGCCTACGAGGCCACCCTCGATTACTATCGGAAGCTCGCCCCCATGCAGGAGAAGATGTTCAAGGTCATGGAGAACGAGATTGACGAGATGAACGAGGCCGAGAAGTGGAAGGTCCCCGACGAGGAGGACGAGTACGACACCGGCTCGGACTGGGAGGACCGGCCGTAGCCCTCCGAGAGCTGTCGGCTGGCGGGAAAGGTCCTTCAGTCGCCGGCTGGGGTTGCCGATGCCCGAAGGGGAGGACGGCCCGTCGCGGCCGCGGCCGAAGCCGCCGGAAAGCTTCGAACCGCCCCGGCGCAGGCCCCGTTATAAGAGAGACATGGACTTCGCGGCCGACTGACTTCCGGGAGAACACCGTGAGAGGTATGACGTTGAGGCGTGCGGGCGCGGTTGCGCTGGCGTGGGTGCTGTTCTGCGGCGTGGCGTTGGCCGGCGGACCGGCGACGCAAGTGGCGGCGGTTCCCAAGGAGCCGGTCTCGGAGGCGGACGTTGCCGAGTTGCGAAGCCGCGGGATCGAGACGGCGCTGTCTGGACGATTCGCTGATGGGCTCAAGCTTCTTCGCGCCGCCGCCAAGGCCGCCCCGTCCGACCGTGTTTCCGCCCGGGCGGTGGGCCTGCTGGAAGACTACCTGGAGGGCTACCGCGCCGCTCGCGCCGAGCGGGCCAGGGAATACGAGGAGGCGGCCGCCCGCGTCCGGCAGAGCCGCCTGGCCCAGGCGTTCGTCGAGCAGGCGGAGGCCGAAGAGCTCAAGGCGCTCCGCGAGCCGGTCAAATCCCTGGCCGAGGCCTACAACGAGGCCTTCACTGCCGACGACCTGGAAGACGTGGCCGACGCCAACCAGGCCGCGGACATGAAGAAGAAGAGCCTCGAGTCGCTTACCGGGAGCCTCGAGCAGATCGACAAGCTGATGGGCCTGCTCGACGGGCGCGAAGGCCGATACGCCGCCACGTTCCGCGCCCTGGCCGCCAAGGCGCGGACCTCGCTCGTGGACCATCGGCGAACGTGGCAGGAGGCCCGGGTGGCCGACCGCGCCTCCCGCCGCGAGGCCGCCCGCGAGCTCAAGAGCCTCGAGTACGACGAGGGCGAGGCCCTGGCCGACCTGGAGAACATGGTCTTCGAGAAGCCCTGGAAGGTCGGGCTTGTCCAGGGGCGGCTGGCCCGCCGGCTGGCCGAGGACAAGGACGCCTTCGCCGCCGAGCCGTGGGTTGTCGAACTGGTCGGAGCCACCAAGGCTCGCGCCAAGGCATTCGTCGAGGAGGCCGAGTGGTACGACGCCATGAGCGCCTACAACGGCCTGGCCGAGCTGCTGCCCGACAACGAGGACTACGAGCAGCAGCTCAAGACCGTCCAGCGGCACGTTCGGGTTCTGAACCTCTACGGGCAGGACCCCCCCGAGGCCGAGGACGAGAAACCGCAGTGGAAGGAGGTCGTCGCCAACGTCGACGCCGACATGGTCGAGAAGGTCATCGACCAGTTGGACCTGAGCTACGTCTCTTCGATCGACTACCGCGACGTTACCCTCGGGGCCCTGCGGGCCGTGAAGGTCCTCGCCGAAACGCCCCAGGCGGCCAAGAGCTTCCCCGGGCTGAAGGACGAGAAGAAGCGCGACCGCTTCCTGGAGGACGTCGAACGGCTGATGCAGGATGTGCGCAAGCACGACCGCCCCGACCACCTCGGGCTCATCCTCGCGCTCAACGGCGTGCTGCGGGGCTCCGAGACCACCGTGGACATCCCCACCGAGGTCCTCGCCGTCGAGTTCACCGACGGCTTCCTCGACGAACTGGACAAGTTCAGCTCCATGATCTGGCCCAGCGACGTCTCGGACTTCGAGAAGCAGACCATGGGCCACTTCTTCGGCGTGGGTATCCAGATCGCCAAGGAGCCCGCCGAGCCGCTTCGCGTCGTCACGCCGCTGATCGGCACGCCCGCCTTCCGGGCCGGCATCAAGGCCAACGACCTGATCGTCGAGGTCGACGGCGAGCCCACCGAGGACCTGTCCGTCGACAAACTCGTCCAGAGGATCATGGGCCCCAAGGGGACGAAAGTCATCCTGACGATCAAACGCGGCGGGCGTACGCGCAAGTACCCCATCATCCGCGACGAGATCCACATTCGTACCGTCAAGGGCTGGCAGCGCCTGCCCGGGACCGGCGAGTGGGAGCACCAGGTGGACCCCGACGGCAAGATCGGCTACATCCGCGTGACGCAGTTCACCGGAAAGACGCACGACGCCATCGCCGACGCCCTGCGCAACCTTCGCCAGGAGGGCGTGCAGTCGGTCGTGGTCGACCTGCGGTTCAACCCGGGCGGGCTGTTGCGCTCGGCCGCCAAGGTCGCCAACGAATTCATCTACTCCGGGCGGATCGTCTCCACGCGGGGGCGGCGCGTCCGGCGGTCGGAGCTGAAGGCAAACTCCTCCGGCAGCTACCTCGACGGCGACCTCGTCGTGCTGGTCAACCAGTACAGCGCCTCGGCCGCGGAGATCGTCTCCGGGGCCCTGAAGGACTGGCGGCGGGCGAAGATCGTCGGGCAGCGGACCTACGGCAAGGGCAGCGTGCAGAACGTCGTCTCCATCCGCCGCCATCGGGCCCTGCTGAAGCTGACCACCGCCTACTACTACCTGCCCAAGGGCCGGCTGCTGCACCGCAAGAACGGCGCCAAGGAATGGGGCGTCGATCCAGACGTCGAGGTCTTCCTCACGCCCTCCCAGACGCGGCGATGGCTCGACATCCGCCGGAAGACCGACATCGTTCAGGACGTCAATCAGCACGAACTCAAGGAAGACCTCGAACGCCAGTTCGAGTCCGACATCCAACTCGGCACGGCCGTGCTGATGCTCAAGCTCATGAGGCTCCGGCAGAAGATTGCCGCCTAGGAGGGCCTTCGGTGAAGCGGCGCATCGCTGGGGCATTGATGATGTTGGCGGTCGCGATGCCGTGCGGCTGCCGCATGCCCAGCGAGACCGCCGAGACCACCGAGGCCTCGGATCCGCCCGCCCACGCCGATTCCTCCAGGCCGGGGACGCTGCCGGTCGAGCCCTTTTCGTTCGGCCGGCCTGACGCGGTGGTCATGGTAACGGGGGGCACCAACGGGATGCTGGAGGTGTGCAACTGCGCGGGGGCCATGCCCGGCGGGCTGTCGCGGCGCAGCGGTATGGTGGCCAGCTACCGCAAGGCCTTCGGCAACGTGGCGCTCATCGACGCCGGCGACGTCTTCTGGATCGACCCCAACGACCTCCGCAGCGAGTTCGTCCTCCGCGGCTACGCGAAGATCGGGTACGACGCGGTTGTGCTGGCGGACCAGGAATGGGCCGCCGGGCCGGTTCGCCTGCGGAACCTGCTGGCGGAGGCGGGCACCCCCGCGGTGACGGGCAACGTCGTCGGACCGGTGGTGGACGCGGTGCCGGCCCGCACCGTCCGGGCCGGCGGGGTCAAGCTCGCCGTCGTCGCCTGGGTCGGCGAAGACGCCTTCCGCTTCATCGGCGACCGCATCACCCGGCGCCTGCGCTTCCGGCCGCTCGAGGACGTCGCCCGCCGCGTCGCCGCACTCAAGCGCGATGGGCACGTCGTCGTGCTGGTTGCGCATACCGGCGCGGCGAACGTGGACCGCGCGGCGGCCGAGACGAACGCCGACCTGGTCGTCCGGGGGCACACCACCAAGGCCCGGGAGACGTTGCGGCGTGTGGAAGGCACGGCGGTGATGAAGATCGGCGGACACGAGACCGTCGGCGTGGTGGGCATGAAGGTCCGCGGCGGGCGGGTTACGGAGTTGGAGTACCGCGCCGAGATCGTTCACGCCCGCTGGCCCCAGGACAAGCGGCTGGTACAGATCTACCAGGCCTACGCTCACGCGGCCATGCGCAAAGCCCTGGATGGCGAGCGGACGGAGGGGCTGCGGTATCTCTCGTCCGCCTCGTGCGGGCACTGCCACAAGCCGCAGCACGAAAGCTGGAAGACATCTCCGCACGCCCACGCCTACGCCACGCTCGTCAAGGCCGGGCGAGAGGGGGACCCCGATTGCCTCATGTGCCACACCAGTGGCTTCAAGACAAAGCAGGGCTTCTACACCGTGGAGAAGACCCCGCACCTGGCCAACGTCAACTGCCAGGACTGCCACCGATTCAACGACCTGGAGCACCGGCAGAAGGGCTACCTCTTCCAGCCGGTCGGGCGGGAAGTGTGCACGCCCTGCCACACGCCGGTGACCGACCCGACGTTCAACTTCGAGAAGCGCGTGGCGAAGATCCGCTGTCCGCACACCCCGTACCGGGGTCCGACGGGCACATTTCACGCCGACGGAAAGTAGCCGTCCCTACGTTTCGGGGCGATACGTACAGGCCGGCTCGGGGCCGAGGTAGTCGCCGGTGAGGGCGAACGCCCTGGCCCGGCAGCCGCCGCAGACGCCGGCGTACTCGCACCGCCCGCACTTGCCCGTGAGCCTCTCGACGTCTCGCAGGGCTGCGAAGACGTCGGAGTCCCGCCAGATCGCTGCCAGCGGCCTCTCGCGGACCGACCCGCAATGGACCGGCAGATAGCCGCAGGGGAAGACCTCCCCGCGATGGCTGACGAACACCACCGACCGCCCGCACAGGCAGCCCGGCCCGGGGCCGACGTCGATGCCGCGCTTGGCGGCCAGGCGGTAGTAGTGGGGGGCGCAGGTGGCCTTCAACTCGATCGGCCCGCCGGCGACGCGGCGGTCCAGCAGCCAGGTGAGCACCTCCTCGTAGCGCCGGGCCGAGAGCTGGTGCGACTGCTCGATCTCCACGCCGCAGCCGACCGGTACGAGCAGGAACAGGTGGAGGGCGTCGGCGTCGACACGGCGGGCGAGGGCGTAGAGCTCGTCGAGCTGGTGGGCATTGTGGGCGGCGATCGTGGCGTTGACCTGCACGCTGACCCCTGCCGCACGCAGCGCCGCGATGCCCGCCACGGCACGGTCGAACGACCCTGCGAGGCGCCGGAAGGCGTCGTGCGTGGGCGCGTCGGCGCCGTCGAGGCTGATCGACACTCGCCGGAAGCCCGCCGCGGCGATCCGCCCGGCCAGCGGCGCGTCGATCATCGTGCCGTTGGTCGCCAGCGCCGTCGGCAGGCCCAGCTCGCCGGCCCGGGCGGCCAGGGCCTCCCAGTCGGCTCGCAGCAACGGCTCGCCGCCGGAGAAGACGATGATCGGCCGGCCCAGCTCGGCGGCGGATTCCAGCACGCCGGCGAATTCCTCGGTCGTCAGGTCGTGCCTCGCCGCTTCGTCGGCCGTCTCGATCCTCCGGCAATGCGCGCAGGCCAGGTTGCACCGCACCGTCGATTCCCAGAACAGCAACCGCAACGGCGGGCTCCCGTCGGCGGGGGATGGATGTCCAGCCCGGGATGTCATCATGTGCGGGTTCACGGCGCGGCGATCTCTTCGTCGGTAAGGTAGCAGGCGGGGTCGTCGCCCCAGAGGTTGCCCGTGTCGGCCTCGGCGCGGGCTCGGAAGTTGCCGTTGCACACGTCCAGCCAGCGGCAGTGCAGGCAGCGGCACTGGAGGTGCTCCCGGCGGTTCCGCAGCTTGCTCAGCAGCGGATGCTCGGGGTCGGTCCAGATCTCACTGAACGGCCGCTCGCGAACGTTGCCCAGCACGTGGTGCCGCCAGAACTGGTCGGGCAGCACGTCTCCGTTCCAACTGATGCAGCCGATGCCCACCCCCGTACTGTTGCCGGCGTTCATCTTCAGCAGCTCCAGGCACGAAGCCGCCCGCTCGGGGTCCTCCCGCAGCAGCCGCAGGTACACATACGGGCCGTCGGCGTGGTTGTCGACGGTGAGCACCTCCACGGCCCGGCCCGCCGCATGCAGCTCGGCCGTGCGGTCCATGATCAGGTCCAGCGTCTCTCGCGTCCGCTCGTGGCTGAGCTCGTCGTCGCGAAGCTTGCCTCCCCGCCCGGTGTAGACGAGGTGGTAGAAGCACACGCGCGGTATGCTCTCCCGCTCGATGAGGTCGAAGATGCCCGGCAGGTCGTCGACATTGCGGCGGTTGAGCGTCAGCCGCAGGCCGACCTTCACCCCCGCGGCCATGCAATTGCGGATGCCGGCCAGGGCGTCTCGGAAGGCCCCCTCCACGCCGCGGAAGGCGTCGTGGACGTCTTCGAGCCCGTCGAGGCTGACGCCGACATAGCTGAGCCCTGCCTCGGCCAGGCGTTCGGCCGTCTCGCCGGAGATCAGCGTGCCGTTGGTGCTGACCACCGCCCGCATCCCGGCGGCCCTGGCGTGGGCGACCAGCTCGAGCAGGTCGCCGCGCATGATCGGCTCGCCGCCGGAAAACAGCAGCACGGGCGAGCCGAACCGCCCGAGGTCGTCGATCATCGCGCGGGCCTCGTCGCCGGAGAGCTCGTCCTCGGCCGGGCCGCAGGTCGCCGTGGCGTAGCAGTGCGCGCAGCGCAGATTGCACTGCCGCGTGCAGTTCCAGACCACCACGGGCTTCTTGTCCTTTGAGAACTGCAGCAGGTGGCTGGGAAGCCTGCCGGACCGCCGCCCGTAGCGGAGCGGGTCGCTGGCCTCGACGGTGCCGCAGTACAGCTTGGAGATCCCGATCATGCCTGTCCTCGTACGTCGGAGCACGTCATCGCAAGAATGTCCATTCTAGCAGGAGCGAATGCGTCCGCGCACGGAGAAAGCCCCGCCCGGATCGATCCGCCGCTGCGGACGCGAAGGGCTGTTGTGGGGATGCACACCCCCCGGCGGGGAGGCGCCGCGATGCCTCTTGCCACGGTACGCCCCCGGCGCTGCTGGCTCGGGATGCCGCCGATTCACAACTCCGGGCCCGTGGGGCGCTCGCCGTACTTCCGCACCAGCGCCAGCACATCCTCCTGGTCGGGCTCGATCTCCAGCGAGCGGTGCCACGACGCCAGCGCCTTGTCCTTCAGGTGCCCTTCCGTGCGATCGAGGAGGTACTGCGTCATGTACACGACGCCGAGCCCCCGGTGGGCGGCCGCGCTGGCGTCGTCCAACTCCACCGCCCGCAGGTACGCCGAGAGCGCCTCGTCGTATTCCTTGCGGCGATAGTGGCAGGTGCCGAGTTGAGCCCAGGCGTCGGCGCTGTCGGGGTCTTCCCTCGCGGCCATCTCGAACGCCCGCATGGCCGAATCGAGGCGCCCTTGTCGGAGGTAGGTCGAGCCGAGGTTCATCAGCAGCTTCGGCTGATGGACGTCGATCTCCAGGGAGTCCTTGTACGCCTTGATGGCTTCGTAAAGCCGTCCCTGGCTGTCGTAGATGATCCCGAGGTTGCTGTGGGCCTCGGCGCTGTCGCCGCGCAGGGCGATCGCCGCCTTGCAGTACTTCTCCGCCAGCGTGTACTTGCCCAGCGAGTAGTAGCAGGCGCCGAGGTTCAGGTTCGTGTCGAAGTCCTCCGGCTCCAGCGTGGTCGCCCGCAGGTACACCTCGACCGCCTCCCGCAGGTAGGCCTCGGCCTTGCTGACCGTCTCCGCCGTGGCCGAGAGAACCTGGCAGACCACGCCGAGGTTGTAATGCGGGCGGAAGGCGTAAGGGTTCGTGTCGCAGGCCTTGCGGTAGCTGACGCGGGCGAGGGCGTTGTCCCCCCGCTTGCGGTGGATGTCCCCGATCGCCGAGTGGGCCACCGAGAGGTTGGGGTCCGTCCGCACGGCCCGGGCGAGCTCGGCCAGGGCCGCGTCCAGGTCGCCCTGGTCGGCCAGCAACTGACCCTCGACGTAGTGATCGACGGCCTGGCGGCGCTCGATTGCGGTCATCATCTGGCAGCCGCCCAACAGGCCCACCAGCAGCACCGCCCGCGTCGCGCGTGTTGGCCACGTGGTCATGAGAGGTCCGTCCCGGGAATTGCCTCGGCCGCCCGAGTCGCCCGTCCGTGGGCGCCTCACCGAAAGGTTGCCGGTTCCGCCCGTTGTAGCGGGCGCCGGCGGTCAGGTCAACCCCGCGCGCAGCGGCCGCCTGTCGCCGCCGGGCCGTTCCGTCGCCGGCCCCGTCACGTTGCCGTCGACCATCCCGGTGCGGTACCCGCCTGACAACGGTACAATGCCTTCGTGTCCGGCGACGACGACAATGCGGCGCGGGACGTGACGGCCGGCAGGCGATACCGCGTCACGCGGCGGGAGGACATCCAGGCGATCTTCGCCGACGCCCGCTCCGCGCGCGACGGATGCCTGACGGTCCTGGCCCGGGTCAACGGGCTGCCGCACGCCCGCTGCGCCGTGGGCGTCTCGAAGCGCCACGGGTCGGCCGTGCGGCGAAACCGCGTCCGCCGGCTGTGCCGCGAGGCCTTCCGCCTGTCGCGGGCGGACATCCCCGCCGGGAGCGACTACATGCTCCTGCCGAAGCCCGGTGCGGTGTTGACGCTGGCGAGGCTCCAGGAGTCCATCCGCCGCCTGGCGCCCCGTGCTGCATTGCCTGGGGACAGGGCGCGGGGAGGGCGGCGGGGATGATCGGCCGGTGCGTCCGCCTGGCGTCGCGTGGGGCCTCGGCCGTCCTGATCGGCCTGGTTCGCGGCTACCAGGCGACGCTCTCGCCCTGGCTCGGCGGGCAATGCCGCTTCACTCCCACTTGCAGCCGGTACTTCATCGAGGCCGTCCGAGAGCACGGCCCCGTTCGCGGGGCCGCGATGGGTACCTGGCGCCTGCTGCGCTGCAATCCGCTTTGCCGGGGCGGGTACGATCCCGTGCCCCCCGCCGGCGACCAGCACGCCTGCATACCCCGACCGCGGAGGCCCGGTGGTGAGGCCCGGCCGAGCGCGGGCGGGCCGGACGAGGAATCGTCGGGTTGCGTCCCGTGACCTGGGAGCTTGTCCACGCAAGCAACTCAGCGGGCCGCCTCCCCGGTTATCCCTCGTCCTTCTTCTTGCGCCGCTTGGTCGGCGGCTTTTCGGTGGTCACCGGTTCGCCGGCGACGGTGCCCTCGCCGGTCGGGCGGTGCGGGCCGGCGACCACGGAACGGGCCTGGCGGCATAGGTACGCCTCCCGGGCGCGCTCGATCACGTCGGCGGCCTCGGTCAGGCTGTCGGTGATCTGGAAGAGGTCCAGGTCCGTCTTGTCGATCTTGTCGTAGCCGGTCTCGAGCATCGAGTGCTCCAGCCACTGGCCCATGCCGGACCAGAACTTCCGCCCGATCAGCACGACCGGGAAGGGCTCGACCTTGCCGGTCTGGATCAGCGTCATCGAGTTGAAGAACTCGTGCAGCGTGCCGAACCCCCCGGGGAAGCACACGAACGCGCAGGCGTACTTGACGAACATCACCAGCCGCGCGAAGAAATAGCGGAAGTCCAGCCGCACGTTTGCCCACGGGTTGGCCAACTGCTCGTGGGGGAGGGTGATGTTCAGGCCTACGCTGACGCCGCGCCCGTCGTGGGCGCCGCGGTTGGCGGCCTCCATGATCCCGGGCCCGCCGCCGGTAATGATGGCAAAGCCCCGCCCGGCGAGCTCCTTGGCGAGCTTTCGCGCCCGCTGGTAGTCGCGGTGCGACCGCGGCGTCCGGGCCGAGCCGAAGATGCTCACCGCGGGCCCGACGTGGGACATCGTCTCGAAGCCCTCGACGAACTCGCTCATGATGCGGAAGACCCGCCACGTGTCGTGGTTGACGAACTCGCTCTCGCCCTCGATGCCCATGCGCTCTCCTTGGTGGTCGCTTCTGCGGACGCCCGAGTATACCCGCCCGGGCGGCAAAGCCAACCCCGGCGGTTCCGCCATGTCCTGCAGCGTTGACAACGCCGTCGCGCCCCCGCCTAATGTCCTTGGGAGGTGCCCGAATGCATCGACGTATCCTGGTTGCCGCCGTCCTCGCCGCGACCGCTTGTGCGGGCGGGTGCGGCGGACACTACATCGTGACCGCCCCGGACCACGTGGCCCCGCCGAACGCCGAAGCGCCGGCCGTGGTGAGACTCCAGCGGAACGACTTCTTCGTCCTCGCCCTGCCGATCGAGGAGGCCGCCGTCCGCCTCCGCATCGCCGACGGGCTCGAACGCGGGGCCTTCACCGACGAGCTCGGCTACGCCGGGACCACCGTGCCCACCCCCGAAGCCCCGGGCCGATACACCCTCTCGGTCGACCACATCGACTCCTGGGGAGACCAGGCCCACGGCGAGGGGCAGGTCTACGTGATCGATCCGGCCAGGCCGGCCTATGCCGTGGACCTCGACTGCCTGCCCGGCCTGCTGCTGGGTTCGGCCGACGAGGCGGTCGAGGGGCTCCGCCGGGTTGCCGCCGCCGGGCCGGTGATCTACATGACGCGCCGGGGTGCCGAGGATCACCCGTCGCTGCACGAGGCGCTGAGCAAGGCCGGCTACCCCGACGGGCCGATCCTCACCTGGCAGCGACAGCGGTGGCACATCGTCCGCGACGAGAAGTGGAAGATCCCGCGGATCGTCGTCGAGACCCGCCTGGTCAGCCAGCTCGGCGAGCTCCGCAAGACCTTCGCCAATCTGGCCACGGGCGTCTGCGATTCCGCCCTGGCCGCCAAGGCATTCGCCGAGGCGGGCATGGACGTCGTGCTCATCGGCGGCGCCGCCGTGGACGTTCCCACCGACGTCCGCCGCCGCGAGTCCTGGACGGACCTTGCCGCCCAAGGGCCCTGAAGCGCGTTCCGCGAAAACGGCAGACGACAATCAACAAGCGCCGCGAACCGCTCTTTCGCACCCGTGACTGTTTGCTGCTTGCTGTTCCTCCCGGTCGTGTCCATTACAATGCCCCAATGCCCGATCCGCGCCGAATTGCGGTGTTCCTGCCCAACTGGGTCGGTGATGTGGTCATGGCCACGCCGACGCTGGCCGCGCTGCGCGCCCGCTTTCCCGATGCGGAGATCGTCCACGTCGGCCGACCGGCCGCGGTGGCGACGCTCGATGGAACCGGCGTCGCCGACGGGGCGATCGACACCGCCCGCACCGGCGGGCTGTGGGGGCTGGCTCGCACACTTCGTCGCCGTCGCCCGGACCTCGCCGTGCTGATGCCCAACAGCTTCCGTGCCGCGCTGGCGGCGTGGCTGGGCGGGGCACGCCGCCGCGTCGGTTACGCCCGCGACGGCCGGGGGCCGCTGCTGACCGACCGCCTCCGCCCGCCCCGCGACCCCGCCGGACGCTATCGCCCCGTGCCCATGCTCGATTACTACGCGGGCCTGCTGGTGCCCCTCGACGCGATGATCGACGACCGGCCGATGCGCCTGCCGGTCGCCGCCGCCGACCGCGAGGCCGCCGATGCACTCCTCGCCGATGCCGGCGTCCGTCCCGACCGGCCACTGGTCATGCTCAACCCCGGCGCGAGCTTCGGCACGAGCAAGATGTGGGCCCCGCGGCGCTACGCCGCCCTGGCCGACCGGCTCATCGACCAGCGCGAAGCGCAGGTCATCGTCAACGCTGCCCCGGCGGAGAAGCGCGTCGCCCGGTGGGTGGCCGACGCCATGGCCCGCCCGCCGGCGGTCAGCTTCGCCGCCCGCGACAACACGCTCGGCCTGCTCAAGGCCCTGCTGGCCCGCTGCGAGCTGCTGGTGACCAACGACACGGGGGCGAGGCACGTCGCGGCCGCGCTCGGTGCCGGGGTGGTGACCGTCTTCGGCAGCACGGATCCGGAATGGAGCCGCATCGACTACCCGCTGGAACGGATCGTTCGCGCCGACGTCGAGTGCAGCCCGTGCCAGCTCAAGCTCTGCCCGCTGCCCGGCGGGCCGGAGTACCACCGCTGCATGGAGAGCGTCTCGCCGGAGAGGGTCTTTGCCGCCGCCGCCGAGCTGCTCGACGGGCCCTGCCGGCCCGGGGAGCGGCGGCCGTGACCGCCCGGGACGACATCGATGCCCCCCTCCGCGATGCCCTCGCCGACCGCGGGCTGGACACCGTCGACGGCGCGTTCGCCTTCGATGCCGGCGAGGACCTCGACAAGCCGGGCCTCGGCTCGCGACGCCGCACGCGACTGGCGATCCCCGACGCGCACGGGCGCGAGCATACCGTCTACCTGAAACGCTACGGCCCGCCGACGCCGGGGCAGTGCCTGGCCGCCCTTCGCCGCCACGGCCACCCCTGGCCGCCCGGGCGGATCGAGTACGAGAACGTCCGCCGCGCCCGCCTCGCCGGCGTGCCGACCATGCGCGCGCCGCTCTGGGGCCAGGACGGCGGGCCGACCGGCGGGCGGAGCTACGTGGTGGTCACCGCGGTTGCCGGGGACGCGATGGAGCGGTGCTTCGCGGACTTCCTCCGGCGCCACGTCGGGGACGGGGCGGTCGAGGACGTCACCGGGCGCCTCGCCGAACTGGTCCGCACGCTGCACCGGGCCGGCTACGTTCACCGCGACCTCTACGCCTCGCACGTGTTTCTTGATGAATCCCACGGCGCCGTCCGCCTGCACCTGATCGACCTGGCGCGGATGTTCCGGCCTCGGCTGCGGCTGCGGCGGTGGCTGGTCAAGGACCTCGCGGCGCTGAAGTTCTCCATGCCGGCGGCGTGGGTGGACGAGCACTGGCCGGCGTTCCTGGCAGCGTACGTCCGCGGCTGGGCCGCGCCCCCGCCGGGGGGGCTGGACGCGGCGGTGGAGCGGAAGGCGGCGTGGATGCGCCGTCGTGCGGCCCGCAAGGCCCGCCGGCGGCAGGCGGAGACGTCATGAAGATCGCGATGGTCATCGAGCGCTTTGACCGGTCGCTGGGCGGACGGGAGACGTCCACGGCGCAGGTCGCCGCTGCGCTGGCGCGGCGGGGGCACGAGGTCACGATCTTCTGCCGGACCTGCTCGGACGCCTGCGACGGCGTCCGCACCGTGCCCCTTCAGGCACGCGGCCCCGGCAGGGCCGGGCAGTTCCTCGCCTTCGCCCGCTCGGTCCGCGGCGCCACCGCCAAGGGCGAGCACGACGTCATCCACACCACGTTGCCGATGCCCTGCGCCAACGTCTACCAGCCGCGCGGCGGGCTCGTGCCCGCCCAGGCCGACGCCTCCGTCCGCAAGCGAAGCGGTTGGGCCGCTCTGCTGGCCGCGGCCGTCGAACCGGTCAAGCTCTACCGCACCACCCTCCGCCGTGCCGAGAAGCGCCTCGTCCGCGACGACCGCACGCTCTGCCTGGCCGTCAGCGAAATGGTCGCCCGGGAGTTCCTTAACCATTACGGCCGGCGGCAGGGCGTGCGGGTGGTCTACAACGGCGTGGAGGTCCCGAGCATATCCGATGAACAGCGGGCCTCGTGGCGGGAAGAGATCCGCGGGCAGATCGGCGCCGACAGGTCGGCCACCGTCTTCCTCACGGTCGCGACCAACTTCCGCCTCAAGGGCGTCGACGAGGCGATTCGCGCCTTCGGGCGGTGGTACAAGGCCACGCCGGATCAGCCGCGGGCGCGGCTGGTCGCTGTCGGCAGCGAGAGGCATCTCCGCCGCTACCGCCGCCTGGCCCGCCGCTGCGGGGTGGGCAACCAGGTGCACTTCCCCGGACGGACCGACGACGTCTTCGGCTGGTACGCCGCCGCCGACGCCTGCGTGCTGCTGAGCTGGTACGACCCGTGCTCCCGCGTCGTGCTGGAGGCCACGCGGTGGGGGATCCCATCGATCACGACCATCTACAACGGCGCGGCCGAGGCGTTGGCCGACGGGGCGGGCATCGTGGTCAGCTCGCCGCGGGACACCGACGCGGTCGTCCGCGCGATGACTGCCCTGGGCGATCCCGAGCAGCGCCGCCGCTGCCGCGAGGCCTGCCTGGACCGCGCCGACGCCCTCGGCGTCGAGCGCCACGTGGACGAGCTGCTGGCCGCCTACGAGACGCTCGCCCCGCGGAAAGGGGATGCGCCATGAGCCTGCCCCTGCTGCTGATCGCCCTGCCGGCCGCCGCCTACGCGATCGGTGCCACGCCGGTGGGGTTCCTCATCGCCCACGCCCACGGCAAGGACCTGCGGACCGCCGGCAGCGGGAACGTGGGGGCAACCAACTGCGGACGTGTCTGCGGGAGGCCCTGGGGCTACCTGTGCTTCGCCCTCGACGTGCTCAAGGGCCTGGTGCCCACGCTGGTCGCCGGCTGGCTGGTCGGCCGGCAGGACCCGGGCCTGGGCCCGCTGGCCCAGACCGCCTGGCTGCTCGCCGGCTGCGGGGCCATTGCCGGGCACGTCTTCAGCTTCTACCTGCGGTTCCGCGGCGGCAAGGGCGTGGCGACGGCGCTCGGCGTGGTCCTGGGCGTCTGGCCCTATTTCACCTGGGCCGGACTGATCGCCCTGGGCGTCTGGATTGCCGTTACCCTCGCCAGCCGCTACGTCTCGCTGGGGAGCATCACCGCGGCGGCGGCCTTCCTGCCGCTGTTTGTCCTGCTGAACTGGCCGGCGTGGCGGCTCTGGCCGATGGGCCTGTTCGCCGCCCTGATGGTCGCGCTGATCGTCATCCGCCACCGGACGAACATCGCGCGCCTGCTGGCCGGGACGGAGAACAGGATCGGGCGGGGAGGCGGCGCCGGTCGCGGCGAACCGACCGGCGAGGAATCACCGGAGGATCAGCCGCCCGCGGAGGCGTGAGACCAGGGCGGCGAGGTTCTCGTCCTCGGGGGCCAGCGGGCCGACGGCGGCGAGGGCCTCGTCGTAGCGGCCCAGCAGCTCCAGCAGCAGCCCGCGGTAGTAGCTCACGGTCGGCGTCCGCTCGCAGGCGTCGAGGGCGGCGAGGGCGGCGAAGTGTCGCCCGGCGACGGCATCGCACAGTGCCCGTCGCAGCGCCAGTCCGCCGGCGCCCGCCCCCTGTCGGTAGGCGTCGAGTGCGGCGGGGACGTCGCCGGCGTTGAGCAGCATGTCGCCCAGCAGCCGGCGGTTGGCGGGTGTCGGCGAGGCGGCGCGGAGTTCGGCGATCGCCGTGTCGGCCAGGCCGATCCCCGCACCGGCCAGCGCCGCGGCGCGGGCAAGGGGCGCCTCCACCGACAGCGCTTCCGCCGCCCGGCGGCTGCGGGCGAGCCGGTCGGCCAGGGCCTCGTGCATCCGGCGGTAGGTGGGCAACTTCTCGGCCGGGCCGCCGGCGAGCAGGCGCCGCGCCGCCTCGGTTGCCGCGTCGAGGCGGCGGGCCCGCAGCAGGGCGTCGACGCGCTGCTCGGCGAAGCCGCGGGCGTTCTCGTCGGCGAGGTCCGAGAGGTCCAGCGAGCGGTACAGCGCCAGGGCGCGGGCGGAGTGAAAGTCCACCGGCACGGCGGGGCATACGGTGGCGTCGTCTTGGACGGCACGCTGCTGGTGGGCCTGGGCGAGCATCCCGGCGGCGACGTCGCGGGCGGTCAGACCGGCCTCGAGGGCGCCGCGGAGATAGCGGGCCGCCAGCACCGTCCGCCGGGCGCGGGCGGCCTGCCCGCCGACCCCGTCGGGCCCCCCCGGGCTCCGCCAGCCCAGCCACAGCAGCAGCGTGCCGACCCGGTACTGCTCATCCGGGGGATTCTGGCGGTACCAGCGGCGGGGCTCGACCGCCAGGCCCCCCACGCGCCAATCCCGCCCCAGTGGGTGGTCGAACTCGCCGAGGTCCGCTCCCGTGGGGGGCATCCCGGCGTCCTCGGTCCCGCCCCCGCGGTAGTCCGTGCGGGCGAAGATCGCGCCGGTCGTGTCGATCCACAGCAGGCGGAACCGCGGACTCGCCGACAGGGCGGTCAGGTGGTCCCGCGAGCGGGCGCGGACGTAGAAGAAGCGCAGGTCGGGGTGAAAGGCGGCCTCCTCGGCCCCCCCGACCGTTCGCAGCTTGTAGGCCAGGCGGCCCTGGCTGAGGTAGCGTTTCAGCGAGTGGGCTTCGAGCCGCCCGTCCATCCAGACCCTGCGCCGGCTGTGATGGATGAACGTGCCCGCGTAGCCCCAGTCGGCGCAGAAGACTGCCCCGGGGGCGTCCAGCTCGCCCAGCCGCCGCGCCAGGGCGAGGGGGTAGTTCGGGCGGTACAGCCCCGCCCCGAACCGCCGTGTGATGCCCCGGACGCGGAAGAGCCACTCGGTCCCGCACCCGGCGACGACCGCCACCGCGAGCACCCCGGCGACCGCGCCGACCGCCGCTGCCGGCCGCCCGCCCGGGCGAAGCAGTCCGCGCCGCCGCAGCCACGCCCCGCCGTGGAGGCCCAGCACGTAGCCTGCGACCGGGCCGGTCAGCGCGACGTTCCGCCTGGCCAGCATCGCCAAGGCCCCGAACGCCGCCAGCCACACCAGGTGAGCCACCGGCACGCGGCGGCGGTTGAGTGCGCAGGCCAGGGCCGCGGGGATCAGCACCGCCGCGGCGAGGCCGAGATAGTAGCCCGATTCGTGCGTCGGCAGGAACTCCGAGACGCCCCGCGTGAACGCCTCGCGCCCGCCGGAGATGCGCGTCCACAGCAGCAGCGGCTGGGCGGCGGCCTCCAGAGGCCAGGGCGTCGCCAGGCACACCGCCGTCGCCGCCAGCAGGGGCACCGCGGCCGCCTTGCTCGCCAGCGGGCCGGCGAACGCCGTGCCGCGCAGGCGGCGGTCGATGGCTGCCCCCAGCACGGCCGACCAGAACACCGCCGGGCCCAGGACGTAGAGCCCGTGCATGTTCACCCACACGGCCATGATCGGCAGCATCGCCCACAGCCGCTTCGCCGGGCCGCCGCGGCGGACGTGCTCGGTCAGGGCTACCGTCACGGCCAGCAGCAGCAGCGTGACCGCCTCGGGGCGGATGCGGACGCGGACCTCGATCACCGCAAGCACCAGCAGGCCGCAGAGAAGCACCCACGCGGGACTCACGACGCGACGGAGCGAGACGGCGAAGGCCGCCAGCGTCCCGGCCGCCAGGGCCGCCTTGAGCAGGCACAGCAACCCCACGCCGCCGAGGCGGTGGAGCACGGCGATGGTGAGCTGGAAGAGCCAGTGCACGTTGACCCAGCGGGGCTCGGGGTCCACGCTGAAGGGGTCATGGCCGAGCACGCGCCCGTGGTCGAGCATCCACTCCCCGCCGGCGAGGTGCCAGTACAGGTCGAGGTTGTAGGCGTGGCAGAACGTCGCGGCGAAGCCGGCGAGAACGAGCAGGGCGGCGGCGACGTGGAACCACCGGCCCGGCCGGTCGGGGGCGTCGTCGGACGGCATGTCGGCGATGGCGTGCACGGACAGAGCGTACCGTCCTCCCGCCGGTCGGGCAACTCGACGCGTGCATCCGCGGGGGAGCTCACTATGCTATTGGGCATGAGCCAGTCGCCCCCCAGCGCTGCCGATGCCTCCCGACCCCGCCGACGCATCCTCTACGGCGTCCACGGCTACGGGCGCGGGCACGCAGGCAGGGCGATGGCCGTGCTGCCGGAACTGACCCGCCGCCACGACCTGCTCGTCCTCGCCGGCGACGACGCCTACGACCAGCTCCGCAGCGATTACCCCGTCGTCCGCATCCCCGTGCTCCGCTACCACCACGGGCGGAACCACCGCCGGTCCCCGCGGCTGACGCTCCAGCGCAACGCGCCCGGCGCCCTCGACATGCTGCTCCACGGGCCGGTCAGCCAGATGATCGCGGACGTCGCCCGCCGCTTCCAGCCGGACGTGGTCATGTCCGACTCGGAGGGCTGGACCCACCGCGTCGGGCGGCGGATGGGCATCCCGCGGATCAGCTTCGACCACTACGGCATCATGGTCCACTGCCGCCTGCCGATGAGCCGCACCGACCGGGCGGTCTGCTGGGCGGAGTCGCTGGCGTACCGGAGGCTGGTCTGCCGACCCGAGCGGGTCATCGTCGCGGCCTTCTACGAGGGCGAGGCCAGGCGGGAGGGCGTGCGTGTGGTCGGGCCGATCGTCCGGCGGGAGGTCCGCGAGACCGAGCCCACCGCCGGCGAGCACCTGCTGGTCTACTTCACCAACGCCGAGACGCATTTCACCCCGCAGGTGGAGGATGCGCTTCGACGGGCGGGCTGCCCGGTGAAGGTCTACGGACCCCGGCGGCGGGGGACCGAGGGGACCGTCGAGTTCTGCCCGATCGGCAACCTGCCCTTCATCCGCGACCTGGCGAGTTGCCGGGGCGTGCTCAGCACCTCGGGGAACCAACTGATCAGCGAGTCGATCCACCTGGGCAAACCCCTGCTGACCGTGCCCGAGGAGGCCCTTGAGCAGCGGCTCAACGCGCAGTTCGTCCAGGACTGGCGGATCGGAATGAGGGCGGATCGACACCGCATCACGCCGGAGCTGATCCGCGCCTTTCTGGACCGCACCGACGAGTTCGCCGCGAACATCCCCGCCCACCGCCGCGACGGTCTGACCGAGGCGCTGGACGCGATCGAGGAGGCCCTCGACGACCTGATCGGACCGCCTCAGCGGTCGTAGTGACTCGGGGGCTCTGTGTCGGTTGTGTCCACCCCCGGACACCGTGGACACATGCCAGTACATTGTAATGTAAAGCGTTACATGAAATTGATTTACGTATGTACAGGTCGCTGTCCACCCGGTTGCGGGTGTGGACAGTGGGACGGGTGTGGACACGGCGTGGACACCGGCTCGCCCCCCGGTGCGGGGCGGCCGGGACGCTCCTCGGGCGGACCCCTCGCCGACGCTCCGGCTGGGGGGGGGCTGCTCCCGCGGGCCGGCCCTGGCGTCGGCAACGGTGTCCGGCGGCCATGGCAGAGCCGCTGCTCGCCGGGGGCTGTCCGGCGTCGCCGGCACCCGCCCGGGGCGCTCGGAGGCGGCCCGCTCCAACTCGCCCAACTGCCACGCATCTCGCCCGACAAGCCGGGTGAGCGTGATGCCCGGGCGCCTGAACGACAGGTGGCGGGGCATTGTGGTGTTTGCGGTCTGCCCACAACGAGCAAGACCGCAAATGCGTCTTTGCCAGAGAGGGTGTTCGGGAGGCAAGCGGGTTGCCCGCGATTTCGTCGCAAAGCCGTTAGCGTACCGTAGTTGTGCGGTATATCTGGCGGCGTGAGGGGACAGATCGGGGCAGAGTTCAGTTGGGAACTACAGGAGATACCTTGGGACTGATAGGAGGGGCCTCCGGGCCTGTATTCGGCCATCATGTGTTTGAAACACCAAAAATCCTATAGAGCACATCGGAGTATTCCTAGATTGGGCGAGTGAGCTGCAAAAGATGTAAGTGCAATACCCCACCCACTATAAGCGGCATATACCGCAGGCGTCCTAACCAATGCTTAATTCAAGGAATATGTTGACGGTTTGGGAAAAGCCGCTATAATCGCTGGCTGCTTTTGCGAGGGATCACGAACGTCGCAACGTGCGCCCCGCTCGCTTGTAGCGGTGCAATAAAGGAGACGCCACACGGGGACGGGGCGCTGTATGCCAAAGTGTAGTACACCACCAAAGTAGAGGAACATGGCGGTACGTCCGGGCCATTGAGGGATCCGCGTTTCTGTGGTTTCCCTGCGCGAAGGCGCCGTACGCCTTCGCGGCCGGCTCGTATTCCGCTGTCATAACCGTCCCCATGCGGGACAGGGGCTGAAAGAATGTCCAAGCGAAGTCGGCGACTGGCCAGGCAGAGGCAGAACATTCGCGCGCGCAGGAACTCGTGGACGCCGTCGGCGCCGAAACGCCGGGAGACCGGCGACTACACCGGCATGGAGCCGCTGGAGCAGCGGCTGCTGCTGAGCGTCGGCTACGTGGACGAGGCCGGCGACCTCGTCGACGTCAACGGCGGCACCCTCGATGCCGGCGACGAGGTCATCTGGCGACAGGGCGAGCCGGACCAGCACACCGGCGTGTACGGCACGGACGTCTTCTCGACGATCCAGAGCGCCATCAACGCCGCCGATCCCGGCGACACCGTACAGGTCGCCCCGGGGACCTTCGACGAGGCGCTGAGCGTCACCAAGCCCCTGACGCTCCTCGGCGCCCAAGCGAACGTGGCACCGGTCGATGGTGGCCGGGCTGGCGGCGAGAGCACCATCGCCGCGCCGTACGACGTCTCGCCGTTCGCGGTGACCCTGGCGGCCGACGACGTGACGTTCAACGGCTTCGAGGTCACGGACTTCTATACGGGTATCAGCATTCGCGGCCCGGAGAATGCCACGCGCAGCAACGTGCTGGTATCCCACAACTACCTGCATTCGACGGCCGCCTGGGTCGGGATCAACACCGGCCAGGACCTGGACGCGGGGCCGAGCTCTGCGGGTAGCGGGGCTTTCGAGAACATCGATCTGACTCACAACCTCGTGGTGGTCAGCGCCGAGGACAACACGCACAACGCATACGCGCTGGAGGCGCTCGGGTTCACCAGCGGTTTCCAGACCGGGGTGACGTTCACGGACGTTGAGATTTCTCACAATGACCTGTCGAACCCGACGAACTACGGCATTTTCTGCGGCACCGGCACGGATCGATACAGCTTCGTGGACCCCGTCATAGCCAACAACAGGATCCATGATACTGTCCAGGCGATCAACATCGGCAACCTGCATAACGCGTTGATCAGCAGCAACTTGTTTGAGTGGAACCAGACCGGACCCATCTTGAACGTCCTGGGCGGTACGGTTACCGATAACGTCTTCCGCAACACGAAGATCTCCCCATGGGAGGGCTATCCGTCGTATGCGCTGTCCTTCTGGGGTACGACCTACTTCCCCGTCGGTACGCATGACGTTCAGGTGCTGGGCAACGAGATCCACTACAACAGCCACGGCGATCCGCTGCGCCCGGAGTACGGCGCGCGGGTCCGGCCCGGTGGCGACTCGGCCACGGTCGAGTTCCACGACAACGCGTTCGTCAATCACGGTGCCCTGCCGGACGCCCTGGCCCTTCGCAACTACAACGCGGGGACGACCCTCGACGCCGGCGCCAACTGGTGGGGGACCGCCGAAGAGGCGGAGATCGCCGCGCTGATGGGCGGCGACGGCGACGTGGACTACTCGCCTTGGATGACCACTGCGCCGGGCCCCGGCCCGCAGACGTGGTACGTCAACGACTCGATCCAGGACGCTGTCGACGCCGCCTCGGGCGGGGACACCATCGTCGTCTTCTCCGGGACGTATGTCGAGGACGTGGTGGTTGACGAGGCCGTCACGATCCAGGGCGAGTTCACCGTGGACGGCACGTTCGACATGACGGCCGCCGGCGCTCGCCTCGAGCCCGGCGCCAGCCCCGGCATCGACTACACCGGCGACTACACCATGGACGCTGGCAGCGAGCTGGAGATCGAGATCGAGGGCGCCACGCCGGGCGCCGGCGGGCACGACCAGGTGGCCGTCACGGGCTCCGTCACGCTCAACGGGCCCACGCTGGACGTCGCCAACGTGGCCTACGCCGCCGGGGCCGGCGATGCGTTCGTCATCATCGACAACGACGGCACGGACGCCGTGGTCGGCACGTTCGCCGGCCTGGGCGAAGGCGCCGCCGTCGGCGAGGTCGACGGCTACCGCCTGACGATCAGTTACGCCGGGGGGACCGGCAACGACGTGGTCCTCACCGTCACGCCCGAGAACGTCTGGGTCAACAACGACTGGGCGGGCACGGCCATCGGGGCCGACCCCGACGGCGCGGGCCCGGCCGGGAGCTTCGGCTACGACGCTTTCGCCGCGATTCAGGACGGCGTCGAGGCCGTCGGCAACGGCGGGGACGTGGTCGTCTACGAAGGCTCGGCCGCGTATACCGAGGCCGTGGTCATCAACAACAAGTCCCTGGACCTTCTGGCGGCGGCGGGTGCGACGCCGTGGATCGACGGGACGGGGCTGTACGGCACGGGGATCGACATCAACGGCTCGACCTCGGCCGTGGTGGTGGACGGCTTCGAGATCGCCAACAGCTTCTCCGACGGCGTCAACGCCGAGGACGGGCTGACGCTGCGGAACACGACCGTCCGCGACAGCGGCTTCAACGGCGTGGTCGTCCGCGGCGGGGCCGTGACCATCGAGTCCAGCTACGTGGTCGATTCCGGCATCCTCGGCGTCCAGGTCCTCGGCGGCGGCTCGGTCACCGTCCAGGACAGCGAGATCCGCGGCAGCGGGAACCTCGGCATCATCGTCACCGACGGCTCGGCGGAGGTCTACGACAGCATCGTCACCGGCAACGGCCGGGGCATCCTCGTCACCGCCGACGGCGACGCGACGGTCCGCGGCAGCGACCTGTCGGGCAACGTCGGCAAGGCCCTCGAGAACGCCAACAACACGCTGACGGTGGACGGCTCGGGGAACTGGTGGGGCTCCAACGACGAATCGGCCGTCCAGGCCGCCACGACCGGCTACGTGGACTTCACCCCGTTCCTGGACGTCGGCACGGATCTCGGCGGCGCGGCCGTGGGGTTCCAGGGCGACACCTCGGGGGTGAACGTGACCGCCCTCGGCGGGCAGACCGGCGGCGAGAGTCGCCTGCAGGAGGGCGTCGACCTCGTGGACGACAGCGGCGTCGTTCACGCTCTGGGCGGGGTGTACACGGCGACGGACAGCGCGCTGGCGGTGATCAATCATCCGCTGACGCTTCGCGGCGTGGGCGCCGGCGCAACGATCCTGGACGGCGGCACATATGGTTCAGGCTCCGACAGCAGCGGCTTGGGCACGGGCTGGGTTCGGGGCATCGTGGTGCAGTCGGACCACGTGACGATCCAGGACGTGGGCCTCCGCAACCTGATGGGCGACCAAGTGTCGGTTGGCGGCTACGGCATCGTGGTCCGGGCGAACCCGGCATGGGGCGTGGGCGAGCCGACGTTGGACGACGTGACGATTCAGGACGTGACCTTCGACGACGTGTACACCGGCGTGCGGTCGGAAGATACGACCGGGCTGCTGATCCAGCGAACGTCCTACGACACCAGTGCGGTGTGGACGTACCCGGACGGGGCGTACGCGTACTATCTGACCGGCACGTCGGGGCAGGGCTCCAGCGGGACCGTTCTTCGCGACAACACGGTCAGCAAGGCGAGCATCTGGGTGACCGGCACGGCGGACGCGGTGATCGGCGGGGCGACGGCGGGAGACGGCAATGTCGTGACAGACGCGCCGTACAACGGCATCTGGCTTGGCCAGCAGTTCACCGCCGGGACCAGCTCGTCCGGGACGATCCGCCACAACACCGTGACGGGCGCCCAGGAGGGCGGCATCGTCGTCTGGAACGTCGGGGGCGAGTCGGCGGATATCACGATCCAGGACAACCAGGTCAGCGGGGCGCTGAGCGTTACCGATCCGCACGGCGGGATCAGCATCTACTCCGGCACGTACAGCAGCTTGGACATCTCGCGGAATGACGTCTCCGGCAGTGCCGGCGGCGGGCTGACACTGCACAGTTCCGTCCTGGGCAACGGCGCGACCATCGCCGACAACGACTTCAGCACCAACGCCGGGAACGGCATCTCCCTTTCCGGGGACGTGCTCCTGCCGGCCGGCACGCTGATGGTCTCCGGCAACGAGGCCAAGAGCAACCAGGGCGGCGGGATGGTCCTGGGCGTCTCCCCGACGGACTTCATCGGGGCCGCCGTGTTCGCCGACAACGACTTCTCGGACAACGACGGGGCGGGGCTGTCGATCAATCGCGGCATGGTCGAGCTGACGGTTTCGGGCAACACGATCGAGGCCAACGCCGGCAACGGCATCGAGGTCAACGCCGCGGGCATCCATCCGATCGATCTCGTCGACGCGAGCCTGACCGACAACGTCCTGACCGACAACGACGGCGACGGGGTTGACATCAACGCCCGGATCACCGGGGACCTGGAGCTGGCGCGTAACGTCGTCACCAGCTCGGCGCGGGGCATCGTCCTGGAGGCCACCGGGTCGGTGACGCTGGACAGCAACGGTGTCAGCGGCAGCGCCGGGGCGGGCATCGTGCTCCGCGAGGCCGATGGCCCGACCGGCGGCTACGAGATGGCCGTCACCGTCGCCGACGACCTGTCCGGCCTGACCGGCAACGCCGTCGCCCTCGACGTCGACGGCGCGTCGGTCTCGCTGACGGCCCCGGCCATCGCGGGCAACGACATCGGCATTCGCGTGAACAACGACGGCGAGGTAAACGTCGACGGAGGCAGCGTCAGCGGCGCCACGGCCGCGACGCAGATCCTCGGCAGCGGGCTCCTCCTCGACGGCGTGACGATCACCGGCAGCGGCACGGGCGTCGACGCCGACGCCGGCAGCGTGACGATCACCGACAGCAGCATCGACGGGCTGGCCACGGGCATCGACGCCTCCGGCACGGCCGAGGTGGACGTCGCGGGCAGCTTCATCGTCAACAGCACCGCCACCGGCGTGGCCGCCAGCGGCGACGCCGACGTGACGATCTTCGAGAGCGAACTGACCGGCAACGCCCTGAACGTCTCCGGCGGCTCGACCGCGACGGTGCAGGCGAGCTTCAACTGGTGGGGGACGGCGGACCCGACGGCCGCGGGCGTCAGCGGCCTCGTGGACTACACGCCCATGCTGGAGACCGGCGACGCCGACGGCGGGACGGGCGGCTTCCAGGCCGACTACGCCGGCCTGACCGTCCACGCCGAAGGCGAGCAGTTCGGCGGCGGGCGGATCGGCGAGGCGGTCGCCGACGTCGACACCGGCGGGACCGTGCACGTGCTCGAGGGGACCTACACCGAGAACGTCGTGCTGGACCGCCGGATGACGCTCGACGGCGTCGGCAGCGGCGACACGGCGGCGGACACGGTTATCGAGTCCGCAGCGGGCAACACGCCGGTGATCGAGATCACCGGCTCGGGCGCCGACGCCTCGAACCGGCTGGTGGTCTGCGACCTGCGGGTGACCGGCGCGACGAACGCCGCCAGCGGCATCGCCGTCACCGGCTCGGGCACGACCGAGCACCTGACGTTCCACAACGTCGCATCGGTCGACAACGCCGCCGACGGCCTGGTCTTCGACCATACCGGCACGCTGGGGGACGTGGTCATCGAGGACTCGCTCTTCGCGGACAATACGAACCGCGGCGTGGCCGTCGGGGGGCTGTTCGGCGGGACCCAGCCGGTGAGCTTCGACGGCCTGGAGCTGCGGAACGCCCGGATCAGCGGCAACGGGCTCAGCGGTCTCACCACCGGCGATGCGGACTCCATCGGCGTGACGAACGTGGTGATCGACGGTACGAGCTTCATCGGCAATGCCACGAGCCCGAACAACAACACCGCCGACATCATGGTCCAGCAGTTCGACGGCAACCTCGCCATCCGCAACGTCTCGGTAGACGGGGTCGGGACCTACGGCGTACAGATTCGCGGCCTCGGGGCCGGCAGCGGTACGATCGCGTTGGAGAACCTGGACATTGACGGTACGAACGCGAAGGCCTCGCTGCTGATCCAGGAGTTCGCGGACATCAGCGGTCTGAGCTTCAGCGGGGTGGACCTCGTCGACGCTGCCGGCGGCTGGGATGACCTTATCGTCGCCCACGGCGATTCCGACGACCTGGATATCGGGGATACGAAGCTCCGCGGCATCACGCTGTGGGGCAACGGCGTTGACGCGACCAGTGCCACCTTCTACCACGAGTCCACCGGCGTCGAACTCGACCAGGGCGTCATGGCGGACAACTTCCAGATCGAGGATCAGGCCATTCACGCCATCGATGCGCCCGGCCTCGGTGTGGTCCGCTGGAACGCCGGCAACCTGTATGTCACCCCCAACAGCTTCGTGCCCGGCTGGGGCATCACCGAGCCGAGCATCCAGCGCGGCGTCGACGCCGCCGACGCCGGCGATACCGTCTGGGTGCAGGACGGCACGTACGCCGAGGACGTCGACGTCAACAAGGCGATCACGCTGGCCGGCGAGGGCACGATCGACGGGGCACTGACCGTCAGCGACGCCGGCGCGACCCTTACGCCGGGCTTCAGCCCCGCGCGCTTCACCACCAACGGCCTGGACCTGGCGTCGGGCTCGACCTTCGTCGTCGAGCTGGACGGCCCCGCTGCCGGGACCGAGTACGACCAGATCGTCGCCAACGGGGCGGTCAGCCTCGGCGGCGCGACGCTGGATGCCAGCCGCGGCTACGACCCGGCCGTGGGGACCGCGTTCGTGCTGATCGACAACGACGGCACGGACGCCGTGAGCGGCACGTTCGACGGCCTGGCCGAGGGCGCGACCGTCGTCCTGGACAACGTGCCCTTCGCGATCAGCTACGTCGGCGGCGACGGCAACGACGTGACGCTCACGCTGGAGCACCCGACGGATGTATGGGTCAATGACACGTGGGACATCCAGGCGGACATCGGCCCGGCCGGGCTGAGCTTCGGCGACGTGGTCGACTCCGACACCGGCGCCGGCGACGCCGACGTGCAGGACAAGGTCTACGGCGTCAACGCCTTCGACGAGACGCAGATGCAGGACGCCATCGACACCGTCGCCGACGCCGGCACGGTGACCGTCCTGGCCGGCACGTACGACGCGACGATGAACATCGAGGGGCGCGCGGGCCTGACGGTTTCCGGCCAGTCGGCCGCGACCACCACCATCCTGCCGACCGGTACGCTGGCGTGGGACATCGCCCCCTACGGCGCCAGCCGCCAGGCCGTCGTCCGCGTGGTGGATTCCACGGACATCGTGCTCGAGGGGATGACGCTGGACTTCGACAACGTGGCCGGCAACTCCGTCCACGGGCTGCTGTACTGGAACGCCACGGGCGCGGTGCGGGACAACGTGCTTCAGAACATGTCGGTGCCCGCCCCGACGTACTACGAGATCGGCTCGTACTTCCGCGCGCCGGGCTACAGCGACGGCGCGAGGGCCGGCATCACCATCACCGGCAACGAATTCCTCGACATGGGCCGCGTCGCGGTCGTCACCCACGACTACGTCGACGCCACCATCGACGACAACGAGTTCCACCTGACCTTCGACGACTTCGGCTACGCCATCGAGATGGGCAGCCAGTCCACCGGCGAGATCACGAACAACACCATCTGGGGCTACGACACCGAGGCCGCCAGCGACGGCAGCGACTCGGCGGGCATCTACATCGAGAATTCCTACACGTGGGGCGTGGCCGAGCCGGGCTTCGTCAAGGACGTGCTGGTCAGCGGCAACGAGGTGTACGGCTCGCAGATGGCGATGACCATCGGCAACCAGTTCAACGGCTACGCCGGCGCGGTGGACGTCGAGGTCACGCTGACGGGCAACAACTTCCACGACAACATCGACTACGGCGTGGTCATCACCGACGAGGACGCCTCGGCCGGCTCGTCGGTCACCGTCAACGCCTCCGGCAACACGCTGGCCGACAACGGCCAGGCAGGCTACCTCGTCTACACCCAAGGCGACGGCGACGTGAGCGTCTCGCTGGACGGCGAGGCCATCACCGGCCACGATGTCGGCGTCTACGTGGACCAGGCCGACGTGTCCCTCGCGAACGTGGACTTCGACGGCACGGCCGACAACCTGACCGACCTCTACCTCGAGACCACGGCCGGGACGGTCACGATCGGTGCCGGCAACGAGTTCGCCGGCGACGAATACTTCCTCTACAACGCCTCCCCGCAGGCGTTCGACCTGACGGCCTACACGGCCGCGAACTTCGAGGGCCTGGCCCCCGGCACGGACGACTTCGCGATCGAGGACGCGGTCTACCACGCCCCCGACGACCCCGCCAGCGGCCTTCTCCGCTGGACGCCGGGCAACGTCTACGTCACCACGCCGGGCAGCGGCGAGAACGACGAGACCATCCAGAACGCCATCGACGCCGCCGACCCCGGCGACACGGTGAACGTCCAGGCCGGCGTGTACGTCGAGCAGGTCACCGTCACCAAGGACCTGACGCTGCTCGGGGCCGGCGAGGCTTCGACGACCATCGAGGCCCCGGCCGCCGACCGGGCGCTGTCCATCGGCCACGACGGCACGGTCTACGACTACATCCTGGGCGCCTACGCCCCGGCCGACACGATCGACGTGCGGATCGAGGGCGTGACGGTGGACGCCGCGGGCGAGAACAAGTCCGCCGGCACCGACCGGTTCGCGGGCGTCTTCCTGCGGGACGTCAAGGACGCCGGCGGCACGATGGCCGGCCTGTTCGCCAGCACGGTGGGCAATTTCGCCGCCACGCCGGCCTACGAGAGTTGGGGCGTCCGCGTCCACGGCGACTCGGCCCTGACGCTCGACGACCTGGACGTCAGCGGCTACACGCGCGACGGTGTCGTGGTCAACGGCGACGGCGACGTCGGCGCCGACCCCGCCGTCACGGTCAGCGGCAGCGTGGTTTCCGGCTCGGCGACGGCGCTGAACGGCATCCAGTTCGGCTACGGCGCGACCGGCTCGATCACCGGCAACGAGGTCACCGGGCACTCGCGGACGGCCCCCTGGGCGGGCGTGGGCGTCCTGGTCTTCGAGTCCCCGGGCGTGACGGTCAGCGGCAACCAGCTCAGCGGCAACGAGGTGGGGATCTCGGTGGCCGAGGGCTCCGACGGCGCGGTCGTCAGCGGGAACGTCCTGGCGAGCAACCCCGGGCTGGGCATCCAGATCAACGACTCCGACGGCGTGGAGGTGATCGGCGGCAACCAGATCACCGCCAGCGGCTGGGGCATGTCCCTCAGCGGCTCCGACGGCGCGACGATCAGCGGCAACACGATCACCGACAGCGGCACGACCGGGATCCAGATCAACGATTCGGACAACAACGACGTCAGCGGCAACACGCTGACCGCCTCGGCCGGCACCGAGAACAGCGCCGTGGCCTTCAGCGGCGGGGCGACCGGCAACGTCCTGGAAGGCAACGACATCACGCTGCCCAGCACCGGCGGCGGGCTGCTGTACGCCGTCCACGTCGTCAGCGGCTCCGGCAGCAACACGATTCGCGACAACACCATCGGCGGGGCCCGGCGCGGCGTCCAGATCGACGGCGGAAACGCCGGCACGCTGACGACCATCGAGTACAACGAGATCAGCAATGCCGACTTCGCCGCCGTGGGGATCAACTCCGGCAGCCACGTGATCCACGGCAACACGTTCACGAGCAACGGGCGCGGCGTGGAGTTCTGGGGCGCCGAGGACGTGACGATCACGAACAACTTCCTCGGTGACGCGGTCTACGACGTCGTCAACGCCGGCGCCTTCAGCGGCACGGTGGTGGTGAGGGAGAACCGGTTCGGCACGGCCAGCTTCGGCCGGGCGCTGATGGTCCGCCAGCCGGGCGGGCACGTGGACGCCTCGCAGAACTACTGGAACGTGACCGACCCCACCGGCGTGGCCGCCGTGGTCGGCACGCAGAACAACGCGACGGTGGACTACACCCCGTGGTTCGAGTACGCCACGGATGTCGGCGGCGACGCCACCGACGGCTTCCAGGGCGATTACGCGCACCTGCACGTCGACGACACGCCGCAGACCGGCCCGCTGGGACGCATCCAGGAGGGCGTCAGCCTGGTCACCTCCGGCGGCACGGTGAAGGTCCACGACGGCACGTACCCCGAGGCCATCGTCATCGAGCGCCCGGTGCTGCTGACCGGCGATGCCGGCTCGACGACCGTTGCGGGGCCCGGCCCGGACGCGCCGGTCATCGAGGGCGCGGCCCTGCCGGCCGGCAGCAACGGTATCGACGTCTCCGGCGGCGCCGACGACGTGACGATCGAGGGCTTCGTCATCCGGAACTTCCAGACCGCCAGCGCCGGCAACGGCGTGGGCGTGCGGATCTACAACGCCACGACCGATCCGACGACGGGCGTCACCGTCCGGGACAACCGGCTCACGGACAACGAATGGGCCGGGATCATGGCCTGGAGCGATGGGCGAAACGTCTACGACGACCTCGACCTCAGCTACAACGTCGTGGAGATGGGCAGTTGGAGCCCCAACCACAACGTGTACGGCCTCGAACTGACCAACGCGGCGAACTCGACGGTTTCCTACAACACCGTCAGCGGCGGCTACGCGGGCCTGGTGGCTACCGCCCAGGCAGCCGACGGGCGGACCGTCCACGCCGACGGCAACACGTTCGCGCACAACACCGTCAGCGATTCCGAGCTGACCAACGTGCAGATCACGGCCTATCCGCTGAGCGGATCGGGCGTCGCGGGGATTGACGAGCTGACCTTCGATCAGAACGTCCTGTCGAACGATCGAACGGCGGTGCTTGCGTATCCGGCCGGGGGGACGCTGAGCAACTTCCAGTTCACAGGCAACGACATCGACGTGGCAGATCCCGTCGGCGGGCCCCTGGGCAGGCTGCACGCGGTCTACCTCAGCGGCGTCGGCGGCAGCTCGACCTTCTCGGACAACGACGTCGAGCTGGCGGGCACGACCGCCGAGCCGTGGTTCGACGGCGTGGAAATCAGCGGCGGCGCCACCGGCGACTGGACGCTCAACGCCAACGGCATCACCGGCGCGCAGCTCGGCAGCGGCAGTGCCGGGCTCTACGCCCCGCTGCACAGCGGCGCGTCGATGGACATCGACGATCTGGACGTCACCGGCTTCAGTCTCGGTGCGATCATCGCCGACGGCTCGGCCACGATCGACGACTCGTCGCTGACCGGCAACGACACGGGGCTTCGGGCAACCAACGCCACCGTCACCGTCCGCGACACCGACCTGACCGGCAACGCCTCGCGCGGCGTCCACGTCACCGGCGGCGCCGCGGTCGATCTCGGCACGGACACCGGCGCCAACGCCGGCAACAACGACCTCAGCGGCTACGTGCCCTACACCACCTACGCCGTCTACAACGAGAACCTCGCCGCCAGCGAACCGGACGTCTACGCCTACGGCAACGATTTTGGCGTTCCGTTTACGCCGGCCATCGAGAGCGTGCTCTGGGACGACACCGACGACGCCACGCTGTCGCAGGTGCTCTTCGACGGCGCGGCCGTGACGGCGCCCGAGGTCTGGGTGGACGACGACTGGGTCTCGCTCGGCCTCGGCGAGACGGTGGACCATGACGGCGACCCCGGCACCGCCGAGAAGACGATCGGCGTGGATGCTTTCGGCACGATCCAGGAGGGGATCGACGGGGTCGCCGACAGCGGGACGGTATACGTCCTCACCGGTCAGTACGACGGCGGAATCCGCTGGGGCGGCAAGGCGCTGAGCCTCCTGGGGGCCGGCACGGACGAAGTCGACGGCAGCGTGATCAACGTCGCGCCGGGTACCACGGGCTTGCGGATCGGCGACGGCACCGACGGCGTGCTTGTCACGAACTTCCGCTTCGTGGGCGACGGGCAGCAACCGGCGAGCCATGCCTACGGCGACGGCGAGACCGCCATCTACTTCACCGGCTGGGACGGCGCAAACCCGATCAGCGACATCACCGTCACGGGCAACGTCATCGCGGACGTCGACCGGGCGATCATCACGGGTGCCAACCTCCTCGACAGCGAGATTTCCGACAACCTCATCGAGGGAACCACCGACTGGTGGTCCATTCTGGTGCAGACCTGGGACGGGGATGAGTACCTCGACGGGCTCACGATCCACGGCAACACGATCCGCAACACGACCTCGCTGCCGATCGCGATCATGAACTACGGCTCCAGCCCCGACGTCTACAACATCACCGTATCGGACAACCGCATCTACGGGAACGACGTCAGCGACCCGCGCAGCGACGGCGACCACATCTGGAACCGCGAGGGCCAGACCGCCGGTATCCATGCCCGCTACGGCATCGAGAACCTGACGATCACCGGCAACGAGATCTACGACAACCAGGACATGTCAGGGATCGGGCTGTGGGGCTCCGGCGCCGGATACGACAACCTGGTCATCACCAACAACCTCGTCCACGACAACACCGGCCACGACGGGTTCACCAGCTGGACCAGCCCGCCGCAGGTCCGCACCGACCCGGAATACGTCGCCGCCGGACTGAAGCTCGGCTTCAACCTCGGTGGAGACAAGGCCACCTGGCAGATCTCCGGCAACGCTTTCTACAACAACACCGAGCAGCTTCACTATGACGGCGACGACGCCAACGGCCTCTTGGACGTGGGCGCCAACTGGTGGGGCAGCACCGACGAAGCAACGGTGACCGCAGGCATCGCCGGCAGCGGCGCGTCCTATGTGGACTTCACGCCGTACCTGGGCTCCGGTGTCGACACCTCGGCAGACGTCGGCTTCCAGGGCGACTTCAGCACCCTCTACGTCACCGACGACGGAGAGCAGACCGGCTCGGCCGGACGCATCCAGGAAGCCATCGACCTGGTCACCAACAGCACCGTCCACGTGCACGCCGGCACGTACACGGCGCCGGTAACGATCGACAAGGCCGTCGAGCTTCTCGGCCCGCAGGCCGGCGTGGACGTCGCCACCCGCACCGCCGGCGACGACACCACCGAGGCCGTGCTGGACTTCTCCGGCGTCAACAACGGCATCGTCGTGCAGTCCGCCGACGTCGAGATCGACGGCTTCGACATCGCCGGCGACGCCGGGACGAACTTCGGCATCTACGTCGCCGCCGGGGCCGCCGATGTGACCAACGTCCTGATCGAGAACAACTTCGTCCACGGCATGGCCGCGCCCAACACGCCGTACAGCAACCGCGCGTACGGCATCCTGGCCGATGCCAACTACGGCGCCGGCGGCTCCATCGCAGACCTGACCATCCAGGACAACGCCGTCTACGAGATCGGCGGGGTGGACCTCGGCGGCGGCAACATGGCCGGCGGGTTCGGCCTGTCCCTCCACGAGATCGCCGGCTCCGGCGCCGCCGGGACGGGCGTGCTGGTCTCCGGCAACGCCTTCCGCGACATCCGCGACGGGCACGTCGCCGCCGATCCGAGCCAGGACGTCTACTGGGTCGGCACGGCCGTGGCGCTCCAGCAGCTCGGCGACGCCCTGCCCTCCGAGGGCGCGTCGATCACGGGCAACACCTACACGGACACCGCCATCGGCGTCAGCGCTCACGGCGACGCGGACACGACCATCGCCGAGGCCCTCGCCGACTTCAGCGGCGTGGACCTCTACGTCCTCAACTGGGGCTACGACACCGTCGGCCCGCTGGCCACCGTCAACGAGGCCATGCTCAGCAAGTACGCCAAGGCCTACACCAACGACCTGCTGGGCACCGTCGGCTTCGACGACAGCCACGGGTACTTCCGCCTCATCCAGGACGCCATCGACGCCTCCCAGGCCGGCGGGCTCGTCGAGCTGACGGCCGGGACGTTCGAGGAAGACCTCGCGATCGACAAGACCGTCACCCTCCGCGGGGCCGGGCAGGCGGCCACGGCCATCGACTACACCGGCCAGGGCGGCGTGAACAACGCCGGCATGCACGTCACGGCCGACAATACGGTGATCGAGGACCTGACGCTGACGCGCAGCGGCGCCCTTTCGACGCCGCGCTACGGCCTGAAGGTCCGTACCGCCGACGGCGTGACGATCCAGGACGTGACCATCGCCAACAGCTACCGCACCGGCCTGGACGTCTTGGGCGCCTCGAACATGCTGATCGACGGCGTCACGCTGACCGACAACGGCGGGCACGGCATTCAGCTCCTGGACGTCGACGGCGTGACCGTGCGGGACGTGGCGATCAGCGGCAGCGGGTGGAACGACATCTCCGTCGCCACCTGGGGGCGCTACTCGCCCCTGGGCGTCAGCGGCGTGGTCATCGAGGGCACCAACAGCTTCGCCGGCAATGCCACCGACAACGGCGGGCTCCAGATCGAGATGGGCAACTACGCCGACCCCCTGAACCCCGAGCCCATCACCTGGTCCAACGATCCGGCCGACAACGCGGACCTGACGATCCAGAACGCCGACTTCAGCTACGTCCTCGGCGGACCCACCAGCGACAACGACAACATCTATCTGCGGTTCTTCGACACGCTGGCGCATGCCCGTTCGGCCGCCGAAGGCGCCCCGGCGCACATCGCCGCCCACGACCGCTACATCCAGGACGCCGACGGCTTCGCCGACCAGACGAACTTCTACGTCTACGACCTCGCCGGCGATACGATGAGCATCCAGGCCGCGGTGGACGCCGCCGTCGCCGACGACGTGGTGAACCTCTACGCGGGCACGCACGGCGGCGATGTCACGGTGGACAAGGCCCTGACGGTGACGGGCCCGAACGTCGGCCTGCACCCCGACCGCGACACGCGCAACCCCGAGGCGGTTGTGGACGGCGAAATCGCCCTCGATGCCGACGGGATCACCCTCGAGGGCATCGCGATCACCGGCGGCAACCACGCCGTCCGCGGCGCGGGCAGCGGCACCACGCACGACGATATCACGCTCCGCGACCTGGACATCTACGGCCAGACCGGCGGGGTCGGCGCGGTGCAGCCGATCGTGATGGGCTTCGGCCACGGCGGCGGCTTGAGCAGCTCGAACTGGTCGATCACCGGCAGCCGCATCCGCGACATCCAGGGCGATGACGCCACCGGCATCGTGCTGTTCAACGTCACCGGCCTGACGATTTCCGACAACGTCATCCGCCACGACGACCAGGCATACGAGGGCCGCCGGGGCATGAACCTCGACGGCGTGCGCGACGCCACGGTGACCGACAACGTCGTCGAGATGGGCGCGACGTCGACAGACAACTCGACGCGCTTCTACGACGCCCGCTACCAGCTCCAGATCTCCAACAGCGACCGGGATTCGCAGAACATCCAGGTCGTCGGCAACGAGTTCCGCGACGCCTACGACGGCATCGTCACGCTGGGCAACGGCGTGGTCGATGGACTGGAGATCCGCGACAACCTCATCGAGGACAACTTCCTCGGCTTCCGTCCGCTGGCCGGGATGAACGCGGCCGGCGGCGGCGTCCAGAACGTGCTCCTGGCAGACAATGAGATCGTCAACCACCTGCACACGGGGCTCTACCTGGTGGTCGGGGACAGCCCGGCCGGGATGTTCGCGGAGGTCGAGATCGAGGGCAACACGCTGACCGGCAGCAAGCGCGGCGTGTACGTCACCGGCGGCGCCGTCGCCGACCTCGGCGGCGGATCCCTGGGCAGCCTTGGCGACAACGACCTGAGCGGCTACACCGGCGTCGACGGCAACTACGCGGTCAAGAACGCCAACGCCGTCGCCTCCGCCCATCCGGACGTCTACGCCGAGAACAACGCCTGGGGGACGACCGTCCCGGCGATGATCGAGCAGGTCGTCTACGACGACACCGACGACGCGGCCCTGACGCGAGTGATCTTCACCAACCCGCAGGGACCCGCCTCGGCCACGCCGGTCTTCGTCGATGACGACTGGGCCGGCACGGCCATGGGCGCGGGGATCGATCACGACGCCGACAGCAACACGCCGGATCTCATCTACGGCGTGGACGCCTTCCCGGACATCGACTTGGCCATCGACGGCGTGACCGACGCCGGCACGGTCAACGTCTACGAGGGCACCTACACCCGCTTCGACGCCGACAAGGCCGTCACCGTCCAGCCCTACGGGCCCGACACGGCCCAGACGCAGCTCGTGGACCTCGCCGGCGTCGAGCAGGGCGTGAAGATCACCGCATCGAACGTCACGATCGACGGCCTGGAGATCGCCGGCGACGATTCGACGATGTACGGCATCTACATCGCCGGCGGCAGCGCCGGGCTGTCGAATGTCACCATCACCAACAACCTCATCCACGGCATGGCCGCGCCGCACGGGGACTTCAGCCAGTCCTACGGCGTGCTGGCCGACAGCAAGGCCGGCGGCTCGGCCGGGACGCTCTCGGGCCTGAGCATCACCGGCAACGAGATCTACGACCTCGGCGACGGGTCGGCCTCTGCGGGCGTGGGCCTGTCGCTGCACGAGATCGCCGGCGCCGCGGCCGGCGACGGCGTGACGGTGACCGGCAACGCATTCGCGAACATCGCGTCGGTGCCGGCCGGCGGGTACCTCGCCAGCGGCATCGGCGTGGGCCTCCACGGCAGCGAGGACTTCGCGCCGAGCTGGGGCAGCCCCTCCAGCGGCGCCCAGATCAGCGGCAACACGTACGACAGCGTGGACGTGGGCGTGTTCGCCTACGGCGAGAACACCACCGTCGATGAGGACGCCACCAGCTTCACCGGCGCCTTGATCTACGTGCTGGACGTGGGCACGAACGCGACGGTCGAGGCCACCGGCCTGGAGCCGTACGCGGTGACCGACACGGTCGCCCCGCTGGCGGCCTACGGCCTCGGCGACTCCCGGGCCTTCACGCCGCTGATCCAGACCGCCATCGACATCAGCGAGGCCGGCGGGACGGTCGACCTCTCGGCCGGGACGTTCGACGAGAGCGTCAACCTCAACAAGAAGGTGGACCTCATCGGGGCGGGCATGGGCAGCACGACGATCGACGCGACGGGCAGCTCGGCGCTGAACATCACCGCGTCGGGCAACTCGACGGCCGACCGGCTGACGGTCAGCGACCTGGCCGTCACGGGCGCGGCCAGCCACGGCATCCGCGGCTCGAACCTCTCGCACCTGGCGTTCACGAACGTCGGGTCCTCGTACAACGATTCCGACGGCTTCCACCTCAGCGGCATCGACGACCTGGTGATGACGAACATCCAGGCCACGAACAACGGCCAGGCCCAGCCCGGCACCGTGGGCAAGGGCATCGGCCTGATGAGCGTGCGGGATGCGGTGCTGACGAACATCACGGCCACGGACAACTGGGACGCCGGGCTGGGCTTCGGCGCCCGGGGCGTATACGGCGACACCGACGGCGTGACCATCGACGGCGGGACGTTCAACAGCAACGGCGACGCCGCGATGCTCCAGCAGGCCAGCGGGATCAACTTCTACCTCGGCCCCAACGCCGACACCGACGGCGGGGCGGACATCAAGAACGTCACCATCGACGGGTCGATCTTCGCCGGGCACAACTCCCAGGCCGGCATCACGATGTACAACGAGTCCGCCGGGCGGTGGATCGAGGGCATCGACATCGGCCAGACCGACAACGACGTCTTCCTGCCGAACAACAACGCCGGCGTGTGGGTCTACGGCGGGGTCCGCGATGTGGACGTCACGGCCACGTTCCGCCGCGGCATGGCCAGCCCGGGCGTGGGCATGCTCCTGCTGGACGACCTGGCCAACGGGCGGAGCTACAGCGACATCGAGCTGGCCGACAGCAGCTTCGGCGGCATCGGCGGCGGCGGGCTGGATTACGACCACGACAACCCCGCCATCTCCATGGTGGCCGTCGATCCCACCGGGACGATCCCGGGCGCGTTCTACGGCACCGGCGACCTGGCGGTCTCCAACACCGACTTCGAGGGCGCCGACAGCGGCTCGGCCATCCTGGGCGACCATTTCGCCATCGAGGACCTCGTGGTCCACGCCATCGACGCCGCCGGCGCCGGGCTGGTCACGTGGAACCCCGGGCACCTGTACGTCACCACCGACAGCTACGCCGTGCCGGTCAATTCCGACCCCAGCATCCAGCGGGCCATCAACGCCGCGACCGCCGGCGACGTCATCGACGTCCAGGCCGGGACCTACACCGAGCGGCTGAGCGTCAACAAGTCCCTGACCCTCCAGGGCGCCCAGGCCGGCGTCGACGCCCGCGGCCGATCCGCCGGCGAGACGGTCGTTACCGAGGCCGGGATGGGTACGCCGAACCCCGACGTGCTGATCGATGTGACGGCCGACAACGTCACGATCGACGGCTTCGAGCTCGTCGGCGACCAGACGAACACCACGGCCGACACCTCCGTCATCCGCGCCTGGAACGACGGGCTGACGGTGCAGAACAGCATCGTCGACGGCATGCACGGCATCGTCTACAAGGGCGGCGACGGCGTGACGGCGTTCCAGAACGCCTTCGACGTCAGCAAGCTCGGCGTGACGATCCAGCCGGGCGCCACGACGAACGCGAACATCTCCAGCAACACGTTCGCCCTGGACACGGCCAACGCCGTCGGCGGCGAGTCGGCGATGTACCTGACCTCCGTGACCGGCGCGACGATCTCCGGCAATGTCGCCAGCGGCTTCGTCAACGGCAACGCAGTGGGCGGAAGCAACGTCACGACGGTTGACGTTACCGGCAACACGTTCAGCGGCAACCGCAAGGGCGTGAACTTCTGGGGCGCCACGTCCGACGTGGACGTCACCGGCAACACGATCAGCGGCAGCTCCAACGCCGGCATCAACCTCAAGGGCCAGAACCTCACCATCAGCGGAAACATCCTGGACGGCAACGCCGTCGGCGTGGAGATCGGCTACCACGTGGCCCCGAGCACGGACGCGTCGATCAGCGGCAACACCTGGCAGAACATGGCCGGGACGGTCGGAATCTCCGTTGGCGGCTCCGGCCCGATCGACGTGACGATCGACGAGGCCATCGACGGCGCCGCGACGGCCATCGAGGTCGCCGCGGGCGACGTGCTGGTCACCGGCAGCGAGATCAGCAACAGCACCGTCGCCGGCGTGGCCGTCAGCGGCGGGACCGTCACGGTCACCGGCAGCGACCTGACCGGCAACGCCACGGGCGTGCTGGTCACCGGCAGCGGCGCGGCCAGCATCGTCAACAATCCCGCCACGATCACCGGCGGGACCGTCGGCATCGACGTCGACGGCGGAACGGCGATGGTCGAGAACACCGACTTGACCGGCAACACGATCGGCCTGCTGATCCAGAACGGCGGCACGGCCGACGCCGGGCAGCCCGCCGGCAGCACCGACGACTTCACCGGCCTCGGCGTCAGCGCCGGCGGCAACGACTTCACCGGCTACGCCGCCGCGACCGCAGCCAGCGGCGCGATCGTCAACGCCAACGCCGCCCCGGCCGTCGGGCCGACCACCACGCCGCCGGACGTGACCGCGTTCGCCAACACCTGGACGGACGACTCCCCGGCCGGGATCGAGGATGCCGTCTGGCACGACGCCGACGACAACGCCCTGGCGTTCATCGACTACGAGACCCTCGCGGACTTCAGCTTCTCCCTGTCCGACCACGACATCGACGAGGGCGACACCGTCACCCTCACCGGGTCCTTCACCAACGACCCGCAGACCCACACGCTCACCGTCCAGTGGGGCGACGGCGAGACCGACGTGGTCACCATCCCCCAGAACACCTTCTCCTTCAGCATCGATCACACCTACGCCGACGACAACCCGGCCACGAACACCCCCAGCGACGACCTCGCCGTGAGCATCGCCCTGGAGGACTCCAGCGGCGACGTGGCCACCGGCGGCGACACCGTCACCGTCCACAACGTGGCGCCGCAGCTCAGTGCGGCCAACGTGACCGCCTCCATCGATGAAGACGGTGTGGCGACGCTTTCCGGCGACATCATCGACCCGGGCGTCGAGGACACCTTCACGCTGGCCGTGACGTGGGGCGACGGCGACACGGACACCTACACGTACGCCGCGGGGACGACGACGTTCAGCGAGACGCACCAGTACCTCGACGACGACCCGAGCGGGACGGCCAGCGACGACTACACGGTGGACCTGACGCTGACCGACGACGACACCGGCGAGGCGACCGACAGCCTGACGGTGACGGTCAACAACGTGGCGCCGGTGATCGATTCGCTGTCGGTGACGGACACCGACGAGAACGGCACGGTGACGCTGAGCGGGGCGTATTCGGACACGGGCACGCAGGACACGCACGAGCTGACGATCGACTGGGGCGAGGACACGCCCGAGACGGTGACGGTCAGCGGCGGGACGTTCAGCGTGACGCACCAGTACCTCGACGACAACCCGACGGCGACGGCGAGCGATGGTTACGACATCGACGTGACGCTGACCGACGACGACGGCGGGACGGACACGGGCACGGTGACGGCGACGGTGTCGAACGTGGCGCCGCAACTGGCCAACGTGACGCTGACGCCGGCGATCGACGAGGACGGCACGGTGACGCTTGCCGGCGAGATCGTCGATCCGGGCACGGAAGACGCCTTCACGCTGTTCGTCGAATGGGGCGACGGCGACACGGACACCTACACGTACGCCGCGGGGACGACGACGTTCAGCGAGACGCACCAGTACCTCGACGACGACCCGAGCGGGACGGCCAGCGACGACTACACGGTGGACCTGACGCTGACCGACGACGACACCGGCGAGGCGACCGACAGCCGGACAGTGACGGTCAGCAACGTGGCGCCGCAGCTCCAGAACGTCCAGATTGCCCCGTCGAGCATCGACGAGGACGGCACGGTGACCCTCACCGGCGAGATCGTCGATCCGGGCACGGCGGATACCTTCGGGCTGGTGGTCGAGTGGGGCGACGGCGACACGGACACGTACAACTACGCCGCCGGGACCACGACGTTCAGCGAGACGCACCAGTACCTCGACGACGACCCGAGCGGGACGGCCAGCGACACGCATACGGTGACGCTGACGCTTTCCGACGACGACGGCGGAAGCGACACGGCGACCGAGTCGGTCACGATCGACAACGTCGCCCCGGCCCCGGTCATCATCGGCGCCCCGGCCAGCAGCCCCGAGGGCACGCCGATCACGATGCACGTCGAGGAGAACGACGTCGGCACGCAGGACACGTTCACCTACGCCTGGTCGGTGACGAAGGACGGCTCGCCGTACGCGACCGGCACGCCGACCGACCAGCGGACCTTCACCTTCACGCCGGACGACGATGCCGAGTACGAGGTGTTCGTCACCGTCACCGACGACGACACCGCCTCGGCCGGCGACTCGGTCACCATCGACGTCACCAACGTCGCCCCGACCGTCGCCCTCAGCGGTCCGGCGAGCATCGACGAGGGCCAGCTCTACTCCCTCACCATCCCCGCCGCCCAGGACCCCGGCGACGACACCGCCCAGGGCTACTGGATCTTCTGGGGCGACTCGGCCAACCCGCTGCCGGAGTTCCAGGCCAACCCCGGCACCTACACGCACGAATACGACGACGACGAGCATGTCTCCGGCCCCATCAGCGTCACCGTCGTGGACGAGGACGGCGTGCACTCCGACGCCGGCATCCTGGCCCGGACGGTCAACAACGTCGATCCGACGGCCACGCTCGTGCCCGGCTCGGCCGTGCCGGAAGGCTCCGACAGCCTGGTCTTCTTCGTCTCCCAGAACGACGTCTCCGACAGCGACCAGGCCGAGGGCTTCACCTACGGCTACGACTTCAACAACGACGGCGATTTCGACGACCCCGGCGAGATCGCCTCCACGACGTCCTTCACCGCCGTCGTGCCGGGGATGTACCTCGACGACAATCCGAGCAAGACCATCCGCGCCGAGATCCGCGACGACGACGGCGGCGTGTCCTCCTACACGACGACCATCCTCGTCAGCAACGTCGCTCCGGTCGTGGACGCCGGCGCCGACGAGGCGGCCTTCAACGGCGATCCGCTGACGCACACGGTCACCTTCACCGACCCCGGCGACGACGACCCCTGGACCGTCAGCGTGGACTGGGACTACGACGGCACGTTCGACCCCGAGCCGTCCTTCGACGTCCCCACGCGGACGTTCGACATCACCCACACCTACGCCGCGGTCGGCACCTACACCGTGGCCGTCCAGGTGGATGACAACGAGGGCGGACAGGACCTCGACACCTTCGACGTGCTCGTCCAGAACAACACGTTCCGCGTCGTCGGCTTCACGCCCAACGACAGCGGCTTCGACGTGCAGTTCAACCGCGGCGCCGACCTGAGCGTGCTGAACCTCTACGACGGCTATCCGAACTTCACGCTGAGCCCGGCGGACATCGCCGTCCAGGGCGCCGTCAACGGCGCGATCGACGGCTCGATGATGTGGGACCCCGCCACCAACACGCTCCGTTGGGTCCAGACCGGCGGCGTCCTCGCGCCGGACGCCTACACGGTGACCCTCGCCAGCGGCGACGACGCCTTCCAGGACGCATCCGGCAGCGACCTCGACGGCGACGGCGACTACTTCGCCGGCGGAGACTACACCGCCAACTTCACCGTCACCGACGGCACCCGCGCGGTCTACATCCCCGACTTCGCCCGCGGGCCGTACCAGTCCGTCAACGTCCCGGCCGCCGAGGCCGGCGTCCCGTCCACCGACGGCCTGCCGGTCATGGTGGACCTCGCCGACGGCATCACCAGCGTGGACCTGTGGATCGAGTACGATCCCGACCTGCTGACGATCAACAGCATCTCCCTCGGTGACGGGCCCGCCGCGGCCGGGTGGGCCGGCCTGCTGGTCAACGACACCCAGCCCGGCGTCCGCAAGGTCTCGCTGTTCGGCAGCACGCCGCTGGGCGGCGCGGACGTCGAGCTGCTCGATATCGACGCCGAAGTGCCCGGCGCCGCACCCTACGGGGCCTCCCAGGCCATCCGCATCACCAACCTGCGGCTCAACGAGGACGCCATCCCCGCCAAGGCCGACCGGGCCGTGCAGAAGGTCGCCCTCCTCGGCGACGCCAGCGGCGACGGCATCTATCACGCCTTCGACGCCGCCTTCATCCAGCGCGTCGTCGTCGACCTCGATACCGGCTTCAGCGCCTTCAGTTGGACCGACCCGATCATCGTCGGCGATGTGACCGCCGACGGCACGCTCTCCAGCCTCGACGCGCAATACGTCGCCGAGGAGTCGATCGGCATCGACCACGCCGAAATCCCCGACGTGCCCGCTCAGTTCACGCCCGGCAGCAACGTGGCCGGCGTCGATCCGCTGATCGGCATGGGCGACTACAACGCCGACCGCGGCGACCTGGTCACCGTGCCCGTCACCATCGACGACGCCCACGGCCTCCTGGGCGCCAACCTCTGGATGACCTACGATACCGACCAGCTCGACCTGGCCAACGGCGACATCAGCCTCGGCAGCACCTTCGACGGTCTCACCGGATGGTTCCTCTTCCCCAACGTCCAGGATGCCACCGGCGAGATCGCTATCGCACTGTTCAGCTTCAACCCGGTGCCCGACCACCGCGACGGAAGCCTGGTGGACATGGACTTCACCGTCCGCTCCGATGCCCCGGCCGGGACGAGCGACCTCCACATCGTCGAGAATCCCAAGTCCCTCAACGAGGGCAACCTGACGATGACCACCGACGACGGATCCATCACCATCCCCGTCGGCGTGACCATCACCGGCGCGACCGCCGGCGACGAGGGCAGCAGCATCACACTCGGCTCGGACATCGTCGGCGCCGACGGCTCGGTGACCTACGACTGGTCCGTCACCAAGGGCGGCCTTCCCTACGCCGTCGCAGGCCCGACCGACCAGGCCGGCTTCACCTTCACCCCAGATGACGACGCCGAATACGTCATCACCCTCGACGTCGAGGACGCCGCCGGCAACACCGGCACCGACACGCACACCATCAACGTCGCCAACGTCGATCCGTCGATCGCGGCGGTCGACAACGACGGCCCGGTGGATGAAGCCTCGCCGGTGACGGTGACGGTGGATGCCAGCGACGTGGCCGGCGTGGAAGACCCGCTGGCGTACGAGTTCGACTTCGACAACGACGGGACGTACGAGGTCGGCCCGCAGTCGGGCAACCAGGCGACGCACACGTACGGCGACGACGGCACGTACACGGTGAACGTCCGGGTGACCGACGGCGACGGCGGGGTTGCCACGGGCAGCACGACGGTGACGGTCGAGAACGTCGATCCCCAGAACCTCGACGCGGCGATCAGTGAGCCGCGGATCGAGGGGACGGCGATCACGGTGGCCGGCAGCGCGACCGACCCGGCCGGGGCGAACGACCCGCTGACGTACGAGTGGGAGGTCCTCAAGAACGGTCTGCCGTACGCGTCGGCGGCCGGTCTGGACATGACCGAGTTCGAGTTCACGCCGGACGATGACGGCAGCTACGAGGTGACGATGACCGTCACCGACGGCGACGGCGGCTCGTCGAGCACCTCGCAGACGATCGCCGTGGGCAACGTCCTTCCGGCTCCGCAGATCGTCTCGATCACGCAGCCGCGGGTCGAGGGTACGGCCGTGACGGTCACCGGCAGCGCGACCGACCCGGCCGGGGCGAACGATTCGCTGACCTACACGTGGGAGGTCCTCAAGGACGGTTCGCCGTTCGATTCGGCCTCCGGTGTGGACATGACGGGCTTCACCTTCACCCCCGACGACCAGGGCCAGTACGACATCGTCCTGACGGTCACCGATGACAGCGGTACGGTCGTGGCCGATTCCGTGCGGATGACGCTGGCGCCGTCGGAGGTCTACAGCCGCGACCCGATCGCCATCGTGGGCGGCTGGATGCAGATGGGTCGGGTCGGCACCGCCGACCGGACGGACGCCAACGGCGTGGGCGAGGCAGACTTCGAGTTCGGCCGGCTCAGCGCGTACCTGGCCACCAGCGACATGCCGCAGGTCGGCAGCGACCTCGACAAGTACGGCGTGGCCATGGACGGCGAGATCGTCTCGGTCGTCGGCCACACCGTCACCTACAGCGGGACGTGGTACATCGTCGCCGACGGCTACGGCTACGGCACGGACGACTACCTGGAGAAGGGCACCTTCACGCTCGCGGCGGAGTACACGCCGGACTGGAGCACCGCGCGGGTGACGGGGGTCCTGACGCCCGAGGCGGGCACGCGGCAGCCGACGGGCTGGCCCGTCCCGGTGGACTGGAGCCCGGCCGGCGAGGGCTACCTCGACGCCACGTTCGCCACGGCCACCAACGAGCTGGCCGGCACGCTCTCGGCGGGCAACACGGCCGAGGCGAGCATCACGGTGGACAACGTGGATCCGCAGAACGTCGCCATCACCGGCCCGACGACGGGCGACGAGGGCGACCTGCTGAGCTTCAGCGGTTCGGCGACGGACCCCGGGGACGACACGCTCAGCTACTCCTGGAGCGTGACCAAGGACAGCGTGGCCTACGCGACCGGCACGCCGACCGACCAGCAGACGTTCGACTTCACGCCGGACGACAACGCCACCTACGTCGTGACGCTGACCGTCAGCGACGAGGACGGCGGCTCGACGACGGTCGACCAGACCGTCGTCGTCGCCAACGTCGATCCGGCGCCGGTCATCACGAACCTGCCGGCCGGCAACACCTCGCCCGAGCACGAGACCCTCACGCTCGGCGTGGACGAGAACGACCCCGGCTCGGCCGACACGGTCAGCAGCTACGCCTGGACGGTGACGGATACGGGCACCGGCACGGTGATCGCCACGAGCAGCACGGACACGATCGCGTTCACGCCGGAAGAGGGCACGTACGAGGTGACGGTCGAGGTCACCGACGACGACGGCGGCGTCGGCACGGCGACCGAGACGCTCACCATCACCCACGTGACCTTCCGCGTGAAGACCTTCACCCAGACGCCGAGCGGCTTCGCGGTCGAGTTCAACCGGGCGGCCGACATGTCGGCGATCAACCTCTACGACGGCCTGGACGCCGCCGCGGACGTCGCGGACGTGACCGTGACCGACTCGGGCGGCGATCCGGTCAACGGCTCGCTGGTCTACGACGCCGCGACGAACACGGCTACGTGGGTCGTCAGCGGAGGCGTGCTGGCGGCGGATACCTACACGGTGACGCTCCGCAGCGGCTCGGCCGGCTGGAAGGACGCCCGCGAGGGCGAACTGCTGGACGGCAACGCCGACGACACGACCGGCGACGACTACAGCACGAGCATGACGGTCACCGCGGCCCCGACGCCGATCGTGAGCATCGCCGACGTCGTCCGCGGGCCGGACCAGGCCGTGGACATCCCGGCCACGGGCACGGGCCTGCCGATCACGGTCGAGTCCGCCGGCGGCGTCACCAGCGTCACGGTCCGCGTGCCGTACGACACCTCGCTGCTGACGGTGTCCGGTGCGACCCTCGGGGCCGACGTGCCCGGCGACTGGACGCTGACGGATACCTCCTCGGCCGGCGTGATCGAACTGACCGCCAGCGGGGCGACGGCGTTGACCGCCTCCCCGGCGGAGGTCTTCAGCATCGACGCGTCCGTGCCCGTCGGCGCCGCCTACGGCGCGGCCCGGGTGCTGGCGTTCGAGACGGCGGAGGTCAACGGCGCGGCCGCGACGGCCGACGCGGGCATGCAGAAGGTCGCCTACCTCGGCGACGCCTCGGGCAACCGGGAGTACAGCGCCTACGACGCCGCCCTGATCGCCCGCGTGACGGTCGACCTGGACAGCGGCTTCGACAGCTTCGCCCTGACCGACCCGACGCTGATCGGTGACGTGACGGCCGACGGGACGCTGCACTCGATGGACGCCAGCAAGGTCGCCGGGTTGTCGGTCGGCATGACCGAGCCGACCGTCCCGGCCCTGCCGGCGAGCAACTCCGCCCAGACGCCGACCGGTGTGCTGGACCCGACGCTGACCATTCCGACCGACCTGCTGGGCGCCCCCGGCGGCGTGGTGAACGCCGTCGTGGACCTCGACGTCGAGGCCGGGGCACAGGTTCTCAGCCTCAACCTCGACGTATATTACGACACCACGCTGCTGGACCTCTCCGGCGGCGACGTCAGCGCGATCGGCCTGCTGGACAACGCCGACTGGATGGTCTTCCCGAGCGTGGATGACGCGACGGGACACGCCCGGGTGGCCGCGTTTGCCACCGTCGGCATCACGGGCGAGGCCTATGGCGACGCCCTCAACCTGGCCTTCCACGTGGACGACGCGGCCACCTCGGGCGCGACCACGCTGGACCTCGAAGCCCAGGCGAACGAGACCCTGCCCACCACCGCGGTGGACGGGCAGATCACCATCGACGCCGACGCCCCGGCCGTCAGCCAGATGTACGTCAGCTCGACGCAGTGGACGCCGATGTTCCTCGCCGCCCTTGGCGGCACGGGCTACGCGATTCCCGACGGCGCCGACCAGATGACGACGCTGCCGTGGTTCAACATCGACCAGGTCAAGATCGCCTTCAACGAGGACGTGAACGTCTCGCAGGGCGACCTGGCCATCTACGGCGTGAACGTGGCCGACTACACCATCTCGGGCTTCGACTACGACGAGGCCGAGATGGTCGCCACCTGGACGCTCGACGAATGGGTGCCCACCGACAAGCTGCTGGTGGTGCTCTCCGACGCCGTTACCGACGAGGCCGGCAACGCCCTCGACGGCGAGTGGGACAACGGCGCGGATGCCTACCCCAGCGGCGACGGCGACGCCGGCGGGGACCTGGCGTTCCGCGTGAACGTCGTCCCCGGCGACGCCAACCAGAACGGCTACGTCTTCACGCCGGACTGGTCGGGCATCCGCAGCCGGCTGCTCGAGATGGTGGGGACCTCCGAGTACGACATCATGGAGGACCTCAACGGCGACGGGGCCATCTTCACGCAGGACTGGTCCGCCGCACGGGCTCGTCTGCTGCAGATCCTGCCCACCGGCGAGCCGACGGTCCCGCCGGCCGGGGAGAGCTCGACCTCCGCGGCCACGCAGTCGGCCGCGGCGGCCATGCTGCCGCTGGTTTCCGGGCGGACACGCCGCACGCGTGCCAGCGACGAGCCGACTGCGGCCGCCACGGCCACGGCGGCGACCGGGGCCGCGGGCCGGCCCGAGAACGATCGGTCCGAGCCGGCTTCCATCGATACGTCGGCGGACGTCGCGGTTGACCTGACGCCGGATTTGCTGGCGATGGCGCCCATGGGCGGGTCCCTGGTGGCCTCCGCCCCGGCGGCCGGCGAGACCGACGAAACGTTGCCCGCCGCGCCGGCGATGGAGTTTGACGAGCCATGCTGCGACGCACTGCTGCCCGAGCATCTGACCGGGCAGGGGCTTGCCGACATCGACCTCGCCCCGGCGGTCGATGCCGAAACGATGGCCGATGACCAGGCCGAGGGCGAGCTTGACAGCGAACTGGACGTCTGGGAGCTGCTGGCGGAGAGCCGCCCGGTGGACATCCTGGACGACACGAAGGCCCTGGGAGAGTGACCCGGGAGCCGAGCGGCTGTAAGTGGAATGTAAAGCTATTTTGAATAGTGTGTTATGCACGCTTGACAGCAAGCGAAAAGTGGTGTAGAATCTGCCCGATCATGAGGAGGCCCGCGTGGGTCTCCCCATGATCGAGCCCATAGTGCTTTGTCCGTATGAGCCTGCGGACCCGGCCGGAGGGACCGAAAAGCGCATCCCCTCTGCCAAAGGCACGCAAACCGTGCGCCAGGAAAGTGCGCATAAAAGGAGCAGGGAATGCACACGAGAGGGACGCTGCGAGGGGTAGCAGCCATTGCTGCTGCACTGGTGATGGCGACGTCGACGGCGGCATGGGGGGACATCATGCTGACGATCCCCGACACCGAGGTGGACGAGAACGCCACCAGTGCCGAAGTGACGGTGACGGTGGAGTTCGACGGCGGGGTATCCTACGACGTGGACGCCTACTTCCTGTGGATCGACCTGACCCCGGTCGGCAGCGCGTCCGGCGTCACGCTCGATGATGCGAACACCGAGGAGGCCGCCACCGATTACCTGTTCGCCGACAGCCCGGGGTTCACGGCTGTGGCCGATAGCGGTACGCGCGTGGCCGGGGATGATGACGCCGACGGGACCGAGGCGTTCGAGGACGTCACGAAGAACGTGATTACCATCCCGCTGGTCCTGGACACGCTGACCGAAGGCGATCAGTTCGAGTTGACGTTCGGCACGCAGGCGCCGTTCGCCACCACCTTCTGGGAAGACACCGACAACGACGTCACGCACGACGTGACGCTCAACGGCGGCACGATCACCATCACGCCCGAGCCGATCTCGCTGGCGCTGCTGGTGCTCGGCGTGCCGGCCGTGGCGCTTCGCCGCCGCCGCAAGTAGGTCGCGCCCGGGCGATCAACCCGCCCCCGACGGGTGGCAGCGGACAGATGAGCAGTCCGCGCAGGCGGCGCCTGCGCACCTGGTTTCCCACGATACACTCGCGGGCTCGGCAGCGATGTCGGGCCCGCGTTTTCACGCGCAGGGCGCCGCGTGGACCGCCCCGGCGTCCGCACGCCGGGGCGGTCCGCCGCCGCGAGGGATGCGTTTCATTGCCGGGAGGCTGCCATGCGAAGCGCGATGTGGACGGCGGCGATACTGATGATCCTGCGGGCCCCGGCCGCCGGGGACGGCGGGGTGGACCTCGCGGCGCTCAAGGGCATCCGCATTTCGGCCGACGCCCATCCGCGCGTCGCGGCCGCGGCCGAGATTCTCAAAGAACACCTCGCCGACCGCTACGGGCTTGACCTGCCGATCGCCACCGGCGCCGGCGAGGCGGGCGAGCCGGGCATCCTGCTCGGCCGCGGGCCGGCCGTCGGCTCCGGAATGATCACCGACGCCGCCCTCGATGCCGTCAAGTTCGACGGCTACGTCATCCGGGCCGCCGGCGGGCGAATCGCCGTGGCGCCGTATCGGCCGATCTGCATCACCTTCGCGACCTATACGCTGCTGGAGCGGCTGGGCCTGAAGCGCTACTCCGGCGGGCGCGGCCTGCCCTTCGCCGAGACCTTCACGCCCCTGCCCGGCAGGCGCCTGCCCGCCTTCACGGTCGCCGACAAGCCCTTCTTCGAGTACCGCTCGGTCCTCTCCTGGGTCAGCCGCGGGGCCTGCGGGGAGTCCTACGAGGACCTCGGCAACCCCCGCGAGGCCGCCAATCCCGAGCTGTTCGGCCGAGAGGCGCAGAAGAACAACTGGCTCCCGCGGGAATGGCTGGGCGCCGATCACACGGCCGCGTACCTGGTCCCCAAGCAGCTCCACTACGACGAGCATCCGGAGTACTACGCCCTTCGGGGCGGCAAGCGGCTGGGGAAGTCCACGCTGATGCAGCGGATGGCGCTGTGTCTGACGCACCCGGACGTTCACCGCATCGCCGCCGAGCGGATGGTCGAGTGGATGGGCCTCCAGGCCGACCGGCGGTTCTTCTACTGCACCAACGCCGACGCCCGCCCGTGCCGCTGCCCGCGCTGCCGCGCCGCCGACCTTCTGCCGTACTACACCACCGACCGCTACCTCGCGTGGGTCAACGGCGTGGCCGCGGCGGCGGGCAAGGCCCACCCGGACAAGCGGCTCTTCGCGCTGGCATACATCACGACGGCCAAGCCGCCGGTCCGCACGGCCCCGGCGGCGAACGTCATCGTGCTCTACTGCCCGTGGTTCTGGACGTCTGTGAGCACCCGCACGGCCACGTTCGCCCACCCGAAGAACCTCACCGGCATGGAGGAGATCACCGGCTGGCTGATACGCTGTCCCAAGCAGGTCGGCATCTACGACTATCCCGGCCACGGGGCGTATCAGTGGATGCGGGGCATGGTCAAGCGGACCAAGTGGTACGCCCGCAAGGGCCTGCGGACGGCCTATTGCTGCGGCACGCCGCTGCTGTGGGACGGGCTCTTTCACCACGTGATGACCCGCCTGCTGTGGGACCCGCTGGCCGACAGCGGCGACCTGACGGCCGAGTACGTCCGGGCCGCGTTCGGCAAGGCCACGGCACCCATGCTGGAACTGGTGCGGCTGAACGACCGCGTCTGGGAAGAGTCGCTGGGCGATCCGATGCGCGACCCCGCCCTGGTCGCCCGCTACGAGGCGCTGTTTCGCGAGGCCGAGGAGCTCGCGGCCGCCGGCGACGATCCGCTGGTCCGCCAGCGCGTCTGGAAGAACACCCTCATCTGGCTGGAGGCGGCCCTGGCGGGGACGGACCCGCGCAAGGCCGACGCCGTCTCCGCCGAGGACGTCCGGCGGTTCCGCCGCCGCGTGCTGTGGTTCCTGGCCACCGCCCGCGCGGACGCCGCCGAGCACAAGCGCCAACGGAACCCGTGGATGCTCCGGCAGCGCCGCAAGCAGTTGCTGGCCACGCTCAAGACGCTCGGGATCGACCCGGCGGCGCTGTTCGGCCTCGCCGACACCCCGCCGGCCGACGCCGACGTGCTCACCCGCGAGGTCGCCGACGCCGACGCGATCGTCCGCGGCATCGAGTTGCGCCCGGGCTCGAAGGCCACGCCGGCGCGGGTGGTGACCGTCGTCGCCACGGACAGCCCCTCGACCGACGGCTGGCAGGCCGCCAGCCCGCTGGAGGACGTCGCCGCCCCGGCGCCGCGGGCAGGGCGGTTTGCGCCGCCGCGCCCCGTGTCCGGCCCGGCCGGCGGGGGGCTGCGGATGGAGCTGCCGCTGACGGCGCTGCCCGTCCGCCGCCTGCCGATCCACCCAGACGGCAGACGCGATCTCCACGCCGGCTGGTTCGTTCTCCGCAAGGCGTTCCCCGATCCGATCGACTGCGCCGGCTGCGACGCCTTCGAGATCGCCCTGGACCTCTCCTGCGACCTGCCGGTATCCGTGTGCATCGCCACCGAGGGCGCCGGCGAGGTCCGCAGCGACATCCGCGCTCATGCCGGCCGCCAGGTCCTGCGAATGGACCTCGATGCCCACGCCAGGGGCCGATGGAAACGCCAGAAGTGGACCGGCCGGGTCACCGGCGTCAAGCTCGTCTTCTGGCCGCAGGACGCCTTCCACCCGCACCCGCCGGTCCGCGACGCGAGGGCCACGCTGCGCGGCATCGTTGCCCGCCGCGGCCGACCGTCCCCCGGCGACCTGCCTGCCGCCGGCGAGGCGGTCTGGTTGGCCCAGGTCCGCTCGAACCTCGAATTCGACCTGCCGCCTGGGCTGGCCGTTCGCCCGCCACAGGGCAGCGATGCCGCGCCCACCGGCACGCGCGAGCGGTTCCGCACCTGGACCGAGCGCCGCGTGATGACGCCGATCGCGGCCATCCGCACGCCGGCCGATGCGACACCCGCCGAGACGAAGGGCGCCGCCGCGGCACGGGAGCATTTCGGCAAGCTCTGCGGCGTGAAGCTGCCCGTGATCTCCGCCGGCCCGCCGATCGGGCCGGACACGGCCAACGTGGTGCTGGTCGGCCGCCGGGCCGCCCTGGCGGCGGGGCTGACCGACGAGCGGGAGCTGGCGTACGTGGGCGCCGGCGGTTTCGTGCTGCGGGCGCACAACGGGCGGATCGCCCTGGCCGGCGGCAGCGGCCCGGCTACGCTGGCCTGCCTCGCCCGCTACCTGGAGGACCACGGTGTGCGGTTTTTCGAGCCCGGCCGCCGGGAGATCGTCCCGGACCTCGCCGGGCGGTTCGTTCACGAACTGATCGACCTCGACCGGCCATGGTTCGCCTCCCGGCCGGTCGGCGGGGGCTGGAAGCTCCGCGCGACGCCCGACGCGGCCCGGCCCGAGCCGCCGGCCCGGACCGATCGGCCGGACGTCGCGTCCGTTCGCCGCCTTGCCGCCGCCATCAAGGACGCCGCCCGCACAGGGCACACCTTGCCTCCGGGCATCGCCGAGGCCGCCGGCGCGTCGGCCCTCCATGCGTACGTGGCCTCCCGCCTGTTGTGGGACCCGTTCACCGATCCCAGCCGCCTGATCCCCGCCTTCACGGGCGAGCGCCGGGCGTCCGCCCCGGCTGCCTCTTGCGGCGTCGGTATGGGCGCGGCAGAATGGCGGAATCGCCGTGTCCCGCCCGGAGCGCAGGGCGGCACGGCGGCTGCAATCCCATGAAGACCACCGGCGATACCACCACCGAAGCGTTGATGGAGCGGTTCCAGCGGACCGGCGACGCGGCCGCGTTCGAGACCGTCGTCGCCCGCTGCCTGCCGCCGGCGGTGGGGGTGGCGCGGCAGCTTCTGGGCCGGCCCGCGCTGGCCGAGGACGCCGTCCAGGAGGCGATGCTCCGCGTGCTCCGCTGCCGGGAGAGCTATGACCCCTCCCGCCCGTTCCGCGGGTGGTTCTTCGCCATTCTGCGCAACGTCTGCGTGGACATGCTCCGCCGCGACGCGCATCAGCTCAGGCTCACCCGCGAGGCTGCCGAGCGGTACAGGACCGCGTCCGCAGCGCCGCAGCCGGACGGGGGCGCCGCGGACCTGCTGGCCGTGCTGCCTCGACGCGAGCGCGACGTGCTGGCCCTCCGCGTGCTGGGCGAGCTGTCCTTCCGCGAGGTCGCCGAGGCCCTCGGTGTCAGCGAAGAAGCGGCCAAGAAGCGCGCCCAGCGGGGGCTGGCCCGCCTGCGCCGCAGCCGACGCGTTCGCGACGCCGCCGGGCCCGTCCTGGCGGCCGCGGGCGGGGCATGAACGCCGGCAGAAACCTGTCCCCACCGGCCGGCGGCAAGCGTATCCATGACAACGATGGAATGGGCCCGGTGTCCATGAACTGCAACGAGATCCGCCCACAACTTGAGCTGCACGTCCTCGGCGGGCTGGACGCGATGACCGATGCGCTGGTCTCGGCCCACCTCGAGAGCTGTCCGCGCTGCCGCCGGGAGGCCGAACAGTGCCGCGACGCCCTCGATCAGTACCGTGCCTCCGCCGCTGCCGACGTGCATCCGGCGTTCGCCGCAAGGCTTGGGCATGTCCTCGCCGCCGAGCTCCGTGCCGAGCATCGCCGCCGTCGGGGCCCAACGGCCCTCCGCGTGCTGCTGCGATGCGGGGCCATTGCCGCCGCGGCGCTGATCGCCATGGCGGTCTGGTGGGCGGCCAACCCCCGCGACGGGCGCGACGGTGAGCCCGCGTCCGGCCGACTTGTGGCCGAGGCCTGGCGGGTGGACGGCGCCTCGTCCGTCCCGGCGTCGCTGGCCGACGGCGTGGTCGTCCGGGGTGAGCGGCTGTACTTCCTCCGTGGCGGCGGCAACGGGCCCCGGCGTATCGCCGCGGTGGACCTCACCGGCGGCGAGGGCCTGTGGGAATCCGCCGCTGCCGCGACCGGCTACCTGGCGGCCGACGACCAGCGCGTCTACGGCCTGCGGGAGCTGGGGGGCGGCGAGATCGCCCTGATCGCCGTGTCCGCCGAGACCGGGCGGGAGATCTGGGCCGCTGCCGAGCCGCGTGCCGGGAGGCTCCTGAACCCCTGCCCGCCGACGCCGCTTCCGGGCGGGCGCGTCGCCCGTGTTTCCGGGCGGACCATTCGCGTTCGCGACGCCGCCACCGGCCGGACGCTTTGGCGGCACGATGTGCCCGGGGACGGACCGCTGTCGTGCGTCGCGCCGGCCGACGGGCATCTGCTGGCCGCGTCCCGCGAGGCCCTCTACTGTTTCGATGCCGCTGCCGGGCGGGTGCGCTGGTCCCAGCCGCTGGGCTCGCCGAGCGAGGCCCGCGGCCGGCCGCTGCTGGCCCTGGCCGGCGGGGCGGCGTACGTGGCCTGTCCCCGTGCCGGGGACGCCGCCTCGCTGCTGGCGATGGACATGGCCTCGAGGCGAATCCTCTGGCGGCGCAACAGCCGGGACGTGCGTCACATCCTGGCCACCGAATCCACCGTGTGCACCCGCGGTGCCGACGTGCGGGCATACCACGCCGGCTCGGGTCGGGCGCTGTGGCGTCAACCCGCGGCCGGGTGCAGCCCGATGACCGTCCACGCGGGCCTGCTGTACGTGGTGGACGCTTCCCATGGCGGCCGGCTGCTTGCCTTGGACCATCGCAGCGGCACGGAGGCCTGGACGCGAACGGGGCTGCGTTCGTGCGACGCCTTCCGCCGTGTCGGCGGGACGGGGCTGCTGAAGACCGCCGACGGTGTGATCCACGCCTTCGCGATGTTCACGCCGTGAGGCCCGCGATGACCACCCCTCGGCGATCGGATTGCCCTGGATGCACTCGACCGGTGCAGCCGTGCACACTGTGTGGGCATGTCGTGGTGGGGGAGTCCCTTGTCCCGGCCGGTTTGTCTCGCTCGATCGCCCTGCCCTCGCGCACTCAAGCCCGACAAGCCGGCTTTCCGTCCGCCGGCGGCACGCTCTTTGCACAAGGCCGCTCACGCCGCCGACTCGGGCAGGCGCCGCGGGCGATGTCTACGCACTCCTCGCCGGCGCCGGTCGTTGCGGCTCGTACCCGCCGGACCGCTGGGCAAGGAGAGCACCTGTGAGAACCGTTCCACACGCCGCACCCTCGCGACCCCATCGCTTCATCGCGCTGCTGGCCCTTGCGCTGGCGGCGCTGACAGCCCGCGCCGCTCCGCCGGCCACGCAGCCGGCAGCGGAGCCGGCCACGCAGCCGGAGGGACCGGCCCAGCCGTCTGCTCCGGCCCAGGCGGCGGCGCCGGCGACCGGGGCGAGCGAGGAGCCCGGGCGGACCTGGCTGGAGGAGATGACGATCACCGCCATGCGCGGCGAGGCCGAGGCGTTCGCGGTCCCGGCGACGGTGGACCGCGTATCGCTGAGCCGCTTCAGCCGGCGCCGGCTGGTCCGCTCGACGACGCGGGCCCTCGAGGAGGTCCCCGGCGTGATGGTCCAGAAGACCGCCCACGCCCATGGCTCGCCGTACATCCGCGGCTTCACCAGCTATCACACGCTGCTGCTGGTCGACGGCGTCCGCGTGAACAATTCGATCTTCCGCTCGGGGCCGAACCAGTACTGGAACCTTCTCGACCCGGCCGCCATCGAGACGCTGGAGGTCGTCAAGGGCCCGTCGTCGGTGCTGTACGGCAGCGACGCGATCGGCGGGACGGTCAACGCGATCATGCGCGGCCCCGAGGGCCTCGGGGAGAGCGGCTGGTTCCGGCAGGTCTTCTATCGCTACTCCACGGCCGAGCGGAGTCACGTCGCCCGTGGCGAGGTCAACGCGGTGATTGACGACCTCGGCGTGCTGGTCGGCGGGACGTACCGCCACTTCGGCGACGTGGACGGCGGGAAGTTCGTCGGCCCGCAGGAGCACACCGGCTACGTCGACTGCGCCGGGGACATCAAGGCGGTGTACAAGCCGCTTCGCGACGTGACGATCACGGCCGCCCACTACAACCTGTACCAGAACGACGCGTGGCGGTCTCACAAGACGCGTTCGGGGTTCTCGTGGGAGGGCACGACGGTGGGCAGCGAGCGGAAGCGAATCCTGGACCAGGGCTTCCAGTTGACCTACGGGCGTGTGCAGGCGCGCAACCTCGGTCCGATCGTCGAGAGCGTGGACCTGACGCTGTCGCTGCAGCAGATGACCGAGCGGCGGTGGCGGGTGCGAAGCAACGGTCGAAGCGACAAGCAGGGCTTCGACGCGGACACCTACGGCGTGGGCCTTCAGCTTGGCAGCCCCCTGGGCGCGGGTCGGCTGACGTACGGCTTCGAGTACTACCACGACGAGGTGGACTCGTTCCGCAAGGACTGGAATGCCGACGGGTCGTTCCGGGAGTCGAAGATCCAGGGCCCGGTCGGCGACGACGCGACGTACGATCAGCTCGGCGTGTACGGGCAGTACGCCGTGCCGCTGGGTCGACGGGCGGAACTGGTTGTCGGCGGGCGGTACAACTACGCCCGCGCCGACGCCGACCGCGTCGAGGACCCCGTCACCGGCGGCGTGATGAGCGTGACCGAGGATTGGGAGTCGCTGGTCGGCAGCGCGCGGGCGAGCTGGTTCGTCGACGAGGCCGAGACGGTCAACGTCTTCGGCGGGGTCAGCCAGGGCTTCCGCGCCCCGAACCTCTCGGACCTGACGCGGTTGGACACGGCGCGGAGCAACGAGATCGAAACGCCCTCGCCGGGGCTGGACCCGGAGAAGTTCATCGCCTACGAGCTCGGCGTGAAGGTCCGCGAGAAAGACTTTGCCGCCCAACTGGCCGGGCACTACACGCACATTCGCGACATGATCGTCCGCACGCCGACGGGCAACACGGTCGGCGGCGACAACGAGGTGACCAAGAGCAACGTCGGGGACGGCGGGCTCTGCGGCGTGGAGGTGGCGGCGAGCTGGCGGTTCCTGCCGCAGTGGACCGTCTTCGGCGACTTCGCGTACGTCTACGGCGAGGTGGACACGTTCCCCACCTCGGCCCCCGAGGTCCGCAGCGAGCCGATCAGCCGCCTGATGCCCCCGACCGGACGGCTGGGCCTGCGGTGGGACTGCCCGGACGGCAGGCTCTGGGCCGAGAGCGTCCTGACCGCCGCCGGCAAGGCCGACCACCTGTCCACCCGCGACAAGGGCGACACGCAGCGCATCCCGCCCGGGGGCACGCCCGGCTATGTGGTGCTGGACGTCCGCGGCGGGTGGCGCGTCAGCGAGCAGCTCGACGTCTGGATGGGGCTGGAGAACGTCTTCAACGAGGATTATCGTATTCACGGCTCCGGCATCAACGAGCCGGGCATCAACCTGAAAGTCGGAGCGAGATTGAGGTTCTGATGAGGCGCAGTACCAACCGTCGGGGGGGCGGACGGGCCGGGGTTGCCACGCACCCCGGCCTCGCCGCTGCGCTGGCGATGCTGCTGGCAGCGTCCGCGGCGGCTTTCGCGGCCGACGCCGACGGGTCGGGCAGGCCCTCGACGGCCGACCGCGTTGCCGCCGAGCTCCGCGCGGCCCGCGCGGCCCGATCGCGGTTGCTCGCCGAGCGACAGCAGTGGCAGGCCGAGCAGGCCCGCCTGGAACTGCTCCGGGAGACCGTCCGCCGCGAAGCCCGACGGCTGGAGGCCGCCGCCGACAACGCCGCCCGGCGCGAGGCCGAACTCCGCAAGCGCCTCGCCCGCAGGCAGAAGCGGCTGGACCGCCTTCAGGCGCTCCGCCAGGCCGTCGGCGGCGTCTGCGACCGCCTTGCCGGCGCCCTCGACAAGCTTGCCGCCCAAAGCCTCCCCGGCTGGATACCGCCGGCCACCGCTGCCGCGGCCGCCGATGCGGCACAGCGTCTGACGGCCGCCAGCGAACGCCTGACCGAGGCCGAGCGTCGTGCGGGCACTGCCGGGGTCGAGGTTGTCGCCGGGCGGCTTGGCGGCAGAACACTCGCGGTCCGCCTGCTGCGCGCCGGGGGCGCCGCTGCATGGTGGGTGAGCCTGGACGGCCGGCAGGCCGGGACGGCCTCGATGGCCGGGGGACAGCTCACGCTCCAGCCGGCCGCCACTGCCGAAGACGCCGAGGCCATCCGCAAGGCGTTCGCCGTCGCCGAGAGCCGCGCCGCGCCGGATTGGACGCTGCTGCCCGTCCCCGCGGGCAAGCCGAAGGGCGGTGCGGAATGACGGCCCCCGACCGCTTTGCCCTGGCCGCCGGCGCGGTCGTCGCGGCGCTGGCAATGCTGGCGGCGTGTGCGTCGGCCGCCACCCCCCAGGAGCTCCTCGACCGTGCCGCCGCCGAGCGCCGCGCCGCCGAGGCCGCCCTTGCCGAGGCTCGCACGCGCCGCCTGGAGCAGCGCAAGGCCCTGGCGGCCGAGGTCCAGGCCGCCTACGACGCCCTCGCAGCCGCACGGCGGAAGGCCCACGAGGCCGAGACATCCCTCCAGGCCGCCCGGGAAGAACTCGAAGACGCCGCCGAGGGCGAGGCCGTCACGCAGCACCGCATCGCCAACTTTCTGGCCGGCGTGGCCGAAGCGGCCGGGCGGGAGCTGGACGCCAACGCCCCGGCGGACATCGCCGCCGCGGCGCTGTGGAGCGCATGGAGCGATCGCCTCGCCCGCCTGGAGGGCGCCTCGGAGCTCACCGTCGCCCGCGGGCGGATCGTCGCGCGGGACGGCTCGGAGGCCGACGCGCCGATCTTCCGCCTCGGGGCGTTCGCGGCCTACGCCTGCGGGCCGGACTCGAGCACCCTCGGCCTGCTCCGGGACCTGCCGGACGGGCGACGTGCCGTCGCCGGCCCGCGTTTTCCCGGGAGCGCCGCGGCCGCCCTGCGCGACCTGGCCGCCGGCGAGGGCAGCCACGTCCCGCTGGATGCATCCGGCACGCTGATTGATCGCCCCGACGCCGAAGCCGGGGGGTTCGGCGCCTGGCTGGCCGCCGGCGGGCCGTTCATCGTCCCCATTCTCGCCGTGGGGGGGCTCGGGCTGCTGCTGATCGCCGATCGCATCCTCTTCCTGCTCCGTACCAAGGCCGCCCCCGGCGCCGTCAGCGAGGCCCTGGCCCGCCTGGAAGCCGGCGATGGCGGGGAGGTGACCGGGCTCTTCCCCGGCCGGGCCACGCCGACCTCCCGCGTGATCCTCGCCGGCGCCCGCGCCGCCGGGCTGGACCGCGAGCACCGCGAGGCGGCGATGGAATCGGCCCTGCTGGCCGAGGCGCCCCGCCTCGAGCGGTCGCTGTCGCTGCTGGGCGCCCTGGCCGGCGTGGCGCCGCTGCTGGGGCTGCTGGGTACGGTCTCGGGGATGATCGGCACGTTCGACACGATCTCCACGGTGGGCACGGGCAACCCGCGGCTGCTGTCCGGCGGCATTTCCGAGGCCCTGATCACCACGCAGCTCGGCCTGATGGTCGCCATCCCGCTGCTGCTCGCCCACGCATGGATCAGCCGCTGGGTCCAGCGCCGCGAGGCGATGCTCGAATGCACCGCCATCGAGGCCTTCGGGTGCCACGCGCCCGGCGGGGAAGGGGGGGCGCCGTGAACGCGGTATGGCAATGGCTGGCTGCCGGCGGGGCGACCATGGCCGCCCTGGCGGCCGTGGCGTTGGCACTGTGCTTCCTGATCGTCGAGCGGCTGCTGGCGGCGGGGCGGCCGGCGGGTCCGCCGGCGCCCGCGGGGCCGGACGCCTCGCCCCGCGGGGGCGCAGACGGCCCGGCGTGGACGGGGCTGCGGCGGATGGGGCTGATCCGCGCGTGCATCATCGTCGCGCCGTTGCTGGGCCTGCTGGGGACGGTTACGGGGATCATCGAGACGTTCCAGGGCGTCCTTGCCGGCGGCGGGGTCACCGAGATGAGCGGCGGGATCACCAAGGCCCTTCGCACCACGCAGTACGGGCTGGCTATCGCCGCCTGCGGGCTGCTGGGCGAGCAATTGCTGCTGCGGCGGATACGCCAGGCCGCCACCGAGTCACGGGCCGCCGCCGCGGCGGGGGAGGGCGGGGTATGAAGCGTGGCGTGCTCACCGGCCGGCGGGGGGCGGGAAGCGGGGCCACCATCGAGATGGCGCCGCTGATCGACATGGTCTTCATCCTGTTGATCTTCTACATCGTCTCGACGAGCTTCGTGCAGGACGCCGGCGTGGCCGTCGACCGCCCTCAGAGCAGCTCGGCCGTGCCCGTGCGGACGCAGTACCTGCCCGTGGCCATCACGAAGGTGGGCACGGTGCACGTCGCCGGGCGAACCGTCTCGCCCGACGACCGCGGCATTGTCGGAGAGGCCCTCCGGGCGGCCGGGGCAGATCGCGTCGTCCTTCAGGCCGACCGCGACGTGCCCACGCATCTGCTGCTCCGCGTGCTGGACACATGCAAGGCCGCCGGCGCCGCCAGCGTGGATGTCGCCGCCATCCCGCAATGAGAGGCGGGGTTCGCTCGCGGTGGCGCGCGGCCGGTGGCCAGGCCGAGCGCTGCCGTGCCGTTTGAACAGACAGAGACCATCCAACAGGGCACAGCAATGAACGCCGACAACGCGGACACTCGCACAAGGCGTCGGGCCTGGGCGCGGCATGCGCTGGCGGCGGTCGTCACGCTGGTGCTCAACGCGGCGCTGGTGATCTTCCTGGCGACGTGGGGTGACCGCCGCGTGTCGGCCCGGCCGGCTGCGCCCCGGGCGGTGCCGGTCACGGTCGTCCCCCCGCCTCGGCCGATCCCGACGGTGACCATGCGCCCGGCGGTGACGCCCGAGGCCCCGGCCCCGCGGGAGCCCGAGCCGTTGCCCACGCCGCCGCGCCCGAGCGTCGAGGCGCCGGAGATGTCCCTGGACCTGCCGGAGGTCGCGGATGTCTCGGCCGAGCACGCCGTCCGCGTGCCGACCTTCGAGGCCGACGAGCCGGCAGTGGAGGCCGTTGGCGAGATCGCGGCGCCGTCGGCCCCGCCGGCCCCGCCGGCTCCTCCGGCGCCGCCGACGCCTACCCGCGGGCCCGTGCTGCTGCGCCGCCCGGACATGTCCGCGTACTATCCGCCGCGGGCACTCCGCCGCGGGGTCACCGGGCGGACGACGGTCCTGCTGACCGTCAACGCCCTCGGAGAGGTCGCCGGCGTCGAGGTCCGATCCAGCACGCCCGAGGGCGTCTTCGAAGCCGCCGCCCGCCGCGTCGGGAAGTCGCTCCGCTTCCGCCCGGCCAGTCGAGCCGGACGGGCGGTGCCCGCCAAGGTCGCCCTCGAACTCGTCTGGGAGGTCCGCTAGCCATGGTCGCGCGAACCATTCTCCTGGCGGTTCTCGCCGCCGCTCCCGCCGCCGTCGCCCGGGACGGCGCGCGGAAGGTCCCCCCCGAACTGGCCGAGGTGCTCAACGACGCCCGCGCCGCACTCAACCAGGGCAGGCCCGACCGGGCGATCTCCCTGCTGACGGCCTGGTCCGGCGCCGATCACGCCATCCGCAGGCTCATTCTGGGACACGCCCGCGCGCAGACCGGGGACCTCGCCGGCGCCGAGGCCGACTACCGGGCGGCCCTGCGCCTGGAGCCCGACCTGGCCTCGGCCGGCCTGGGGCTGGCCCACGTGCTGGTCCGCCGAGAGGAGTGGGCGGCCGCGGCGGAGAGTTTTGGCCGGCATGCGGACGTCTCCGCCTGCGAGGCCGACACGCTGCTGCTCTACGCCCGCACCGCCCGCGAGCTGCGCGACGCCCGCCTGGCAAGGATGCTGATCGCCACGGGCATTCGCCGGTTCCCGCGGGACCTCCGCTTCCGCCGGCTGGACCTCGCCGCCGCCATGGACCGCGCCGACCACGCCGCCGCCGCCGAGGCCCTCGACATGCTCCTGGCCCGGGAGCCCACCGACCCGGAGCTGTGGCAGTATCGGGCGGCCGTGCTCCAGGCCGCCGGCAACGCCGAGGGCGCCCGCGCCGCCCTGATGGCCGCCGTGCTCTGCCAGCCGGGGAACCTCGCCCGCCACAAGGCTCTGCTGCGGTCGCTGGTGGTCGCCGGCGACGCCTCGGCCGTCCTGGCCCGGGGCAAGGCCCTGCTGGCCGGACCGATGCGGGACGCCGCCGCGGCGGACCTGGAGTTGCTGGAACTGCTGATCCGCGCCGCGGACCAAGCCCGTGACGACGAGCTGCTGGACAAGCTGCTCGCCCGCGTCGCGCCGGGGGACCGCACCGAGGCCATGCATGCCATCGAGGCCCGCTCGGCGCTGCGTCGCGGCCGCACGCCCGACGCCCGCGCGGCACTGGCCCGCCTGATCCGCGCCGGCGAGGCCGACGCCGGGGCCTACCTCTGGGCCGGCCGATTGGCCGAGAAGGCCGGCGATCTCGCCGAGGCGGAGACGCTCTACCGCCAGGCCCGCCGCCTCGAGGGCGCGTCGGCGGAGCTGGCGACGCTGTACCTTGCCCGCCTGCAGCACCGCCGCGGCCGAAGCGAGGGCGCCGCCCGCCTGCTGCGCGCCCACCTCGACGCCCACCCCGCCGACGCCGCGGCCCGGGCGCTGCTGGAGCTTGTGGAGCCGGGCTCGCGAGGGCCCCGATGACGGAAAAGCGTGGTCTCCGACGGCCGATGCGGTGTTGAATCCACGAGTGGAGAACCAAGGTTCAAGCATATCGAGGACACCATGGCAGAGAATCTGAAGACGACGAAGATGATGGGCAGGCGGGGGTTCCTGAAGTCGGCTGCGGCCGCCGGGGCCGGCGTGATGGTTCTTCCAAGCGGCACGCTGTTCGGGGCCGAGACGCCGAACAACAAGCTGAACATCGCGATGATCGGCACGTGGGGGCGGGCGCACGCGCACTTCGGCTCGGTCAAGAGCGAGAACGTGGTGGCCCTGTGCGACGTGGACGAGGAGCACATCGCCAGCGCCGCCAAGCGGTTTCCCAAGGCCAAGCAGTACGTGGACTGGCGGAAATGCCTGGACCAGAAGGACATCGACGCGGTGATCTGCTGCACGACGGATCACACGCACGCGTTCATCGCCAACTGGGCGATGAACCGCGATCAGCACATCTACTGCGAGAAGCCGCTGGGCAACACCGTGGAAGAGGCCCGCGTCGTCCGGGCGAAGTACCTCCAGAAGAAGGACAAGCTGGCCACGCAGGTGGGCACGCAACGGCACTCGAGCGAGAACTTCAACCGCGTTCGGGAGCTGGTGATCGATGGGGCGATCGGCGAGCTCCAGGCCGCCTACGCCTGGGGCAACCGGCAGATCCGCCGCGACGGCTACCTCCCCGCCCAGGGCGAGCCGCCCAAGCACCTGCACTACGACCTGTGGATCGGCCCCTCGCCGATGCACCCGTACAACCCGGGGTACTTCAAGGGCGGCCCCGGCGCCAACTGCCTCCAGTGGAACATGTACTGGGACTTCGGCAGCGGCCAGGTCGGCGACATGGGCAGCCACACCATGGACCTCGCCTGGTGCGCCCTGGACGCGGGGCTGCCGATCTCCGCCGAGGCCGAGGGCGACCCGTTCGACCCCGCGGTCACGCCCGTGAAGCTCAAGAGCAAGTTCCGCATGCCCGCCAACGACTGGCGGAAAGAGATCGACCTGTTCTGGTACCAGGGCGGGGCGATGCCGAAGTCGCCGAGCAGGTGGGTGGACCTGAACCGGATCGGCCACGGCGCGATGTTCAAGGGCACCAAGGGTCACATCATCGCCGACTTCGGCAAGCGGATGATCCTGCCGTGGGGCGGCGGCGCGGACATGACGTACTACAAGCCGCGGACCGAGAAGGAGGTCCTGCCGCGCCTCGGGCACTTCCAGCGCGAGTGGGTGGATGCCTGCAAGGGCGACAAGAAGACCACCTGCAACTTCGATTACGGCGGCAAGCTCATCGAGACCATGCTGCTGGGCCTGGTCGCCTACCGCGTCGGCGAGAAGATCGACTACGACGGCGACAAGGGCAAGAGCTCCAACAGCAAGGCCAACGACCTGATCGCCCGCGAGTACCGCAAGGGCTGGACGCTCGAAGGCTGAGCGAACTCACCGATGTCGAGAACGTCGCGCCTCCCGGCCGTCGCTTGCGGCGGCCGGGGGGCGTTCGTTATGCGCCCCGGTCCGTTACGGCGTCCGGTTCCTCGGATCGCCGTCGGCCTCGATGGCGTTGGTCAACGAGGCGGCGCGGCTGGACCACAACTCCCACTCGCGCTGAATGCCCCGCAACAGCGTCTCCCAGGTGGAATGGGTGAACGGCTCGGCGGCGGGGCCGGAGTCCAGGGCGCGGCTGTAGACGTCCAGGGCCCTGTCCACGCAGTCCTCCAAGCGGAAGTTCCCTGCGTCTGCGCGGGCGTTCTCAACGATCGTACGGGCCTCGTCCGTCGAACGGTCACGGAGCCACAGCAGCGCCTCAACGAACGCCTCCTCGTCCTCTTGCTGGACCAGCCGGCCGTTTCGGCCGTCGCGGACGACCTCCCGCGCGCCGGGTGCGTCGAGGGCGACCACGGGCGTGCCGGCCGCGAGGGCCTCGGCGAGGACCATGCCCTGTGTCTCGCTCTTGGAGGCGAAGACGAAGGCGTCCATGGCGGCGTAGAAGTCCGGTAGGTCCTGTCCGCCGAGCATGCCCACGAACCGGGCGCTGTCGCCGACGCCTTCCCTCTCGAGCGTGCGGCGCATGGGTTGGGCCATGTCGCCGGAGCCGGCGACGGCGAAGCGGCAATCCTCGGCCCGCTGGAGCGTGCGGGCGACGAAACGGGTCAGGAATGCGAGGTTCTTCTCCTCGGCCAACCGTCCGACGTGGCCGAGGATGAACTCTCCCTCGCCGGCGCCCAGCCGTTCCCGCCCCCGCTGGCGGTCGCCGGAGGCGAACTGCTCGACGTCCACTCCGGTGGGCACCACGTCGATGGGGCTGGTCACCCCGCGTTGGCGGAGGATGTCGGCCACGGATTCGCTGGGCGCGATCACGCGGTGGCAGAACTGGGCGTAGCGCTTGGAGAGCTCGACGACGAAGTTGCGCATCGCCTTGGAATCGACGGGCACGTAATGGGTGTAGTGCTCGTACATCGTGTGGTGGGTGTAGACCAGGGGCAGGCCCCGGTGGGCGGCGGCGCGGAGTGCGCAGTCTCCAAGCAGGAACGGATGGTGGGCGTGGAGCAGGTCGGGGGCGAACTCTGTCAGCCGGCGGGACAGTTCCGGCCCCGGCGGCAGGGCGACCGAGAAGTCCGTGTCGTTGAAGTTGCGGATGGCGGAGACGCGCTCGACATCCGGCTCGTTCCGCGGCTGATCGGGAAAATCCGGGGCAACGATCAGCACGTCGTGCCCGCGCTGCCGGTAGGCCCGGCTGAAGCGATCCACCGAGATCGACACCCCGCCGACTTTCGGCAGGTACAGATTGGTGAACATCGCGATACGCATCGGTCTCCGTTCGCCTCCTTGCCCGTCGCCGCTGTGTCTACTCCATGCGGATCTGCTGCACGCCCTTCAACTCGTCAAGGACCGCCAGCAGGTCCTCCGGGGCCCGCCGGACGGCCGAGACGTGCAGCGTCACCGTCTGCCGCCCCGCCTCGAAGTCTCGCCGGACGCCCCAGTCCCTGACGTTGATACGCCGGCGCTTCAGGAGGTCGAGGATCTGCTCGGGGTTGAGGTCCGAGCCCAGCGAGGCGGTGATCTCGACCTTCTTGTACCACTGCTCCTCGACCAGCCGGTCGATCCAGGAGAGGGCCCACAGGACGATCAGGACGATGGCCGTCGCGGCCGCGGCCAGTTCGAACAGGCCCAGCCCGCAGCCGAGCCCGACGGCGGCGGTGCACCAGAGGCTCGCGGCGGTGGTCAGCCCGCGGATGCCCGCGCCATGGGTGATAATGGTCCCCGCGCCGATGAACCCGATGCCGGTCATCACGCCGTAGGCCACACGCGTCGGGTCCATCCGCACGCCGGTCACCGCCCCCTCGCCGCCGTAGGTCCGCAGCAGGTGCAGCGTGATCACCATCGCCAGGGCCGCGCCGACGCCCACGAGCATCTGCGTGCGCAGCCCGGCGCTGCGCCCGCGATGCTCGCGCTCGATGCCGATTATCCCGCCCAGGAGCCCCGCGGCGACGAGCCGGATCAGGCATTCGATCAACCAGGGCAGCCACGCGATCCATTCAGCCAGGTACATGGTCTTCGGCTCCGTTGCCGGGTCAGGGCGCCGGTGCGTTGGCGTCTTCCGTCCGATTCCGATCGGCCAGGGCGTTGAGGGCGTTCTCCAGCCGCGTCAGTGCGGCCGAGGCATCGTCGAAGCGTTTTTCGCCGGTCAGGCGCAGGTAGTCGTCGAAGGCCTTGCCCGCCCGCCGAATGAGCTCGGCGGTGGTTCCGTCGGCCGCCGCCGGACGAGTGCGGGCGGCAGGGAGCGTTGTTGGCTCGGCCTCGCCCAGCAGGGCGGCCAGGGCCTTTTCGAACGTCTCGGCGTAGGTCAGCCGATCGTTGTGCATGGTCACGACGAGGCGCAGCTCGGGGTACGCTGCCGTCTCGGCCTGGATGTAGATAGGCTCGACGTACAGGAGCGTTCCGGCGACGGGGATGGCCAGGACGTTGCCTCGGATGACCTTCGACCCCCGCTGGTCCCAGAGCGTCAACTGTCCGGACAGGTGGGGATCCTGGTCGATCTTCGTTTCGATCTGCTGGGGCCCGATCAGCCGCCGCTCCTTGGGGAAGCGGTAGGCCAGGAACCGCCCGTAGTTCTCGCCGTCGCACATCCCCGCGATCCAGCCGATCATCACCTGCTTGTTCTTCGGCGTGAAGGGGAGCATGAGGATGTACTCCAGCGAGTCGGAATCGGGAGGCCGCCACATGATGTAGTACGGCTCGACGGGTTGCACGGCTTGATAGTATTTCTCCGTCGCACGGACCCAGAGGTCCTCGAGGTTGTAGAACACCTCGGGGTCGGTCATGTGGTACTTGCCGTAAACGAGGCCCTGGGTGAGGAGCATGTCGGCGGGGTAGCGGACGTGGTCGAAGAGGTCCTCGGGCATCTGCTCGCGGGGGCGGAAGAGGTCCGGGAACACGCCCTGCCACGTGCGGATCACCGGGTCGTTCGGGTCCATCACGAAGAGCGTCACGTTGCCGTTGTATGCGTCGATAACGGCCTTGACGGAGTTGCGGACGTAGTTGACGCCGTGAAGGTGGCTCAGCTCGCGGGCCCCGGTCGAGGGCCGACGGCGCCAGGAATCCCCCAGTCCGCGGACGTCGAAGGGCTCGCTGTAGGGGTAGCGGCTGGACGTGGTGTAGGCGTCGAGGATCCAGTGCAGGCGCCCGTTGGCGAGCACGATATACGGGTCGCGGTCGAAGTGCAGGAACGGCGCCAAAGCCCGCACGCGGTCGCGGATGTTGCGACGGAACATGATGCGGCTGTCGGCGGTGGGATAGCCCGACAGCAGCAGCCGCGTCCCGCCGAACTTCCAGCCGAAGAGGAACTTCCGCCACAGCCCCCCCAACCGCACCCCGCCGGTGCCGTCGTAGTGCGAGTAGACGTTCCGCCGGCCGCTGGGGTAGTCGAACTCTTCCTCCTCGCTGTTGGTCACCGCGTAGGTGTCGGTCAGCTCGCCGTAGTAGATGCGCGGCTGGTCCACTTTCGGGGCGTCCCCGACGCTGACCGGCGGAATGTCCTTGATCAGCAGGTTGGGCAGGCCCTGGGGTGTGAAGTCGCTGACCGTCGCCAGCGTGATCCCGTTGCCGTGCGTGTACTTGAAGTGGCGGTTCACGAACGTCTGGCTGCCCGACGGCAGGTTCGACAGCTTCAGCTCCCGCGCCGAGATCATCACCTGGCGGTACCGCCCGTCCAGCATGTACCGGTCGATGTCCACGTCGGCGAACTCGTAGTACAGGCGGAGCTCCTGGAACTGGCTGTACACCTGCGACAGCGCCCGGTAGTCCCACAGGCGGATGTTGTCGAACATCGCCTGGTTGTCTCGTACCGTCTCGGTGGACAGCTCGCCCGTGGCGGGAAACTCGCGGTCCTCGGCATCGGCCAGGCCGAACCCGTGCCGCGTGAACCGGATGTTGTGGCGGATGTAGGGCTTCTCGAAGGTGATCTCGTTCGGCTCGACGCGAAGCCACTGGAGCAGCCCGGGCACGAAGACCAGCACGACCAGCCGGACCAGCAGCACCAGCACCACCGCCGCGACGACCGCGCCGGCACCGGCGGCCTGGCGGGGAAGCCTCGACCGGTCCAATCCCTTGCGGATCGGCGCTTCCAGCAGCTTGCGGCGGAGCGGGCCGACTGCCAGCACGGCCGCGAGGACCAGGCCGGCGACCAGGGCAATCCAGTACCCCGGCAGGCGAGCGTGAATGTCGGTCCATCCGGCGCCGGTGACCGCGCCCCAGCGCGAATAGAGCAGGTCATATCGGTTCAGCCACGCCCCCAGCGCCCACAGGGCCAGCAGGGCGGCGGCGCTGGCGTGCATCGAGCCCATCCCCGCGGCCGGGGGGCCGGCGGCCTGGTTGGACGGCCCGCGGTCGGGCCCGCCGGGGGCGAAAATCGCGACGGTCCCGCTCTCGACGCGCGCGTACAGCCCCGCCAGCGAGGCGATCAGGCAGACGGCCGAGACCAGAAGCCCCAGCGATCGGACCGAGTGGTACAGCGGCAGGGAGAACATGTAGAAGCCGACGGGGCGGTCGAAGATCGGCTCGGACAGTTCCGTGGGGGCCTGGTTGACGTACAGGGCCACGGTCTGCCAGTTGTCCCATCCCCAGGTCAGGCCGACGAGGAAAGCGGCGGCGATCGTCACGCCCCGCAGGCCCCATCGTCCGCGAAAGGAGAGCGTCAGCAGCCAGGCGGCCAGCGCGGCGCCCAGCCCCCCGCCGATCGTGCAGCCGACCTGCCACCCGATGCCGCGCCAGAACCGCCCGGCCTGGCCGAGGGCGTCGAACCACAGCAGTTCGCCCCAGAAGCCCAGCAGCCAGAAGAACCCCGCCGTGGCGGCCCCCAGCAGCACGCCGCAAACCACGCGGAGGACGCTCTGGCGCTTGGCGCCCCAGACGATCACCGCCACGGCCGCCGCGATCAATGCCATCCAAAGGATCGTGTACATCCTGTCACTCCTCGGTCGCTGAGACGTCGTTCATCCCCAATGGTATGCGCGGCGTGCGGGGCCTCCGCCGACCCCGCCGGGACGACGCCTCCGCGCGCCGCCGGCTATCATTCCCGGGATGGATGCCGTTTCCACCCGGCAAGGAGAACACACGCCATGGCCAACCGAAAGGGAACGTTTCGCGTCGGCACGTCCGGGTGGCAATACGACCATTGGGTCGGCGTGCTGTACCCGCCCGAGATGGACAAGGCCGATTGGTTCAGCCGGTACGCCGAGAGCTTCGACACCGTCGAGGTGAACAATACCTTCTACCACCTTCCCGAGGCCCGCACGTTCGACGCCTGGCGCCAGGCAGCGCCCGAAGGCTTCCTCTACACCCTCAAATTCAGCCGCTACGGCACGCACATGAAGAAGCTGAAGGACCCCGAGGGCACGATCGGGATGTTTCTCGACCGGGCCGAGCGACTCGACGAGCACCTCGGCGTGATTCTCGTGCAGCTTCCGCCAAACTGGCGGCCGGACGTCGCCAGGCTGGCCGCGTTCCTGGACAGGGCTCCCGCCCGCCATCGCTGGGCGGTGGAGTTCCGCGACCCGGCCTGGCTTTGCGAGGAGGTGTACGGCGTGCTGCGGGACCACAACGCGGCCCTGTGCGTTCACGACTTGATACTCGACCATCCGCGGGAGGCGACGGCGGACTGGGTGTACCTGCGGTTCCACGGCCCGTCCGATGACGAGACGTACACGCGCCAGGCCCTGACCGGATCGGCCCGGCGGATCGCCGAGCATCGGCGGTCCGGTCGCGACGTGTTCGCTTACTTCAATAACGACGCCCAGGGCCACGCCGTCAGCGACGCCTCCGACCTGCGGCGGTACGTTGCCAACGCCTGACCGCCGGCCGCCCCGACCGGGAGCAGACCATGGAAAACGCACAAATCGCCGAGGTGCTCAACGAGATCGCCGATCTGCTGGAGCTCAAGGACGCCAACCAGTTCCGCGTGCGGTCCTACCGGTCCGCCGCCCGCACCGTACGCGGTCTCAGCCGCCGGCTGGAAGACATGGCCGCCGACGGCGAGGACATCTCGGAGTTGCCGAACATCGGTGACAGCACGGCCGAGAAGATCCACGAGGTCATCGAGAAAGGCACGTGCAAGCGGCTGGAGGATCTCCGCGAGGAGTTGCCCGCGGGCCTGACGCAGGTGATGCGGGTGGAGAACGTCGGTCCGAAGAAGGCGATGACGCTGCACGAGGAACTGGGCATCGAATCGCTGGAAGACCTCAAGCAGGCGGCCGAGGACGGGGATATCCGCGACGTGGAGGGCTTCGGCGAGAAGACCGAGCGGAAGATCGCCGAGGGCGTGGATACGCTGGCGAAGACCTCCGGCCGGATCCTGTACAAGGAGGCATGCGAGCACGTGGAGGCGCTGCGGCGGCACCTGGACGGCCTCGAGTCCGTCCGGCGGTGGGAGGTCGCCGGCAGCTTCCGCCGGGCCAAGGAGACCGTTGGCGACCTGGACGTTCTCGTCCACTCCGATGACCGCGGCGAGGCCACCGACGCTATCCTCGAATGCGACGCCATCGACCATGTGGACAGTCGCGGCAAGGAGAAGGTCACCGTTCACCTCACCGGCGGGCTCCAGGTGGACTTCCGGTTCTTCGAGCCGGAGAGCTTCGGGGCCGCCATGCTCTACTTCACCGGCTCCAAGGCCCACAACATCGCCTTGCGGGGCATCGCCCGCAAACGCGACTGGAAGCTCAACGAATACGGCCTGAGCAAGGGCGACCGCCGCCTGGCAGGCAAGGACGAAGAGGCCGTCTACGCGCGACTCAACCTGCCCTGGATCCCGCCCGAGCTCCGCGAGGACCGCGGCGAGATCGACGCGGCCGCCGGGGGCGATCTGCCGAAGCTGATCGAGCTGGACGACGTCCGCGGGGATCTCCAGTCGCACACGACCGCCAGCGACGGCGTGAACTCGATCCGCGAGATGGCCGAGGCCGCCCGCGACCGCGGCCGGGAGTTCTATGCCATTACGGACCACTCCAAGCGGGTGACGATGGCCCGGGGTCTCGATGACGACGCCTGCCGCGAGCATGCCGACGCCATCCGGGAGGTGGACGACGACCTCGACGGCATCTGGGTGATGGCGGGCATCGAGGTGGACATCCTCAAGAGCGGCAAGCTGGACCTGAAGCACAAGACGCTGGAGGATCTCGACTGGGTTGTCGCCAGCGTTCACTACGACCGCAACCTTCCCCGCGGCAAGATGACCGGCCGCCTCGTCAAGGCCGTCGAGAGCGGCGTGGTGCACTGCCTCGGGCACCCGCTGGGGCGGATCATCGGGCGGCGGGAGCCGATGGCATTCGACACCGACAAGGTCTTCGCCGCCTGCGCCGAGAACGACGTGTACGTGGAGATCAACGCCCAGCCCGACCGCTTGGACCTGCCGGACACCTTCTGTCGCGACGCCGCCGACGCCGGCGTGAAGTTCACCTTCGGCACCGACGCCCACAAGATCGACGACCTCGATTTCCTCGGCTTCGCCGTCAACGTCGCCCGCCGCGGCTGGCTGGGCCGCCCCGACGTCCTCAACACCGTCACCGCCAAGACCCTCCGCAAGCGCATCCGGCGCTGACGTCAGCCCCGGCCGCGACGAAACGCCGTCGGGCTCCGCCCGACCCGCCGCTTGAACACGTGGCTGAAGTGGAACTCGTTGCAGAAGCCGCACGCCGACGCGATCTTCGCCAGCGTGTCCGTGGTTCCCAGCAGCAGCCGCTGGGCGTGCTCCAGCCGGAGCTGCTCGACGTAGCGCATGGGCGGCCGGCCCGTGATCCGCCGGAACAGGTGGGCGAACCGCGACGGCGAGAGGTGGCACTGGCGGGCAAGCTCGCCGACGGTCAGCTTCCGGTGATAGGTGCGGGCAATGTAGGAAACCGCCTGGAGCACGCGGGGGTCCTCGGCCGGGCGATGCGCGTGGGGGTTGGCGGCTTCGAGCCACAGCAGGGCCTGCTCCAGCAGGTTGAAGCACAAGTCCGTTCGTCGCGGGGGGCTGAAACGATGGACGGCGTCGTCGAGGTCGCCGAGGGCGTCTCGGATGCGCCGCCAGAGTTCGGCGTCGGCGACGCGCAGCCGGGCCGGGCCGCTCTCGACACCGGGCCAGCCCAGCAACCGCTCCAGCGGCGGGCGGGGCTGAAAGGCCACCCAGCGGTATACCCAGTCGGCGGCGGAGTCCTGCCGGCACACCATGGCCGCGCCGGGCGGGCAGAGCATGGCGTCGCCGGCGGCGAGGCTCAGCCGCGGCCTGCCCTGGCCCGATCCCATCGACCCGCTGCCGGCCTGCACGGCCCAGAGAGTGTAGTTGTCCCGGTGAACCCGGCGCAACCCGCGAGGATGATCGCGGGCGTAGACCGCCTCTCCGGTCAGCAGCGGGCAGCCCAGGACGAACGTTTCCACGCGCATCGCGCCTCTCCCGGTCGTAGAACCGCTCAGCAGGATAACGTATGGCATAGGCAGAGCCAAGCATTCCGCAGCCTGCCCGCACGCGGTAACCTTTCGGCCGAGAATGCGAGCCCTCCCGGCGGGCACCCGCGGCCGCCTTCCGGGCGAGGGGCAAGAGCTTGGCACATGCAGGAGACCGCCGATGAGCCCGCCGGGGCACGACCGGCCCAACGTGCTGGTCATCCATTGCGACCAGCTTCGTTACGACGGCGTCGGTGCTGACGGCTCGCCCGCGGCCCGCACGCCGCACATCGACGCCCTCGCCGTTCGCGGCCGGCGGTTCACGCGGCACGTTGTCGCCAACACGCTGTGCTGTCCGTCCCGGGCGAGCCTGCTGACCGGTCTGCTGCCGGGCGCCCACGGCCTGTGGGCCAACGGCGCGGCCTTGAGCCGCCGCGACCATGCCCCCGCCCCCCTGGACTGGACCGACGGCGACGGCCCGGCCGCCCTCGATGCCCAGCCGCCGACGCTGGGGGACGCCTTCGCCGCGGCCGGCTATGCCACGGCGGCGTTCGGCAAGATCCACCTCCAGCCCCTGCTGAGCTGGGGGGAGTACGGCTTCGCCGAGTCTGTCCAGACATGGCAGACAGGGGGGCTTACGCCCGACTGGACCGGGCCGCATTACGGCTTCGAGCACGTCGAGTTCATCCTCGGACATCACGAGAAGTGGCAGGTGACGGCCGGGAATTACGCCGGCTGGCTGGCCGAACGCGACGCTGCGCTCGTCCAGTCGATCGTCGACGATCCGCCACGAGGGCCGCACCAGCTCTATCCCTCACCGATCCCCACGGCCGAACTGCACCACACGACGTTCCTCGCCGAGCGGTTCGAGGCCTATCTGGACGCCCGCGAGGCCGCCAAGCCGTTCGCGGCGTTCGTCGGCTTTCCCGGGCCTCACCACCCGTTCTCGCCCACGCCCGACGTGCTCGCCGAGTTCGACGATTGGGCCGACCCCGGCCCCGCCGACCCCGACGGGGCGCTGCTGGAGCAGAGCGAGGCGATCCGCCGCATCCTCGACATGCCCCCGCAGATCGACATGCGATACGAGCCGCCCGGGCTGGTCCCCGCCGCACGCCGCAGCACGGCCGCGATGATCTGCCAGATCGACCGCGCGGTCGGGCGCATCCTCGCCGCCCTCGACGCCCGCGGGCTGACCGAGAACACGCTGATCTGCTTCACCAGCGACCACGGGGACTTCCTCGGCGACCACGGGCTGCTGTTCAAGCACGCCTGCGCCGCCGACTGCCTGCTCCGCGTGCCGCTCATCCTCGCCGGGCCGGGCGTCGACGCCGGCGTCGACGACGACGTGGTCTCCAACACGGACGTGCTGCCCACGCTGGCGGCCCTCGCCGCCGTGGAAGCCCCGCCGCTGACCCATGGGATCGACCGCTCCCGGCCGGGATCGGGCCGGGACCACCGCGCCCTGGCCGAGTGCTACGGGGCCCTGAACAACCGCTGCGACCGACGGTTCGACAACTTCACGCTCTACGACGACTGCCGCCGCTACACCGTCTACCCCCGCCTCGGGTGGCGGGAAATGTTCGACCATGCCGTCGACCCGGCCGAGACGCGGAACCTCGCCCAGGCCGACGGCCCGACGGCCGACGCGCTGCACGCCGATCTCGCCGACCGCTACCTGGGCGCCGCCATGCCCGTCAGCCGGCGGTGGGGCGTGTTCTGATCGTCTGCCACACGACCGAGGAGAATCAGAGTGACCACCGTCGAGCGGAATCGGTACTCCGTGGCTCTTGGCATGATCGCTGCGGTCGTCCTGGGGTGCCTGGCAATGTCCGGCGCGTATGCGGGAGAGGGATACTCCTGGTCCAAACCGCACGCGAAGGTCCTGGACACCGGGGACCTGCAATGGGCCCCCGAGCCCTTCGCGTTCGTCAAGGGCCCGTCCGTGCGCTACATCGACTTCGACGGCGGCGACGACGCCCGCGACGGGGCGACGCGCCGGACGGCTTGGAAGCACCACCCGTGGGACCCGGCCGCGGCCGGCAAGGCGGCCGCGTGCGAGGGCGTGCACACCTACGTCTTCAAGCGTGGCGTGGTGTATCGCGGGCGGCTGATCGCCGGCGAGTCGGGTCGGCCCGGCCGGTCGATCCGCCTGACCAGCGATCCGTCATGGGGCACCGGTGAAGCCATGCTGTGGGGTTCGGTCCGCCTGCCGAGCGCATGGAAACGGGCCTCCGAGGCCGACATGCCCCGGTACATGCCGAACGACGGCAAGACGTGGTACATGGACCTCGAAGGGGCGATTCCCGACGACCTCCTGGACAACCGGGGCCAGCCTCGCCGCACCTGGGAGCCGTTCACGCTCTTCGAGATCGCCGCCGATGGGGCGATCCGCCGGCTTCGCATGGCCCGCGACCCGGACTGGCGGAAACCGCACCCGAGCTTCTCCCATGACTACTGGCATCAATGGGACGGGTTCCGGCATGGCGAGAAGGTCGAGGGCAAGTGGGCCGGCCGGGGCGGGCAGGACGACGACCTCAAGGGCAAGCCGGCCGACTTCTTCGACGGCGGCTACCTCTGGAGCATGTGGAAGGGCAACATGGGCACCGCCGGCGGGCGGCGGCTTCGGCGCGAGCACTACAGTCCGGAGCACGGCACGCTGTTCCCAACGGGTTGGTTTGTCGCCAAGGGCACGCGGTACATGATCGAGAACGTGCCGGCGTATCTCGACGGCCCCGACGAGTTCTACTACCTCTCCAAGGGCCCGCGGACGGGGAGGCTGTTCCTGCGGCTGGCGGGAGATCGGACTCCCAACGAGGCCGTCCTCGAGGCTCCCGTCCGCGCCTGCCTGATCCACATGACCGACCGCAGCCACGTCGAGATCTCCGGGATCGAGCTGGCCATGCTGGACCCGGCCACGTACTCGGACTCCTGGCCCAACGGCTTCGCGGACGCCACCGCCATCCGCGCGGCCGGCAGCGTCTCGGACATCACGGTGCGGAACTGTACCTTCCGGCAGGTGGTGGGGGCGGTGCGCGTCTTCCCGCGGATGATGCGGGCCGAGCGGTATGGCTACTTCGAGGGGTACAAGCCCGACCGCGTGGACCGCATTCTGATCGCCGACAACGACATCCGCGACTGCGAGCGCGAGGCGATCATGGTTGCCCTCGGCCACGCCGTGCACGAGAAGATCGAGGCGGACACGTATGCCGAAGACTGGGTGCCGGGGGCGCTGTCGCTTGACGGCAAGCGCCGGGGGGTGGTCACGGATGCATCTCTTCGGGCCGACGTCGTGGTGAACCTGCGCACGCTGCTGGAGCACCCGCAGTTCGGCCAGCGGAACGTCCCCGGCGAACCGTGGACGCGAATCGGCAACCGGGAGCTCCGCTACCCCGGGCAGCGGCGCAAGACACTCGACGTCACCACGACCAACGTGCTCGTCGAGGCGATCGTCCGCCTGGCCAGGAATCACGCCGGGGGCGTGATCGCGGGCAAGCACGACGGCAGGGCAGGCTATCGGCTGCTGGTCACCGACGCCGGCCGGGTCGCGATGGACGTCGCCGCGGATGGGAAGACCTCTCGCGTGGTCGCGCCCGCGGGGATCAACGACGGGGCGTGGCACCACGTGCTGGCCGAGACCGACCGTGCCGGCGGGCGGATGCGGATCTACCTGGACGGCAAGCCGGCCGGCGAGGCGAAGCTGGGCCTGGCCGAGGGCGCCTCGCTGAGCAATCCGTCGGACTTCGTCGTCGGCGAGGGCGTGCGCGGCGCGATCGACTTCCTCCGCGTCTGCCAAAGCAACCTCGCCGAGTCCCGCACGACGATCGAGGAGCTGACGGCGTGGCAGACGGACGGCCCGGTCACGCGCGACTTCTGTGGTCGCAAACCCGTTGGCCGACGCGACGTCGGCGCCGTCGAACGCGTCAAGTGATATCCACCAGTTGGAGACAGCCATGAACGCTCGCCTTGCGGTTTCTGTGGTGCTGACGGTCGCGGGGGCGGCCGGCGCGGCCGACCGCGCCCCGATGCCCCCGGCCGGGAACGGGTACAAGCTGTTCTGGGAGGGCAACAGCCTGATGGGGCAGTTGCACTGTCGTGTGCACCTGCCCGGCGGCAAGCCGAAGACGCCGCTGATCGTCGCCCTCTGCCGGGCGTTCGGGTACCCCGAGACGAGCACCGAGACCGTCGGCGCCGCCGGCGTGCCCATCGACTGGGCATGGGAAAACGACGGGAAGCGAAAGGAGTTCTTCGAGAAGATCCCCGGTACGAAGTGGGACCTGCTGATCGTCCAGCCGTTCGGCTTCCAGAATACGCGACGCCCGGAGGACGAGGCGGCGGCCGCGGCGCAGATCTACCGGCTGATCCTCGACGCGAGCCCCAAGGCGGCGCTGCTGGTCTACCAGACCTGGCCGTCGGGCAAGGCCGCCGGCGAGCTGGCCGATGGCGGGGGGAACGCCGAGGCCTACGCGGCCGGCCTGGCCAGGTGCATCGACACGCACATGGACCCGGTGACCCACATTCTGCGCCAGGAGTTCCCCGACCGCCCAGTCTACGCCATTCCCGTGCCGCGGGCCTTCCTGGAGTTTCACAAGCGGATCGAGGCCGGCGGGGGGACGTGGCAGGGCTTCCGCCACGTCGCGCAGTTGCTCGACCAGGGCGGCGCGAGCGTACACGTCAGCCCGTTGGGGCTGTACGTCAACGCGATGGTCCACCTGGGCAGCTACTTCCGCAAGGCCCCGGCCGGGGGCGATCTACCCAACGAGTACGGCGTAACGTTCGCGTTCGACCTGAAGAAAGGCGCCCAGCCGACCGGCCTGAGCCGCAAGCAGGCCGAGGCCCTCCAGGCGCTCGCGTGGGACGTGGTACGGACGTCGCCGGCGACGCCGGTCTCCGCCAGGCCGTTCGACTTCCCCGACATGACCGCCCCCAAGCCCGCGAAGCTCGGGAAGGTGGACGTCCTGGCCGCCAGGCAGGCCCGCGTGAGGTGGTCAGCCGCGACCGACGACACCGCCGTGGTGAAGCAGTCCCTGTACCTCAATGACGAGTACCTCGATACGGTGGACGCCAACGTGACTTCCTACGTGGTCGCCGGCCTGCGCCCCGGCGAGGCGAATCGCTTCCGCATTCGTGCGTTCGACGCCTGCCACAACCTCGCCGACGCCGTCGCGACGATCACCCCGCCGAAGCTGACCGGGCCTGACGTGCTGTTGGGCTGGGACCTGTTCCCCTATACGAACAACCCCAAGGATCGCGACCCGGACACCTACCGCCCGGCCGAGGCGGTCACCGCCACCAGCGCCCCGGGCACCCGGGCGGGCCCCGCCACCATCCGCCGCGGGCCCGGGCTGCGCGGCGGGACCAGGCCGTTCCGCCACTGCATGCTGTTCTGGGGCCCGGATGCCGAGACGCTCGGGGAGGCCATCGAGGCCGGTTCGCACCTGAGCTTCACCGTCGCGCCCGCCGAGGGCAAGACGCTTTCCCTCGGCTCGCTGCTGGTGCCCCTGCGCGTTGACCGCACCGGGCTGCACGTGGCCGTGCTGACCTCGGCGACGGGCTTCGGCGCCGACGCCGCCATCGCCTCGGTCGGGCTGCCCCGCGGCGTGCAGGAGATCGAGCTGCCGCTGCACCGGGCGGACGCCTTGAGGAAGGTCACCCAACCCGTGGAGGTCCGGCTGGTCTTCTGGGGGTCGAAGAGAGGCGGCTACCTCGGCAGCTTCGGGGACCGCGACCGCACCGACGACGTTATACTCCGCGGGGCCGTCGAGTAGCCCGCCGGCCCGCCGCGAACACTACCGCCAACAGAAGGAACGCCGCATGAACCACCGTAGACGACGAGCCGCAACCGCACTGGCCGGGTGCCTGCTCGCGCTGTCTGCCCCCGCGCCGGCCGCCGCGATGGACGAATACTACAAGGACACCGGCGGGAAGCCTCGCTACCCGGTCCCCGACCCGGGCGAGCCGGTGGTGGGCACGCAGAAGACGTGGTTCACCACGCCGTACGACCTCAAGCCGGGCACCCTGAGCATGAACTGCGGGGGGCTGGTCGCGGCGACCGACGAGTACATCGAGGTCAGGCCGCGGAGCGTCGTCGGCAAGTTCACCTACCGCATCACGCCGCTGAAGAAGCAGGCTCTTGGCGAGAACGACCTGCCGTCGCGCAAGCTGGTCGCCACGCGGGACGTCCGCTTCGACCAGATGCCCAAGCTCACCGACCGCAACGTGCTGATCGGCATGACGGTGACGGAGGTCTTCGGCGGGGGCAAGGGCTTCAAGGCGAACGTCCCCTTCGCCGGCGAGGAGCTTCCCTGCCGGGTGGACGTCGTCAAGGCCGAGCGCGTCCCCCGGCTGCCGGAGGTGCATTCCCGCCAGTACGGCCCGCACGCCAAGCACACCTTCGACGTGTACTATCCCCGGGGCGAGGGCCCGTTCCCGATGGTCGTCAACATCCACGGCGGCGGCTGGGGCGCGCTGGACAAGATGAACAGCCGCATCGGCGAGGGCGCCACGAGCTGGAACCAGGCCGGCATCGCCTTCGTGTCGATCAACTACAGGTACGTCTCGGAGTACGACCAGTTCCCGCCGATGACCGTGCCGGTCGCGGCGCCGCTGCTGGACGCGGTGCGGGCGATCCAGTTCATCCGCTTCCACGCCAAGGGCCTGCGGCTGGACGGCGACCGCATCAGCCTTACCGGGGGCAGCGCGGGCGGGGCGAGTTCGGCGTGGATCGCCATGCACGACGACATGGCCGATCCGGAAAGCAAGGACCCCGTCGCGCGGATGTCCACGCGGGTGACCTGCTCGACGCCGCACCAGGCCCAGACGTCGCTGGACCCCGGGCAGATGCGGGAGTGGATCCCGCAGATCACCTACGGCGCCCACGCGTTCTTCCCGCGCGGCGAGCTGCCGAAGGACAAGGCCGAGCAGTTCGAGCACTTCCTGGCCAACCGCAAGGCGATCCTGCCGTGGATCAAGGAGTTCTCGGCCTACGAGCACGCCAGCAAGGACGACCCGCCGATGCTGCTGGTCTACGGCGGGCAGGCGAACGTCCTGCCGGCGCTGAAGACCGGGGGGAACGCGACGCACCATCCCCAGTTCGGCATCAAGCTGAACGAGCGGCTGCGGGAACTGGGCGTGGAAAGCTACGTCTGGGCCGGCGACAACAAGACCCCCGGCGGGGAGGTCAAGGCGTCCGACCCGCGCTACCACGGGTGGGCGGGGGTGAAGCACTTCGTCAAGGACAAGCTGCTCGGGCCCGGCTGGGAGAAGCAGTCCGAGGGCAAGTGAGCGTTTCGTCGGCGGCCGGCGCATCCGGCGCGGGCCCAACAGGAGACGGATGCATGACTCTACGGAGCTGGGTGGCCTCGGCGGGGATGGCGGGCGCGATTCTGACGGCCAGTGCGGCGGCGTGCGCGGCGGATGCCCGGCCTCTGCCGGGCAAGACGCTGCGCGTCTATCACCTGGGCAACAGCCTCACGCGCTGCGTGCCCCTGGAGCGGCTGGCGAAGCTCTTCGAGGCCGCCGGGGGCAAGTACGAGTACGGCATGCAGTTGGGAGGCGGGCACAGCCTGGACAAGCACCTCTCCAAGCGCAACCACGGCAACCGCCCGGGGCAGGGGAAGTACAACACGGTCAAGCCCTACGGCGAGTACGACCGGGCCCTGAGCCAGTTCACCTTCGATGCCCTCGTCCTTCAGCCGTACCGCCGCGAGCTGGACGAGAAGCTCAACGTGCGCAAACGGTGGCCTTACGTTACGGCCGGCACGTTCCAGGCCGCCTCGGCGTTCCTCGACTACGCTCTGGCCAGGGGCAAGCCCTCACTGGGGCAGTGGGACGTTGTTCCGGCCAACACGGAGAACGTAGCGACACGGCGGTTCTACGTCTACGCCACGTGGCCCAGCGTGGCCGACGTGCTGGATCGCGAGGGCGAGAAGACCTACGCCGCCACCTACGCTGCGGAGTATGGCGGCGGGGTGCAGTGCTGTCGTGACTTCTTCGTCACGCTCGTCAAGCGGCTGAACGGTGCCTATCCGGACCTGGAGGTCCCTGTGCGGATGATCCCGGCGGGGGAGGTCCTTGCCGTGCTGGACGAGCGCATCCGCGCGGGCAAGCTGCCGGGGATCGAGGCATTCTTCCAACGCAACCAGGCGTATTTCGTCAAGTCGCGGCGGAACAACAAGAAGCGCCCGGCCTTCGATCCGGACACCTTCGACCGCTCGGCGGGGGTGCTGAATCTCTACGCCGACAACGTGCACATGAACGACCAGCCGCACAACGGGCGGGACTCCGGCACGATCGGCTCGTACGTGGCGGCCGCGACGATCTACGCGACGCTGACCGGCGGCAGTCCGGCAGGGATGACGGTCGCGCCGTACGAGCAGTTCGACGCCGAGCGGGACGCCGAGCTGATCCGCGCCGTTCAGCAGGTGGTCTGGGAGGTGGTGGCGGGGCACGAATACAGCGGCGTGCCCGCCCCCGCGCCGCACTGATGACCGCGCAGTAGACGGCGGCGCATCCCGGGTGGGGTGCGCCGCCGCGTTTGCTGTCTCACGTTGCGCCCGGCGGGCTGCTACGCGTTGCCGCCGCCGGTGCGGCGCTTGGAGACGTCCAGCTCCAGCTCGCCGAACTGTTCCTCGTGTCGGCGGACCAGTTGGCTGAGCGTGATCGCCAGGCGCTTGACCGACAGGTAGTTCATCACGACCCGCTGGTTGACCTTGAAGAGGATCTGGGGGCGCTGCTGGGCCTGCTGGCCGGGGGCCTGTCCGCCCGGGCCGATGAGGTTGAGGCCGAAGTCGAGGATGACCTCCTCGGCCGTGCCGTTGGTGCGGAAGGCGTTGGCATAGGTGGTCTGGAGGTCGGACTCGTCGATGCGAAGCTGGACCTGCTGCTGCCCGGTCTGCTGCCGCGCCTGCTCCTCGACGGGTTGATCGGCATTGTCGCCATTGGGGGTCTGATCTTCAGCCATCAGTAACTCCTTTTCGTCGTTCCAGGACTGTCGTCGTTCGTGGTCCCTCTCGGCCTCGCCGGCGGTCCTTCCGCGACGAGGACAGTTCGGTATCTGTACCGGCTGTGCATCTCAAGAGCAAGGACTTTCTGACGCCCGCACGATCCCGGCGACCCCTGACGGAGGTGGTATCGGCTACCTCGGGGCGGCGGCTTGAGTTACGCGGCAAATCCGCCGCACGCAGCCGGGCCTGACGGGGCCGTTGACACGTCCGTGCCGCCCCGCGTATGCTTCCCTGCCCCCGCCGGGACGCGCCCGCGCCCGGCCGAGAGGACCGCCCATGACCGACCGCACAGACCAGCGCGACGACCACCTGCGGCTGATCGAGGCCGACTACGGCTGGCGGGACGAGTTGCTCGGGTATGTCAACGAGTTCGCCGAGGTCGAGGAACTGTACTGGCAGGGCACGCGGAAGCGGGTCGAGGTGGACTACGACGGTTGGGTCAAGGAGGTCCGCAATCACAGCCGCGGCGTCGGCCTGGCCCCCGACCGCGTGCCGGCCACGCTGTACTGGCTGGTTCGCGGGCGGCGGATCCTGGGGACGTTGCGGCTGCGCCATGAACTGAACGCGCGGCTGCGGATCGAGGGCGGTCACATCGGCTACGACGTTCGCCCGAGCGAGCGGAGGAAGGGCTACGCCACGCGGATGCTGGCGATGGCCCTGGAGGTATGCCGCCGGCTGGGCTACCGCCGCGTGCTGGTGACGTGCAACGAGGAGAATGTCGCCTCGGAGAAGGTCATCCGCGCCAACGGCGGGGTGTACGACGGCAAGGACCCGTCGCCGGAGACGGGCAAGCTGGTCAAGCGATTCTGGATCGCCCTGGATGGCGGGGAGGGGGCGGCGACGTGACTCGCGCGGTCCTCTTCGACCTGGGCAACACGCTGGTCGGCTACTACACGCACGAGCAGTGGCCCGGCGTGCTGGCGGAGTCCATCGCCGAGGCCGCCGCGTTTCTCCGCGAGGGCGGCCGCCTCCGCGTTCCCGAGGCCGACCTGCCCGCCCGCGCCGAGGCCGAGCGGGGCGGCAGCCCCGACGAACGCGTCAAGCCCCTGGAAGGGCGGCTTGAGCGCATCTTCGCCCTCGAGCCGGGGGACCTCGACGAGCAGGCCATGCGGGGGCTCTGTCAGCGGTTCCTGGCCCCCACGTTCGCCCGTGCGGTGCTGTATGACGATGTCCTGCCCACACTTGCAGAGATTCGCCGGCGGGGGCTCCGCACGGGGATCCTCTCGAACACCCCCTGGGGCAGCCCGGGGTGGCTGTGGCGGGAGGAACTGGCCCGCCACGGGCTGGACGCCGCGGTGGACGCAGCGGCCTTCTGCGTCGAGGCCGGCTACCGAAAGCCCGCCCGCCAGGCCTTCGAGCACATCCTCGGCCTGCTGGGACTCTCACCCGAAGACTGCCTGTTCGTCGGCGACGACCCCCGGTGGGACATCGCCGGCCCGGCCGGGATCGGCATGGCCGCCGTCCTGATCGACCGGGCCGGCTCGACCGGCCGGGCCGACGCCGTCCGCGACCTGGCCGGCGTGCTGTCCAGGCTCGAACGCTGAGCGGCCTCAGATGAGTTTTGCCGCGTTCCTGCTGGTCCCCGGCCCGCCCGGCCGCGTTGGCCTGCATCGGCGATGCTGCGAAATCGCATGCTTCGGCCGCCTTGCCGGACGAGCCGCGTCCGGCGCTGGAACCGCAACGAACGCATCTGAGACCGCTTCGCTTTCCCCGGCGGTCTTTCCTCGCCGGGTGAAACAATCGCGCCCGGGCGGCTGTTATGTCCTGTGGATGCGAGAAACCGCACGCGGGAGCACAGCATGGAGCCGCTGGGCGACGACGACCTGATCCGGATGTACCGCGAGGGCGACGCCGATGCCTTCGACGTCCTCTTCCACCGTCACGCCACGGCCGTGCATCATTTCGCCCGGATGCTTCTTGGCGACACCGCCGCGGCCGACGACGTGCTCCAGGAGACGTTTCTGGCCGTCGCCTGCACGGCGGTCCGGTACGAGCCCCGGGGGCGCTTCCGCCCGTGGTTGATGCGGATCGTCCGCAACCGGTGCCTGAACCGCCTGGACGCCCGGCGTCGCCGGGAGGCGGTGCTGGGGCGGTCGCCGTGCCCGCCGGCGGAGCTGCCCTCCCCGCGGCCGGGGCCTTCGAGCCGGGCCGAGGCGGACGAGCACCGCCGGGCCGTCGAGGCCGCCCTGGGCGAGCTGCCCGACCGCCAGCGGGAGGCGATCAGCCTTTACGCCTTCGGCAACATGCGGTACCGGCAGATAGCCGAAGTGCTTCAGATGCCCGTCAACACCGTCAAGACGCTGATCCACCGCGCCCGCGCGAACCTCGCCCGGGCCCTGGAGACGCCCGCCAAGGAGCCGACCCGTGAGCTGCGACGTGATCTATGAGGAACTGGCCGCCTATGCCGCCGGGGAACTGGACGCCGCCCGCGCCGCCGAGATCGGCGAACACCTTCCCGCCTGCGAAGTCTGCCGCCGGCGGCTCGAGGCCCTCGCCGCCGCCGACGCCGCCCTGACGAGGATGCGCCCCGAGCCCCCCTCGCCCGAGGCGGTGCTCGCGGCGAGGCGGGCCCTGGCCGACGCCGTCCGCCGCCCGGCGGCGCCGGACGTGATGGCCCTCGACGAGGTCGCCGAGTTCCTTCGCCTGACCCCCGACGAGCTGGAAGACGTCGCCGAAGACCTGCCCGCCTTCGAGTTGGGCGGGAAGGTCCGCGTGCGGCGGGAGAGGCTGCTGGAGTGGATCGAACAACGCGAGCGCGAGTACGCCCGCGAATCCATGGAGAGCTGGGCCGCCCGGGCCGCGGCCGGCCACCTGCCGAGAGGAGTGCTCTGATGAACGCGACGAACCCCGAGGAACTGGCATTCTGGCGGAAGCTCGCCGAGGGACTGCAGGCCGGGACGGCACCGGCACGGGCCGTCCGCGACGCCGCCGGCGAGCAGGATGACACGCCGATCGGCAGCGCGGGGCTCCGCCTTGCCGAGCACGTCGAGGCGGGACAGACCCTCTCGGCCGCGATGGCGGACTTCCCCGAGACATTCGCCCCCGCGGTGGTGAGGGCGGTGGCCGCGGGGGAGGAGGCCGGCGACCTGGACGTCCGCGTGGGGGAGATCGCCGACGCCGTCGAGGCCGGGGACCCCGCCCGCCTGGAGACTCCCGATGTCGGCAGGGGGCCGCTGGCTGATCCCGCCGCCGTCGAGGCCGTCCGGTCGCTGGTCGCCTCCGCGGTCGCCGCCCGGGCCAGCGACATCCACCTCGACGCCCTCGAAGCCGGGGCCGGGCGCGTGAGGTTCCGCGTCGACGGTGTGCTCCAGGAGCAGCCTCCCCTTCAGTCCGGGCGCCATCCGGAAACCGTCGCGGCGATCAAGGCGATGGCCTGCCTGGACGTCGAGGAGGTGCGGCTGCCACAGGACGGGCGGATCATGCTGGACCTCGACGGGCGGCGGTACGACCTGCGCGTCAGCGTCCTGCCCGCCGTGCACGGCGAGCGCGTGGTCTGCCGCATCCTCTCCCGCGAGGCCGTGCGGTTGGGCCTCGGGCAGGTCGGCCTCGGCGAGGCGCGCCTGGCCGCCGTCCGCCGGCTGTGCCACCTGCCTAGCGGCATGGTGATCGTCAACGGGCCGACCGGCTGCGGCAAGACCACGCTGCTGTACAGCATGCTGCTGGAGATCGACCGGACGGTCAACTGCGTCATGAGCGTCGAGGACCCCGTCGAGTACCTGCTGGACGGGGTGGCCCAGCTCGCGATTCGCCCGGCGGTGGGCTGGACCTTCGCGCGGGCCACGCGGGCCATTCTCCGCCAGGATCCCGACGTGGTCATGGTCGGGGAACTGCGGGACCTGGAGATGATGAGCCTCTGCGTGCAGGTGGCCCTGACCGGTCACCTGGTGCTGACCAGCCTGCACGCCCAGACGTCGGTTGGGGCGGTGCGCCGCCTGTTGGATTGCGGGCTCGAGCCGTTCCTGATCAACTCCACGCTGCGGGGCGTGATCACGCCCCGGCTGGTCCGCGTGCTCTGCCCGGAGTGCAAACGCCCCGCCGAGCCGAAGCCGCACATGCTCCCCCCCCAGGCCCGGGCGTACCTCGACGAAATGGGCGGTGCGACGTTCTACGAGCCGGTCGGCTGCGAGCACTGCAAGCACATGGGCTACCGAGGCAGGACGGCCATCCACGAGGTGCTGACCATCGACGACCGGATCCGCCAGGCCGTCACCCGCCCCCCGGACATGGCCGCCCTTCACAACGCGGCGCTGGCGGCTGGGATGGCGCCGATGCTTCGCGACGGCCTGGACAAGGCCGCCGCCGGCGAGACCTCGCTGGCCGAGGTCGTCCGCGTCGTTCCCCCCGCGACGATGATGTAGCGCCGCGGTCCCGGCGCTACCTTGGCGGCCGCCCGGCCCCGGACCCGCCGGCAAAGGGCTGCCGCGGTCAACGGACGCGGATGCGGACGAGGCGGGCGCGGCGCTTGCGGGTGTCCCCGGTGGCCAGGCCGACGATCTCCCGCGGCGTCGCCCAGCAGCGGCGGATGTCGTGGATGCTCTCGTTGTGCTTGGGGTCGGCGGCGTCGATGCGGCTGAGCAGCCGGCCGTCCTTCGCCGAAACCCACCGCAGCTCGCGGCGGTCGTCACGGTTGCGCCGTTTGCCTTTGATCTCGTCCAGGCGGATGCAGAGGACGCTGTCCTTCTCGGCCAGCAGGACGCCGCCGGGGTGGATGATCTCCTCGTCCCGCCAGAGCGCCCGGCCGGTGGCGGCGTCGAGGCCGATGACCCGGTTTCCGCTGACGGCCACGACGGTCTCGCCGGAGACGCCCACCAGCCGCTGGAGGTCCGGCTGGAGGCTGGCCCAGACCTCCCGCCCGCTGTCGAGCTGGATGCACTGGACGTAGGGGCAGGACCGGGCGGCGAGGATGAGGCGTCCGTCGCGGGCGATGATGCGGCCGGGGCGGAGCTCATGGAGCTCGTCGTCGACGTCGGGGGGCACGAAGGGCAGGCGCCGGATCCACTGCACCTCGCCGAGCAGATCGCAGCAGACGACGGTCCCGGCGCAGCGGAAGACGAGGCGGTCGCCGGCGAGGGTCAATCGCCCGGGGGCGAGCCGGCGGCCCTCCCGGCGGAGGCGGACCAGCCGGGCGGCGAGGGAGGACCGGCCCGTCTCGGGCGAGATGCGGCGGAGGTGGATGTCCGCCAGGCCGCCGAGGCTGGTCCGGTAGGTCAATACGTACAGCCAGCCGTTGACCAGCAGCGGGTCGGAGAGCACGCCCTCGTCGAAGCGGAGCTTCCAGACCTCCTCGCCCTTTCCGGCGTCGAGGCAGAGCAGTTGGGTCTCCCGCCGGTCGAGCACGCGGAGGACGATCCGCCCGCCGCACAGCAGCGGCCAGGCGGGGACCCCGGACTCGTCGGGTGCGTGGCGGATCTCCCAGTGCTCGTCCCAGTGCTGGTGCCCGTCGCCGAGGCGGATGCGGCGGACGAACCCGCGGTGGGTCAGGATCAGGTCCCCGCCGACTACGCCGTAGCCGACGCAGCCGGTGAAGGGGCGGTTGCGATCGTGGCGGTCGGCGCCGATCTCGCGGAGTTGTTTGACCTCCACGCCGCCGCTCTTCGGCGCCGGGGCCAGGTAGCGGTCCGGCGTGACGACCATCTCCCGACCGCCGCGCCGCCGCGTCTTGAGCAGGTCGCGAATCATCCGCTCGAACTCGCCCGGCGACATGCGGTCGCCCGGCAGCGCCACGGGCGACTTCGGCGCCTCGCCGGCCTCCTGGCCCGCAAGCGCCGCCGCCAGGCGGAACTTCGCGGCATAGGCGCCCCGACGCGGGTCGCTGTCGCCGGCCTCGTCGAGCAGCCGGCGATACTTCTCGGCCGCTCCGACGACGTTGCCCATCGACAGGTCGCGGTCGGCGAGGCGGTAGAGGGCCTCCCTCGCCGGCCGCGTGCCGTCGAACTGGACGGCCAGGGCGCGGAGCGTCTCGACGTCGCCGTCGCGCAGGGCCCGCCGCAGGCGGATCTCGCCGAGCTGGGCATACTGCTCGCGGAGCAGGCGGGCGAGCTCGTCGTGGGTGCGGATGAGCCGCCGGATGCCGAAGTGGATCGCCTGGTAGAGCCTCTCGTCCCGCCCTGTGGGCATGATGCCGTCGGGCAGGATCCGCCCGGCGAGGACCTTCGCGGCGTGGGCGTAGGCCTCGGCGTCCACCGAGGCGATGAACTCGCTGATGGCGTTGATCGACTCCCGCTCCAACTCCACGCTCAGCGGATGCGCCCACGAGCCGTCCCATACGGTCTCGTTGTCGGCCGAGGCGGTCAACTCGGCCGGGCCGACCTGCATGGCCGCCCACTGGGCGAACCGCAGCAGCGAGCCGCTTCGCTTGGCCTCGTGGGGCAGCCCGCCGCGGCGGTCGCGGTGGAGGGCGACGTACCGGCGGGCCTGGTAGAGCAGTTCCTCGTCCCGCCGGGCGTCGTAGAGGCCGTAGAGCATCCGTCGGGTCAGCCGTTTGGGCACGGCGCTGCGGTGGCTCCGCCGGCGGCGGAGGTGACGCAGGATCCCGTTCAGCCAGGAGTCCGTCAGGCGCGTGAGGTCCGGCTCCCGCCGGGCCAGGGCCAGCCGCTCGGCCAGCTCGCTGTAGAGCTCGGCGAGGTCCTCGTACTGTTGGTGGTTGCCCTCGTAGTGGATGAGGCGGGCGAACTCCTCGGCGGCGGCGAGGACGTCCTCGCCGCGGTCGGGGTCGCGCGCGACGCGCTGGAGGAGGTCCCACGCGGCGTCCCTGCGGACGGTGCAGTGGGGGGAATGGCGCAGCAGCGCGGCGTCGCAGGCGGACGCCCAGTCGTTGGGGTCGACGCCCTCGGGTCGCGCGGCGGCCATCGCCTCCCGAAGCTCCGGCGGGTTCTGCCGCTCGTCGATGCCCGGAGCGTCGGCGGCGCGGGCGGTCAGTTCCGGCTGGGCCAGCGACCCCAGCGCCCGCCGCTGGAGCAGCCGGATGCGCGTGACCCTCGCGGCGCTGTCCTTCTTGCGGTGGGGCAGGCGCAGGCTGAACCGGAGGCTCTTGCCGACCGGGTGCCCGCTGTCCAGCCGCTGGGGATAGTCGGTCCGGCCCCAGTGCTCGCCGTCGGAGCTGAACGCCAGCGTCGCCTGGTCCAGCCCGATCGCGATGCGGACCCAGAAGGCCTTGTCGATCGTCTCGCCCCGCTCGAACGCGCGCTTGCGGCTGTGGTCGCCGGAATCGCCCGCCAGAACGAGCGTGTCGTTGTACGGGTAGACGTAGTAGGTCCACGAGCGGCGCTCGTCCTGCATGTCCACCCGGAAGCCGGCGCCCTCGGTGAAACCCTCCAGGCGCAGGTCGATCACGCGCCCGGGCAGGAGGGTCAGGCGCGTCCACGCCATCGGGTGGCCGGACGGTTCGTCGGCGGTGACCTCGACCGAGCCGTCGTCGCGGCGGTGCAGTTGGGCCTTCTCGAAGCTGTAGGTCTCCCACGTCAAGGCGGCGGGGCGGTTGGCGTCGAGGATCAGCTCCGGCTCGGGCTTCCGGTACAGCGACAGCGGGCGGCAGGGCATGGTGCGGACCTGCGCGAAGTGGCCGTCCATCTCCAGGAAGACCTGCTCCGGCGGGCCGGACAGCGGGGCTCGGACCAGCGGGACGTCGGCGGCGGCGAGGATGAGCCAGCCGTCCTGGTACCGCAGGTCCACCGGGCGGTAGCCGAATCGAGGCCAGCGGTCGTCGCGGTCCACACGCCGCGCGGCGATGTGCTTGCCCTTTCGCTCCAGCAAAAACGCGTGCCACTTGCTGTCGTGCTGGGAGATGCGCACGCCCTCGCCGTCGCGCCAGGCCTCCAGCTCGAACTTCCGCGTGTCGTAGGGCGCCATTCGCAGCAGGCGGTGGGGCCCCAGCGGGACGCGGAGCTTGAACCGCCGCTTGACCTCGATGTCCCAGTCCCGGTGGCGGAGGTGCGTCCCGCCGACGTTCTGGAAGAGCTGCTTGAACTGCTCGGCGAGGATCTCACCGCGGATCTTGCCCACCGGGTCGAACAGCCGCCAGGCGGGCGGAAGGTCGGGCGCCTCGGGCCTGGCCTCGGCGTCGTCGGGCTCGGCCGGGGGCTTCGCGGCGGGTTCCGGCTCCGGCGGAGGGGCGGGTTCGGGCTCCGGCTCGGGCTTGGGCTCGGGGGGCTTGACCGCCGGGCCGACGCCCGGGTCGCCCGTCGCCGCCGCCACGGCGGGACCGGCGGACTCGGGCGCCGGACGCGTCGTGGCCGCCGCATCGCCCCCGGCGGCGGCGTTCGCCAGGCTCGGGGCCGTCGCCGGCTGCGTTGCCGCTGCCGATTCGCCCCCGTCAGGGCGGGGGCGCCGCCCCGCAAAGTGCACGGCCGCGAGGGTCCCGCCGATCACGGCGATCAGCGCGAAGGCGAAGCCGAGTGTGGAGATCCGGCGGCCGTCGCGTTCGCGCCGGTGGGCTCGCTGGATGAGGTCGGCGACGACGTCATCGACGCGGTCGCTGCCCGGCGCATAGCGGGCGGCGAGGCCCTGTTCGAGGCCCAGTTCGGCCCAGAGGGCGTCGCGGAGGCGGTCGCTGGTGCGCATGGCGCGGCGGAGCTCTGCGATCTGCGCGGCGGTGAGGTCCTCCGGCAGGTGGTTCTCGATCAGATCGAGCAGGCGGTCTTCTTCGCTGGCATTCATGGTCCGGACTCGGGTAAGTGTCGTTGGATGCACCGCTTGAGGGCCTGGCGGGCGCGAACGAGCAGGACCTTGACGGCCCCGAGCGTCCGGTCGAGGCGGTCGGCGATCTCCTGGAGCTTCTCGCCTCCCATGTAGTGCCACTCGATCGCCTGGCGTGCGGAATCGCCGAGGTTGTGCGTGCAGACCGGCAGCAGGTGCATGATGTCGTCGTAGGGGCCCTGGACCTCGACGCTGCTTTCCAGCTCGAGGCACAGCTCGGCCCAGGCAATCTCCTTGCGCTTGCGGACGCGGCGGATATGCTCGCGGAGCACGTTGCGGGCGATGCCGATCAGCCACGGCCTCATGTTCGTGCCCTCCCGGAACTTATGCAGCCCGTTGTAGGCACGCAGGAAGACCTCCTGGACGAGGTCCTCGGCGTCGCTGGTGTTCAGCAGGCGGGCGCGGAGATACCCGTGCACCGCGGCGTGGTGGCGGCGGTAGGTGTCCGCGAAGGCCGCGCCGTCCCGCGGCACGACTCCGCGAGGCTCGACCTGTGTCTGACTGAGGGGCACGGCGAGATCCCTTGGGAGCTTTCCGTCCCTTGAACCGCCAATGGCGGCGCAGGTTGCGACCGGGTGCGCCGTCGCCCGGAATCCCCGTTGCAGTGGGGGCGGATTGGCCTATACTGTGCGGTTCCCCGCTCGCCGGGGGAACGTGACGGCATCGGAACGATAGGAGAGCCCATGGCACTGGGATTCTTTCGCCGGAGACAGAAGCTGGTCATCATCATCATGGTGGTGCTGATGGTCAGCTTCCTGGTCGGAAGCTACGGCATCAACGCGATCGTCAGCACGGACCCGCAGGCCGTCGTGATCGCCGACCTCAAGCACGGGGAACTCACCCGCGGGCAGTTGCGGGCGGCGCAGGGCGATCTCCAACTGCTCCGGCAGATCGGCCTGGGAAGCAACCCCTATCGCTACCCGCCCTGGCCGACGGAGATGGCCTTCATGGAGATGCTCCGCCGCGGCGGAGAGCGAGCGGCCCTGACGTACGCCCTGCTCAAGGCCGAGGCCGGCAACGCCGGCGTGCTCGTCGGCGAGTCCGACGTGGACGACTTCTTCGCCCGCACCGTCGGCTCGGGAGAGACGTACTCGCATTTCGTCTCGGCCCTGCGGGCGACCTCGCCGTCGTGGACCGAGCAGCGCGTCCGCAGCACCGTCGCCGACTGGCTGCGCGTGCACAAGGCGTTCACCGACGCCGCCGTCTCCTGTCCGCCCTCGGAGCTGAACTGCCGCGTGACCTTCCGCAACATGCAGGAGCAGATCAGCGTGCGGCTGCTGCGGCTGACGCCGGACATGTTCGACAACGAAGTCGCCGATCCCAACGACCGGCGGATCCGCGAGCATTTCGCCGCCTTCCGCACGCGGTTCGAGGGGCAGGCGCGGTCGGTCAACGATTTCGGCTTCGGCTACAAGGTGCCCGGAAAGGCCCGGATCGATTACCTCGCCCTACGCGGCGACGTGCTCGAACGGGTCACCACGCCGCCCCGAACCGACGTCGAGGACGAGTTCCTCCGCAACCCCGGCCGGTACACCAAGGAGGTCGTCACCGAGGCCACCACCGGCCCGGCCACGACGCAGGCCGCCACGGGCCCCACGCGGACCGTCCCGATGAGCTTCGCAGAGGCGCGGGATCAGATCATCGAGGAGCTTCGCGGCCAGGCCGTCTCCGAGCGGCTGGACCGCCTGGCGATGCAGGTCGAGGCGGAAGTCCAGCGGCTGGCGCAGGCCGGCACGGCGGTCACGGAACTGTACCCCGCGGTGCGGCGGGCGGTGACCACGTCGGTGGAGAAGGAGCTCTCGGCGCCGCTGAAAGGCGTGCGCTTCGAGAACCTGCCGCTTGCCGAGGCCGTCGAACGCATCGCCGAGGCCGCGCCGCGCGTCCAGGCCATCTGCTTCCCCTGGGGCAGCCACGGCGGCGAGACGCTGGCGCCGGACGTGGAGGTCTCCCTGGCCGGCGAGGGGCTCACCCTCGGCGCGGCCCTGGACGAGCTGTGCCGCCAGACGAGCTTCCCGAAGCTCCATTGGGCGGGCTGCTCCCTTGTCCGCGGCGTGCTGTTCCCGGTGCGGCGCGGGAGCGAGGGCATCGACTTCTTCCCCCTCCAGCCGGGCGCGACCGGGATGATGACCTTCCAGGAGCTCGCCGACCACGAACTGCTCGGCGATGCCTACGCCAACCCCGCCGGCGGGCAGCAGAATGCCCTGGCCTTTCGGGCGTTCTCGGCCAAGGGCCTGGCCCGCGACGAGGGCACGGCCCCACTGGTGCAGGTCGGCAAGCCGGCTACACGCATGGTCCTGCTCGGCGAGACCCCCGGTCGGCTCCTTTGGCGGCTGATGGAGGTCATGCCCGCCCACGTGCCGACCAGCCTGGAAGACCGCCCGGAACTGCGCAAGGAGGTTATCGAGGACCTGCGGACCATCGACGCGTTCCAGTTGGCGGTCAAGGACGCCCGCACGATCGCCAAGACCGCCAGCGGGGCGAAGGTCAACCTGGATACCATCGCCGCGGCGCGGAAGGTCGAGCCCGTCGTCACCGGGCCCTTCGCCCGGCGGACCATCACCCGCACAGGCGAGATGCTCCCCACGGAGGTGCCGGGCCTGGAGCTCGCGCGCCCGGCCGTCCGGGAGCACGTGCTCGGCGAGGCCTTCAAGCTCGTCCCCGAGGACGTCGGCGTCCCGGCCGAGCAACAGCCCTCGCCCGTCCGTGCCGTGCCTCTGGCGATCCGCCAGGAGGTGCTGGTGATGGAGCGAGAGGACTACGAGCCGGCGCTGATGCCGGACTTCGCCCAGTTCGGCCTGGCCAGCACGGCCCAGTACCTCAACTACCGCCAGCGTCGGATCGTGTTGGCCAGTTGGTTCGCCCCCCGGGCTGTCGAAGCCCGCGTTCAGGCCAAGTGGCGGCGGGGGGACTGACGTGTCGGCGTTTCCCGTGCAAAGGGGTTGACAGCCCCTTCGGGAATGGTAAAGTACAGAACTTAGCCGCTTTCGGCGGCTGGACGGGCAGGTAGCTCAGCTGGTAGAGCACATGACTGAAAATCATGGTGTCGCCGGTTCAAGTCCGGCTCTGCCCATGTGATGCGAGCGGAGGTCTCCCCGGCCTCCGCTCGCGTCGTTTTCCGCCCCCGCGGGAAAGGACCCCGCCATGTCCCCCGACAACCCGCAGGCCCCCGAATCCGCCGCATCGCCCGGCGCCGGCGCGCAGACCGTCCGCGTCCTCGGCGTCGAGTACGCCCACCTGCGCCCGGCAGACGGCGGCGATCTGTACCTCACCGAGTTCGGCCGGCCGCTGGCCGACCTGCTCATGCCCGAGAACTACTGGACCGACCGAGCCTGGTCGCGGACGCACCGCCGGCGGCTGAGCGGCACGAGCACGCTCTACCGCATCCGGACCAAGCCCGTCGCCGGCCGGGGCCGCGATATCGTCCTGAAGTGGAACCGCATGGGCCAGGACGTCCCCGGCGGGACGCTGGCCGACGACCTGGCCAACGCCGAGTTCAACAGCCCCTTCGAGGAGTTCGCCCTGGCCCTGGAGTTGCGGAACACGCGGTACGAGTCGCCGGGGCAACTGCTCACCCACAAGCCCCTCGCCATCTACGTGCCGCACGAGCGCATGGACATCGAGCGGCTGGGGCGCAAGGCCCACCGCATCCACGCCAAGGCGGATGCCCACAAGGGCGTCCGCCTCGACGCCCACCGCAAGTACGCGGTGATCTACGAGTGGGTCGGCGGCGTGGATGCCGCCGAGGCCTACAAAGACGGCTTGCTGACCCGCGAGGAGCTCGTCGCCCTCGTCCATCGCGTCGAGGAAGAGATGCGGGCCAAGGGCTTCGTCGTCCACGACAGCAAGGCCCAGCACATCATCGTCCGGCCGGACGGCGAGGGCGGGCTGCTCCGCGGGCGGGACGGGCGGATCGTCTACGCCAGCATCGACTTCGAGCTGCTGGAGCGCACCGCCGAACGCGAGCAGTCCGTCCGCTCGGCCAAGCGCCGGGCCTACCTCGTCCGCCAGGCGCACCGCTTCGAGGTCGAGGCGGAGCTGCCGCCGCACCTCTCGGCCGTGCGGATCCTCGGTGTGGACTACGTCTACGGGCGGATCGCGAGCACCGACGGGGCGCTGTGGGTCGTGGGGCGCGACCCGGTGCTGTTCGACTACTTCCTGCCGGAGAAGTGGCGCAAGACGCCGCGGACGCGGCTGTCGGTGACCAGCCAGGTCTACGACACCGTGACCAAGGACAACGTCCGGCTGGTCTGGCGGGTCAGCCACGTCGGCGAGCAGCCGGACATGGACCCCTTCAAGGACGACGAGCGGCGGATCCTCGCCCACGGCTACAACAGCCCGTTCGAGGAGGTCGCCCTGAGCTTCGAGTTGACGGCCAAGGGCATCGCCACGATCTATCCGAGGGCAGTCTACATGACCGGCGAGACGTCCCGGCTGTCGCCGGCGCTGGCCGACGACCGCCGCTACGAGACCCACGCCCGCCTGGTCATGCCCGACGGGCAGCACGCCTTGCGCCCCAACCGCGACTACATTCTCCTGTGGGGCTACTGGAACGCCCCCGACGAACTGCTGGCCCAGCGGGACGAGGCCCTGTACACGGGCGTTAACGCCCTCCAGGCCTACCGCGAAGGGCTGCTGAACGAGCAGACCTACCTGACGCTCATGAAGACCGCTCACGACCGCCTCGCCGACGTCGGCGTCGAGGACCTCAACCTCCGAGGCACCCACCTGCTGCTGAGCCTCGACCGCGACGGACGCCTGCTCACCGACGGCGACGGGTTGCCCGCCATGCGCATCCGCAATTTCGAGCTCCTTCGCACGACCAACAGCCCGTAGTCGGTCGGGCAGGTCGCCCGGGTCGCGCTTTCCCGGCCGCACGGGCCCCGCTACACTGAGGGCGATCCGGCGACGGGAACGGCAGGGAAGGCGCAATGCCCAAGCGAAACCTCATCTGGACCATCCTGATCGTGGCGGCCGGGGTCGCCACCGTCCTGCTGACGCGCACTCCGCCGCCGCCCGACGACCCCGACGAGGTCCGCTTCCGGCCCGTCGTGGCCGCGTATCGCAGGATCTGCGACGCCGCCTACCGCCCGGTCGACGACGAGGCCCTCCGCCGCGGGGCCGTCGGCGGCATGGCCGACGCCGTCGACCCGTTCTCCAGCTACGTTCCTCCCGAGCGCGTCGAGAGTTTTCGCGACCGCCTGAACGGGTACGTTACGGCCTTGGGGCTGCTGGTGGACGTCGAGGACCCGAACCGGCGGATTCTCGGCTCGCTGCCCGGCTCGCCGGCCCATGCGGCGGGGATCGACCCCGGCGGGAGGCTGCTGGCGGTCGCCGGCAGGGAGGCCGAACGCATCGACGGCGACGAGCTCCGCGCCCTGCTGGAGGGTCCCTCCGAGCAGGCCGTGCCGCTGACCCTCCTCGACCCGCGCGGGCGGCGGACGAAGCTCGCGGTGGAGCCGGCGCGGTTCGCCCTCGAGACGGTGATGGGCGTGCGGCGGGGCGGCGACGGGCGGTGGCGCTACCGCCCGGACGCCAACACGCCGGCGGCGATCGTGCGGATCGCCGAGTTCGTTCCCCGCACCGCCGACCGCCTGCGGCAGGTGCTCCGCGAGCTGGGCGATGCCACCGGGCTGGTGCTGGACCTTCGCGACAACCCCGGCGGGCGGCTGGAGATCGGCTTCGACGTCGCCAACCTCTTCCTCCGCGAGGGCGTGATCTTCACTCGCGTGGATCGCACCGGGGGGCGGGAGTCGCTCTCGGCCCGGTCGGCCGGAACGCACGAGGACGTGCCCCTGGTCGTGCTGGTCAACGAGCGGACGGCCTCGGCGGCGGAGATCGTCGCCGGCGCCCTCGCCCACGGCGGGCGGGCGGCGCTGGTCGGCACGCGAACGCGGGGCAAGGGGCTCATCCAGTCGATGCTGCCGCTTCCCGGCCGGCTGGGGTTGGCGAACGTGACGACGGGGGAGTTCTTCCTCGGGCGGGCGCGGAAGGTCGCCGGCGACGATGAGTACCCCGGCGGGATCGCCCCGCACCGCGTGGTGACGGTTTCGCCGGCGCAGGCCCGCGCGCGCCGGCGGCGCTGGCGGGCGATGGCCGCCATGCCCCCGCGCCGTGCCGCACCGGCCACGGCGACGGCTCCGGCGCGGGCGGAACCCGTCGCATCCGACTCACAGCTTGCCGCCGCCATCCGGCTGCTCGCCGAGGACGGCGCGCTGGCGGAACTGCTCGCCGAGGCCGCCGCCACGCAGGCCTCCGACCGCCGGGAGACCACCGACGATGAGTGACCGCCGGCTGATCCTGGGCATCGAATCGAGCTGCGACGAGACGGGCGCCGCTGTCGTCGCCGACGGGCGCGACGTGCTGTCCAACGTGGTTGCCAGCCAGATCGAGCTGCACGCCCGCTTCGGCGGGGTCGTGCCCGAGATCGCCTCCAGGGCCCATATCGAGGCGATCAACACCGTCATCGGGCGGGCTCTCGACGAGGCCGGCGTCGGCGCCGACGATCTCGCTGCCGTCGCCGTCACCCACGAGCCGGGGCTGATCGGCTCGCTGCTGGTGGGCCTGATGGCCGCCAAGACGCTCGCCTGGGCGTGGGAGCTGCCCCTTCTCGGCGTCAACCACGTCTACGCTCACGCCTACGCCCCGGCGCTGGACGCCGAGCCCATCGACTATCCCGCCGTTGCGCTGGTCTGTTCCGGGGGGCACACCGCGCTGTACCGGTGCACGGCGCCGACGGAGTTGGAGCTGCTGGGCAGCACCATCGACGACGCCGCCGGGGAAGCCTTCGACAAGGTCGCCAGCATCCTGGAGCTGGGCTACCCGGGCGGCCCGGCCATCGACCGAACGGCCCGCGAGGGCGACCCCAAGGCCGTGCCGCTGCCCCGGACGCTGCTGCGGGGGCAGTCGCTGGACTTCTCCTTCAGCGGGATCAAGACAGCCGTGCTGTACCACGTCAACGGCCTGCCCGGCGGCGCCGACGCCGAGGCCAGGCGCTCCCGCCGCCGCACGCCGAAGCGGCGCCGGCCCACCCAGGCCCGCCGGGAGGCCCAGCCCAACGCCGGGCGCGGCATCGAGCACTTCACGCCCGATGAGGTCGCCGATCTCGCCGCCAGCTTCCAGACCGCCGTCGTCGACGTCCTCCGCATCAAGCTCCGCCGCGCCGCCAGGGCCGCCGACGCCCGCACGCTCGTCCTCGGGGGCGGCGTGGCCGCCAACTCCGGCCTGCGGTCGGCAGCCGAGGCCTTGGCCGACAAGCTCGGCGCGACCCTGCGCAAGCCCGAGCTGCGCTTCTGCGTGGACAACGCCGCGATGATCGCCGGCCTGGCCCACCACGACCTCGCCGCCGGGCGGACCTCCGACCTCGCGCTGACCGCCCACGCCACCGTGCGGCGCTGATGGGCCCGGCCTCAGCTCGCGCGCCCAGGTGTGGCGCGTCCAGCGGCGGCGGAAACCGCTGGCCAGGTAGAACGGCTTGTCCGTTCCCACGCGTGTGGTCCGGCAGCCGCGGTCGCCGGCCCGCCGGGCGGCCTCGTGGATCACCTCGCGCCCGAGCCCGCGCAGGCGGTAGTCCGGGCGGGTTGCGACCGGCTCCAGCGTCGCGATGCCGTTTCTCACGTCCGGCCAGATTACGCAGCACGAGCACCACGTCCCGTCCGGCGCGACGGTCACGAGGTCGAGCTGCGGATCGTAGCTCGGCGCCTGCTGGAGCTGCTCGTAGGCGTGGGTGGAGGACCACGCCTCCGGCTCGGCGTGATCGAAGCCGCGGGCGAGGACCTCGCAGCGGCTCGCCAGGTCGGGCTCGTCGGCCATGGACACGATGGCGAAGCCCGCGGGCAGGGCCGGGGCGGGGATCTCGTCATGGGGCAGGACGGAGTCGTGCCCCGTGCCGGCCAGCCGGAACCCGTGGCGGGCCAGCGCGGCGACCAGCGGCGCGTCGTCGTCCAGCGCGTGGGTCTCGAGCCCCTCGTCGCCGGTGAACGTCGCCACGGCGTATTCGATCATCTCGTCCAGGCAATCCTCCGCGCCCGGGCGACGCTCGAAGAAGACCTCCCCCGCCCGGGGATTCTCGGCGTGGACGACGCCCGCGATACGCCCGCCAGACGTTTCCCACACGCCCACGCGGTCTTCCCACCAGGCGACCTTCTCGGCCGCGCCGGCGACGGGGTCCTCCGGCCGTGCCCGGCCGCCGAACATCGGCAGGACGTAGTGGCGGCAATACTCCCAGCGTTCGAACATCCAGTTGACCGGCCGATCGAAGCCGGCGAAGGTTTCAATGGTCAGGTCCCGGATGCGGAGGAAGTCCTCGTCGGGACGGTACGGTCGCATGGCGGCGGTCATGGCGGGCCCCTTTCTCGGAGCGAGCGGTGAGCAGAATACAACGAGCGGCGATTGTAGCGTTGGCGGTGTGGTTTGTCTCACCCGTGCGGGCCCCGGCAGCCGAGCCGGAGGCGCCCGGGAGGCCCGTTCCGCACGAGCCGATGGTCTTTGCGCATTACATGGCGTGCCTGAGCAACGGCGTGGAGTTCGCCAGGGAGGAGATCGAGCTGGCGGGCCGCCACGGCATCGACGGGTTCGCGCTGAACTGCCTCAACTGGGGCCGCCCGGACCCCGAAAGCGGCAAGATCAAGCTGATCGGCCACGGCAAGGGGGCGGCGGACATCTACGAGGCAGCCCGGCAGCTCGGCGGGGACTTCAAGCTGTTCGTCTCGGCGGATGTCAACGGCAACCTCAACCCGCTCGACCGCAACATGCTGGACATGGTCGAGCGGTTCGCAAACCATCCCAACCAGTTTCGCCACGACGGCAAGGTGGTGCTCAGCGCCTGGGCGGGCGGGCCGGCCACGTACGCCGCCGGGTGCAGGCTCCTGGCCGAGAAGGGCCACCGCGTGCACTTCGTGCCGTTCGTCAGCAACCGCCGACACGTGATGGCGTGGAGCTTCCAGAACCTGCTGCGCCTGCTGGCCGGGCAGGACCACGTCGACGGGTGGTTCTTCTTCGCCTGCGACGGGCTGGTCAATGACATCATCGCGGTCAACGCCGTGGGGCGGCACGTCACGCAGCACCTGGGCAAGACGTACATGGCCGGCGTGGCCCCGGCATACAACAGCCCGAACCTCCGCGATTTCCGCGGCCTCGCCGGCTACCTCGCCATGTGGGAGGGCCTCATCCGCGACGGCGCCGACTGGGTCGAGATCGTCACGTGGAACGACTACAACGAAGACTCCAATCTCATGGCCTACCGGTGGAAGGAAGGCTGGGAGAAGCAGTACTTCGACCGCGACGAGTCCTACCTGCACGCCACCAGCTACGCCGCGCGGTGGTTCAAGGCCCGCCGCCGCCCGAGCATCCCGCAGGACATGGTCTTCTTCATCCACCGCACCCGGAGCCGCCGCACCACGCGGGCGTGGCACCCGGTCGAGAAACGCTGGATCAACATCACCCGCGTGAAGTGGCCGTACGATCAGATCCACGACGATGTCGGCGATTTCGTCTACCTCACCACGTTCCTGACCGCCCCGGCCGACCTGGCGGTTCGGCTGGACGGCAGGGAGAGGACATTCTCCATGCCCGCGGGCGTGGCCCACGCGGAGGTCCCCCTGGCCCCCGGCGTGCCGCAGGTGACACTCCGCCGCGACGGGAAGACGCTCGCCGCCGTCGCCGGGCGGAAGCTCATCATCGACCGGCCGACCAAGCGCGACAGCGCCTACGGCTATCACCTGCTCAACCGCACGTGGGCCAACGCCGCGGCCGTCGGGCCGGTGCGGCGGTTCGAGGCCGAGAGCGGCAAGCTGACGGGCGGGGCCGGGACGGTGCGGGCCGGCGGGCGGGCGGCCGTCCGCAACGAAGAGGCCGAGGGCAGCGGCTTCTCGCTGGACCTCGCCGGCGCGGAGTTGCCCACGGCCACCTACAACGTGCGGATCGTCTACTCGAACCCCTCGGCCGAGGAGGCGAGGCTGACGCTGCTGGCCGACGGCCCGCCGCGGCGGGAGAAGGGCTACCCGCACTACATTCCGGCCTTCCTGCCGCCGACCGGGGAGGGCGAGTTTGCCACGACGTCCTTCCTGTGGTCGCTCTACGAGACCACCACGCACCTGGACTGCGTCTGGCAGGCCGGGAGGCACCACAGCAGCAAGGCCGAGGCCCACCCGCTGTACGACGACCACGGGCGGGTGCTGATCGACGCGATCGAGCTCGTACGCGTGCTGCCCTTCGAGACCCCCGCCCCGGCCCGGCCGGATGTGCCCGAGATGGTCGCGATCCCCGGAGGCAGCTTCACCATGGGCCGCGCCGGCGGAGAGCCCGACGAGGCCCCGCCGCACAAGGTGACGATTTCCCCCTTCGCCATCGCCCGCCACGAGGTCACCAACGAGCAGTTCGAGCGGTTCAAGCCCGAACACCGCCAGTTCCGCGATGGCTTCTCATGGCGCGACCGCGAGCCGGTGATCTACGTCTCCTGGCGCGACGCGGCCGGATACTGCAACTATCTCAGCCGCCGGGCCGGACTGACCCCCGCCTACGACGAGAAGACCTGGGCACGCGACGCCGGTGCCGACGGCTACCGCCTGCCCACCGAGGCCGAGTGGGAGTACGTCGCGTCCGGGCGCGGGGAGGGAAGGAAATGGCCCTGGGGCGACGAGCCGCCCCGGCCGGGCGTGCACGGCAACTTCACGGGGCCGGGGGTGCTGACCGTCGACCCGCAACCTCGCAGCGCCCCGTGCGGCGGCACGGCCGCGGTTGGCAGCTATCCCGCCGGCGCCGCCCGCGACGGCGTGCTGGATCTGGCCGGCAACGTCGCGGAGTGGTGCAGCGACTGGTTCGTGCCCTACGTGTCCGAGGCGGCGACCGACCCGCACGCGGACACAAAGGCGAACCACCGCTGCATCCGCGGCGGCTCGTGGGGCTACTACGGGCTCAGCCAGCGCTGCACGGACCGGGAGTTCAACAACCCCGCCTACGGGGGGTACATCTACGTCGGCTTCCGCGTCGCCCTGCCACAGTCCGGGCACAGGAAGGTCCGTGGGCGGTAGCTGCCCGGAGCTCAGTTGGCGAAGAAGTCCTTGACCGTCTCGACGACGTGGACGATCTGCTCGTCGGTCAGCTCGGGGTAGACCGGCAGGGCGAGGACCTCGGCGGCGGCCTGCTCGCTGACGGGGAAGGCCCCGTGCTTGTAGCCCAGGCCGGCGAAGCACTCCTGCTCGTGAAGGCTCAGCGGGTAGTAGATGGCCGAGCCGATCCCGCTGTCGCCAAGGTGCTTCTGGAGCTCGTCGCGGCGCGGCACGCGGATGACGTACTGGTTGTAGATGCTCACGTTGCCCTCGCGGACGACGGGCGTGACCACCTCGTCGACCTCGGCGAAGAGCTCATCGTAGCGGAGGGCGTTCTTCCGCCGCGCCGCCGACCAGGCGTCGAGGTGCTTGAGCTTGACCAGCAGCCCGGCGGCCTGGAGCGTGTCCAGCCGGAAGTTCCCGCCGACCCACCTGTGGAAGTACTTGGGCTTCGAGCCGTGGTTGCGGCACTGGGCGAGCCGGTCGGCGAGGGCCTCGTCCTGCGTCACGCACATCCCCCCGTCGCCCAGCCCGCCGAGGTTCTTGCTGGGAAAGAAGCTCAAGCAGCCCACCGTGCCCATCGATCCGGCCTTTTTGCCGTGGTGCGTCGCCCCGATCGCCTGGGCGGCGTCCTCGATCACCGCCAGGCGGTGCGTCTCGGCGGCGGCGAGGATCGGCGCCATCTCGGCACACTGACCGAACAGGTGCACCGGCATGATCGCGCGCGTGTGCTCGGTGACGGCGCGGGCGGCCGCGGCGGCGTCGATGTTGAACGTGTCGGGCTCGATGTCCACGAAGACCGGCTTGGCGCCGACGCGCCAGATGCTGCCGGCGGTGGCGAAGAAGGTGAACGGCGTGGTGATGACCTCGTCGCAGCCGTCGCAGGTGTCCCCGGTGCGGCAGGCGGGCGCCTTCTCGCCGATGCCCAGGCTCATCAGCGACGCGATCAGGGCGTCCGTGCCGCTGGATACACCCACGGCGGCGCGGCAGTCGCTGTAGGCCGCCACGGCGGCTTCGAGTTCCTTGACGGCCGGGCCGTTGATGAAGTACTGGCTCTCCATGACCTCCTCGACGGCGGGCATCATCTCGTCGCGGAGTGTGGCGTACTGTGCTTTCAGATCGAGCAGGGGGACCTTCATGCTACGTTCCTTTGCTGCGGGTCTTGGTGCGGCAAACCGGGCTGCGGCATCCTTACCGAGCGCGGCGAAGCGCGGAGACGGGGTCAGGCCTCCTTCTCGCGGCGCTGCTTGAACTCATCGTAGGGGACTCTGCCGACCGACAGCGCCTCCGGCAGGGGGGCGTCTTCGTCGAGGTCGAGGCAGCGGATCACGCCCGGGGCGGTCTCGCGATAGCGGTAGCCGCTCTCGGGGCAGACCATCACGCCGTCGGCGTCGGGGTTCCCCAGCGGGTGGCCGTGGCGGCTCATCCAGCCGGCCCGGCGGGCGGGAACGCCGACCACCAGGGCGTAGTCGGGTACGTCGCGGGCGACGACCGCGCCGGCGGCGACGAACGCGTAGCGCCCGATCTCGATCCCGCAGACGATCGTCGCGTTGGCGCCGACGGTCGCGCCGCGGCGGATCAGCGTCCGCTCGTACAGCGAGTGCCTCACCACCTGCGACCGCGGGTTGGTCACGTTGGTCAGCACGCAACTGGGGCCGAGGAACACGTCGTCCTCGATTGTCGTGCCGGTGTAGATCGCCACGTTGTTCTGCACCTTCACGTTGTCGCCGATGGCCACGTCTCCGGCGACCATGGTGTTCTGTCCGAAGATGCACCGTCGCCCGATCTTCGCCCCGGCCATCACGTGCGCGAAGTGCCAGATCTTCGTCCCCTCGCCGATCTCCACCGGCTCGTCGACGTAGGCGCTCTCGTGTGCGAAATACGGGGTGTCGCTGTCGGCCATGGGCCGGGCTCCTCGCGGGCTGGGCAGGGGGCTAGAGGCTCACCGGCTCGCCGCCGGCGGCGAGGCTCTTCGTGCCGGCCTCCAGGACCTTCACCACGCGGATGCCGTCGGCGCCGTCGCTCCGCGGGGTCTCGCCGTCCTTCACGCGGTCCAGGAAATGCTGGCACTCCAGCTTCAGCGGCTCGCCGGCGGGGACCTTCGGGATCCGGATGTCGCCCGTGCGAAGCGTGATCGCCTCGGCGTAGCCCACCGTGCGGCGGACGTCGGCGCCCTTGTCGTAGATGCGGATCTTCTCGCCCGCCTGCATGTCGTCGAAGACCACCATCTTCTCCGAGCCGACCAGCGTGACCTTGCGGATCTTGTGCGGGTCCAGCCAGGAGACGTGAATGTGCGCCATCCGCCCGTCGGCGAACTTCAGGTTCGCGAAGACCACGTCCTCCACGCCGTTCTGGAGGTAGGCGTGCCCCGTCGCCGAGACGCTCACCGGCTCGGCCTCGAACAGCCAGCACGCGATCGACACGTCGTGCGGCGCCAGCGACCACCAGGCGTTCTCCACCTGCCGGACGATGCCCAGGTTCAGCCGCTGGAGGTACAGGTAGAGCGGCTCGCCCACGGTCCCGTCGGCGATCGTCTGCTTCATGTACTCCACCGACGGGTGGTACTCCATCAGGTGCCCGACCATCAGGCGCACGCCCTTGGCCGCCGCCAGGTCGGTCAGCTTGGCCGCCTCGGCGCCGGAGAGCGTCAGCGGCTTCTCCACGTACGTATGCCGCCCGGCCTCGATGCACTGCCTGGCGACCTCGAAGTGGTTGGGGGCGTCCACCGCGATGGCGACGGCCTCCACGGCGTCATCGTCCAGCGCGGCGTTCACCGTCTCGACGACCTTCGCGTCCGGGTAAAGCGAACCCATCGTCTCGCGCACCTTCTCCTGAAGGTCGCAGACGTACAGCAGCGACGCATCCGGAAGGGACGCGAAGTTCCGCACGATGTTCTTGCCCCAATGTCCAGCGCCAACTACCGCAATGCCAGTCATTTGCGACTCCCAGGAGCTTCCGCCGGCCAATTCGGCCGCGCATTATACGCCCCCGCCGCCCGGCCGACCATGGTTTTCCCTCGGCCCGCCGGCCCGCCTGTCCCGACCGCACGCCGGGCCTCCCCCGGCCGAGCCGGCTCTGGCGGACCCCCCGGGCGTGCGGTAGGATGGCGGGCACAGTGTCCGGCCATAGCCGGGCGGGCCACCAGAGAAGGAACGCGATGAGCATGATCGATACGCTGCTGAAGAAGATCGAGAGCAAGGAGGCCCTGATCGGCGTGATCGGGCTGGGGTACGTCGGGCTGCCCCTGGTGCGGGAGTTCACGCGCGGCGGGGCGAGGGTTCTCGGCTTCGACGTGGACCCCGCCAAGGTGGACGCCCTCAAGGCCGGCAAGAGCTACATCGAGCACATCCCGTCGGAGATGGTGGCGAACATCATCTCGGCCGGGCAGTTCGAGCCGACGACGGACTTCGACCGCCTGGACGAGCCGGACTGCATCCTCATCTGCGTGCCCACGCCGCTGACGAAGATGCGCGAGCCGGACATGACGTACGTGGAGTCCACCGCGCGGGAGATCGCCGGGCGGCTTCGCAAGGGACAGTTGATCGTCCTGGAGTCCACGACGTACCCGGGCACCACGCGGGAGGTCATGCTGCCGATCCTTGCCGAGAGCGGCCTGAAGGTCGGCACGGACTTCTTCCTGGCCTTCTCGCCGGAGCGCGAGGACCCCGGGCGGACGAACTACACGACCAAGACGATCCCGAAGGTCGTCGGCGGGCACGACCGGTCGAGCCTGAAGCTGGCGAAGGCGTGCTACGGGATCGCGATCGACACGATCGTGCCGGTCTCCAGCTGCGCCGCCGCCGAGGCGTGCAAGATCCTGGAGAACACGTACCGCGCGGTGAACATCGCGCTGGTGAACGAGTTGAAGGTGCTGTTCGACAAGATGGGCATCGACGTCTGGGAGGTGATCGGCGCGGCGAGCACGAAGCCGTTCGGCTACACGGCGTTCTACCCGGGCCCGGGGTTGGGCGGGCACTGCATCCCGATCGACCCGTTCTACCTCTCGTGGAAGGCCCGACAGTATGGGATGACCACGCGGTTCATCGAACTGGCCGGGGAAGTGAACGTGTCCATGCCCTCGTTCGTCGTCTCGAAGGTCATGGACGCGTTGAACGACCGGGGCAAGGCGTTGAAGGGCTCGAAGGTGCTGGTGCTGGGCCTGGCGTATAAGAAGGACGTCGACGACATGCGGGAGAGCCCGTCGCTGGAGTTGATCGACCTGCTCAAGGCCAAGGGCGCGAAGGTCGCCTACAACGACCCGCACATTCCCAAGGCCCCGACGACGCGCGAGCACGACCTGCGGATGCGGTCGAAGGACCTCACCCCCGAATCGCTGGCCGGCTACGACGCGGTGCTGATCAGCACCGACCACAACGCCTACGACATGCAGTTCATCGTCGATCACGCCCCGCTGGTCATCGACACGCGCAACGCCACCGACGGCTGTCGCCGGACGAAAGGCAAGGTGGTCAAGGCGTAGCACCGCGTTGAGAAACGGACCGCAGTGCAGGCGAGCAGCAGAGCAGGACAGCAGGAGAGCAGACAACCGACCGGGATCAGCCACGAGACGCTTGAAGATCGGCGAGATGCTCGCCGCGGTCTTCTGCTTAACGGCTTCCCTGCTCCATCGCAGACCGCAACGGGTATTGTTCAACAGGCTGCCAGATGGATGGAGCTAGCATGAGCGTCGAGGAGCATAACTGGGCCCTCCAGCGCGTGCGGGAACACCTTATCGCCAGCGCCGAGCTGAAGCGCCGCGTGGTGGACGAGTGCATGACCGATATCCTCGCCGCGGCCGAGCGCATCGCGGTGGCCTTTCGCGAGGAAGGCAAGCTGCTGCTGTGCGGCAACGGCGGCTCGGCGGCCGACTGCCAGCACCTGGCCGGGGAGTTTCTCAGCGTGTTGACTCAGGCGTATCGTCGGCCCGGGCTGGCGGCGGTGTCGCTGACCGGCGAGGGGTCGTACCTGACGGCGTACGCCAACGACTTCGGCTTCGAGGGCGCGTTCGCGCGCCAGGTGGCGGCCCTGGGTCGCCGGGGCGACGCGCTGCTGGCGATCAGCACCAGCGGGGGCTCGAAGAACGTGGTCCTCGCGGCCGAGACGGCCCGTGAGGCCGGGCTGAGCGTGATCGCCCTGATGGGCGCGGAGGGCCCCCTGGCGAAGGTGGCGGACGTGGCCGTCTGCGTGCCGGGCGACTGCACGCCGCTCATCCAGGAGTCCCACCTGGCGATCGAGCATTGCCTGTGCGACCTGATCGAGCGGCGGCTTTACGGCCCCGAGGGCACCTGAGGCGTCCGGCCAGCCCGGCCCCCGCCAGCAGCGCCAACAGGCCGGCGGCGCCCGGCTCGGGGACGAACCCGCCGGAGAAGTCGGTCCCCCAGTGGCGTTTGACGGCGGCGTAGTCGTCGGCGTCGACCACCCCGTCGAAGGTGAAGTCCCCGTCGGCCCAGCCGCCGGCGCGGCCGAAGCCGGCGCGGAACGCGGCCATGTCGTCGGCGTCGACGTCACCGTCTTCGTCGGCGTCGCCGGGGGTGCCCATCGCACCGAACGCCTCCAGCTCCACGATGGTCGTGAACGTCCGCGTCCCGCCGGCCGTGCCTCGAATGCGGACCGCCGTTCCGCATGCCGGCTCGAAACTCAGTTCGATGTGCTGGTAGAAGGTGTTGGCATCCAGGGGCTCGTCGAACGACAGGGCATCGACTTGGCGAAACACCCCGTCGAGGTCGAGGATCTCGACGGTGAGGTCCGTGAACCAGCCGCCCCGGGGCTCCTCCAGCCGCGGGTTGCTGTTGATCCCGGACCAGACGATGTCGCCCTCGTGGAAGACAACGCTGGCAAACGTCATCGGCCGGGGGAACGTCAGGGCGTAGAAGTCCTCGTCATCCTGGCGGGAAGAGCTGATCGTCCAGTAAGGCATGTGCCCGTTGTAGCGGACGTCGACGATGCCGTCGGCGATCCCGTCGAGGTCGTAGCGGTCTCGCGTGGGGTCTCGGCTTTCGATGGAGGCCGAGACGGTCACCTCGCCCCCGGCGGCCCGTACGCGCCCGACCAGCCCGGCGGCCGAGCCGGGATCCGGCTGCTCCGCCGGCGGGCGCAGCGCCTCGTCCGGCAGGACGTAGACGCGCCCGGCGCCGTTGCCGTCGATCGCGCCCCCGGCGGCGAGCAACTGGGCCTCGGCCGCGGCGGCGAAGCGTGCGGCCACGCCGGAGACCGACGTGGTCGTGCCGATCTCCCTCAGTTCGGTGACGCGATACGTGTCGGCCGGGACGGCGGGCAGTTCGGCGAGGATGCCGCTGTTGCCGTCGGCGCCCGCGTAGCCCCGCATCATGCCGATCACCCCCCCGGCGGTCGCCGGGTTGCAGTCGGCGTCCCAGCCGCCCTGGACGGCGATCTCGACGGTCCGCTTGAAGTCCCCCCCGCCGTACAGCAGTGCCAAGGCGGTCATGCCAAGGTTCACGGTGGACTCCGTCCAGCCACGGTAGCGGTAATGGCTGGTGTGCACGTAGCCGTAGTCGTCGTACAGCATCTCCTGGGCCGCACGCCAGGCGTTCGGGTCGCCCAGGAGCCCGGCGGCCTTGTCCTGGAGGTAGCGGTCCCGCACCGCCCGAACCACCCGCCCGCTGCGGGCGGTGGCCGGCACGACCGCAAGGCCCTGCTCGACCACGCGCTCGACGTCCGTCTCGAACGCCGCCGCGGAGACCATCGCCGCGTAGAACTGCGCGGCGAAGACGGCGTATCCGTCATTGGTCACCGTGGCGAACGGCTGGCAAAGGTCGGCCGCACGCTGGCGCATACCCGGCAGCAGCGCTCCGAGGCTCTCCGTGGCGATCTGGGCGTCGATGGCTCCCCAGTGCATGTTGTGACTGATCCGCCCGGTCTCCGGCGGCAGCAGGCTCTTGCCGGTCGGCGGCGGCTCCATCAGCAGCCGCGCCTGGCGGTTGGCGATCCAGATGCGCCCGAGGTTCGTGTTGGCCTCCCACGCGTCGCGGATCGCCTCGCCATCGGGGCAGACGTCGTGGCTGAGCATCTCCAGGTAGAGGTACTCCAGGCTCGTGTCGTCGTCGGCGGTCCAGGTCTCGGCCGCCAGCAGGGCGCCCCAGTCGAGTTGGTCGGAAAGGCCGCCGCGGGTGACGTGGCCCTCGTACGGCCTACCGATCGTGTTGCCCAGTAGTTGGCCCATCCACATGCCCCGGGCCTTGTCGAGGTAGACATCGGCCGACAGCGTCCGCTGGGCGCGTGCAGCGGGAGGGGCCAACAGACACAGGAGCGTCCCGGCCAGGATGGCACGCATGCGAAAAGGGACCATCATCCTCCTTGCACAACCGACGCAGCCCCGCTGCGAAGTCTTGAGTATAGCTGCCCGAGCGGGAATCGGTCAATTGCCGCGGCCGGTCGTTCAAGTAAGATACGCCAGCGGGCATGACGTCGATTCTGGGCATCTCGGCGTTCTATCATGACGCGGCGGCGGCTCTGGTCGTCGACGGGCGCGTGGTGGGCGCTGCGCAGCAGGAGCGGTTCTCGCGGATCAAGCACGATCCCGCCTTCCCCGCCGACGCCGCCGGGGCCTGCCTGGCCGAGGCCGGGCTCGACGCCGCGGACCTGGACTACGTCGCCTTCTACGACAAGCCGATGCTCAAGTTCGAGCGGCTGCTGGAGACCTACCTCGCCTTCGCACCCCTGGGCTTCCGCTCCTTCCTGCGGGCCATGCCGCAGTGGCTCCACCGAAAGCTGCACGTACCCCGCGAGATCGCTCGCGGGCTCGGCGGGCGGTTCCGCAGACGCGTCGCGTTCGTCGAGCACCACCTCTCCCACGCGGCCGCGGCGTTCTACCCGTCCCCGTTCGAGGAGGCCGCGATCCTTACCGTCGACGGTGTCGGCGAGTGGGCGACGGCCTCCTACGGCTCCGGGAGGGGGCGCGGCATCGAGTTGACCGGCGAGCTGCGGTTCCCGCACTCGCTGGGGTTGCTGTACTCGGCCTTCACGGCGTTCTGCGGGTTCCGGGTCAACAGCGGGGAGTACAAGCTGATGGGCCTGGCACCCTACGGCGAGCCGGCGTACGCCGACCTGATTCTTGGCGAGCTGGTGGACCTGAAGCCGGACGGCTCGCTGCGGCTGAACCTGCGGTACTTCAGCTACTGCCACGGCCTGGCGATGACCAACCGGCGGTTCGCGCGACTGTTCGGCGGCCCGCCGCGCCGCCCGGACAGCCCCGTCACGCGGCGCGAGATGGACCTCGCCGCGTCGATCCAGCGCGTCACCGAGGAGGCGATGCTGCGGATGGCCCGCCACGTTCATGCCCAGACGAACCTGCCGAACCTCTGCCTGGGCGGCGGGGTGGCGCTGAACTGCGTCGCCAATGCCCGGCTCCTTCGGGAGGGGCCGTTCGAGCGGGTGTGGATACAGCCGGCCGCCGGAGACGCCGGCGGGGCGGTCGGGGCGGCGCTGCTTTTGTGGCACGAGATGCTGGAGAGCCCCCGCACGCCCGCGAGCCCGGACGGCCAGGCCGGCTCGCTGCTGGGGCCGGCGTTCGGCGATGATGACGCCCGGGGGGTTCTCGACGCCGCGGGGGCCGTCTACGAGACCTGCGCGGACGACTCCGAACTCTGCCGCCGCACCGCCGATCTGCTGGCGGACGGGAAGATCGTCGGCTGGGTCCAGGGGCGCATGGAATTCGGGCCGCGGGCGCTGGGTGCCCGCAGCATCCTCGCCGACCCCCGCCGACCGGAGGTGCGCGACCTGCTCAATCGCAGGATCAAGTTCCGCGAGTCCTTCCGCCCGTTCGCCCCCGCCGTGACGGCCGAGCGGGCCGGGGAACTGTTCGACATGCCGCGCGGCGCGGACAGCCCCTACATGCTGCTGATCGCGCCCGTTCGCGGGGCCGGCCTGGCCGATTCCGACGCTCGCAAGGGCGAGGGGCCGGCGAAGCTCGACGCCGTCCGCTCGCCGATCCCGGCCGTCACGCACGTGGACGGTACGGCGCGGGTGCAGACCGTCACGGGACCGGGGCGCTTCGCCGGGCTGCTGCGGGCTTTCGAGGCGGCCACGGGTTGCCCGGCGCTGGTGAACACCAGCTTCAACGTCCGCGGCGAGCCGATCGTCTGCACGCCCGCCGACGCGCTGGCCTGCTTCCGCGCCACAGACATGGACGCCCTCGTCATCGGCCGGTGCGTGCTGCTCAAGGCCGACCAGCCGCCCGAGACGCTCAATCGCCCGGGCGAGCACCTCGCGAGGTTCGACCCGGACTAGCAGCCCGATGGAGACACGATGCCGCTTGTGACGATCGACACCAACCCGACGCGACGCCAACTGGCGGTCTTCGGCGGCGCCTGGCTCGCCGTGTTTGCGCTGGCTGCCGCGGGGGTCTGGCGCAGCGGCGGCGGGCCGGTGGTGTGGGGTGGGCTCTCGGCCGTCGCGGTGGCGGTGCCCTTCGCCGGCCTGCTGTGGCGCCCGGCGCTGCGGTGGACGTACATCGCGGCCGGTGTGGTCGTCTGGCCGATCGGCGCGGTGGTCTCGGTCCTGCTGCTGGCGGGGGTGTACTATCTGTTGGTGACGCCCATCGGGCTGGCTCTTCGCCTGTTCGGGCGTGACGCGATGGGCCGCCGGTTCCCCGCCGAGACCCCGACGTGCTGGAGCCCGCGGACCGAGCGCCGTGCCCGCCGCCCGTTCCGTCAGTTCTGAGCGACCGTCTCGCGTTGGGGGCTGCCGCTGCAGCGATGGACGGCAGGCGGGGGGGCGCGGGAGGTCTCGGACTCACTTGCATTTATCTGCCAAGGTCGCTACAGTATGTCGCTCTCATGGTCGGGCCGGAGGTGGCCGGGCCGATTCTTCAGCGGAAAGGACAGAGGATCAGCATGACATCAAAGAGCAAGAGCGCCCGTCACTTCTTCACCAGCGAGTCGGTGACCAAGGGACACCCCGACAAGGTCGCCGACCAGATTTCCGACGCGGTGCTGGACAGCCTGCTGAAGCACGACCCGCAGGCTCGCGTCGCGTGCGAGACGCTCGTGACGACGGGGCTGGTTGTCCTGGCCGGCGAGGTCACCGTGCACAACCACGAGGCCGAGGTCGCCTTGCTGAACGTCGAGGACACCGTCCGCGAGGCCATCCGGTCCATCGGCTACGACGATCCGAGCACCGGGTTCGACTACCGTTCCTGCGCGGTCGTCAAGACGCTTCACAGCCAGTCGGCCGACATCTCCCAGGGCGTCACCGAGGGCGAGGGGGAGAGCAAGGAGCAGGGCGCCGGCGACCAGGGGCTGATGTTCGGCTTCGCCTGCGACGAGACCAAGGCCTACATGCCCCTGCCGATCTACCTGGCCCACCGCCTGACCATCCGCCTCAGCGAGGCCCGCGAGAGCGGCCAGATCCCGTGGCTGCGTCCGGACGGCAAGAGCCAGGTGACCGTCGCCTACGAGGACGACAAACCGGTGGCCCTGGACGCGGTCGTGCTGAGCACGCAGCACACCGAGGAGGCCCTGGGGCGCTCGGGCAACATGTCCAAGAAGGCGCGGAAGGTGCTGGTGGACGAGGTCGTCAAGCCGGTGATCGAGGACGCCTGCCCGGAGATGTGGGGCAGCAAGATCCAGTACCACATCAACCCGACGGGCCGGTTCGTCATCGGCGGCCCGCACGGCGACAGCGGCGTCACCGGGCGAAAGATCATCGTGGACACCTACGGCGGGCGCGGCGCCCACGGCGGCGGCGCCTTCAGCGGCAAGGACCCGTCGAAGGTCGACCGCTCGGCCAGCTACATGGCCCGGCACATCGCCAAGAACGTCGTGGCGGCCAGGCTGGCGAAGATCTGCGAGGTGCAGTTGTCCTACGCCATCGGCGTCGCTGAGCCGATCAGCGTGCACGTCAACTGCGAGGGCACGCAGAAGGTCGACGAGGACCGCCTGGCCGGCGCAATCCGCGAGGTCTTCCCGCTGAAGCCCAAGGAGATCATCGACGACCTCCAGCTCCGCCGCCCGGTCTACCAGGACACCGCCCACGACGGGCACTTCGGGCGCAAGGGCAAGGCCTTCACGTGGGAGAAGACCCACCGCAAGAAGGCCCTCCGCGAGGCGCTGGGCATGTAGGCAGCCGCCCGTCTTCAACAGCCGGTGGCCGGTGACGGGCGCCGGCGCGAACCGAACCAGCAGGGATCCGTTTCCGCCCCAGAGCCGGCGGAAACGGGTCCCTGTTGAGGTTTGCGGAAGGGAGTATCGTGAGCGAACTGACCAGTCGCGAGAGGATGGCCCGGTGCCTCCGGCGCGAGCCGGTGGACCGGATCGCCGTGCACGAGAGCTTCTGGGCCGACACCCGGCGGGCCTGGGCCGCAAAGGGCCACGTCGGCGAGGACGAGTCGCTGCACGACCACTTCGGCCTGGACCTGCGCCTGGCGGGCTGGCTGAAGATGGTCTCCGACCTCGATGCCGGCGACGAGGTGGTCGAGGAGACCGACGAGACCAAGCTCGTCCGCAACGGCAACGGGGCGCTGCTGCGGTGGTGGAAGAACCAGAACGGCACGCCGGAGCATGTGGACTTCCTCGTCAAGGACCGCGCGGGCTGGCAGGAGCACTGCCGCCCGCACCTGGTCGACCCCGACAACGTCCCCCGGCGGATCCCCTTCGAGGGCTACCGCAATGCCCGGGCCGACGCCGCCGAACGCGAGCTGTTCTTCGTCTGGGGGGGCGTGAACGTCTTCGAGTGCATCCACCCGGTCTGCGGGCACGAATACATGCTCATGGGCATGGCCCTGGACCCCGACTGGGTGCGGGACATGTGCGACGTCTTCGCCGACCTGATCGTCGACTGCCTCACCGAGCTGTTCGACCGCGAGGGCGAGCCCGACGGCGTGTTCTTCTTCGAGGACATGGGCTTCAAGCTCCGCCCGTTCATGTCCCCGCAGATGTACAAGGAGATCGTCTGGCCGGCGCACTGCAAGACGTTCGCCTTCGCCCGAGACCGCGGCCTGCCGGTCGTGCTGCACTCCTGCGGCTACGTCGAGCCACTCGTTCCCGGGCTGATCGAGGCGGGCATGGACTGCCTCCAGGCCATCGAGGTCAAGGCCGGCATGGACCTGCTGAAGCTCAAGCGGGACTACGGCGACCGCATCGCGCTGATGGGCGGGCTGGACATCCGCGAGTTGGAGTCCAACGACCTCGACCGCGTCGAAGGCGAGCTGAAGGCCAAGGTCCCCGCCGCCATGGCAGGCGGCGGCTTCGTGCTGCACACCGACCACAGCGTTTCCAGCCGCGTGGACTACGAAACATATCGCCACTTCGTCGAGCGGGGGCGGGAGATCGGCACCTACTGAGACCGGCCGCGAGGCCGGCGACGAGTCCCCGGGCAGGGATCTGGCCAGATACGCCGGCCGGTGCGTCCTTCAGTGTCTGCCCGCGACCGTCGCTGTCCTGCCGGCCCGGCACCTGGCGGAGCCTACGCGCCGGCGCACGCCGCGGCGATGCGCCCGCGAACGTTGTCGAGGATGTTCATGTAGTTGATGTAGGCGTCGTAGGGGGATTCGTAGGGGTTGAAGTACTTGTGCACGTCGCCGTCGGCGAACCACTTGGTGCACATGTAGTAGAAATGGTCGGAGGTCTGGAGCCGCCGCCAGTCGTGGATCAGGTCAGTGTCCCCGGTGGCCAGGACCTGGTCGGCGAGGGCGTAGACGTCGTGAAGGGCATTGGCCTGCATGCTGTTGCCCAGCCAGGCCGAGATGTCCCGCTCGGTGTCGGCCCAGGAGATCATGTGGGGCACGTCCACCTCGGCGACCGACGGGTAGCGGTCCACGGCCTGCGAGACGGTCAGGAAGTCGTTCTTGCCGGTCTCGAGGACCTTGGCCGGCAGGGCGCGGAGGAACTCGAAGATCCCCGTGTCCGCCCACTGGTGTTCGCCGAACGTCTCGTAGTCCATGAACAGGTTGCAGACGTACCCGTTGCCGTTGATCTGGTCGACCCACTGCGCGAATCTCTCGGCGGGCAGGGGCCACTCCTCCCACCCGCGGTTCCCGAAGCGGAAGGCGATGTCGTCAGAGAGGCGGTAGTTCTTCATCAGCATGCGCAGCTTCCCGCAGTTGGGCGGGTTGTAGATGAAGTTCGGGCTTCGGTAGCCGAGGATGTGATCGGCCCCCTCGGTGAGGATGGCGTCAAAGCCCATGTCCTCGACGACCTTGGCGACGTCGTTGTTGTACGTCAACTCGGTGTTGCGGAAGACCCGGGGCCGGTGCCCGAACAGCTCCCCCATCAACTGCACGTGGGCCTCGGTCTGGCGGGTGAACTCGTCGCGGCTGTAGAGGAAGGCGAGGCTGTGGTAATGGGTCTCGGCGATGAATTCGACGCAGCCGGTGCGCGCCAGGGCGACGAAGCTGTCCAGCACGTCGGGCGCCCAGCGGCGGAACTGCTCCAGCACCGTGCCGGTCAAGGCGTAGCTGACGCGGAAGTTGCCCTCGTGGCGGTCGATCAACTCGGCGATGACGGCGTTGGCGGGTCGGTAGCACTTCTCGGCGACCTTGTGGCATATCTGCTCGTTGTGCGCGTCGTCGAAGTAGAGCGGGTCGCTGTCGAAGATGCTGTACCGACGCAGGCGGAACGGCTGGTGAACCTGGAAGTAAAACACTACCGAAGCCATGGCGATTCCGATCCCTGGAACTGAGGTACCTGGGTCCCGTCCGAATGTCCTCTCACCGCGGGGCCTCAGCCCGCGTCGCCGGCGGTCCCGGCCGCCAGCGTGCGATAGATGCGCTCGAGCTTCAGGGCGCTGTCCTTCCATGACAGCTTCCGCAGCTCGATGTGGCCGTGCTGGCGAAGCGTCCGCTGAAGCGGGGCGTGGCGCAGGACGGCGAGGATCTTGTTGGCCATCTCGTCGACGTCCCAGAAGTCCACCTTCAGCACGTGGGTGAGCACCTCCGAAACGCCCGACTGCTTGGAGATGATCACGGGCACGTTGTGGCTGAGGGCCTCCAGCGGGGCGATCCCGAACGGCTCGGAGACGCTGGGCATCACGTACAGGTCCGCCATGCTGAAGATCCGCGCCACGTCGTTGCCCCGGAGGAAGCCCGTGAACGTCACGTACCGGCCGAGCTTCAGGTCCGCCGCCTCCCGGATGCACTGCGTGATCATGTCGCCGCTGCCGGCCATCACGAAACGGACGTTGCCGAACTTCTCCACGACCTTCTTCGCCGCGCGGAGGAAATACTCCGGGCCCTTCTGCATCGTCACCCGCCCGAGGAACAGCACGATCTTCTCGTTCTGGCGGATCGGCGGCATGTCACCGAGGTCGGTTTCCGGCAGCTCGACGGCGTTGTAGACCACTTCGCACTTGCCGGCGTCCACGCCGTACCGCGAGGTCACGATGTTCCGCGTCAGCACGCTGACGCACACCACGCGCGTCGCGCCGTGCATCCCCATCCGCTCGATGTCGTACACCTGCTGATTGACGTTCTCGCCGCTGCGGTCGAACTCGGTGCTGTGAACGTGGACCACCAACGGCTTCCGCGTGGCGGCCGCGACCGCCAGCCCCGCCGGGTAGGTCATCCAGTCGTGGGCGTGGACCACGTCGAAGGTCTCCTGTTCGGCGACCTCGAGGGCCAGGCGGGCGTACCGCTGGATCTGGGACATCAGGTCCCCGGCGTAGTGGGCGCCGCCGCCGGCGACGAACGTGCCCTTCGGCGGGCCCGGCGGGGGGGCGGCCTCGGCGGGGGTGTCGTCGGCGGCCGAGGAGTTGGTGGGTTGGGCGCCGCCGAGGCCGTCGAGCCCCTCCTGCACCACCACCTCCTCCTGCCGGGCGGTGCGGACGGCCTGTTCGAAGCTCTCCGGCGCGGCGTACGGTTGGAGGGCGGCATCCACACGGTGAAGCTCGACGTGTTCGAAGTCCCGTCGCTGGGTCCGGGCCGGCGAGGCCTGCCCGCCCCCGCGCACAAAGGACGGGCCGAGGTCCGTCGGGCTGCGCAGCTGCACGTGGCTGTCGGCATCGACCGGCACGGCGGTCGGCAGGACGAAGCAGACGTCCACGCCGATCTCATCCAGCGCCTTGGTCATGCCGTAGCATGCCGTCCCGAGCCCCCCGCTGATGTGCGGGGGGAACTCCCAACCCAACATGAAGACTCTCATCTCTCCTTCCCTTGCACGGGGGAACGGGGGCGTGGACTGTTGATACGACACGACGGGCTTTCGCGATTATAGCCCCGCGCGCTGCGGAGGGAAACCATTTGGACGGTCACCGGGCGAATTCGCACGTTTTTCACAAGGCGCCGGGCGGAGACGCCGTGCGGCCGGGGCCCGGCCGGGGCTACGGCGCGTCCTCGAGTTGCCCGACGAGGTCTTCCAGCCGGGCGATGCCGTGACGGGTCAGGTAATCGGCGAGCCCGTCGCGGATTCGCACGAGGCACGCCGGGTCCACGAACAGCGCCGTGCCCACCGCCAGGCCGGTCGCCCCGGCCAGGATGAACTCCAGCGCGTCGGCGGCGTGCTGGATGCCCCCCATGCCGATGATCGGCACGCCGGCGGGGGCCGCCACCTCCGTGTAGACCCGCCGGACCATCGCCACCGCGACCGGCCGAACCGCCGGGCCGCTCAGCCCGCCCGTGCCGTTGGCCAGCACCGGCCGGCGACGCTCGACGTCGACCGCCATCGCGGTGAAGGTGTTGATCAGGCTCAGCGCGTCGGCGCCGCCCTCCACGGCCGCGGCCGCCAGGGCGGCGATGTCCGAGACGTTCGGCGAGAGCTTGACGATCAGGATGTTCTTCCGGCAGACCGCGCCCAGGGCCTCGGTGACCTTGCGGGCCTCGACGGGGTCCACGCCGAACTGGATCCCCCCGGCTTTGACGTTGGGGCAGGAGATGTTCAGCTCCACCCCGCGGACGACGGAGACGCCCTCGAGGGCCTCGGCCACGGCGACGTAGTCCTCCACCGTCGTGCCGGCGACGTTGACGAACACCGGGAGGCCCAGGGCCTCCAGCAGGGGCACCTTGTCGCGCAGGAAGGCCTCCAGCCCCACGTTGGCCAGGCCGATGGCGTTGAGCATCCCCGCACGGGTCTCGACGATCCGCGGGTACTCGTTCCCCGCCCGCGGGTGGACGGTGATGGACTTGGTCACGAACGCCCCCAGCCGCCGGAGATCGACGAAATCGGCGTACTCGTCGGCGTACCCGCACGTCCCGCTGGCCGTCATCAGCGGGTTGCTCAACTCCACCCCCGCGATGCTCACGCCAAGCTCCGGCCCGGATTGTCCTGCGCTCTGGTCGGTCATGGTCCGTCGCGGGATTATAGCGACGCCGACGGCGGAACTGAAGGGCGCGGGAGCAAGCGGTCCGCGGCGTGACGGTGCAGGAGAACGAAACCGCGGCGTGGCGTCGCCGGTGCTAGGCCTGTAGGGCCTCCACCGCCGCGGTGACGGTGGGGGGGGTGATGTCGCTGAAGACGGCGACGGCGCCGAGGCAGGTCGGGAGGATCATGCGGACCTGCCCGTCGAGGGCCTTCTTGTCGTGCTGCATGATCTGCCAGATGCGCCCGGCGTCCAGGCCGCCGGTGCGGACGGGCAGGCCCAGCCGGGCGAGCAGCTCGGTCACCCGGTCGGCGGCGTCGGGCTCGATCAGCCCGCGGGCGACGGCGATGCGGCAGGCGGCCACCATGCCCAGCGACACCGCCTCGCCGTGGGAGACCGTCCCGTAGCCGCCGTGGGCCTCGATGGCGTGCCCGATCGTGTGCCCGAAGTTCAGGTGCGCCCGCTCGCCGGCCTCCCGCTCGTCGGCGGCGACGACCTCGGCCTTGATCGCCACGTTGCGGGCGACCAGCTCGGCCAGGGCGTCGGCGTCGCAGGCCAGCAGGGCCTCGGCGCGGTCCTCGATGTACTCCAGCAGGGCGGGGTCGCGGATGACGGCATGCTTGACGCACTCGGCCAGGCCGCCGACGAGTTCCCGCCGCGGCAGCGTTCGCAGTGTCTCCACGTCGATCAGCACACCCGCCGGCTGGTGGAACGCACCGATGAGGTTCTTCCCGGCCGGGTGATCCACGCCCGTCTTGCCGCCGACGGACGCGTCCACGTCGGCCAGCAGGCTGGTGGGGCACTGGAAGAAAGGGATGCCGCGCAGGGCGACGGCCGCGACGAGACCGCCGAGGTCCCCGGCGACTCCTCCGCCGAGGGTGACGATCAGGCTCTTGCGGTCGACCGGCGGGGTCCGCGCGAACAGTTCGTCCAGGCAGGTCGAGACGGTGGCGAGGGTCTTGTTGGCCTCGCCGGCGGGAAAGACGATCCGCCCGGCGCCCAGCCCCGCCGCCTCCAGCGAGGCCGCCGCCCGGTCGGCGTAAAGCGGCGCGACGTTCGTCTCGGAAACGAGGACGGCCGAGGAGAACTCGCCGGCGTCGGCGACGGCCCGGCCGAGATCGTCGAGGCAACCGGCGCCGACGCGGACGTCGTAGCTCCGCTCGCCGAGGTCAACGCGAATCGTCTTCATCGTCGAGCCCTCGCTCGCGGCGGAACTGCCTGACCGCGGCCGTCAGGTCCGGGTCCACGGGGCCGTCGATCTCCTCGTCGTCTTCCTCCTCGTCCTCGCCGTCGCGGGGTTTGCGCTGGCGAGCGGCGCCGCTGCGGCGGTCGCGCGCGGCGCGGTCGGGGCGTGGCCTCGGCCGGTCGCGGCGGTCCTGCTCGCGGAGCCGGGCGAGGCGTTTGCGGGTGAAGTAGAACAGCGCCCCGAGGCCGATAACGATGACGGCGAGGGGGGCCATGTGGGCCAGTTGCCCGAAGTCAAAGCCTCCGAGGGGCACGGACTGGATGGTCTGCGCGAGTTGCCAGGCGACGAGTTGTGGGTAGTCCCGCAGCTTGCCCGAGCCCTCTTCACGCGTTCGGTAGAGCTTGTAGAACAGCCCGGCGACGCGGACGGTCGGCCCCCGGGGGTACTCTCGCCGCTGGTGCTCGCCGACCCGCGCCGGCTCGCCGATCAGCGACGTGGGGTCCTGGATGGAGAAGACGCGAAGGGGCTTTTCCTTCTGCATCGGCGTGTCGGCGGGCACGCAGTCCATCATCCAGACGGGGCGGTCCTTGGGCCAGAACTGCGAGAAGTTCAGCCCCGCGCCCGGCTGGAGCTTGGTGACGTAGTACACCTGCACCTTGGTGCGCAGAGGGGTGGCCCGGTAACGGTTGGGGTCGGTCAGCAGGTTGACGTAGGCCGGGCGGTCGAGCTGGTCCCACTCGATGGCATCGAGCTTGGGCGCCCGGGCCGCCACGGCGAGCATGACGTACAGCGGCGTCTCGTCGAACTCGCCCGTGCGGTCCTTGATCGACGAGAGCACCACCTTCTCCTCGTCGGTCAGCCGGATGCGCTGGGCGACCGGCTTGATGTCGCGCAGCTCCGGCGAGGGCAGGGAGATCGGGACGGAGGTCTCGCCATCGGCGGGGCGGGTGGCCTGACCGGCGGCCGGCGAACACACCAGCGCCGCCACGACGACGGAGGCAACCCGACACGCGAATCCAAGGGGTCCGTTCATGGAACCTATTGTAGATACGCCGGCAACGGCATGTCAAAACCCGCCTGACCCACAACGCAGTCGCATCGGCCTGCCCGGCGGATCAGCGCAGGAAGGGGTTGCCCTGGCGTTCGCGCCCGATCGTGCTCGCCGGGCCGTGGCCGGGCAGGATCCGCGTCTCGTCGGGCAAGGTCAGCAGGTTTTCGCGGATCGTGCGAAGCAGGCGGTCCTGGTCTCCGCCGGGGAAGTCTGTCCGGCCGATGCCGCCGGCGAACAGGGCGTCGCCGGTGAAGGCCACCGCCTCATCGGGGCAGTACAGGCTCACCCCGCCCGGGGTGTGCCCGGAGGTGTCCAGCACCTGCCAGGCGGTCTCGCCCAGCGTAAGCGTCTGCCCCGGCGCGAACCGCTGGAACGGCTCGGCCACGGTGACGGGCAGGCCGAACATGCTCGAGAGATTCGCCGCCGCGTCGAGGAGCATGTCCGCGTCGGCCTCGGGGCAGCAGACGGTGGCGGCCTGGCGGGCGGCGCGGACGGCCTCGACGCCGGCGAGATGGTCGCAGTGCCCGTGCGTGAGGACCACGCGCGACGGCCGGACGTCCTCGCTGTCGAGGAACTCCAGCACGGCGTCGGGCCCATAGCCCGGGTCGATAACCCATGCGTCGTCGCCGTCGCGGAGGACGTACGTGTTCGTCTGCGTGGGTCCGGTGGTGAATACGCGGATGTCCGGCGGCTTGCTCATCACGCCCCTGCCAGGTAGTCGCGGATCAGCCGCGCGACGTCGCAGGGGGTCGGCTCGTTCTCGTTGAGCCCCACGATCTGCCGTTCGCGGAGGGCGCTCTCGGGGGAGTCCGAGGCGTGGGCGCCGTTGCGCATCAGGTCGCGCCCGAAGTCGCTGCGGACCGTGCCCGGCTCGGCCTTGGCCGGGTCCGTCGAGCCCAGGACCGTGCGGATCTTGCTGATCGCGTCGGGTCCCTCGTACAGCATCGCCAGGCACTTGGTCCGGCTGGCGGTGGCCTTCTCGGCCGGGTCGGTCACGTCCTTGGGGTTGATGCCGGTCATGTACTCGACGATCTTGTTGAACTCGGTGATGGCGTTCCGGCGGGCGAGGTGTGCGGCGAGGACCTCGGCGTCGTCCTCGGTGAACTCGAAGTCGAACGCGTCCCGCAGCCGCTCGGTGACCTCCCGGGTGACCAGGAACTTCAGCTTGGAGACGAAGACGTCCTTCAGCGGGCCGTAGAATTCCTCGCCCTGGGCGACGGTCATGTGGAAGAGCTTGACGCCGACGATCCGCAGGCCGGTGAGGCTGAAAGTGTCGATGATGTTGCCCGGGCGGCGGCTGCGACGGTAGAAGTTGTCCGGCTTGAGCATGACCAGGGAGACCTCGGGGTCCTTGGCGTACTCGGTGCGGCAGGTGAGGACCCCGCCGTCGCTGTGGGCATACTCGGCGAAGAGCGCCAGGTGGCGGTCGTTGAGGTCGGGGTCCGGGCAGGTGAGCACGGCCGGCTCGAAGTAGTGGATCGTCCCGTCGGGGTGGCGGATGAAGTCGCCGTAGGTCCCTCGGATGGTGTCGCCGACGGGCTGGTCGGTGAACGGCCCGATGACGTTCTCCTTGAGGGTCCGCACCGCCCGCTCGCCGCGGAACAGCAGCAGCATGCAGCGGGGGAGGTAGCCCCAGGGATTGCTGGCGCGGAGGTTGGCGTCGATGTAGTCCAGCCACGCCTGCCGGATGGCCGGGTCGCAGTCGGGCGGGCAGACGATCTCCTTGTACTTGTCCAGGAACTCGTCGGAGAACACGAACATGCGTGCCCCGACGAAGCTCAGCTCCGCCGACGCCAGCAGCCGGGCGATGATCCCGCCGGTGCGGCTCTTGTACAGGCTGTAGGGTGTGATCAACGCGTACGCCAGTTCCTCTCTCACGGCAAGGCTCCTGTGGCAGGGGATCGGTCGCTTCGAGAAACCGGGAACGATAGCAGATCGGCCACGGGCGGGCAAGCTCCCCCGTGGGCCGCAAGGACCAGGGACCGGGCGGCAGATATCAAACAGGGACCAGGGACCCGGCGGCAAATGCCCAAACGCGCTCGGCCGCGCTTGCTCGTTTGGGACTTGCTTCTCTGGTCCTTGGTCCCTGCTTGGTTGGTGCCGGTGCTCCGGTGCTTGCGGTGTCTCAGGCCAGCACGGCGTCCAGGTCCTCCTGCGGCGTGGAGATCGGCTGGATGTTGAAGTTCTTGACCAGCACGTCCAGCACCCGCGGGGTGATGAAGGCCGGCAGGGTCGGGCCCAGCCGCATGTCGCGGATGCCCAGGTGCAGCAGCGTCAGGAGGATGCAGACGGCCTTTTGCTCGTACCAACTGAGCACGAGCGTCAGCGGCAGGTCGTTGACCTCGCAGTCGAACGCGTCGGCCAGGGCCAGGGCGATCTGGATGGCGGAGTAGGCATCGTTGCACTGCCCGACGTCCAGCAGGCGTGGGATGCCGCCGATGTCGCCGAAGGGCAGCTTGTTGAAGCGGAACTTCCCGCAGGCGAGCGTGAGGATGACGCAGTCGTCGGGCACGGCCTCGGCCAGCTCGGTGTAGTAGTTGCGCCCGGGCTTGGCGCCGTCGCAGCCGCCGATGAGGAAGAAGTGGCGGATGGCGCCGCCCTTGACGGCCTCGATGACCTTGTCGGCCACGCCGAGGACGGCGTTGCGAGCGAAGCCGACGAGGATGGTCTTCTCCTCGGCGTCCTCGGCGAAGCCGTCGGCGGCCAGGGCGGCCTCGATCACCGGCGTGAAGTCCTTGCTTCCGTCCGGGCCGGCGGCGATGTGCGGCGTGTCCGGCCAGGCGACCAGCCCGGTGGTGAAGATGCGGTCCTTGTAGCTGTCCCGCGGCTCCTGGATGCAGTTGGTGGTCATCAGGATCGGCCCGGGGAAGACGTCGAATTCCTTCCGCTGGTCCTGCCACGCCCCGCCGTAGTTGCCCACCAGGTGGGGGTGCCTGTTCAGCTCCGGGTAGCCGTGGGCCGGCAGCATCTCGCCGTGCGTGTACACGTTGATGCCCTTGCCCTCGGTCTGCTCCAGCAACATCTTCAGGTCCTTCAGGTCGTGCCCGCTGACGGCGATGCACTTGCCCGCCACCGGGGTGACCCGGACCTCCGTCGGCTCCGGCTGGCCGTACGCGCCCGTGTGCGCCCGGTCCAGCAGCTCCATCACACGCAGGTTGACCTCCCCCGCCTTCAGCGCGCCGTTGACAAGGTTCTCCACGTCCTTGGCGTCGTCGGTGGTCAGGAAGTCCAGCATCTCATGGAAGAACCCGTACACTTCGTCGTCCTCGACGCCCAGGAGCCGGGCGTGGTCGGCGTACGCCGCCGAGCCCTTCAGGCCGTACAGGATCAGCTCCTGGAGCCCGGTGACGTCCTCGCCGAGGTCCTCCATCCGCCGGGCGATGGAGATGGACTCGGCCTGCTCGACGAGTTCCCCCACGCTCTCGGCCAGCTTCTCGTGAACGGGGCAGGAAAGGTCCTCGGGGTCCTTACCGGCCTCGCGGCAGGCGCTGCGGTACAGCTCGCGGGCCCGGTCGGTCAGGGCCTCGGCGCGGTGGATCATCTGCGCGATCCGCTCGGGGTCGAAGTTCACGTTCGTGACCGTCGTGAACAGCGCCTCGACGACGAACGCGTCCAGCTCGCGGTCTGTGGCGCCCATCTGCCGGGCGCGGTGGGCGTACCGCGAGATGCCCTTGACCACGTGGACCAGCAGGTCCTGGAGCGCGGCCGTGTGGGCGTCCTTCCCGCAGACGCCCTTGACGGTGCAGCCGGTTCCCTTGGCGGCCTGCTCACACTGGTAGCAGAACATGCTCATGAAGCTCTCCTTCCTTGCCTTGTCGCGTCCCGGTGGGGGGAGCGAGATTCATTCGGCGGGCTCGACGCTGCCGTCAAGCCGCACGACGGTCTGGGTGAATGGTATGTCGGTGCGCCCGGCCAGCTCCATCGCGGCGCGAACGGCGCGGACGAGCCCCGAGCAGCAGGGCACCTCCATGCGTGCGACGGTGACGGACCGGATGTCGTTTTCGCCGAGGATTTGAGCGAGTTTCTGCACATAGGGCTGGACGTCGTCGAGCTTGGGGCAGGCGACGGCCAGCGTCTTGCCGGCGAGAAAACGCTCGTGGAAATCCGGGACGGCGAAGCCGACGCAGTCGGCCGCCAGCAGCACGTCGGCGTCCTGCCACATCTCCCCGCGGGTCGGCAGCAGGGCGAGCTGGACGGGCCAGTGGCCCAGGCGGGAGGTCGCATTCGCGGCGCTCGGGCCCTCTATGGGGGACTCCGGCGACTCCCGGCCCGGGCGGGAGGCGGGGGGCGCGGCGCCGGCGAGCTTCCTGGCCATGCGTCCGGGGCAGCCCGCGGGCGTCTGCGGCCCGGCGGGGGGCGGCGCGGGCGCCTCGTCCCCGGCGGGCGTGGGGACATCGTTCTCGGGCGAGTGCCCGAGGTGCTCTCGGACGGCGTCCTCGTCGAACGCCTCGGCCGGGCGCTCCTCGATGGTGATCGCGTCCTTGGGGCAGGTTCCCAGGCAATTGCCCAGGCCGTCGCAGAGGTTCTCGGCCAGCAGTCGGGCCTTGCCCTCGATGATCTGTATGGCGCCTTCGGCACAGCTCGGGACGCAGATCCCGCAGCCGTCGCACTTGTCCTCGTCGATGTGAACGATCGTGCGTGTCCGTGTCGGGGTCCGGGTCATGGTCGCCTCGGGGGCCGGGGTGTCTGTTTCGTCAACGCACCCCATTATGCCCGTCTGCGGCGGCGCGAACCTTGACACAGGTCAACTGCGGCAAGTTTCTCGTACTTTTTTTGTGCTACTTCCCCCGCGGGGGCCCCGACGCTACGGCGGGCCGCTGTCGCCCCCGGCAATCCAGGCGAGATCGCGGTTCGGGTCGTAGACGATGTGGACGTACACCCCGCCCCCGGCGCGGGGCGGGGCAAGGCGGTAGCAGGTCTTGCCCGTCACGTCGGCCCTCGACCAGATGCCCTTGCCCAGCAGGTCCGGATGCGTGAACGTCCCGCGGACGTCGTCCCAGCCGGCCGGCTGGAAATGCGAGGCCAGAAACGCGTCGAAGGTGTCCGGCGTGCGGGCGCGCAGGGCGAACCGCCGCCCGCTCGTGCCGCTGCCGCTGGAGGAGTGCACCACGTCGCAGCCCGGAGGCAGCTTCACGCCCGAGAAGCGGGCGAACATGTCTTGGGCCCCGAGGCCCTGGAATACGGCCGGCCTTGTCGTCCCGCCGGGCGCGCGGGCCATCCGCTGGACGGAGCTGACCGCCGAGAACATCGCCAGGCCGAACCCGACGACCAGCATCAGGATCGATATCCCCGACAGGGCGATGCCGCTGCCCCACAGGGCCGCACGCTTCTTGACCAGCCCGACGATGAACAGCACCACGCCGGCGATGCCCGTCAGTACCGGCAACAGGAACAGCAGCGCCAGAATCCCGATGCCCATCATGTCCATGTCTCCTTGTCCCCTCTATCCGCCGGCGGAGAGTTCCTCCATCACGGCGGCGTCGCGGGCCGAGAGGTCCGGGTAGCTCTCGTTGCTGCCGACGTCCGGGCGGCGTTTCCAGCTTCGGGCGCAGCGGTCGTATTTCTCTCGCGTGTCGAAGACGTCCACGTCCAGGGACCTGTCGTCGGGCAGGTCGTCGTCGGCCTCGATCCGGGCGTAGCCGACGCCCAGCAGGTCCTCCATCTCGTGGAGGTAGGTCTCGATAAGCCGCCGGTTGGCCGCGTCGTCGCCGCGGACGCGGAAGACCGCCTCGGCGTCGAGCGGGTTCTTGACGCCGGCGTTGCGGAGGGCCTCCAGCTTGATCAGCCCCTCGCCGCGGAGGTCCATCAGCCGCTGCCAGATCCAGTCGGCCCCGACGGCGAGCTCGTCGGGCGTGCTGGCGTCGGCGGCGTCCTCGTTGACGATGCGCAGGGCCTCGGCCATGTCGAGCATCTCCTCGTCGACCTCGGGCAGGGCGGCGAGGTGAACGCTGTCCGGTTCGGCTTCGCCGCGGGCGGGGATGTGCTGCCAGGCCTCCTCGGCCGTGTGCGGCATGATCGGCGCCAGCAGCCGCACCAGCACGTCCAGCACCTGGTGGATGACCGTCTGGCTCGCCCGCCGGCGGACCGCGTTGGGGCTCTCGCAGTACAGCCGGTCCTTGACGGCCGAGAGATACACGCTGGAGGCCTGCACGGTGCAGAACTCGTAGATGAGCCTCGTGGCGCGGTGGAACTCGTAGCCGTCGAAGGCCTCGCGGACGTCGCGGATGAGCTGGTGGAGCTCCAGGAGCATCCACCGGTCCACCGAGTGGTCGGCGGGCTCGACGGCGTCGGCGGGGGAGAAGTCCGCGCAGGCACCCATGCAGAACCGCAGGGTGTTGCGGATCTTGCGGTAGGCGTCCTCGGCCTGGGCGATGAGCTTCTCGCTGCACCGCACGTCGTCCTGGTAGTTCTGGCTGGCGATCCACAGGCGCAGGATGTCCGCGCCGCGGCGGTCGAGCTGCTCGATGACGTCGATGGCGTTGCCCAGCGACTTGCTCATCTTGTAGCCGTCCTCGGTGACGACGAAGCCGTGGGTCAGCACCGTGGCGAAAGGCGCCAGCCCGCGGGCGCCCAGCGCCGGCAGCAGGGAGAGCTGGAACCAGCCGCGATGCTGGTCCGAGCCCTCGAGGTACAGTTCCACCGGCAGGTCGTCCACCAGCCCGCGGGCCAGCGCCACCGCCGACCAGCTCGAGCCGCTTTCGAACCACACGTCGAAGATGTCCCGCCCGGCCGTCAGGCGCTCGGGGGCGAAGGCCGCGGCGTCTTCGACGTCCGGGTCGTCGGCGGGGTCGTAGCCTTCCAGCAGGTCCGCCGGCGAGAGGGTGTACCACGCGTCGGAGCCTTTCTCGGCGACGGTCCGCGCCACGGCGCGGACGCTGGCGGGCGTCAGCAGCGGCTGGCCGTCCTCGGTGAAGAACGCCGGGATGGGCAGGCCCCAGGTCCGCTGGCGGGAGATGCACCAGTCCGGGCGGCTCTCCAGCATGCCGGCGATGCGGTTGCGGCCCCACGCGGGGATGAACTCGACGCCGCCGTCGTCGGTCTCGCGGCGGCAGGCGTCCATCGCCATCCGGCGCAGCGACGGGCCGCCGTCGGCGGTGTGGCGGTCCACCGAAATGAACCACTGCTCGGTCGCGCGGAAGATCGTCGGCGTCTTGCTCCGCCAGTCGTGCGGGTAGGAGTGGCGGACGGGCGTCTCCAGCAGCAGGTCGCCCGCGGCCGTGAGGTGCTCGACCACCTTCGGGTTCGCCTGCCAGACCGTCAGCCCGCGGAGGAACTCCGGCGCCGTCTCGTCGAACGTGCCGTCCGCCCGAACCGGGCAGTAGATCTCCAGCCCGCAGCGAAGCGCCGTGCCGTAATCCTCCGCACCGTGGCCCGGGGCGGTGTGGACCAGGCCCGTGCCCTCGTCCAGCGTGACATAGTCGGCCGCCACCAGCGGGCAGGTCTTGCCCTCGATCAGGGGGTGGGCGTAGGTCAGCCCGGCGTCGAGCAGTTCCTGCCCGGCAAGCTTGCCGACCACCTCGTGGCTCGTCACGCCGCCTTCGCGGTTCTCCCCGACGGTCTGGAAGACGGTCTCGACGAGCTTCTCGGCCAGGACGAACAGCCGCGGGCCGTCGGCGGTCTCGGCGCGGACGACCGCGTAGGTGAAGCCCGGGTGGACCGCGACGGCCAGGTTCGCCGGCAGCGTCCACGGCGTGGTGGTCCAGACGAGAAGGGCGGGGACGGCCCCCCCGGCGGCGCCGAGCACGCCGACGCTCCCGCCTTCGACCCGGAAGCCGACGTACACGCTGGGGTCCTCGCGGTCGTGGTACTCCAGCTCCGCGTCGGCCAGGGCCGTGCGGTTCTCGATCGACCAGTGCACCGGCTTGAGCTGGCGGTAGACCAGCCCCCCCTCGACCAGCCGGGCGAAGACCTCCAGCACGGCCGCCTCGTAGCGCGGGTTCATGGTGATGTACGGGTCGTCGAACTGTCCGATCACGCCGAGGCGCTGGAACTGCTCGCTCTGGAGCCCGGCGAACCGCTCGGCGTAGTCGCGGCAGCGGGCGCGGATGTCGATCGGCGACATCTCGCGGGCGGCCCCGCCGAGCTCTTTCATCACCTTGTCCTCGATGGGCAGGCCGTGGCAGTCCCAGCCGGGGACGTACGGTGCGTCCAGTCCGGCCATGGTCTTGACCCGCACGACCATGTCCTTGAGCACCTTGTTCAGCGCCGTGCCCATGTGGATGTTGCCGTTGGCGTACGGCGGGCCGTCGTGGAGGACGAACCGGTCGGCCCCGTCGCGCTGGCGGCGGATCCGCCCGTACAGGTCCTCCTCGTGCCACCGCTGCTGGAGGACGGGCTCCTTCTTCAGCAGCCCCGCCCGCATGTCGAAGTCGGTCTTCGGCAGGTTCAACGTGTCCTTGTAGACGTTCTTGCCGCCCTTGTCGGCCATGATTCAAGCTCCTGTGCAATGGACGACCTCCCCGCGGATCGGCGTCGGGAAGGCGAGCGTCGATCCTAGGGCAATTCCGCGCCGGAGGAAAGCCCCGGATGCCGAAACGGTCGGGCGGGGTTGCCCGGCCGACCCGGGGCGGCGCCCCGGTCGCACGACCGCCGGCGGCGTTCGCTTTCCACGCGACGCGCCCGCCGCTACAGTACGCACCCATGGTAGCCGCAGCCGACATTCTCGCCGCCGGGTGGCTCGACGTGCCGCTCCGCCTGGCGACGATCTTCTACCAGATCGTCCTGCCCATCCTCCTGCTGGCCGCCATCGGCTATGCGCTGCAACGCTTCGGCGGGCTGGACATGTTCACCCTCCGGCGGCTGAACTTCTACCTCGTCGTCCCCGGCGTGATCTACACCGGGCTGGTCGTCGCACGCGTCACCGCCGACCAGGTGCTCACCGTCGTGGTCTTCTCGCTGGGGATGATGGCCGCCCTGGCGTCGGTGGCCTGGCTGGCGGCCGCGGCGCGCGGCGTGCCCCGCGACCGGCGAAACGCGCTGCTGATGACGACCATGTTCTACAACTCCGGCAACTTCGGCCTGCCGCTTCAGGACCTGGCCTTCCGATCGGCGGGGATGGGGGCGACGGCGCAGTCCCTGCAGGTCTTCGTGATGGTGCCGCAGAACTTCGTCGGCTTCACGATCGGCGTGATGCTGGCGGCCTCCGGCGGGCGCGGGCGCCAGACGCTGCGCCAGAACCTCGGGCACATCCTCCGCCTGCCGCCCATCTACGCCCTGCTGGCGGCGGTGGTCACCATCCAGGTGCGGAGCCTGCTCGGCGAACACGCCGCCGACGTCGCCGAGGCCGTCCGCCCGTTCTGGCAGACCATGCTGTACATCCGCGGCGCGTTCATCGGCGTGGCGCTGGTGACGCTGGGGGCGCAGTTGGGCACCGTTCGCCGCCAGGCCGCCGGCGGCGACGGAGAGGGAGACGACGGCGAGGGGAACAAGCGCGATCCCGTCGCCCTCAGCGTCTTCATACGCCTGCTGATCGGCCCGGCGCTGGGGCTGGGCATCATCTACGTCTTCGGGCTCGAGGGGTTCATCGCCCAGGTGTTGCTGATCAGCACCTCCAGCCCCACGGCCGTCAACTCCATGCTCATGTGCCTGGAGTTCGACAACCACCCGGACTTCGCCGCCCGCGCGGTGCTGTACTCGACGCTGCTGGCCCCGGTGACCGTCACGCTGGTGATCCTCCTGGCCCACAGCGGGGCGGTGGGCGGATAGGGGGGGGGTCAGCGTTCATCCCTTCCGGCCTCGGCGCGTCTTTACGCGAATCGATGACAGGAGCATGATGATGGCAAGACAGACGGTGGTGAGCATCGCGGGCGACGCGTTCCGGGTCAACGGGCGGCGGACGTACGAAGGCCGCGCGTGGCGGGGGATGGACGTCTCGGGCCTGCTGATGAACGCCCGGCTGATCCAGGCGACCTTCGACGACCGCAACGCGGAGACGCGCGGCATGTGGGACTATCCCGACGGCCCGTGGGACCCCGAGCGGAACGTGCGGGGGTTCCTGGAGATGATGCCCGCGTGGCGGCGGGCCGGGCTGGTCGGCTTCACGGTGAACTTCCAGGGCGGCAGCCCCCGCGGCTACAGCCGTCACCAGCCGTGGTACAACTCGGCGTTCGAGGTGGACGGCACGCTGCGGGAGGACTACTGCGCCCGCATGCGCCGCGTGCTGGACCGCGCCGACGAGCTGGGCATGGTCCCCATCGTGGGCATCTTCTACTTCGGGCAGGAGTACCGCTTCAGCGACGAGGGCTCGCTGATCGCCGCGCTGGACAACGCCACCGACTGGCTGCTCGACGAGGGCTATACCAACGTCGTCGTCGAGATCGCCAACGAGGTCAACGTGCCCAAGTACCGCTGGGACGCCGTCAAGCCGCCCCGCGTCCACGAGCTCGTCGCCCGCGTGCGGCAGCGGTCCGAGGGCAAGGTCGACGCCCCCGCCGGGCGGCTGCTCGTCTCGGCCAGCATGGGCGGCGGGGCCGTGCCGCCCGACAACCTCGTCGACGCCGCCGACTTCCTGCTGCTGCACGGCAACGGTGTGGGCGACCCCGACCGCATCCGCGAGATGGTCGACGAGACCCGCGCCCGGCCGAGCTTCCGCGGCCAGCCCGTGCTGTTCAACGAGGACGACCACTTCGACTTCGACGCCGACGACAACAACATGATCGCGGCCGTCAGCCGCCGCGCCGGCTGGGGCCTGTTCGACTGGCGGAAGGAAGGCGAGGGCTTCGAGCAGGGCTACCAGTCGGTCCCGACGGACTGGGGCACCAACTCCGACCGCAAGCGCGGTTTCTTCCGGCTGCTTGAGGAGATCACCGGCGGGCTCTGACGCCGGACAGCGGCCCCTTGTATCTCGTCGGAGGTCTGTCGCGCGGGATTTGCCGTTTGCCGCCCGCGCGCCCGGGCGGTAGACTGCCCGGCTTGTCAGAGGTGAGTGAACTGGCATGGTGATCCGTCCGTACAGGTTGTCGCAACTGGACATGGTGGACTTCACGCTGGCCGGGTACAGCGTCGCCGGCGAGGAGTCCGTCATCCTCGCGCCGGAGCTGAACGTCGCGTTCGACATCGGCAAGTGCCCGCGGGAGGCGCTGACGGTCGATCACGTGCTGCTCAGCCACGGGCACATGGACCACGCCGCCGGGCTGCCGTACTACTTCGCCCAGCGGGACTTCCAGGGCAACGAGGGGGGCACGGCGCTGGTCCCGGCCGGCCTGGCCGGGCCCATCCGCCGGCTGATGACCGCCTGGGGCGCCGTCGAGGGCCACGTCCCGCCGCACAACATCGTGCCCATGCGCCCCGGGGACGATTACCCGCTGCGCCGCGACCTGCTGGCGCGGGCGTTCGACACCCGCCACCTGCCCGGTTCGCTGGGCTTCTCGGTCATCGAGGTCCGCCGCAAGCTCAAGGAGCAGTACCTCGGCCTCAGCGGCCCGGAGATCGTCGAGCTCAAGAACCGCGGGGTCGAGATCACCCACCGCATCGAGGTCCCGCACGTGGCCTTCCTGGGCGACACGGGCCCGGCCAACTACAGCGACATCCCGCACGTCCGCGACGCCCGGGTGCTGCTGATCGAGTGCACGTTCTTCGAGGCCGACCACCGCAAGCGGGCGCGGGCGGGCAAGCATCTCCACGCCGAGGACCTCCCCGGCGTGCTGGAGGGCATGGCGTGCGAGCGGTTCGTCATCATCCACGTCACCCGGCGGACGAACATGGGCTCGGCCCGCAGGACGCTCCGCAAGGCCCTGCCCAAGCACATCCACGACCGCATCACCTTCCTGATGAGCCGCAAGTACATCGAGGAAGACTGACCGCGCCCGTCCCGGCGGGCGGGGGGGGCGAAGCGGGGAGAGGCGAGCGGCAAGCGATCGGCAGGCGGCAAGCGCGTCGGCCGAGGAGGGCTTCCCGCTGGCTGCGCCTTCCTCAAGTCCGCCTCCTGACGGGTCGAAATCTCCTGTGGGCGACGACCGTTCGCCCGCATGCTTCGCAGGAGATCGCAGGAGGAAGTGATGGCTACGACGACGTCCAAGACGGCCCTGGGCTGGTATCTGGACAGGATCAAATCCACGCCGCTGCTGACGGCCAAGGAAGAGAAGCAGCTCGCCCGCCGCATCCGCGAGCACTCCGACCCGATCGCACGCGAGCAGATGATCCAGGCCAACCTCCGTCTCGTCGTCAAGATCGCCAAGGACTACAGCAACCCGGGCATGACGCTGGGAGACCTCGTGGCCGAGGGCAATATCGGGCTGCTGCGGGCGGTCGAGGAGTTCGATCCCGACGCGGGCGTGCGGTTCAGCACGTATGCCGCGTGGTGGATCAAGCAGGCGATCAAGCGGGCGATGATCAACGCCGGCCAACCCATCCACATCCCCGCCTACCTCGTGAAGCTGATCACCAAGTGGCGGCGGAAGGCGCGGGAGCTGGAGAACAAGCTCGGGCGCCCGCCGACCGTCGAGGAGATGGCCAAGGCCCTGAAGATCAGCCGCAAGAAGGCGGACATCGTCCAGCAGGGCCTCAAGGCCGTCAACGCCCCCTCGCAGATGGGCGCCGACGAGACCCAGGCCCTCTCGGAAATGCTCTCCTCCGGCGACGAGGACGCGCCGGAGAAGCCGCTCATGGAGGCCGACACCAGCCCCGCCGTCGCCCGCCTGCTGGAGGACCTCCCCGAACGCCAGCGGCGGATCCTCGTGCTGCGGTACGGCCTCGACGGCCACGACGGGCCCCAGCGGACATTCCGCGAGATCGGCAAGATCATCGGCCTGACCCGCGAGCGCGTCCGCCAACTGGAGAAGAAGGCCCTCGCCCAGCTCGGCGAGGCGGCCGAAGACCTGCTGTAGCGCCGGGCGCGAACGTCGGCTTACAGGCCGGCCCGTCGCCGTCGGAGCAGCAGCGCCAGCCCGCCGGCCGCCAGCAGCGACAGGGCCGCCGGCTCGGGGATCGGCGCGGTCCCCGGCGTGTACGTCCCGTCGTGCAACCCCGCGATCGAGTCGCCCGGCAGGGCGTCGGTCCAGATGCCCACCTCGTCCATGTAACCCACCAGGTCCTTGCTCCCCGAGCCCCCGCTCTGCTGCTCGTTGCCCAGAACGAGGTCCCGGCCGGGGTGGGCGTCGCCGATCCGGTCGTCGGAAGGTATGTCCTCCGTCCGGGCGGCCGTCCGCTGCCCGTTGACGTACAGCCGGAAGCCGTCGGTCGCCCCGGCCTCCCACGTCATCGCCACGTGCTGCCAGCCCGTGCCGTTCAGCGCCCCGCCGGCGCCGACGACGCGGCGGTCGTTGATCAACGCCGCGATCGACCTGTCCCCGCCGGAGTTCGATGAGTCGGCCCCGTCCCGCCAGAAGATCAGGTTCGCCCCGGCCGCGTAGGTGTCCATCGACGCGAACGTGTGATCCTTGTCGCCGCCGAGCTGGTCGGCGTCCAGGTTCACCCACATCGCGATCGTCAAGGCCGCGGCGCCCTCGGCCATCCCGCCGAGGTTGATCCGCCGGAAGGGGCCCGAGCCGAAGTCGTCGAACCGCACCGAGTAGGCCGATCCGGCCCCCGGGCTGGGAGGCTGCTGGAGATCGGCCGCGGCGAACTGCTCCAGCGTCGCGTCGGCGCCGGCCTCGTTCGTCGCGGTGGCCGTCGAGTTGCCGTCCAGCTTCAGGTAGGCGATCAGGTCCGCTCTCGCCGTGGCCGCCGCCGTCAGCAGCAGGGCAGCCGCCAGCCAGGCCGCAGCATGTTCCCTCGCAAGCATGTCAAGCTCCTCCGTCGGTCCGTAAGGGATGGCCAATGCACACCGCGCCCACAAAGGCGGTGCGAGCGGTGGCGAGAGGCCCTCCACGCCGACGGGATGTCCGGTCCGTCATGGCGGGCGCACCGGCTCAGGCGCGCCCGGCAATGCGGCTTCCATACCTATTCTATGGCGAAACCGGGATCTGTCAATGGTAGCCACCGGCCGGTCCGGCCGGTATGCTGTCGGCGCAGTCGATCCGCCGCGGTCAGAGCAAGGACCCCTCACGCATGGACAGCCTGGAACGCTTCATTCGCGACGTGCCCGACTTCCCCAAGGAGGGCATTCTCTTCAAGGACATCACGCCGCTGTTGGCCGACGCGTCGGCCTTCGGCGAGGCCTGCGACCGCCTCGCCGAACCGTTTCGCGATGCCGGCATCGCCAAGGTCGTCGGCATCGAGAGCCGCGGGTTCATCTTCGGCACCTGCGTGGCCGAGCGGCTCGGGGCGGGCTTCGTACCCGTCCGCAAGCCCGGCAAGCTGCCGGCCAGGACGGTCAGCCAGAGCTACGACCTGGAGTACGGCCAGGACGTCATCGAGATGCACGCCGACGCCCTCGATGCCGGCGAGAAGGTGCTGATGGTCGACGACCTGCTGGCCACCGGCGGCACCATGGCGGCGGCGTGTCAGCTCGCCGACAAGCTCGGCGCGGAGATCGCCGGCGTCGCCTTCGTCATCGAGCTGTGCTTCCTGGAGGGGCGCACGAAACTCCCGGGGCGGAATATCCACGCCCTCATCGAGGTGTCGTAACGGCCGCAGAAAAGCGTCGCGGCCGGGGCCCGCTCAGCCCTCGATGACGGGCTCGGCGGCCTCGCCCTTGGGCTCGGCGGGCTTCCGCGACCGCTTGGGGCGCTTGCGCATCTGCTCGCGGACGGCCTTCATCTCCTCGGCGAGCGCCTTGTGCTTGGCCGAGAGCTGGGCGTAGTCGCTGTCGGTTTCCAGCTTGGCCTGGAGCGCCTTCTCGTAGGCCTCCCGGGCCTCGGCGGAGGTCTTGTATGCCGCCTGGACGGCCTGGTCGGCCTTGACCGCCTCGCGGTAGCCCTGCTCGGCGGCGGCGACGGCCTCGCGGGCGTCCTTGGCCAACTCGCGGTCGCGGAGGAACTTCCCGCGGAGCTGCCCGACTTCCTTGCGCATCTGGCGATCGAGCTTGACGGCCTCCTCGTACTCCTTCTTGAGCTGCTCGATCCGCTTGCGGTTGGCCTCGTACTTCTTGACGGTCGGCCCGGCGTTGGGGTCGGCGAGCATCGCCGCGGTCACCTCGGCCTCGAAGGCCTCGCGGGCCTCGTCCACCGCCTTGCGGGCCGCGGCGATCGCCGCGGACTCCTTTACCGCCGTGCGGTAGTCCTCGTAGGCCTTCTGGGCCGCCGTCTTCGCCTCGGCAACCTCCGGGGCGTCCTCGTACTTGCCCCGGAACCGCGCCATCTCTTTGCGCACCTCATCCGCCTGCTTGCGCAGCCCGTCGTACTTCGCCTTCAATGCCGCCCGGTCCGCCTCGGCCTCGACGGCCGCGTCCTGGGCCCGCGCCGGCCCCGCTACGGCCGCCGTCACCACACAGCACATCACCGTGATTCGCCATGCCGTCATCGCCCGTCTCCTTCCAATGAGTTGCCTGCACCGCCGGTGCGGGCAAACCGCCACGCACCAACCCTTTAACCCCACAGGTTACGGTGTGTCGCTGTGGAGGATGCCCGCCGACCACACCGGTTGGCGATGCGCTGGCGGGGCGGTCCGCCCGGTGTCTGCCCGGTCGGTGACCGGTGGGGGGCGATCAGGGGCTCGGCCGCCTCGTTTTTTGCTGGCGAGCGGATCAGGGGGCTGCCGATAGGGCGTCAAGCGGCAAGGATGCTGCGCCCGGAGACCGCCAGGGAGGGCGCGACCGGCGGCGGTGCGCGCGGCCGAGCAGCGCGGGGACGCCGCCGGCCGGCCGGGATGCCTGAAATGCTCACGAAACCATGGGAAACCTTCTCGGGAGCTGTTCGTTTCAGGCGTTAAGGATCGTCGCCGGCGGTTCAGCGCGGAGAGCGACCGCGCCGTCGGCGACGCGGGTTGGTTCTGGGAAGCAGCAAAGCCCTCCCGGGGAGACGAGCATCCCCACCGGGCGGGCGAAAGGCAGAGTTGTACCATGGCTACCACGACGCGAGGTCCGATCGCCCGATCGAGCATCCGTCCTCTGGTGTGGGCCCTGGCGGGGCTGGCGAGCCTCGCGGGGTGCTCCGAGAGCATCGAGCAGTACACGAAGTTCGGCGGCTGGTCGCGTTCCCCCGACGAGCCGCTGGTCTTCTCCGGCGCGCCCTCGCGGGACGCCGAGGCCCTCGGCGCCAGCCGCGCCGTCTTCTCCGACCACGACTGGAAGGTCCTCGAGAAGATCGCCCCGCGACCGATCTGGGAGCGCCTGGCCCAGGCCCGCGCGATGCTCAGCGCCGAGCCGGGCACGGGCGGGGGCACTGCCGACGAGCCGAAGTTCAACGCCGCCGAGCAGGTCGCCAAGCTCGCCGACGAGGTCCCTACGACAACGCTCTCCAACGGGCGCATCCAGATGTACTACCGCCTGCGCCACTACGGCGGGGTCGGCGCCATCGCCATCGACAAGGGAGGCACGGACCGCAAGCAGGTCAAGATCACCCCGGCCAATCTCGCGCCGCTGGCCGCCCTGGTCACCGCCCAGCTCGGCGAGAAGGGCACCGTCGTGCCCCTGCCCGACGAGAACACGCTGGTGATCACGTGCGACCCGGCCGTCAAGGACGAGGCGCTGGCGCTGCTGGCGGGCATCGACGTGGCGCCGCGGCAGGTGGAGATCGACGCGAAGATCTTCGAGGTCAAGCACGACTTCGACTTCCAGATCGGCGCGCGGACGCTGATCGAGCACATCTCCTCCACGGAGGAGCAGTCGCTGCTGGGCACGTTCAACCCGGTGGACTTCCTCTCCTCGATCGGAACGACCGGCGGCTTCCAGGGCGGCGTGCTGCGGCTGATGCAGGTCTTCGAGGAAGCCGGGATGACCGTCGACACGACCATCCAGATGCTGGCCGATACCGAACTGGTCAAGATGGTCGCCTCCCCGCGGATGACCGTGACGGTGGGCAAGACCGGCTACATGCTGGCCGGGCAGGAGCTGCCCATCCAGTCCGCGCGGTACGTCAACGAGCAGATCCTCACCGAGAAGACGACCTACAAGCCCGTCGGCGTGCAGTTGTACATCACGCCGCAGGTCGTCGGGCCCGACAGCGTCAAGCTGCACATCGTCACGACGGTCTCGGCGATCTCGGGCTTCAAGAACCTCTCCAGCATGACCCAGAAGGAGTCCGGGCAGGGGCTGCTGAACCCCGTCCTCGACAGCCGCGAGGCCGAGACGTCCGTCACCGTGCCCAATGACTCCACGCTGGTCATCGGCGGGCTGCGGATGATCCGGACGATCACGCGGGAGCGGAAGATCCCCGGCCTCGGCGACGTGCCGCTTATGGAGTGGTTCTTCAAGAGCCACCGCTCCCAGAACCACGTCAACGACCTGTACTTCTTCGTCACCCCCCGCCTCATCCGCGCCAACAAGCCATAGCGCCCGGGCAGGGGGGAGCCCGGCGAGCGAGGCGCCCGGTCTTCGGGGGGCGTCAGTCGCCGCTGACCGTCACGATGACCCGTCGCGTTCGGGGGCCGTCGAACTCGGCGAAGAAGATCGACTGCCACGTCCCCAGGGGCATCGAGCCGCCGGTGACGGGGACCGCGGCCTGACAGCCGACCAGCGAGCTCTTGACGTGGGCGGCGGAGTTGCCCTCGTTGTGGCGGTAGAAGCCCTGCCGCCAGGGCACGGCCTCGTCGAGGGCCTTGAGCACGTCGTGGATGACGTCCGGGTCGGCGTTCTCGTTGATCGTCACGCCGGCGGTGGTGTGCGGCACGTAGACCAGCACCGTGCCCTCGCGGACCCCGGCGTCGCGGACGGCCTGGCCCACGCGGTCGGTGATGTCGATGAGGTCGTCCCGCCCGCTCGTGCGGACCTCGAAGGTGGTCGTCGTGTTCATGCCGGTATCCTAGCGGCCCCCCGGAGGGGGCGGGGCCCCAAAATCCGATTTTCGCGTTGGCCCCCGGGCCCGCCGGGGCGATAACGGGGGCCGAACGCGAATCCGAAGACCCGACCCCCACGGAGCCGACGATGATCCCACAACTCTCCCGCCGCAGCTTTCTCCGCCGCACGGGCCTGGCCGCCGCGATGGCGGCCGCGCCGCTCGCCGCCGCCAAACGGAAGAACGCCCGCAAGCCCAACATCCTCTTCGTGCTGATCGACGACCTCGGCTGGAGCGACCTGGGCTGCTACGGCAGCTCCTACCACGTCTCGCCCGTCATCGACGGCCTGGCCGAGGAGGGCATGCGGTTCACGGACGCCTACGCGGCCGCGCCGGTCTGCTCGCCGACCCGCGCGAGCCTGATGACCGGCAAGTACCCCGCACGGCTGCACCTGACGGACTTCATCCCGGGCCACTACCGCCCGTTCGCCAAGCTGACGGTGCCCGAGATCCGCAACCGCCTCCCGCTGGCCGAGACGTCCCTCGCCGAACTGCTCGCGCGGGCGGACTACCGGTGCGGGTATTTCGGCAAGTGGCATCTGGGGTGGCAGAAGAAGTACGGCCCCGCCCGGCAGGGCTTCCACGTCTCCGGCAGCGGGCCCAACCGCAAGGACAAGCGCGTCCGCTCCCTGACCGACCGGACGCTGGCGTTCATGGAGGCGGAGGTCCGGGCAGGCCGGCCCTTCTTCGCGTTTCTCTCGCACCACTCCGTGCACATCCCGCTGGAGGCCCCCGAGGAGCTGATCGCCAGGCACCGCAAGCGGCTGAAGCCCGGCCAGGAGCACCCGCAGCAGGCGAACCCGGCCTACGCGGCGATGATCGAGTACCTCGACGGGCACATCGGGCGGCTGCTGGAAAAGCTCGACGAGCTCGGCGTCGCCGACGAGACGGTCGTGATCTTCTACAGCGACAACGGGGGCCTGAAGACCATCTTCCACGGCCGGGGCGAGATCGTCACCAGCAACCGGCCGCTGCGGGACGAGAAGGGCACGCTGTACGAGGGCGGCATCCGCGTGCCGCTGATCGTCCGCTGGCCGGGACGGGTCAAGCCCGGCAGCACCTGCGATACGCCGGTGACCAGCCCGGACTTCTTCGCCACGCTGGCCGAGATCGCCGGCGCCGAGGTCAAGCCCGGCGAGGGGCCCGACGGCACGAGCCTGATGCCGCTGCTCGACGGCCGCGCCATCGACCGCAAGGCCATCTATTTCCACTACCCGCACTACCACCATTCCACCCCCGCCGGGGCGATCCGCCAGGGCAGGCACAAGCTGCTGGAGTTCTTCGAGGACGGGCGGCTGGAGCTGTACGACCTCCAGGCCGACCCGGGCGAGACGAAGAACCTCGCCGAGGCCCTGCCGAAGGTCGCCGCGGCCCTGCGGAACAAGCTGGCCGCCTGGCGGGAAGAGGTGGGTGCCGGCATGCCCACCGCCAATCCGAAGCACGACCCGGCCCGCGCGGGCGAGTGGGGCAAGCGGAAGCGGTAGGGGCCCCGCCGACCGGATCGGCGGCGCCGGGGCGACACCGCGCGGCGGGCGCGGGGTTGGTTGTCTGTAGGCAGAGCCCGCCCGTCGGCCGCGAAGGCGCGCCCCGGGCAGCAGGAGACCGCCATGTTCGCGAAGAAGACGTTCGGGGAAATCGGGGGAGAAGCGCCAGTAGCCGGCGGAGAGTAGTGGATGGAAGAGCCATACGGTAAGGCAGGGCGAATTCACATCTCAAGTGCAACGGCAGCGGCAAAAGAAGGGACATCACGGTGAGGTGTCCGTAGATTGAGGCTTGTCCAAGAGTCTCGATCAAAGGAACCGCCGCGATGTCCTACCGTCATCTTACCGAATCTGAGCGTGCTGTCATCTTCTATCTGCGCATGGACGGCCGCAGCCGCGCCGAGATCGCCCGGAAGCTCGGGCGGCATCCTTCGACCATCAGCCGCGAGCTTCAGCGCAACCGCTGTGCGGCGGGCCATTACCTACCCGACATCGCCCAGATCAAGGCCGATGTCCGCCACCGAGCCCGGCGCAACTGTCCTCGCACCGACGACGCGGCTCTCATGGCCCACGTCGAAGCCAAGCTCCAGACCCGCTGGTCACCGGAGCAGATCGCCGGCCGGTTGACCGTCTCGCCGCCCGGGCACCTGGCCGGCCGGTCGATCAGCCACGCGACGATCTACCGCTGGCTCTGGGCCTCTCCCGAGCGTGCGGAGCGGCTCCGGCCGTACCTGCGGGTCGCCTGGAAGAAACGCCGCAAGCCCTACGGAAAGCCCTCCAAACGCGGGCAGATCCCCAACCGCACCAGCATCGACGAGCGTCCGGAGGTGGTCGACTGCCGCGACCGACTGGGCGACTGGGAGGGCGACACGATCGTCGGCAAAGGCCGCAGCGGCTGGGTGCTGACCAACGTGGACCGCGCCAGCCGCTACACGGTGGCGCGGAAGCTGAACCGCCCCACGGCCAGCGCCGTCACCGCAACGCTGCACCAGGCGATGCGCCGCCTGCCCGCCGATCGCCGCAAGACCCAGACCTTCGACAACGGCCGGGAGTTCGCCGCCCACGAACGCACCGCAGAACTGCTGGACCTGGAGATCTACTTCGCCCACCCGTATTCGAGTTGGCAGCGCGGCACGAACGAGAATACCAATGGACTGCTGCGGCAGTACCTGCCCAAAAGCGATCGCTTTGACCAATTGACAGACTGGCAGCTCGAGAGCATCCTACGGCAACTGAACAACCGTCCAAGATAGGTTGTGTGTCCCCCGATATCCAGGTTGTGTGTCCCCCGATATCCCATAGAATCGTTAGAAGGGCTGGCGACGGTCGCCAGCCAAGGTCCATCCGGGAGATCCCGGTTCCGTACATTCAGGAAGCGGAGACTTGCATGATGAACAGGAGACTCACAGCCCTCTCCGCGCTAGTGCTGCGTGTGGTACTGGTCGGCGTGGGGGTTTTGGCCCTAACCGCCAATGACTCGGCCTGCAATGCGGAGGGCCCCAAACAGACGGACGGCAAGACGGCGACGGAGAACGTGGAACTCCGCGCCGCCTGGATCAACCCGGGCGCCATCAACGAAGCGACGCTGGCGAAGCTCCAGCGGGCGAATCTCAACACCGTGTTTCTGCGGGCGCCAAAGATCCTTCCACAGGACGGCGGCGGGTCGGGTACGCCGGCGAGGTTCGGTGAATTCCTGGGTCAGGCACAGGAGCGCGGGCTGGCCGTGCACGGTTGGATACTGAACCATCGCCGGACGACAGACGTGCGATTCGATGACCCCGTCGAGCAGGCTGCCCAGGCCCGATGGGCCGTCAAACTCCTGGAGATGTTCCCGAGTCTGGATGGCGTCCATCTGGACTACATCCGCTACAAGGAATGGGCGCATTCGGACCACCGCACCGAGGCCGTCACCAAGACCGTGGGCCTGATCCGGAAGGCGATCAACGCCAGGCACCGCGGGAAGTTCCTGACGGCCGCCGTGTTTGCCGCCGCCAGGGCCGCCTACCGAGGCGAGCAGGGGGAAGAGGGTGTCGAATGGACCGGCGCCGTGCCGGAATGGTACCGCACGTGGTATGCGGCCAACCCCGACAACTACTACGCGCGGGAGGTCAGGGAGAACCCGAAGCTACGGAAGGACAAGGTCTGCGGCCCCAACTTCCTCAGTTACCAGCAGGATCCGCCGACGTGGCTGCGGCGCGGGATCGTCGACGCCGTGCTCCCGATGTCGTACACGTCCGATCGCAAGCGGTGGAACACGGAGGTGGATCTCTGGAAGGGGTTCCTGGGCAATCGGTTCAACCGCCTCTACCCCGGCCTGGGATGGCTGCGGGAGGCAGGCCACGACGACTGGGCCTTGGACCCGGCCGCGCTTTGCGCACACATCGCGTACGGCCGGCAGGCGGGCGTCAAGGGCTTCTCCATCTTCGGACTGGGCCAGAGCCCTGACGACACGCCGCTGATCGAGGCCCTCACGGTGGACGGGGACGTGAACAAGCACAACGCGCCCTTCAAGAAGCCGGCCGTGTCGCCACTCAAGTCGAAACAACCGTGGCCTCATCGCTCATCTGGACCTTGAAGGCTGAATGCGTCGAGAGCCAGCGATTCGCAGTGATAGCCACTTGACAGCCATTATGTGGGCTGGAACGCCCCAAGGGGTCTGCACCCGGTGACGCGGTCCAAGCACGCCCGCGGCGGCGGGCCAGAGTATCGGGTTGGGCTGAGACCCCCATATCGGGGGAGATGCAAATCGGGGGAGAAGCGCCAGTAGCCGGCGGAGAGTAGTGGATGGAAGAGCCATACG
>CAYLPJ010000001.1:63757-333757 GCA_964385465.1 uncultured Planctomycetaceae bacterium | reverse complement strand
GGGCGCTGCGGTCCAGGCCGGCTGGAGCAGCCTGATGAACAAGCCGATGTAACGCCGACGGGCCGACAACAGGGGACGGGCTCGCACCGGCGGGTCCGTCCCCTGCTTTCTTACTGCACGCGACGCAGGGCCTCTCAACCATGGCCACGCGCGGCCGTCTGCGCCTGGCCGGAGCGATACCCATGCAACAGGCCGAAGAGCTTTTGCGCGAAGGGCGCGTCGAGGACGCGCTGGCGGAGCTTCAGCAGCAGGTTCGGGACAACCCGGCCCAACCGGAACTGCGGATCTTCCTGTTTCAGTTGCTGTCGGTCCTCGGACGGTGGGACCGCGCGCTGACGCAGTTGAATGTTGCCGCGGAGATGGACGGGGAGAAGCTGCTGCTGGCGAAGATCTGCCAGCCCGCGCTCCAGTGCGAGGCCTTCCGCAGCGCGGTCTTCCGCGGCGAGAAAGCCCCGGTGGTGTTCGGCGAGCCCGAGGAGTGGGTCGGCTGGCTGATCCGCGCCAACGAGATGCTGGCCGAGAAGGAATACGCCGCGGCGCTGGAGCTTCGGGACCGGGCCTTCGAGGCCGCCCCGGCCGTCAGCGGGACCGTCAACGGCGAGCCGTTCGAGTGGTTCTGCGACATGGACACGCGGCTGGGACCGGTGCTGGAGGTCATCCTCGGCGAGAGCTACTACTGGGTGCCGATGACCCGGATCGTCTCGATTCGCATCGAGGAGCCCAAGGCGCTGCGGAACATGATCTGGGCCGAGGCCCAGTTCACCTGGACCAACGGCGGGCAGGCCCCGGGCCTGATCCCCGCACGCTACGCAGGCAGCGAGGCCGCCGAGGACGGCATGCTTCGCCTCGGGCGGCGCACGGACTGGACCGAGCTGGAAGGCGGGCACCTTGTCGGGCTCGGGCAGCGGATGTTCGCCACCGACAGCAAGGAGTATCCCATGCTGGAGGTGCGGAACGTCACCCTGGCCAACGCGATGCAGGCCCCCGAGGCGCCGGCCGAAGGCGAGGCCCAGCCCCCGGCCGACGCGGGGGAAGGAGACGCCGCCTCGGATGGCTGAACTGACGCCGACAGAACGGCTTCAGCCATGCCTGCTGGACCGCCTGACCGATGACGAGCCCCAGGCCGTCAAGGAAAGCCGCGACCAGCGGATCATCTCGATGCGCCGCTACCGCTCGGCCGTGCTGAGAGACCTGGACTGGCTCCTGAACACGGGCGCTCAGGGCACGACGGAGGACTACACGGATTTCGCCGAGGTCCGCAGTTCGGTGCTGAACTACGGGATCCCGGACATGTGCGGCGCGACGGCGTCGGGGCTCAATGCCCAGGATTTCGAGCGGGACCTGATCGAGGCGATCCGGCAGTTCGAGCCGCGGATCCTCCCGGGCACGATCGAGATTCACGTGCACGCCTCGCCGGATGAATCGGAGCACAACGCCATCGCGTTCGAGATCCGCGGGGAGCTGTGGGCCCAGCCCACGCCCGACCCGCTGTACGTCCGCACGGAAGTCGACCTGGACACGGGCCAGTGCGAGGTGAAGGACCGGCCCAATGGATAGACGCCTGCTCCGCTACTACAACCGGGAACTCCAGCACCTCCGCGAGATGGGCGCCGAGTTCGCCCGCGAGTTCCCCAAGATCGCCGGGCGCCTCGGCATGGACGGCCTGGCCGTGGCGGATCCCTACGTCGAGCGGCTGATGGAGGGCTTCGCCTTCCTCGCCGCCCGCGTGCACCTGAAGCTCGACGCCGAGTTCCCCCGGTTCACCCAGTCCATCCTGGACACCGTCTACCCGCACTACCTTACGCCCAGCCCGTCGATGGGGATCGTCCGCTTCCAGCCGGAACTGAGCGATGGCGCCCTGGCCGAGGGCTTCGTCGTCCCGCGGGACACCGCCCTCCGCAGCCAACTGGGCAAGGGCGAGCAGACGCCCTGCGAATACCGCACCGCCCACGACGTGACGCTGCTGCCGATCCAGATCGTCGAGGCCCAGTACTACACGCGCGAGCTGGCGTCGCTGGAGGTGCCCAAGTATCTCGACGCCCGCGCGGGGATCCGCATCCGCCTGGAATGCACCGCCGGGCTGACCTTCGGCGAGATCGACCTGTCCAAGCTCAACCTCTACATCACCGGCGCGCCGCCGGTGCCGTGGCAGATCTACGAGCAGGTCTTCGGCCACGGGATGGGCGTGCTCGTCCAGTCGATCACCAAGCCGGTGGGCTGGCAGCACTCGCTGCCGGGCTCGACGATCCGCCGCTGCGGCTACCGCAACAGCGAGGCCCTGCTGCCCTACGACGCCCGCAGCTTCCACGGCTACCGACTGCTCAACGAGTACTTCCTCTTCCCCCAACGGTTCATGTTCATGGAGCTGGAGGGGCTCGGGGAGGCCCTGGCAGACTGCGAAGACACGATGATCGACCTGGTGCTGCTGACCGACGAGGCCGACCTCGAGCTCCAGGGCATGGTCGATGCCTCGTCGTTCCAGTTGTTCTGCACGCCGGCGGTGAACCTCTTCCCCATGCGGACCGACCGCATTCACCTGACCGACGGACGGGCCGAGCACCACGTCGTCCCCGACCGCACGCGCCCGCTGGACTTCGAGGTCTACCAGGTCCGCCGCGTGTGGGGCTACGGCACGCGGGCAGACGAGGAAATGGAGTTCCAATCCTTCTACTCCGCGACCGACCTCGACCCCGGCGGGGGTGGGGCCGGTGCCTACTTCATGAGCCACCGCGTGCCGCGGACGCTGTCGGAAAAGGAGCGCCAGTACGGCCGACGGAGCAGCTATTCCGGCAGCGAGATCTTCCTCTCCCTCGTCGATGCCAAGGCGGCGCCGTATCGCTCGGACCTCCGCCAGCTCGGCGTCGAGACGCTGTGCACCAACCGCGACCTTCCGCTCCAGATGGCCGTCGGCGCCGGCCGGACCGACTTCTCGATGGAAATCAGCGCTCCCGTCGAGGAGATCCGCTGCATCGCCGGACCGACGCCGCCGAAACCCTCGCACGTCGAGGGCGAGATCGCCTGGCGGGCGGTCAGCCACCTGTCGCTGAACTACCTCTCCCTCGCCGACAACAGCGAGGACGAAGGCGCCGCCGCGCTCCGCGATCTGCTGCGGCTGTACGGCGACACCAATGACCCGGCCGTGCGAAAGCAGATCGAGGGCATCAAGTCCATCGTCACGCGGTCGGTGACCCGTCGTGTCGCGGTGGCCGGGCCGATCGCCTTCGCCCGGGGCCTGGAGGTCGCCGTCACGTTCGAGGAGCAGGCATTCGAGGGCTCCAGCGCGTTCCTGCTGGGCGCAGTGCTGGAGCGGTTCTTCGCGAAGTACGTATCCATCAACTCGTTTACGGAAACCGTGGTGGACACTGTCGACCGCGGGCGCATCATGCGATGGCCGGCGAAAGTGGGACAGAGACACGTGCTCTAGAGGCGCTGACGCGCCGCCTGATGGCGGAGCCCTACGGCTTCGACTTCTTCGTGGCGGTTCGTCGGCTGGAGAACCTCTGCCGCGACAAGGCGCGGGTAGGGCACTCCAAGCGTCCGGTGGAGGACGCCCTTCGCTTCTGCCAGGAGGCGTCGCTGGCGTTCGCGCCCAGCACGGTGCGGGCCTACCGCTACGAGGTCGGCGCGCGGGCGCCGCGGATGTACATCAGCTTCCTGGGCCTGCTGGGGCCCAACGGCCCCATGCCCCTGCACCTGACCCAGTACGTCCGCAACCGCGAGGTGGTCCATCACGACCACGCCATGGCGCGGTTCGTGGACCTCTACCACCACCGCCTCGTGTCGTTCTTCTACCGCGCCTGGGCCGCCAACCAGCAGACCGTCCAGTACGAGCGCGGCGAGGACGACCGCTTCGCCATGTACTTCGCCAGCCTCTTCGGCATGGGCATGGCCAGCTACCGCCACCGCGACGCCGTGCCGGACGTGGCCAAGCTGCACTACTCCGGGCACCTCGTCTGCCAGACCCGCCACCCCGAGGGCATCTGCTCGATCCTGGCCGACTACTACGGCATTGCCGTGAGCCTCCAGGAGTTCATCGGGCAGTGGATGGACATCCCGCCCGACTGCATCTGCCGGCTGGGCGAGTCGCCCGAGACCGGCACGCTGGGGATGACGGCGCTGGTCGGCTCGCGGATGTGGGAGGCCCAGCGGAAGTTCCGCCTGCGGTTCGGGCCGATGGGCTTCGAGGAGTATCGCAGGATGCTTCCCGGCGGCGACAGCTTGCGTCGTCTGCTGGCGTGGATGAAGATGTACCTCAACGACGAGCTCCGCTGGGACGTGCAGTTGGTGTTGAAAAAGGAAGAGGTCCCGCCGCTGAAGATGGGCGCCGGCGGGGTCGGGCAGCTCGGCTGGACGACGTGGCTGACCAGCGAGCCGCTGGATCACGACGCCGACGACCTCATCCTGCAGCCCCAGCAGGCCGTAGGCCTGTAGCCCACCGGCCGCATCGGGCGGCCCGGCGGGATGACCGCGACCGACACACGAAACGTACCTCGCGTCCCCGATGGCCGAGGCCCGCCGCGCTCGCCGGCGGGGCGGCCCGGCGACGCATGGCGTCCGGCGACGGACCAGAGCGAAAGGGAGACCGGCCATGGCGGAGATCAGTCGTAGCGCGTTGTTCGGAAAGCTCAACAGCCTGTGTTACAAGGCCATCGAGAGCGCGACGGTATTCTGCAAGCTTCGGGGCAACCCGTACGTGGAGCTGGTGCACTGGCTGAAGCAGATCTTCGAGCTTCAGGACTCGGACCTGCACCGGATCGCGCGGCACTTCGAGTTGAACCCGTCTCGGCTGGCCAAGGACATCACCGCCGCGCTGGACCGCCTCCAGCGGGGCGCCACGAGCATCTCGGACCTGTCCAGCCACCTCGAGGAGGCCGTCGAGCAGGGCTGGACGTACGCGACGCTGCTGTACGGCGAATACCGCGTGCGCAGCGGGCACCTGGTGATCGCCCTGCTGAAGACCAAGACGCTCAAGCCGATCCTGCTGGGCATCTCGAAGGAGTTCGAGAAGGTCAAGATCGAGGAGCTGACCGACCAGTTCGCCAAGATCGTCGGCGGGTCGGTCGAGGATTCCCTGGCTGCCCAGGACGGCACGCAGGTCGGCGGCGGGGCCGCCCCCGGCGAGGCGTCCGAGGCGATGGCGCCGGCCCAGATGGGCAAGCAGGAGGCCCTCAACAAGTTCTGCAAGGACCTCACCGAGGAGGCCCGCTCGGGGGACATGGACCCCATCGTCGGGCGCGACAACGAGATTCGCCAGATCGTCGACATCCTCATGCGGCGGCGGCAGAACAACCCCATCCTCACCGGCGAGGCCGGCGTGGGCAAGACGGCCGTGGTCGAGGGCTTCGCCCAGCGGATCGCCGCCGGCGACGTCCCGCCCTGCCTCGAGGACGTCCGCCTGCTGACGCTGGACCTCGGCCTGCTCCAGGCCGGGGCGAGCATGAAGGGCGAGTTCGAGAACCGCCTTCGCCAGGTCATCGAGGAGGTCCAGGGCAGCGAGAAACCCATCATCCTGTTCATCGACGAGGCGCACACACTCGTCGGCGCCGGCGGGGCCGCCGGCCAGGGCGATGCCGCCAACCTCCTCAAGCCCGCACTCGCCCGGGGCACGCTTCGCACCGTCGCCGCGACCACCTGGGCCGAGTACAAGAAGTACTTCGAGAAGGACCCCGCCCTGACGCGGCGCTTCCAGGTCATCAAGGTCGACGAGCCCGACGAGAAGAAGTGCCTGCTGATGATGCGCAAGCTCGCCGGCGTGCAGGAAAAGCACCACCAGGTGCAGATCCTCGACGAGGCCCTCGACGCGGCCGTCAAGCTCTCCCACCGGTACATCCCCGCCCGCCAGCTTCCGGACAAGGCGGTGAGCCTGCTGGACACGTCGTGCGCCCGGGTGGCGGTCAGCCAGCACTCGACGCCGGCGCGGATCGACGACACGCAGAAGCGGATCGACGGGCTGGAGATCGAGCTGGGAATCATCGACCGGGAGACCAACATCGGTGTGGATCACGAGGAGCACCGCGGCGAGGTCGTCGAGGCCCTCGAGGCCGAGCGCGAGAAGCTCGAGGAACTCCGGGCCCGCTGGGACGAGGAGAAGGAGGTCGTCGCGAAGATCCTCGACCTCCGCGACAAGCTCCGCCAGGCCGGGGAGCAGGTGGACCATCCCGAAGCCGAGGCCGGGCAGGACGCCCCCGCCGAGGAGTCGGCCGAGAGCGAAAGCGAGGCCGAAGGGGAAGGCGACGAGCAGGCTGCCGAGGGCGGGCAGCCCGAGGACGCCGGCGAGCAGGCCGGAACGCAGCTCAGCGAGGCCGAGCGGGAGAAGCTGCTGGGCGAGCTGAAGGAGCTCCAGGCGAAGCTGGACGAGCTCCAGGGCGAGGACCCGCTGATCCTCCCGGCGGTGGACTACCAGGCCGTCGCGTCGGTCGTGCAGGACTGGACGGGCATCCCGGTGGGCAAGATGGTCGCCAACGAGGTCCAGGCGGTGCTTCGGCTGGCGGACACGATGGAGCAGCGCGTTCTGGGCCAGCGTCACGCCCTCGATGCGATCGCCAAGCGGATCCAGACCTCGCGTGCGAACCTGGACAACCCCAACCGCCCGATCGGCGTGTTCATGCTGGTCGGCCCCAGCGGCACGGGCAAGACCGAGACGGCCCTGACGCTGGCCGAGGCGCTCTACGGCGGCGAGGACAACGTCATCACGATCAACATGAGCGAGTTCCAGGAAGCCCACACGGTCTCGACGCTGAAGGGCTCGCCTCCCGGCTACGTCGGCTACGGCGAGGGCGGCGTCCTGACCGAGGCCGTGCGACGCCGCCCGTACAGCATCGTCCTGCTGGACGAGGTCGAGAAGGCCCACCCGGACGTTCACGAGATCTTCTTCCAGGTGTTCGACAAGGGGCACATGGAGGACGGCGAGGGCCGCGATATCGACTTCAAGAACACGATCATCCTGCTGACCAGCAACGTCGGCAGCGACCTGATCATGGACATGTGCAAGGACCCGGACCTGATGCCGTCGGCCGAGGGGATCAGCAAGGCCCTTCGCGAGCCGCTGCTCACCACGTTCCCGGCGGCCCTGCTGGGGCGGCTGGTGGTCGTCCCGTTCTACCCGATCAGCGACGATGTGCTGCGGCTGATCATCGACCTCCAGCTCGGGCGGATCGGCAAGCGGCTCCAGGAGAACCACCGGATCCCGTTCGAGTACGACCAGGAGGTCAAGGACCTGATCGCCAGCCGGTGCACGGAGGTCGAGAGCGGCGCGCGGATGGTGGACGCGATCCTGACCCACACGCTGCTGCCGACGATCAGCACGGAGTTCCTCAACCGCCTCGTCGCCGGCGAGGAGGTCAAGAAGGTCCAGGTGAAAGTCAAGGACGGCGAGTTCGACTACGCGTTCGCGTGATCCGGCGGACCCGGGGCGCCCGCCGAGGTGGGTGATTTTGCCCGATTGCCGAGCAAGGCCGGGAACAAAGCCCCCGCCGGGGCCGATGCGCCTCGACGCCGGCGGGGCGCCCCCGCGGGCCGGTTCGGCGAGGCGATTCGTGTAGGACCAGTATGGGTAGTAGGTTATGTTCTTCTGGCCCGAGTCGCCAGCGCAGGTTGCGGCGGCGTGGCACCGACGTTGCACAACGATAGCGTGGATCGGGTTGTCCACGCCCCGACGGTCAGGAAAGGAGAGCCAAGGGTGACGGTCACGGTACGGGCATGTCGTTCCGCTCGACGCAGGCGAAGGGACGTTGTCCGGCCCGGCGCGAAAGGCGGGGCCGGGCCATGAGCGTGAAGATCTCCTTCGGCGCGAACCCTCGAGTCTTCCTCAAGCGGATGATCGACAAGCACCAGGACGCCTACACCGCCCGGTGCCCCCAGACGCTCAAGGACAGCGGCATCCCCGACAGCGACGAGCAGGTCACGGTGATGATCGACCCGGCCAAGCCGACCTACTCGTTCCGGGGCACGCTGCGAAACTGGCGGATGGTCGTCAGCGAGACGGCGTCGGTGTGGCAGAACATCCTTCCGCTGTTCGGGCCGTGGCAGTCGGAGGTGGCCTACGACGGCATCTGGCTGCTGGACGACACGGGTAAGATCGAGCTGTTCGAGCTGATCAACTTCCCCTTCGTCCACAAGAACGCTTCGGGCGATCGGAAGGTGTTGTACGCGCCCGACGACCGCGGCGTGTGCGCCGCCGGCTACTGGACGCCCAAGGCCGTGCCGGTCGAGAAGATGGAGCTGTGGATCGGCATCTTTCTCAAGGCCGGGGCGTGTGCGTACGTCGGCGGGGCGAATTTCCTGCTGGCGTACATCGTCTCGGCGAGCGATCCGAGCCAGCGGGGCTGGTTCCGGATGGACACGGCGGAGGTCGGTCCGTCCGGGGGGATCGAGGGCAGCGTCGGCATCGTGGCGGTTCCGGGCCTGACGGCGCTGGCGGGCCTGAACAACCACATCCAGTCGGAGATGGACTGGGCGTTGACGCTGGGGCTGGGCTGGGGGGAGTGGATCGAGGACGCGGGCAAGCTGGCGAAACTGCCGCTGGATAAGCTCATGCAGGCCGTGCTGGCGAACCACGACGGGATCCTGGGCGTGGTCAAGAGCATCAACGGCGCGGTCGCGTTCGACCCGGACAGCATCAGCGTATGGGCGGTGGACCTGCTGGGCGAAGGCGCGATGGTCAAGCTCACCTGGGCCCTGTCCCGCTGCGTCGCCCCGGTGGACCCGTTCCCTTCCAGCAGCACCTCATCGTCGGGCGGCGGCGGGGACGTGCATTACTACGTCAAGTGACGCACCCGGCGGCTGCGAGCCGGATGAAGCGAAGGTAGGTGGAACATGGCGACACGTTCGACGGAAACGCGACACATCGCGGTGGAGACGGCCCTGGGGACCGACAAGGTCTACCTGGAGGCCTTCACCTACACCGAGGAGCTGGGCCGGCCGTTCCGCATGTCGCTCCAGCTCGGCAGCGACGATCCGAACATCGACTTCGACCAGGTCATCGGCGAGAACGTCACCGTCCGGATGGACCTGGCCAGCGGCGAGAGCCGCTACTTCAACGGCAACGTCTCGCGGTTCTCCCAGACGGAGTGGGACGGCACGGTGGCCCAGTACCGCGCGACGGTCGTGCCCTGGCTGTGGTTCCTCACCCAGTCGCAGGACTGCCGGATCTTCCAGAACAAGAAGGTCCCCGACATCATCAAGGACATCTTCCGGGAGTGGGGCTTCACCGACTTCGAGGACCGCCTCTCCGGCTCCTACCGCACGTGGGAGTACTGCGTGCAGTACCGCGAGACCGACTTCGCCTTCGTCAGCCGCCTGATGGAGCAGGAGGGCATCTACTACTACTGGAAGCACGAGAACGGCAAGCACACGCTGATGATCACCGACAGCCCCGGCGGGCACGATCCCTATCCCGGCTACGAGACCATTCCGTACTACCCCTCCGCCGCCGCCCTGCGGAAGGAGGAATGCATCCGCGAATGGAACATCGAGAAGGAGTTTCAGCCGGGCAAGTACGCCACCAAGGACTTCGATTTCAAGAACCCCAAGAAGGACCTGCTCAGCAAGCAGCCCGGCGCCCTGCCGACCAAGGGCAAGGCCTTCGAGGTCTACGACTTCCCCGGCGAGTACACCGAGACCGGCGACGGCAGCACCTATGCGCGCGTCCGCATGGAGGAGATCCAGAGCGATATCGAGGTGCTCACCGGGCGGGCCTCCTCCCGCGGCCTCTCCGCCGGGTACACCTTCGACCTCGACATACCCGCCACACCGACCATGCCGCGCGAGGACCAGAAGCGCAAGTACCTTTTCACCGCCGTGACGCTGACGGCCCGGGCCGAGGAGCTGGAGTCCGGGCGGGGCGCGGCCCGACAGAGCTTCGAGTGCACCTTCACGGCGATTCCGGCGGACACGAAGTTCCGCAGCCGGCGGATCACGCCCGCGCCGATCGTCCAGGGCCCGCAGACGGCGATCGTGGTCGGGCCCTCGGGCGAGGAGATCTACACCGACGAGTTCGGGCGGGTGAAGGTCATGTTCCACTGGGACCGCTACGCCAAGGCGGACGAGAACAGCTCCTGCTGGATACGCGTCTCCCAGCCGTGGGCGGGCAAGAAGTGGGGGGCGATCTTCCTGCCGCGGATCGGGCAGGAGGTGATCGTCGAGTTCATCGAGGGCGACCCGGACCGCCCGATCATCACCGGGCGGGTGTACAACGGCTCGGCGAAGGTGCCCTACGACCTGCCCGCCAACGCGACGATGTCGACGGTCAAGAGCAACTCGTCGAAGGGCGGGGGCGGGTGGAACGAGATACGCTTCGAGGACAAGAAGGACAAGGAGCAGATCTTCATCCACGCCCAGAAGAACATGGACGAGCGGGTGCTGAACAACTCCAAGGAGTGGGTGGGCAACGACCGGCACCTGATCGTCAAGAAGAAGAAGTACGAGCTGGTCGAGGAGGACCGCCACGTTCACGTCAAGGGCGATCACCTCGAGAAGTTCGACGCGGACGTGCATCGCAAGGTCGACGGCGACGAGAACACCGAGATCCAGGGCACGCAGTCGCTGAAGGTCACGATGGGCGACATCCAGGTCAAGTGCGCGATGGGCAAGGTCGCCGTTCACGGGATGCAGGAGGTCCACCTCAAGTCGGACGTGAAGATGGTCCTCGATGCGCCCATGATCACGCTCAAGGCCACCACGCTGCACCTGGAGGGCTCGGCGATGACCTCCATCAAGGGCGGCGTGGTGCTGATCAACTCCGGCGGGTCCGCCCAGAGCGGCAGCGGGGCCAGCCCGACGGCCCCGAAGGTCGCCGAGGACGCCAAGCCGGCCGATGATGACAACGAAGGCGAGGTCGACGAGCCGGCCCAGGCACCCCAGCCGCCGAAGCCGGAGACGTATAGCACGCAGGCGGTGACGATCAAGAAGGCCGCCATCGACGCCTCGCCGATGGTCGAGAAATGCCCCTACGCCGACGACTGACGCCCGCGGGGCGAGCAAGGAGCCGCAGACGATGAGCGACGAGGCACGCACCAACGCGATCCTTCAGCAGGTCTTCGCCGACGAGGACGCCAACGTCTACGCCGTCCTCGACGGCGCGTCCGTCCCCGAGCTGCCCCAGAAACTCTGGCAGCACGGGCCGCGGTCCTTCTGCCTCTTCACCGGCGAGCTCGAGCCGGATATGGCCGAGGTCGCCCCCTACATCGTCGAGCTGCACAAGCAGGCCGCCTTCGCACGCCTGCTCGCCGACGAGGGCTGGGGCGAACACTGGGGCGTCTACCTCCGCACCGAGGCGAACCTGGTCACCGCGCGGGCACACTGCCGCCGCGTCCTCAATGTCGTGGACGAGGACGGCACGTCGATGTACTTCCGCTTCTACGACCCGCGCGTGCTGCCGAAGTTCCTCGATACCTGCGAGCCGAACGAGCTGGCCGAGGTGTTCGGCCCCGTGACCGCCTGGATGATGGAAGACGAGGACCCCGCCCGAATGCTCACGCTGCGCCTGGAAGGCGAGCAGTGCAGGAAACGCAGCACCGAACTGAAGGGAGCGCCCACGGCGCAGACGTAACATGCTGGTCATCCGCAAACGACATACCGACGCCTTCGAGGACCCGGTCGCCTACGACCTGATCTGTCGGCTGGTCGCGCACGTCGAGCGAACGTTCGCCGGCGCGTACGCCGAGATGGGCAAGTCGGCCGTCAGGCGGCGGGTCCGGCGGGCCGTCGAGAAGGCCGCCGGCTACGGCATCCGGGACGCCTTCGACCTCTGCCGCTACGTCGACCTGGCGTTCCTTCTGGGCGAAGGGTTCGACACCGACGACGCACGTCCTTGGACGGCCGAGACGCTCAACGATGCGTCGCTGTCCGCCGACGAGAAGCTCACGCGCCTCACCGAGCGTGCCAGGGCCGAGGGCCTGACCGCCGCCGGCGCCGCCGGGGACCCCCCGGCCGAACACCAGGAGTGACAAGCCATGGTGGTGATCCGCAAGCAGCAGATGGACGACATGTCGCCCGACGAGGTCCGCAAGTTCGAGGACCGGATGCTCGAGCACCTTCGGGAGTGTTTTCCCGAGGAGTGCGAGGACATGAGCGAGGACGAGCTTCGCGAGATGATCCGGCACGGCGTGGACAAGGCGGAGTCCTACGGTATCGACGCCGAGGATGACGTCTGCGGGTACATCGACGTGATGGCCGTCTTCGGGCCGGACTTCGACACCGACCCCGAGTGCGCCTGGGCGGCGGCGATCCTCAACGACGAATCGATCGATCCCGAAGACCGGTCCGACGCCCTCTGTGACGAGGCCGACGCCCGGATCGAGGCCATGGAAGGCCAAGCCGACGAGGAGGTCTGACCATGTTCGGCATCTTCAAGAAGCGCAGAAAAAAGAAGAAGGTCGCCAAGCAGACCTCCGGGAACAAGAAGGCCGACATGACGGCCACGTTCCGCGAGGCCCAGAAAAAGAAGAAGGGCAAGTTTGGCAAGAAGAAGGTCAAGAAGCCCTGCGCCAAGTGCGAGGCCAAGCGGCAGGAGATCAAGCTCGTCGAGCTGATCGAGGTCGTCACGCGCGGCGACGAGGGGTCGGTGGTCAACCCCGGCAGCGAGGCGTCCAAGAAGTTCAAGAAGGTCTACGAGCGCAAGGACAAGGATGGCAAGGCCTGGAAGCAGTACATCAACCTCGACAAGGACACCGACGGCAAGGTCCCGACGGGCCCGGCCAATCCCGCCAAGCGCCGCCCCGACTACGGGCGTTACATCGAGTTCCGCGCCCGCGTGGAATGGGTCCGGGGAGACAAGTCCCGGTCGCTGAAGGGCAAGACCGTCTACTTCACCAGCAAGCTGACCAAGAAGGGCAAGGATGACCGCCCCAAGACGATGCACAAGGACGAGGATCACGGCTTCGGCAGCGCCGGCGGCAAGAAGGAGGACGTCCCGGTCAAGGTCGAGACCGACGACGGCTGGACGCAGGTGGTGAAGTTCTATCCCTCGATGTACGGCGGAGATCAGTTCCGGGTGACCGCCCAGGCCGACGAGAAGAACAAGGGCAAGCCGACCGGCAAGAAGCTGCACCTCGGCAACTACATCGTGTGGCGCAAGTTCTGGTACCAGACCAGCCGCTTCACGGGGCAGACGCAGCACGACCTGAGCAAGTCCGTCGAGGCGTACACGCAATGCTGCGCCGAGATGCTCAAGGCCGCCAAGGCCGACGTCACCTGGTCCAAGGCCGAGCTGAACAAGAAACAGGCCAACACGGCGGACCACACGGTCTATCCGGAGTACCAGTGCATCGCGGGCAGCGAGGCGGCCACGCCGCGGACGATCGTCGGCCGGCACAACGAAAAGGTGATCCGCCAGTTCCTGGTCGCCGAGCCCACCGAGCCGGTCAAGGCGCACCTGATGCTCTGCGACTGCCAGTGGGACCCGGGCAGCTACTCCAACGCGATCTCGAAGGTGGTTCCACACAACAAGACGACGGCGAAAACCACCGCCTCCGGCGCGGCGGTCAAGCCGGCGCTGAAGGGCAACCTGCTGAGCAGCGCCACGTGGTACGGGCTGGACAAGAGCGGCAACAGGAACGGTCAGAGCGGCAACATGACCGATGATTTCATCGAGATCCCCAAGAAGCGCAGCGGGCGGTTCAACGAGCTGGTCATCAAGATCCCCGCCGAGGTGGCGAAGAAGTCCTCCGGCGGGGGCATCCAGGTCCAGTTCAAGATCGCCACCGCGGGGGTCTACCTCGGCGACAGCGACGGCTACGAGATCACCGTCGCCGCCAACCGCGACACGGGGCTGGTCAACTCGACCGCCGCCCACGAGATCGGCCACATGTTCTGGCAGGCGCCGTACTATACGGGCAACGCGGCCAGCCTGCCCAAGAGCTTCAACGCCGAGGAAAAGAAGAAGCTGAAGGTCTACCTGGACGCCGGCGCCCACTGCTCCTACAAGGCCAAGAAGTGGGGTACGCTGTACCAGTACGGCGTCTGCACGATGGCGACGCGGTCGGACAAGAAGAACCGCATGTACTGCAAGCTGTGCAGGCCCTACGTGCGTCTCCAGGACATGAGCGAAAGCGGCATGAAGAAGCCCCGCCGCTGACGAAAGAACGCCGCCGGGCCCCAGTGGCCGGGCGTGAGGACAGGCACTATGAGCACGAGCAACGAAGTCGCCGCGTCGGTTCTCAAGCTGCGAACGGACGAGTTCTTCGCCGACCAGCCCGACCTGGACAGCCGCGAGTTCCGGCTGCTGGACGCCGGCTTCGAGGGCGTGGCGGTCAGCGCGCCGGAATCGGTCAACGTCGACAAGCCCGGCAAGCTGCCGATCGTGGTGGCGGTGGGAAAGACCACGCGCAGGCAGTGGGAGGTCCACGAGCCCAAGAACCTCTCGGTGATCGTCTGGGAGCCGGAGACGGCAAAGATCCACGTTGCCGACGCCTCCCCGCCGCGCGTCAAACGCCCGCCGGAGGAGATCGTCAGCCGCATGCCTCCCGAACCCGACGAGGAGCCGCCCTACGCTCGCCTCGCCGGCGTCCGCAGGCTCGAGGACGAGATCATGGATCGCCTCGCCCTGCCGTGGCGCCCGGGCTCGCTGCGGGCGGCGTGCGTCCACTTCGACTGGCTTTCCAACGTCGCAGCCGTCGAACTGACCGGCGAGGACGCCGCGCCCGAGGGCGAACCGGTGGAAATCGACCCCGAGCCCAGCAGCGAGGGCGGCGAGGCCGGCGGGCTGTTGAAGAAGGCTCGGACGCCGCTGCCCAGCTACGAGTCCGGCGCGACGACGCCCTCCTGCGGTGAGCCCGGCGCGGCCGTGAGCATCCCCTCCAAGCTGGTGACCTCCGACCGCCTGCCGGTGTACGGGGCGTTCGCCGTGCCGGCCCGGGAGTGGCACGTCGACGATTCCGATACCGTGCACATGGGCCTGGGCGAGCGGAAGCTGCCCGTCGTCGCCATCGTCCCGGTGACGCTGCTGATCTTCGCACTCGATCTGCCCGATCCGTTGCGATTCGACTTGGGCGTCCCCGTCTACGGCCAGGCCAGGCCTCGGCCGGGCGAGATGCTCCACGGGTCCTTCGCCATCAATGCCCTGGCGGGGGAGGACGCTCACCTGGCGGCCGGCGAGTACGCCGCGTACGTGATCTGCGATACCGAAATCAACGGCCCGGCGACCTTCACCGTCTGACGCGCTTCCCGCTGCCGTCCATCCAGGAGCCCACCATGCCACCGGCATCGACAATCAGCCATATGCATGTCTGTCCCATGGTCGCCCCCGGGCCCTGCCCGCACGTCGGCGGGCCCATCGTCACCGGAGAGCCGACCGTCATCATCGGCGGCATGCCGGCCGCACGCGTCAGCGATACCGCCATCTGCTGCTGCGTCCCGGACACCATCGCCAAAGGGTCGGCGACCGTGCTCATCGGCAACATGCCCGCCGCGCGCATGGGGGATACCACGGCTCATGGAGGCACGATCGTCCAAGGCTATCCGACCGTCATCATCGGGGGCTGATCCGGCCCCGGCCGGCATCGTTCACACCCGGCCAAAAAGCTTTGACAGTGCGGGCCGAACGGCTAGACTACCACCAGAGAGCGGGCCGTGACGGCGGTTCGGCCGGCTTGGGCGTCTGCACTGCCCGCCCCGGCCGCCCGTGCGACACGCTCGCGCTGAGGACTTCGTCCAGACTGGTGGTTTCGGCTTCCCTCGGCCCGCTTCGCTTGCCCTGTCCCGCCGGACCACGGGCCGCAGGGGTCTCCGCCGTCCGGCAAAGGTGGTTCTAGAATGTCCGGTTCCGACGTCTCCGATGTCCTGGCGGAAATCCCGACAGGGTATGCGGCCGTTCCCGTCAGCGAGGACCAGGCCGGCGCCGCCCTGCGTGTCTGCGTGCTGGTCCGCCACGAGCCGGACCCGGTCGCCGGGCACCTGGTGGTCCTCCGCGACCTGATCGACGGGCGCGTCCTTCTGGGCTGCCTGCTTGACGCCGGCGGGGTCGTTCAGGAATGGGTCGAGCTGTGGATCCAGGACCTCGAGGGCCTCGCCCAGACCACCGCCGCCTGCCGCGAGGCCCTCAGCAACCAGGTCCTCGACGAGCGGTGGCGCAAGACGTTCCAGGCCCTTTCGCAGGCCGACCCGACGGCCGCCATCCGCACCGGCTTCGAGAGCAAGCACCCCCTGCCGACCTACGTGGACCTCTCGTCCATGGAGCCCCTGCACCCGGTGGATCCGCAGTCCAGCGAGCGGTGGGTGCTCTGCGAGGACGACGCCCTGCTGGCCGGCAAGGGCCTGCCGACCTACTCCGCGAGCCTGCACCGCTACCTGTACCTGCCTCCGCTGGGCGGCGAGTCGCCGTTCATTCCCGTGACCCCCGACGCCCCGCGCAACGAGGGTGTGCTGTCGCCCAACGAAATCACCGGCGGGCGGCGCGGGCTGCTGAATGTCAACGCCGCCGGCGGGCTGATGCTCGTCCGCCGCCACGCCCCCCTGCGCCTCGAGAAGTTCATCGAGCTGCTCTCCGGCGCCAGTTGGGACGGCGTGCTGCACGGGCGAAGCCTCATCGATCTCGGACCGGTCACCCAGGCGCTGAAGAACACCGAGACCAGCTTCCCCGAGGGCGGCTGGCTCTTCCTCGGCCGCCACGGCCGATGGGGGCGGCTGGTGGAGACATTCCACATCAGGCTGCGCCTCCTGGCCGACGCCGCCCGCGCGGCCCGCCGCGTCGTGGGGCAGACGCAGCGGCCCCTGCTGAACCTCTCGGCCGACAGCTACCAGGTCCGCCTGGCCTCGCCGGGCTCGGGCCTGCCGTTCCTGTGGACGGCCCGGGCGGTGCAGGCCGATCCCGGCGATGCGGTCACCCTGCCGTTGCGGACGAGCGACGCCCAGTATTTCCTGCGCGGCACGGGGGAGGGCGCGTCGGTCTACCGGCCGGAGTCGGCCAGCCAGGCCGCGTCGGGGCGGGGCACGGTCCGCATCCGCCAGGTTCTCCCCGAGGCGGGCGGCGAGACGATCATCGAGGGCACGTTCGCCACGCAGGAGCGGTTCGAGGCGGCGCGGTACGACTTGATCTGGCTGCGGCTGAACCTCACCAGCGGGCGCGTGGACCTGTACGGGCAGTTGGAGCAGGCGACGGCGCTGGCGGCGGGCGAGTGGCGATTCCGCACGGTCGGCCAGCGGCTCGGCGAGGAGGCGGTCTCGGCGCTTCGGTCGGCCGAGGGCGTGCCGGTCAACGACACGCCGTTCGAGATCGTTCCCTTGCTGAGCACGCCGTGCGACCTGTACGCCCTGGCAGTGCTGGCGACGCGAGCGCTGCTGGTCAACGCCCAGACGACGCTGCCGGTCGCGGTGGACGAGGTGCTGAGCCTGGCGCGTCAGGTCGCCGCGCAGTACGACGAATCCGTCGGGCTGGGGCTGCGGATCCGCACGCTGTTCGAGGACGACGAGCGCTGGGCGGCCTCTCTGGGCCCTCACCGGCTGTGCCACGAGGAGATCGCCCCGACGGAGGCCTTCGACCTGATCCCCGCGGAGGTCTGGTTCGACACGCTGGGCGCGATCATCCGCCTGCTGCCGGGCATCGGCCCCGACAGCATCGCCAAGGACTACGGCGACGCCCCGCCGGGGGGCATCCACAAGGTGTTCGATCCCGCGGCCGAGGCGTTCGACGAGCTGGTCCTCCGCACGCGGAGCCTGGTCGTCATCGACTGGCGGTTCAACCGGGAGGTCCACGCGGTGGTCCGCCAGCAGTTGGTGGGCCTGGGTGGGTGAGTCGCCGGGGTTCGCCCGGCGGCGCGACAACGAATGCGATAGCCGAAGCGACGGAACCGAAGGAGCACGAAGATGACATGGAAGCGGCTTGCGTGGGTTGCGGCGGGCGTGTGCCTGTCGGCGGTTGCCTGCGGATGCAAGGACCCGCGGGTGGAAGTCACACTGGATTCCGCCGACGCGGGCCTGCGGGACAAGATCGGCGCCGTGCAGTCCATTCAGGTGGACATTGTCGGCGTCAACGACGTGGAGTTCCGCCGGTGGCAGCAGGTCTCGATGAACGAGTACTGGGAGCCGGACAACGCCATGCGCCGCAGCGCCAAGAAGGTGGTCATGACGTTCGGGGAGGGCTATCCCAGCACGCAGGTCCTCCAGGACGACAACCCGATCTGGAAGGTCTGGAAGGACGAGAGGCAGGCGACGCGGCTGTTCATCCTGGCCTACATGCCCTGGATCCAGGCCGACCAGCCCGGCGACGCGGACCCGCGGCGGATCATCCTGCCGCTGAAGCCCGACTGCTGGGAGGGCTGGTTCGGCAACAACGAGATCCCCGTGGTGGTCGGCTCCGGCGGGCTGACCCCGCTGCGCCAGCCCAAACCCGAGTGCCGGAGGTAGCCGCCGGCGAGAGGATGGGACGGTAGATGGCGGTGTTCGGAGGCTACGAAACCGTTCGGGAGCTGTACCGCAGCGGGTTGGCCTCCTCGTGGACGGCCCGCAAGGCCGGCGAGGCCGGCCCCGAACGGTTCCTGGTCAAATACTACCAGCCTCTCGGGGACGATGGTGGGGACGACGCTCGCCTCGCCGAGCAGTTGGAGCCCTTCCTGGAGGGCGCGCGCGCCCACAAGAAGGCCCGCGACGCCGGGGCCGAACACTGGGTCGACATCCTCGACGTCGGCAGCGAGTCCGGGGCGGCGTACTACGTGGCCGCCTACCACCGCCGCAGCGTCCAGCAGCTCATCAGCGGACGCGTCAAGATCACCGGGGCCGGGCTGTACCACATCGTCAGCCAGGTCGTCGAAGGCCTCGCCGAGTTCAAACGCCTCTGCGGGCGCCCTCACGGCAACCTCAGGCCGTCCAACGTGCTGTTGACCGGCAAGAGCGACCTGATGCAGGCGACGGTCCTCCTGACCGACCCGGCGGGGGATTCGCAACTGGACGCCAAGCAGGGCGACGTGCCGGACTTCCACGCGCTGGGGGAGATCATCTACCAGCTCGTGCTACACCGTGCCGGGCGGGCGATGGGCGGCTGGCCCGCGCCCGACACGCCCGAGTGGAAGCGCCTGGGCAAGAACGGCGAGGCGTGGCGGACCCTGTGCAACCGCCTGCTGAACCCCAACCTCGCCCCGGGCCTGCTGACGTTCGAGGACCTCGCAGACGACGTCCGCGAGCTGCGCGAGAAGCCCGTCCGCCTCTCGCCCAAGGTCCTCGTGCCCACCGTGCTGCTGATCCTCCTGACCACCGGCGCCCTGGTGGGACTGACCATCAAGGAAGGCTGGATGGGCAACGGCAACGGCGACGCGGGGGGAGGCAACTTCGACGCGGCCGCCTGGAAACGCCTGTGCATCGAGTTCGGCGACTGGGTCGAGCCCTTGCTCTCGCTCCGCGACGAGGGGAAGCTGCGAACCTGGCGGAAGAGCCCGTACCTGTCGGCCAAGGTCCTGCCGCTGCTGGACGAGGTCGTCGCCAAAGCCAATCCCCGGCGCATTGCGGGCAAGGCCTGGGGCAGCGTCTACGAACTCGGCGACGAACCCACCGCCAAGGCCCGCGGCGACGAGGGTGTCCGCCAGACGGCCGAGGGGCTGGAGGTTATCGACAAGCTCCGCAAGCGGCTCTCGTCGCCCGACGCCTGGCCGGCGCTGGCCGACATCCGCACCGCCGCCAGGGAGGAGTTCCCGCCCCGCGGGTGGCAGGGGCCGGCGAACTACCTGGAGTCCCTCGTCGGCTTCCGGACCGAAGGGCTGGCCGACCGCGTCAGCGCCGTCCTGGCCGCCCGGGAGCCGCTGGCCGACATCCGAAAGCACTGGCAGGAGGTGACGCGCCTGCGGAAGGCCGCCGAGGCGTGGACGGTGGACGGCAACCAGCCTCTGGCGAAGCTGGAGACGTACGTCCTCGCGGGGACCCGCATTCCCGCCGAACGCGACGACGCCAAGAGCCTGGCGAACCTGGAGGCCGCCCTGGCCGAGCTGCTCGCCGAAGGCAGCCTCCTGCGGCGGCTGGCCGCGTTCGCCACCTCCCCGCGCGTCGAGCGGCTCGACGGCGGACTCGTGGCGGCCCGCCCGCCGTTCGAGCCCGGGCCCGGGGGCAAGCTCACCGAGGACGTCCTCCGCCGCGGACTGGTCATGCTCGAAGGCGGGGACTACGACGTCAAGGCCGACCCCCGCACGCCGGAGTGGCGGGCGACCGTCAAGGATGCCCTGGCCAATCGCCGGCAGGACCTCACCACACTCGGCGAGGGCGTCACCAAGCTGCTCGCCGCCGAGAAGCTCTCCCAAGAGCACCGCAGCCAGCTCCAGGCCGCCAAGGCCGAGGCCCAGCGGCTGGCCGAGCGGCTCGAAAAGGCCCGCGAGACCTTTGAGACCGTCGCAGGCTACCAGGGCTACACCTACAAGAACCGCCAGGCGATCGACCAGGGCATGCGGGAGCTCAACGAGACGCTCGGCCAGCTCGTGCAGAAGGCCGGCTCGGCGAACGTCCAGGTCGCCGCCATTCGCAAGAAACACACCCGCCTCCAGGCCGCCTCGCTGGCCGAGTACCAGCAGGCCCTTCGCGGGCGAGAGAAGATCAGCGCTACCGGGCTGACCGCGCTGGACGCCGCGTGGGTCACCCAGCGGGACAAGCTGCTGGCCGAGGAGAAGACACTGGATGCGCTGGCCGACAAGGTCGACCGCGTCGAGACGTTCCTGCGGGGGATCGAGGCGGACTTCAAGCCCGGCCTCGGTGTGAAGGTCGCTCCGCGCCCCTGGAGCCGCGAGCTGCTGACCCGCGACGTGGAGGCCCAGCGCAAGAGCCTCGTCCAGAGCGCCCTGGCGTACGTGCACTGGGACAAGGTCCTCGCCGGGCAGCCCGATCCGGAATTCGAGGGCCCCGAGAAGAAGCTCGTGGAGACCTACGCCCAATGGCGGATGGACCTGGCCAAGCTCGTCTCCGGGCTCTACCGGGTCGAGGACCTGCTGGCCAGGGGCTACCTGCTCTCGGAGGAGTTGCCCGGCGGAGACGAGACCCTCGCCGCGCTGCTGACCGAGCAGCGAGCCAACCCGGTCTACAAGGCGCCCGCGATCCAGAAGGCCGCCGCCGATCTTCTGAAGCGCGTGGCCGAGCTCGAGAAGGCCGCCGCCTCGACCGACCCCGCCGCCTTGGTCGCGGTCGTGCGCGGCGCCAAGGCCGGTCAGTTCGCCGCCGCCCGCCAGGCGTACGCGCGGCTTGGGGAGCTGGGCCGCCCCTGGCCGAACTCGCCGGAAGAGCTCCGCCAGGATGTCGAGCTCCGCAAGCACCTCTCGACGGTCTACGGCCTGGTCGACGACGAGCAGCGCAAGCGATCGCTGGTGCGCGAGCTGGCTGCCTCGGGCCCGCCGCGGTGGGAAACCTATCTCGTCAGCCGCGGCGACGCCGCCGCCATCGAGGCCGCCCTGGCACGGCGGAAGGACTTCGGCGTGACCGACGGCATTGTCCAGACGCTCGGGCCGCTGGCGCGGTACCGCCTGGCCATGGCCGAGCTGCGGGCGAAGGTCGCCCCGTCCGCCGGCGAACTGGAAGACCCCGCCGTCCAGACGCTGGTCGGCAAGCTCCAGGCCGACCTGAAGGCCCTGCCCGCCTCGTTCCTCCAGAAGCCGCAGGTCGCCGAGCTGATGACCCGCCTGGAGGCCGTCCGCAACGCGACCGGGCAGGGCGTGGACCTCGGCAAGGCCGGCCCGGCGGCCGCGGGGTGGCAGAAGGCCTCCGAAGGCTCCGGGCGGGTGACGTACTCCTGGCCCGGGCACGATCAGAAACTCACCTTCGCCCGCGTGGCGCCCTCGTCGGGCAAGCCGGGGTACGTGTGCACCACCGAGGTGTCGGTGGGGCTGTTCATCGACGTGCTTCTGGCCACGCAGAAGTGGCCGCAGATACGCAAGCTGCTGCTGTCGGAAGATACCGAACCGATGGGCCCGCGGACGTGGGTCGCCACGGACGGGCGGCTGGCGCTGAGCCCGAAGTGGATCCCCATCGAGGACCCCGTCCTGGCCGGGCGGATGTATGCCCCGGCGATCAAGAACGACATCGGCAAGCCCGCGCCGACCCATCCCGTGCAGCGCGTCTCCCTGCCGGCTGCGGTGTTCTTCGCCCGCCTGCTCAATTGCCGGCTGCCCACGCCGGCGGAGTGGCAGGCGGCCTACCAGGCCGACAAGGCGGCCGCCTCGGCCAAGCCATACAACCTCCGCGACCGGAGCTGGCAGGCCCAGCGGGATCACGACATCGCCCTCGAACGCGGCGGGGAGCTGCTCGACCCCGAGCGGTACTATCCCGATGCCGGGATCTTCTGGCCGGGCGGGCAGCGGGGCAAGATCACCAAGGAGGCCGTGGTACCCGCCGGCGCCGGCAACGACGGGCACCTCTGGTTCGCTCGCATCCAGTACGACGACGCTCGCGTCTTCCAGCACATTGTCGGCAACGTTGCCGAGTACGTGTACCCCGACGCCGACGCCCTGACGGCTCTGGACAGCCCCACCGCCGAGCAGGCCCGGGAGTTTGTCAGCAGCCGCGGCTCGGCCGCCCGGGTCCTTGGCGGCTCGGCGCTGAGCCCCCCGTCGGTGCCGGTCGATCAGCCCAAGCCCCTGCCCCCGACCCCCGAGGCGCGGGACGGCTTCTCGGACGTGGGGCTGCGGCTGGCGTTCATGGCCGGGCGGGAGAGGCTCCAGTCCACGGTGGTCCGCCTGCTGGATGGGCTGGCGGGGCAGGGCTACCTCGAGCCGGCCTCGCCGTAGGAAATCGGCCCGCCCTCGGCGGGCTTTTGGGCGGGAAGCGCCCCGGCCGGCTTGGTAGAATCTCACGCGAGGCGCGGCGTGGCGGACGAACCGCCCGCGCTTGCCCGCTCGGCCCGGAGCGGGGATAATCGGCGCTCGGCCAAGGCTTCCGCGATCGGCAGGCGCATATCTGGAAAGGTTCCGTGCTGTGAACGGCTCATCTGACGAGACGGTGCGGTTGGCGGCTGCGACGGCCAATCGCCTTCGCATGGTCCAGGTGGATTTCGCCGACCAGGGCCCCGACGTCCGCCGTGAGTATCTCGCCGAGGAGGTCGAGCGGGCCCTGAACAATGTCGTGCCCGAGCAGCGCCAGGCGTTTCTCGAAGAGCTGATGGAGCAGTTCCCCTCCTGGGATGCCCGGGTGGACGTCCAGCTCCGCAAGGACGAGAGCACCGACCGTTCCGAGACCGATCGCCGCGAGTTGCAGGACCCCAACTTCCTCGTTGCCCGCCTGATCGAGCTGTCTCGAGGGCTCGGGGACGAGGAACGCAAGGTGCTCACCGAGCGACTGGCCGAGGCCGGGCTGGCGAGCATCTCCCAGGGCGCCTGGCCGGAAGACGCCGAGGCCCCGCTCCGCCAGAACCTGCGCCTCGGTCCCGACAGCACGATCGACCCGGCGCGGACGCTGGCGCTGGTGGCCCTGGTGGCCGACTTCGCCCTCAAGCTGGACCAGCTCGTCTGGGGGGCCTGGCAGCAGATCGGGCGGCGGAGCACCATCCGCCGCGACAAGCCGCTCCAGCACACCGTCAAGGCGTTCCTCACCGGCGACCAGGACGTGCCCCGCGGACAGGTCGCCGCCGACCTGGAGAAGCTCCGCCAGTTGATCGCCTCGCTGGTCTCCGCCGTCGGCCAGGCCGGGCGGCAGTTCGCCAGCCGACACCTCGCACAGTTCAGCCCGGTCGAGATCGAGGCGATGGCTTCGATGGAGGGCGGGGGGTTCCTCGTCGGCAAGGAGGTCAAATGCTGGCGCAAATACGTCGAGTTGGCCGACGCGCTGAACGAGGCCTCCATCGAGAACGAGATCATGGAGACCGTCGCCAACTACGCCGAGAACCTGATGAAAGGCCTCGGCCGATAGGCCGATAGAGGAGTGCGATGCCACCACAAGTCCACTGGTACGAGGGCCTGTTTCTCCAGCCGCACCACCTCCAGTGCATGCAGCGGACGCTGCTGGAGACGCTGGCCGGCGAGCGGCGGCTCGGCTGGGCGTACCCGTACGGGCTGATCGAGGCTCGGCTCAGCAGCGACGCCCTCGAGAACCTGCTCGTCCAGTTCGATTCGCTGCGGGCGATCATGCCCAGCGGCGTGGAGGTCAGCTTCCCCGACAGCGCCGACGTGCCCGCCTTGAACATCAAGAACCTCTTCGAGTCCACCAGTTCGTCCTTCGACATCGCCCTCGGCGTGCCCCTCTGGTACTCCACGCAGGCCAACGCCCTCGAGCGCGGGTCCTCGGCCGACTGGCGGGTCAAGCGCATCTACCGGGTCATCGAGAGCGAGTGGGCCGACGAAAACACCGGCGAGAACCCCCAGCCGCTGCTGCTGCGGAAGGTCAACGCCCGCCTGCTGCTGCCCGACGACGACCGCAGCGACCTCGAGGTCCTGCCACTGCTGCGGATCGCCCACGCCACCGGCGAGGATGTCGGCCTGCCCCGCCAGGACCCCGGCTACGTGCCGCCCTGCTTTGTCCTCGGCGGCTCGGCCACGCTGAGGGAGATGGTCCGCGACCTGGCCAACCAGGTCGAAGCCAGCCGGGGCGAACTGGTCCTCCAGCTCACGCGAGGGGGCTTCAGCATCGACTCGATGCGCGGCCTCCAGTTCGAGCAGATCATGCGCCTGCGGACGCTGAACAGCTACGCCGGGCGGCTGCCGCACCTGATCCAGGCGCCGAGCGTCTCGCCGTTCGAGATCTACCTCGAGCTTCGCGGGCTGCTGGGCGAGCTGGCGGCGCTGTACCCCGACCGCGACCAGTACGAGAGCCCCGCCTACGACCACGACAACCCGCTGGTGGCGTTCGCGGACCTGTGCTCGAAGATTCGCGGGCTGCTCCGCGGCACGGTGGCGCCGAGCTTCATGAAGGTGGAGCTGAACCGCGAGGGCAAGCTGATGGTCGCCGAGCTGACCGACGAGCACATCACCCGCCCGAACGAGTACTTCCTGGGCATCAAGACGCAGATGGACCCCCGCCAGCTCGGGCGGCTGGTCGAGGACATCGACAAGTTCAAGCTCATGGCCCGGTCGCTGGCGAACCAGCGGATCTGGGGCATTCGCCTGGCCGAGGAACGCCATCCCCCGCTGGAGCTGCCCGCCTCGACGGGGCTGCACTACTTCCGGCTGATGCGGGCCGACAGCACGCGTATGTGGGAGCGGATCAAGCAGGAGAAGTCCATCGCCATCCGCTGGGAAGAGATCGAGACGTCGGACTTCGAGCTGACCCTGTTCATGACCGTCCCCGAGGGAGGTAGCTGATGACCCTGCTGGAGCTCTGCGAGCCGCTGTTTCAGTACATCTGCCGGCTGAACCGCTCCGGGCGGAAGGGCGGCAGCTTCGAGCCGTCGCGCGTTCGCAGCGAGATCGACGACATCTTCGACAGCATGCGGAGCAAGGCGTCAGCCGATCCGAACCTCACCAGCCAGTTCGAGAAGGTCGAGATGCCCCTGGTCTTCTTCGTGGACTTCATGATCAAGGAGTCCAGCCTGCCGTTCGCGCGGCAGTGGCAGGAGATCGCCTACGAGCACAACGAGCTGGCCGGCGACGAGAAGTTCTTCGACCTGCTCGACGAGACCCTCGCCGACCCCAGCCAGGCCGCCACCGACCGCCTGGCGATCTACTACGTCTGCCTGGGCCTGGGGTTCACCGGCTGGTATACCGGCCAGCCCGAGTACCTCCGCAAGAAGCAGCTGGAGATCTGCGCCCGCACTCGCGGGATCATGGACGTCGACGGCGCCGCCCGCATCTGCCCCGAGGCCTACGAGCATGTGGACACCTCCGACCTCGTCCAGCCGCCAGGCATGAAGCTGCTGGGCATCTTCATCGCCCTGATCGGCATGACGGTCGTGGTGTTCGTGGCCAACTTCCTGGTCTACAGCACCACCAGCTCGGACCTCCAGGCGGCCTTGCGGGAGGTGATCGCCCACGACGAGGCCGCGCCGGTGGCGGCCGCCCGGATCGGCGGCGAGACCCCCGAGACCCCCGAGACCCCCGCGACGCCCGCGACGCCCGCGACGGCCCCCTCCGAAGACGACGACAACTCCGGGAGTGATTAGCCCCATGTTCTCCTCGATGTCCACAGGCGCGAAGGTCGGAGTCCTCGGCGGCGGCGGCGGGATCGCCATGTCCATGTTGCTCTACCGCCTCCTGCCCGGCTCGATGTTCTTCTACATCATGATCGGCACCGCCCTCGTCGGCGTGCTGCTGGGGCTGTTCGGCTGGCTGGTCAGACGCGCCCGCGGCCGAAAGGCCAAGCCGATGGAGCGGTCGCTGCGAGACAACAGCGCCGCCACGCCCCAGGGCGTCGCCGAGCCCGGCCGACGGGCTCGACTGGACGACCTCCGGAAGAACTTCGAGGACGGCGTCGAGAAGTTCAAGGCGGCCGGCAAGAACCTCTACTCCCTGCCCTGGTACGTCCTGGTCGGCGAGCCCGGCTCGGGAAAGACCGAGGCGGTCCGCCACTGCAACGTCGGCTTCCCCCCCGGCCTCCAGGACCAGCTCCAGGGCGTCGGCGGGACCATCAACATGAACTGGTGGTTCACGAACCACGCGATCATCCTGGACACGGCCGGCCGGCTGATGTTCGAGGAGGTCGAGCCGGGCGCGACCAGCGAGTGGCGGGAGTTTCTCAAGCTGCTTCGCAACAACCGCCCGAACTGCCCGATCAACGGCATGCTGCTGTGCATTCCGGCCGACTCGCTGATCAAGGACACCGCCGACTCCCTCGAGCGCAAGGGCGCGAAGATCGCCCAGCAGCTCGATCAGATCCAGCGTGCCCTCGGCGTGCGGTTCCCGGTGTTCGTGATGATCACCAAGTGCGACCTGATCAACGGGTTCCGCGAGTTCTTCGAGGACGTCACCGACCCGCAGCTCCAGCACCAGATGCTCGGCTGGTCCAACCCGGACCCGCTGGATCAGTCCTTCAATCCCGAGCTGGTGGACCAGCACCTCCAGACCGTCGCCGACCGCCTCCAGCGCCGCCGCCTGGGCCTGCTGCTGGACCCGGTCAACACCGAGGACCCCTCCGCCCGCCGGACCGACCAGGTCGACGCCCTCTACGCCTTCCCCCAGGCGATGATGACCATCGCCCCGCGCCTCCGCCGCTACCTGGAGATGATCTTCGTCGCCGGCGAGTGGTCCGCCAAGCCGCTGTTCCTGCGCGGCATCTACTTCACCAGCTCCATGCGCGAGGGATCGGCACTCGACGCCGAGCTGGCCGAGGCGCTCGGCGTGCCCGTCGAGAGCCTCCCCGAGGGCAAGGTCTGGGAACGCGACCGGGCCTACTTCCTCCGCGACCTCTTCATGAACAAGGTCTTCAAGGAAAAGGGGCTGGTCACCAACGCCACCAACGCCAAACGCCGCCAGCGCCGGCGGAAGGCGGCCGTGCTCGTCGCCGGGTTCGTCGCCGTCCTGTTCCTGTCGGCCTTCACGTGGTGGGGCTACTCGAGCTTCCAGCGGAGCGTCGGCGCCGAGGCGGCCTACTGGTTCGCCGCCGCCGACGAGGACAACTGGACGCCCGAGAACCACTGGTGGCCCATCGTCTCGCCGGAGTACAGGGGGTCGGAGAAGTACACCTACGCGGGCATGAACGTCGTGGAGACCCCCGCCGGGGAGATCCCCGCCGGGCAGTTCCACTACGACACCATGCAGAAGGTCAAGGAAGACATCCACATCCCGTGGGTCTTCGGTTTCGCCGAGCTGTTCGGCGCCGACATCAACGAGAACCGGCACCGCGCCCAGCGCGTGCTCTTCGAGGCCGGCGTGCTCCGCCCGATCATCGACGCGACGCGCAAGAAGGTCCTCAGCCCCCAGAGCCCGTGGTCTTCCGAGGCCACGATGGCCCTGGCCCAACTGCTGCGGATGGAACGTGCCGCCGCCTGGCCCGACCAGCCCGTCGCCTTCGACGCCAACCACCTGTTCGACTACGTCCTCCAGGACAACCTCTACAAGGTCTACCGAGAGAACGATGCCGACAACCTCGACGCCGTCTTCGAGTGGACCTACGTCACCGCCGATCAGCCCTGGCCGCCCAAGAGCGTCTCGGTCGGCGGGGAGCGGGCCGTCGCGGCCGTCAACAAGGGCGTCGATGACTTCATCGACTACTGGAAGGCCGGCGGCGGCATCGAGGCCAGCGAGATCCTCGATGCCATCCTCGGCATGAAGACCGCGCTGACGACCTTCGGCGACGCCGAGGCCGAGCTGCTCGCCCTCGACGACCGCTACCTCGACGAGCCCGCCCAGCCGGATTCCAACGAGGTGCTCGTCAAGATCGCCGACGAGTGGCGCAAACGCCTCGATGGCGTCAAGGCCGCCAGCGGGTCGATCGAGTCGGCCGTCGCGACCGCCAGGCTCGGGACCAGGAGCCTCGTCGAGCAATACGACGTGACCATCGCCCAGCGCCTCGAGCGTGCGGAGGGGCCGCACAAGGTGCTCGTCTCGTCGGCCAGGCCGGACGACGCGAGCAAGCCGGGCGAGGACGACGAGAAGCCCGCGGCGACGATCGCCTCGCTCCGCAAGCACCTGACGGCCCAGGCCAGCCGGGTCTCGCGGTCGCTGGAGAACCTCGAGGGCCAGTACAAACAGAGCCAGGACCGCAAGGAGCTTCTGGTGCTGGACCCGCAGTACCTGCTGAACGTCGAGGTCCGGGACGAAGAGCTCCGCAAGCTGCTCGAGAAGGACAACCTCCGCCTCTACGACCTCCGCCTGCACATGTACCGCACCGGCACGGAGGAGTTGGGCAAGCGGGCGCCCGCGCCCGAGATGGCCGGGCTGGCCCCCGCCGTCGCCGACGTCCGCGAGGACACCCGGCGGGCGGACCGCCTGATCGGCGACCTCGCCGCGCTGGCCATCGAGGGCCACCGCGTCAAGGAGGCGACGACCGCATCGCAGTTCGTCACCGGGCGGCTGGCCAAGCGCAAGCGGATCTACGAGCTGCTCAAGGGCGTGCTCCAGGCGGCGCCCAAGAACGCCAACGAGGTCGCCGCCAAGGTCACCGAGGCCGTCAAGGCCGGGAACCTCACGCCCATCCCCCGCCCGGTGGTGCCGGGGACGAACTTCAAGCCCGACCAGACCTTCCCGCCGCAGTTCCACCGCGCCGCCGCCAAGGCGACCTTCGCCGGCTGGCAGACCATCGCCGACTACGTCCACGGCGCAGGCGGCGAGCAGCCCGGCGGGGTCACGTCGGCGGCGGAAGTCATCAACCGCCGCGAGCTCGAGGGGCTCTACAAGACCCGCCAGGACGCCTACAACGCGTACCTCCGGCAGTACCAGGAGTACTGGATCCGCGACGTCCTGGCCGACCTGAGCTACAACTGCCCCGACTGGAAGACGTTCCAGGAGGACCTGATCGGCATCCAGCCGCGGACGGTGGCCGAGAACCTCGAGCGCCTCGGGCGGACCATCCTGGCGTCGCTGCGAGAGGTCAAGGACGTCGTGCCGGCCTCGCAGCGGGCGAGCTTCGACCAGGCCGTCCAGGACCTCGCCGCGGACATCGACCGGTTCGGCACGTCGACGTACATGGGCCAGTGGAAGGGCTGGCTGCGGCGGTGGAAGGAGCTCGGCAGCGAGCCGGGCGCCGCCAGGAAGATCATCCTCGCCAAGTCGCCGGCGCAGTTCGTGGACGACTACATCCCCTTCTCCGCCGGCGTGGACACGATGATCTCCGAGAAATACTGGAAGGAGCTGGCCTACACGGGCCTGAAGCTGCTGGCCCGGGAGATCGACACGAACGTCCAGGCCGCCTACCAGGCGCTGCACCAGCGGTACAGCCGCTTCCCCCTGGCCGACCCGCAGGCGAACGTCGACGAGCTGAGCCCGGCCGAGGCGGCCCTGGCCCGCGAGGCGGTGCTGAAGGTCCTGGGCGCGGCGCAGGTGTACGACGCCAAGACCATCGGCGGGGGCGCCCGGACGCGGAAGTTCGAGACGATCGATCAGCAGCTCGACCGGCTGTGCGGGCTGGGGTTGGACCCGGCCAAGCGGGCCTGGTGCGTCAAGGCCAAGGACCTCCTGTCCGCCCTGCCGCCCTCGGGCGAGAAGTACGAGTGCACGGTGCGGGTGATCGGCGCCGAGCAGCAGCAGGTGCTGACCGGCACGGGCCAGAGCGCCCTGGGGATGTGGGCGGCGGTCCAGCTCGACCAGGGCGGCGTGAAGCGGGGCATCCGCAACATCACGCAGCCCAAGACGAAGGAAGCCGGCAAGGTGGACTACCCGGGCAAGCCGGTGGTCCTGAAGTTCTACCGCTACCCGGTGGACGTCAACGCCGGCAAGGTCAACAAGACGCAAACCATCCCGGGCTCGTGGGCGCCGTTGCGGATGCTCCACGTGCTCCGGTCGCAGCGCGATGCCAAGGACGGCAAGCTGTGGCAGGTCGAAGTGGTGGTCCAGGACAGCCAGAACCGCTCGCGGTCGCTCTGGCTGGAACTGGAATTCGCCAAGCCCCTGCCGCGGACGGACGAGTGGCCCTGATGGCGGGGCCTTCCGGCGCCGCGGCCGCCCCGGCGGGGCGGCGCGGGGCGCGGCGCCCGCGAGGCGCCGGCCTGCCGGGTGACACGCTCCTGGACAAGGAGGTGCGGACCTGATGCTTGGGCGCGGCAAAGGCGACGGGGCGCGAGGGCAGGTCTTCCTGGCCGCCTTCGGTAAACATCCCGGTTGGGACGATCATATCGAGGACCTCGGCGTCGAGACCGAGCTGCTGGCGACGCTCAAGCAGGTCCTCTACGTCCAGGGCATCGGCGGGGCCATCGACTCGGGGGCCTGGGAGAACCTCGCCGACGTCCAGCGAGCCGAGGGGTTCGCCCACGTCTTCGTCCTCCGCCGCCCCGGCAGCGTCGTCGTCGGACGGCTGTGGTCCAGTGTCGACGGCAAGGGCCGGGCCAAGTACCCCATGGTCCTTTGCGCCCAATGCGCGGGCGCGCCGCTGCCCTGGGCTGTCCGGGAGGTCCTGCCCCGGCTGGAAGCCCTTCAACAGCGCTGCCAGGCCGTCGGGACCGCCGGGGAGGTCATCGCCGCGCTCGACGAGACCCGCCGCGAACTCCAGGAACTCGCCGCCACCCTCGATACCGACACGCCCGACCTCGTCGTCTCCCCGCGCACCCTCGCCGGACTCGCCGACCACCCGCAGATGGGCGAGGGCGAGCAGGGCGCGTTCCGTGTGATGTACCTGCTGGAACGCGAGATGTCCGCCTACCTGCGCGGCAACTACGTCGAGGCCGTCCGCGAGGGCGACGTCCGCCCCATCCAGATGCGCGTCCCCGCCTGCGGCGACGACCTGAACGAGGTCGTCCTCCAGTGGTTCGACTTCATGTACGGGCAGGTCGATCAGGCCTCCGAGGTCTGGCTCATCGTGCCGCTGGAGCTCAGTTGGGTGGACGTGTTCATCGGCGAGCCGGCGCCCCAGCAGTTCTTCTGCCTCCAGGCCTCCCGCAAGGCCCTGCCGCTGGCCACCGAGATCCCCTACACCCTCGACGAGGACTTCATCGCCCGATCCAGGGCGCGCGTCGAGGCCTCGCGGGCCGGCACGGCCGAGGAGGTCGTCGTCCGCCCCGAGGCCGCCCCCGCCCCGCGGCGAATCCGCAGGGAGCCCTCCGAGGTCCGCGAGAAGCTCGCGTCCCTCCGGCAGAGCGGGGGGTTGCGCGCGGCCCTGATCACCATCATCGCCGCGGCCGTCGTCCTGGGGGCGCTGGTGGCGGCGATCACGCTCTGGCCGGCCGACGGCAACGGGACCGACGGCGACACCGGAAGGCGCCCGCCCGTCCAGCAGATGGTCCCCAAGGACCAGAAGGCCTGGCGGGATGTCTGCACCACCATGTACGAGTGGCTGGGGGGGTTCCTGGCCAACATCGACCAGGACCATCTCCGCCGATGGGCCGAGGACCCGCACCTTCGCCAGCACGTCGTGCCGATCCTCTCGGCCGTGCTGGCCGACGAGCTGAAGCTCGATCCGCGGCGATATGCCAATCTCGTCGGGCGAACGCTCAACAGCCTCGCCTCGGACAGCAAGGCCAAGCCCGAGGAGGTCCTCCGCAAGACGCACGAGGCCCACGATGCCATCGAGCGGCTCCGCACGCACCTCGGGCTGGGCCCCGGGGGGTCGCACGCCTGGCCTGCGCGGAAGCGTCTGACCGCCCTCGCGGAGCAGTACAAGCGCCGCAACTGGACGCGCCAGGCCGCTTGGCTGGACGGGCTCCTCAAGCAGGTTCGCCCCAGCCCCGAGCTGGCCAGGAGCATCGACCGCCTCCTCGACGCACACGCCGACGCCAACGCCCTCGAGGCCGTCTGGCAGGACATCCAGGCCAAGGCCGAGACCCTCGCCGACGCCAACAGCGATGTGCTGGCGAGCTTCGGCCGGTACGCCGAGATGCAGGCCGCCGCCGAGGCCCGAGAGGCCGCGCCCGACGGGCTGGCCGACATGGCCGCCGGGCTGGAGGATGTCCGCGCCCTCGCCGACCGCCTCGTCGCCTTCGTCCGCGGGCCTTGGCAGAACGACGTGGACCGTCGGCTCGTCGCCAACAGCCCCCCCGTCCCCGCCCCGAAGACGCCCGAGGACCTCGCAGGCGGCAAGGTCTTCCAGACCTGGCTGGCGGCCGTGCGCGGCGAGCAGTACGCGCGCCTCGACCCCGACGCGGACCCCCGCAGAGGGGAGGACTGGGCGAAGGAGCAGCGACGCGCCATCCAGGCCGTCCGGGCGAAGATCACCGAGCTCCGCACCAAGTACGGCTACGAGAAGACCGGCGAGCTGACCCGCAAGCTCGACGAGCAGGCCGAGGCCCTCGAGAACCTGCTGGCGCTGCGCTGGGACCAGGAGCACAAGGCGGAGATTCTCGACCGCACGGCCGCGATGCCCAAGCAGATCGACCCGCTGGACTGGCAGGCGGCGACGCTGATCGCCCAGCAGCAGGGCGGGATCGAGGCGTTCCTCGACAGCATCCCCCCGCGGATCTCGACGTCCTCGGCGATCAACGCTGCCTGGCAGCGGCGGGTCGCCGAGTTGAAGAAGATCACCGATCTCGGCAAGCTGATGACGAAGGTCAAGCGGCTGGAGACGGACCTGGGCAAGCTCGACAGCGAGCTGCCGGTCAGCCTCGGCGCGCAGTTGCCGGACGTGGAATGGTCCCGCGCCCTGGCGACCGAGGCCCTGGCCGAACGGCGCGACGCCGTGCTCGCCGAGGCCGTCAAGGCCCTGGCGTGGAAGGACGGGCAGTTCGAACGCCCCGACGCCTTCGAGGCCCGATGGGCCAGCCTGCGGAAGGACTTCGACGCCTGGCGGAAGGACGTCGCCGCCCTCGCCCGCGACTGCTACACCGTCCAGGCCGGCCTCGCCGTCGGGATGCTGCCCGACGAGAAGGTCGCCGGCGGGCGAACGCTCGCCGAACTGTGCGCCGACTGGAAGGACCGCCCCGTGTTCGCCCAGCCGGGCGTCCGCCAGGCCGTCGAACCCGTCCAGCAACGGGTCGAGAGGCTGCTGGAGGTGTGGAAGCTGTCCGATCGCCAGAAGCTGCTCGAGGCCGCCGGCCAGCCCGTCAGCGGGCGGTTCGAGCGGACGCGCGCGGCGTGGAAGCGCCTGGCCGCCACCGCGCCGCCCTGGCCCGCCACGCGACAGGAACTCGCCCGGGAGCGCGACCTGCACCGCCAGTTGATGGCCGTCTACGAACTCGTCAAGGACGACGACCGCCGGAAGGCTCTCCAGGAGGAACTGACCGCCGAGTGCCGCCGGCGCTGGCGGGTGTACTTCGCTTCCCGGCGCGAGCCGAGAGACATCGAGCACGCCATCGAACGGGCAGGGGAGCACTATGTGAACCCCGCCGACCCCGCCGGGCTCGAGCCCATCGGGCGGTTCCGCCTGGCGCTGTACCGCTTCCGGCGCAGCGTGCTGGGAGACGGCTCGCCGAGCGATGAGGACGCCGCCAAGGCCGTCGAGGCCTTCCTCGCCAAGGCCGCCGGGCTTCCCGGCGGCGTGGCCGGCAGGGAACCCGTGGCCGGCTTCCTCAAGGACCTGCGCGCGGTGGTCGCCAAGAAGGACACCGGCTCGGACCTCTCCAACGCCGGGCCCGCCAGGGCGGGTTGGCGAGCGGATGTCGCCCCCGACGGCGGGTCGGTCAAGTACACGTGGGCCTCCGACCGCGGCGAACGCCACGCGCTCGGCTTCGCTCGCGTCGAGCCCGAGGGGCAGAAGGCCTCCTTCGTCTGCACCACCGAAGTGCCCGTCGGGCTCTTCGCCGACGTGGTCTCCGCGGCGGGAAAGTGGGACGAACTCCTCGCCCACTTGCCCAAATACCCCTCCCCGGAGGAGGACTTCCGCCGGGGCCCGCGGACGTGGGAACTGGCCGGTCGCGGCCGCGAGGGTATCACCCACGCGGTCCAGTGGGTGCGCCTGCCCGAGGGCGTCAACGCCCGGAAGTTCTATGTCCCCGACGTGCCCGTCAGCGCCCAGCCCAAGCGGGACCACCCGATGCAGTACCTCTCCCCGACCGCGGCGGCGCTGTTCGCCAAGCTGCTCGGCAGCCGCCTGCCGTCGTCGTCAGAGTGGCGGGCCGCCTACGATGCCTACGAAAGGGGCCACCCCAACCCGCCGAACCTCCGCGACGCGACGTGGAAACGCCAGTGGGAGCACGTCCGGCAGATGGAGGCCGACGCCGCGTTCCACGCGCCCCTCGACTACTACCCAAACGCCGGGATCTTCTGGCCCAAAGGCTACGACGTGCCCACCGTCAAGGAAGACGACGACGCCGGGGCCGCCGACGACAAGATGCTGTGGTTCGCCCGCGTTACCGCCGGCCGGCCGCAGAGACTTCACCACCTCGTCGGCAACGTGGCCGAGTACGTCTTCGAGGACCCCAAGGCCCTGGCGGGTGTGGACGGCTCGGCCGAGGCGGTCGCGGGGCTGCTGAGCGGCTCGGCAGGCTCCGTGGCGGTGATCGGCGCCTCGGCGATGTCCTCGCCCAAACTCCCGCGGGACCGCCCCCGGCCGGTGGACCCGGCCATCGCCGCCGAAGGCTTCTCCGACGTCGGATTCCGACTGGCTTTCACCGCGCCCGCCGAGGCCCTCCGCGTGCGGCTCCGCCGGCTGCTGACCGAACGCGGCTACCTCGCCGCGCCGCCCGAGTGACCCACGGCGCCGCCGGAACGAGCGGCCGCGCACAACCCATGCTCCCGCGGCTTGTCCATTGCGGCGCTCGGGCTTCGCGCCCGCGCCGCCCCAACACGGGAGGTCCGCCATGAGACCGACGCGATATCGCCACGTTGCCCTCGCCATCGCCGCGGCGGTATGCATGCCCCTTTGCGGCTGCGGCCGCGAGCCGCTGACCGTCCTCCGCCCGCCCCTGCCGGCGCTTCGCGAGGTGCCCGCGCGGGCCGTGGTCGAGCCGGCCCGGCTGGTGCAGCACCGATTCGCCCTCGATGCCGCCAGCGAGGCATACCGTCCCGTCCCCGACGCGCCGCCCGTGGCGTGGCTGACCGAGCAGCGCTTCTCCGCCATCTGCCGGCAGTACCTCGCCGCCGCCGGGCTCTTCCGCGGCGTGGAGGCCGCCGCACCCATCGGCCCCGGCGGCACCGAACCGTACCTGCTCTGCCGCCCGCGGGTGACCGTTGGCGAGCGTGTCCGGCCGTCCATCAGCGGCACGATGCTTACCGTCGGTACGGGCCTGATTTACAACTTCCTAGGCGGCTCGGCGGAGTATCGCCACGTCGACGTGGACCTCGCCCTCGAGGTCGCCGCGCCGTCCGGTCGGCCCCTGGCGACCTACCACTGCACCGGGCGAAGCCCCGAACGACTTGCCACCGACGCGCCCGACCAACTCGGCCCGATGATCAGCCACGCCCTCACCCGGGCCCTGGAGGATGCGTCCAGCCGCATTTCGGCAGATAACGACTTGTTGATGCGAGGTTTATCGGCGGACATGGCCGCCAAGGGCGCCCTGCCGATCGCCGGCGGGCGGATGCGCATCGTCGTCGCCCGCCCCAAGGGCGTGATCCTTCGCCAGTCGACTGCGATGCTCACCGGGCAGGTGCTCGGCGTGGACCGCCCGATCGAGCTGGCGTGGTCGCTGAACGGCACGCCGGGGGGGACGGTATCGCTGACCGACAGCGCCGCGGCCTCGGCGAAGGACTTCTCGGTGGCCGTTCCCTTGCCGGAGGGGTTGGCGCAGTTGGCGCTCAGCGTACGGGACGCCCGCCCAGGCCGGGCCGCGGAACTGGCCCGCACGGAGATCGCCTACCTTCGCGTCGGGGGGCAGGGCCCGGCCCCGGAGGTCCGCAAGCGGTGGGCCGTGGTGATCGGCGTCAGCCGCTATGCCCACGGCGGGGAAGCGTTCCCCCAACTGCAATACGCCGCCCGCGACGCGGAAGCGTTTCATAAGTTCCTGCGCAGCAAGCAGTCCGGCGGATTCGCGCCGGAGCGGACGCTCCTGCTGCTCAACGAGCGGGCGACAACCGGCGAGGTCCGCCACGCACTCTTCGAGTTCCTCGCCCGTGCCGATCGAGACGATCTGGTGGTGGTCTTCTTCTCCGGGCACGGCATGCCCCAGCCGGGGACGGACAACTTCTTCATGCTCTGCCACGACACCCACCCCGACCGGCTGGCCAGCACCGCGTTCCCCATGTGGGACATCGACACCGCCCTGCGCCGGTTCGTGCGGGCACGGCGGGTGGTCGTCTTCGCCGACGCCTGCCACGCCGGGGCGATGGCTGCGCCGGATGGCACCCGATCGGCCGCGCAAAACCCGGTCCACCAGTACCTTCGGCAACTTGCCCTGGCCCGGCCGGGGCGGCTGATCTTCACCGCCAGCGAGGCCCGCGAGCTCAGCCACGAAGGCCGGCAGTGGGGCGGCGGGCACGGCGTGTTCACCCATTTCCTGCTCCGCGGGCTGGGCGGCGAGGCCGACGCCGACCGCGACGGCGTCGTCAGTGCCGGCGAGGTCCTGGAATACGTCCGCCGCAACGTCGCCCGCGAGACCGACGGCAAGCAGCACCCGGACCCGTCCGGGCAGTTCGACCGCGCCCTGCCGCTGGCCGTCGTCCCCGGCGAAAAGCCGTAGTCGAGGCAAGCTGCCCGGCGGGACGTTCCGTGTCCGGTACGGTGTCCACCCTACACGATGGGTGGACAGGGGTTCGTGCGCATAAGGCTTGTTTAAAAATGAACTTGCGGTGATCGCTGTCGTTGTGTCCACGCTCGGACAGTGTGGACAGAACTGACACAGGGGGTTGGCGGGCTACTCGGGGGCGGTCCGCCGGATGGGGAAGACTCGGACCGCCACGCCCCACCGGCGGGCGAGGTCGCGGACGCCGTCGGCGGTGGGGTTCGCTCGGATCGCGGCCAGCGGGTCCTCCCCAGCCGCCTCCGACCAGGGCCGGGGCGAGACCAGCAGGCAGAAGACGTCCTTCCCGCCGGGCGGGCCGGTGAGGCGGTAGGGGCCCAGCAGGCGCTGCCCGCGCGGCAGGGGCGAGCCGGAGAAGCTCCCCGCCTCACCGAATGGCGAGGGCAGCGCGACCGGGGGGCCGTCGTCGGGCAGGACCACCAGCGCAAGGTGCCCGGCCCGCTCCAGGACCACGCGGAACAGGATCGCCTCCCCCGTCGCGAACGCCCGCCGGCCGCGGGTGGTGATCCCGGCACGGACGTCCGCTGCCCGGCCGACCTCGGCGGCGGCGAGCACCGGATCGGGGTCGTTCCTGCGCCACGTCAGCGCGACGGCCAGCAGCACGACGGCCGCGGCGGCGATGACGGCGCCCACGCGCACGGGCAGGGGGATGGAGCGGCGTCGCGGCCCGGCGACGGGGCGGCTCTCGGCCTCGTCGATCGCCTCGCGGAAATCGGCGACGAGGCGCCCGCACCGCGGGCAGGCGGCGGCGTGTCGCAGGTCGTCGTCCTCGACGGGTTCCTCGCGTGCCGCGGCCTCGGCCCGGGCGAAGCTCAGGCAGTCCTCGCCTGGCGGATCGGGAGCGTCCGGGGCGCCGGCGATTCGGCGTCCCCATTGCCGCAGGATGTGCTCGATGTCTTCGCTCATCTGTCAGTCCAATCGCGCCGCCGGCGGTTTGTGCGCCGGCGTCAGCGGACGTCGTGCCCCTTGGCCCGCATGCAGTCGCGAACCCGGGCGAGGGCCTTCTCGTAGCGGTGCTTGAACTGCCCGAGCGTCAGCCCTTCGGCGGCCGCGGCGGCGCGGAAGGTCAGCCCGCCGACCAGCACGCCGGCGAGCTTGCGCCGGGCGTCGTCCTCCAGGCGGCCGAGGCAGTCGCGCGCGTCGGCGTCGGTCTCGGCGGTCTCGGCGGCGTCGGCGGGCGTCTCTGCCGGGGCGGCGGCCTCGGCGGACCAGGCCTCGAGGGCGTCCTCGCCGGCGAGGTCCGGGCGGCGCTTCCGCCAGTGCTTGTAGACCTCCCGCGTGGCGATGGTGAGAACCCAGCCCCACAGGCGACCGGCGGAGTCGAACGTCGCCTTCCGGGCGTAAAGGTACACGCGGACCAGGGCCTTCTGGGTCAGCTCGTCGACGAGATCGCCGCGGAGCCCCATCCGCCCGACGCGGGCGGCGACCGGCCGCCAGAGACGCCGGTAGACCGTCTCGAACGCGTCGTCCGAGCCGCCCTGGAACTGGTGCATGGCGTCGAGGAGTTCGGCGTCCCGGCTGTCGCTCGGGCGGCGGGATGTATCGTCGTCCACGGCGGTCACGGGCTGGGTCCCTTTCGGCAGGCAGCGTAGGCGGCGGGGGGGTCGGCGTCAAGGGCGGTACCCGCGCCGTCCCCGGCGATCCCGCGCACACCGGCGCCCGGTGCGGATTGGTCGGTGCGAGGAGCGAAAGGCGGTTGCCATGGTGGCCAGCAACAGCGAGACAATCCGGTTCTTCGGCAGCAGGTTCGGGTACGAGGAGGCGTGCGAGGTCGCCCGGTCGGCCGTGGGGGAGGGCGCGGGGCGGATCGTCCGCCTGGACCTCGGCGGGACGAGCCGCACGACGACGGCGGCGCTGGCGAGACTGATCCTTCTTCGGCGGAGCCTTCTGGCCGGTGGGCGGGACATGCGGATCACGGGGCTGTCGGGCCCGGCGGAAGGCCTGTACGAGATCAGCCGGCTGGAGAACCTGCTTCCGCGTGCGGGTGCGGGGCAGGCGTGATCGGCGCAGTCAGTCGGTGGGCCGTTCGGCCCGTTCGGAGTCGTCGCGGAAGGCCAGGGCCCCGGTGGGGCAGGCCTCGACGCACTCGGCGGCGGCGACGGCGAGGCCCTCGGACAGCGAGCGGTCGAAGGGCACGGCGACGCGGACGTCGAAGCCTCGCCCGACGAACGCCAGCCCGACCTCTTCCCCGGCGCGGCGGGCGGTCTGCACGCACAGCCCGCAGCCGATGCACTTGCCCGGCTCGTAGAGCACGCCGGCGTGCTGGCGAACCTGCTCGAACGTCTGCCGCCCCGCCTTGTACTTCGACGTCGACGCGCCGTAGGCGTCGGCGTAGTCCCGCAGCTTGCAGTCGTGGGGGCAGCGACAGTCGCAGTGCAGGCACCGGGCGGACTCGGCAACGGCCTCGCCCTCGGCGAACCCCGCCGTCGGCTGGGCCGGCTCGACACGCCGGCGGTCCTCCGCCTCCGGCAGGAACCGCTGGATCTCGCCCTCCTGGAGCTTGCCGATGTGCACCGTGAAGGGCCTCTTCTCGCCGGTGACCTCCCGGCCGCGTAGGAACTGGTCGATGGACGCCGCGCCCCCCTTGCCGGCAGCGACCGCGCGGACCGCGAGCTTCTGCTGCCGCGGCGAGCAGGCGGCGAAGACCCCCTCGACCTCCGTCGCGCAGGTGTGGCGGTCGGCGGCCACGCCGGTCTTGCCCGCCCAGGGCAGGCCGAGGGCCTGGGCCTCGGCTTGGTCGGTCTTCCCGGCCGCGACGAAGACGGCGTCGAACTCTCCCCGCACGTCGGCCATGGGCACATCCCGCCCGACGCGGACGCCGGTGCGGAAGTCGGCCCCGAGGCGCTGAATGACGGCGACCTCGGCGGCGACCACGTCCGGGTCGAGCTCGTCGTCCTCGATGCCGTAGCGCAGCATTCCGCCGGCGAGGGGGCGCTCGTCGATCACCGTCACCTCGTGCCCGGCGGCGAGGAGGTAGTACGCGGCCGACAGCCCGGTCGGCCCGGCGCCGACGATGCCGACGCGCTTGCCGGACGGCGGGGCCTTTTCGGGCAGGAAGGGTTCGTCGCGTGCGAGGTCGACGTCGGCGACGTAGCGTTTGAGCAGGCAGATGGCCACGGGCGCGTCGTGCTCGCCGCGGCGGCAGCCCTTCTCGCAGGGCGCCGGGCAGATGCGTCCCAGCACGGCCGGAAGTGGGATGTCCGCCTTGACGGTGACGATCGCGTCGGCGAGCTCGCCGGCGGCGATCTGGCGGATCATGGTGGGGATGTCCATCCGCGCGGGGCAGACGCTGTGGCAGGGGGCCATGCAGTCGCCGAGGTGGTCGCTGAGCAGCAGCTCGATGGCATTGCGGCGCAGGTCCCGGACCTCGTCGGTCTCGCTCTCGACGACCATGCCCTCCTCGGCGGCGGTGGCGCAGGAGGGCACGATCACGCCGCGGGGCATGAGCTTGACCAAGCAGGCCATGCAGGTGGTGTTGGGCTCCCAGCCGTCGCGGTAGCAGAGGGCCGGGATGTCGATGCCGAGCGTCCGCGCGGCGTCCAGGAGGGTGGCGCCCTCGGGCACCTCGACCGTCTGTCCGTCTATTTCAAGGGTCGGCATGGCGGGCCTCACTCGACGTCCACGGCGTCCACCGGGCAGATCGCCAGGCACCCGCCGCAGCGGATGCACGCTTCCGTGTCGATCTCGTGCTTCTCGTGCGGGCGGAAGGGGATCGCATCGCTGGGGCATATCTGGGCGCACTTGGTGCAGCCGATGCAGTCGTCGTTGATGGAATACGTGATCAGGGCCTTGCAGCTCGCCGCCGGGCAGCGCCCGGCGAGGTGCGCCTCGTACTCGTCGCGGAAGTACGTCAGCGTCGAGAGCACCGGGTTGGGGGCGGTCTTGCCCAGCCCGCAGAGGCTGCCGCGCTTGACGGCGTGGGCGAGCTCCTCGAGCCGCTCGAGGTCCCCCTTGAGCCCCTCGCCGTTGCACAGCCGCGTGAGGATGTCGAGCATGTGGTGCGTGCCGATCCGGCAGAACGTGCACTTGCCGCACGACTGGTCCTGCGTGAACGTCAGGAAGTAGCGTGCGATGTCGACCATGCAGTCGTCCTCGTCGAGGACGACCAGGCCTCCCGAGCCCATCATGGCCCCCACGCCGGTGAGGGCCTCGAAGTCCACCGGCGTGTCGCTCAGCCGCTCGGGGACGCAGCCGCCGGAGGGGCCGCCGACCTGGACGGCCTTGAACCGCTTGCCGCCGGCGATCCCCCCGCCGACCTCCTCGACGATCTGGCGGAGGGTCACGCCCATGGGCACCTCGATGAGCCCGCCGCGGCGGATCTTGCCCGCCAGGGCGAAGACCTTCGTGCCCTTGGACGTGTCGGTGCCCAGCTTCGCGAAGGCCTCGGCGCCATGCCGCAGCACCCAGGGCACCAGCGAGTAGGTCTCGACGTTGTTGACCAGCGTCGGCTTGCCGTACAGCCCCGACTGGGCCGGATACGGCGGGCGCAGCCGGGGCATGCCCCGCCGACCCTCGATGCTCGCCAGCAGGGCCGTCTCCTCCCCGCAGACGAACGCGCCGGCGCCTTCCATGATCCGCAGGTCCAGCGAGAACCCGCTGCCGAGGATGTTCTCCCCGAGCATGCCCTCGTCGCGCAGGCGCTGAAGCGCCTCGCGGATCCGCTGGACGGCCAGGGGGTACTCGGCGCGGATGTAGAACCGCCCCTGCGAGGCCCCCACGGCGTAGGCGGCGATGATCATCCCCTCGACGATCCGGTACGGGAAACTCTCCAGCAGCATGCGGTCCATGAACGCGCCGGGATCGCCCTCGTCGCCGTTGCAGACCACGTACTTGCCCTCCCCCGTTGCATCGCGGACGCGACGCCACTTCGTTCCCGTCGGGAAGCCCGCGCCGCCCCGGCCCCGCAGGCCGCTGGCGATCACCTGCTCGATGACCTCCTCCGGGGACATCTCGCCGACACACCGCCGCAGGGCCTCGAAGCCCCCGCGCCGGGCGTACTCGTCCATGTCCGTCGGGTCCATCGCGCCGCAGTGCTCGGTCGCCAGGTGCATCTGCGGGCCGAGGAAGGCCGCCACCGGCGGGTCCCGGTGCTCGATGCCGTACGACCGCGCCGGCCGCCACGCCTCATCGGTCAGCAGCCCGTCGATCACCAGCGAAGCCTTGGTGGTCAGTCGCTTGAGGAAGCTCTTCGGGGGGAAGTGGCGCAGGACGATCTTCCGCGCGTCGGCCGGCTCGACGCGGGCGTACAGTGCCGGCTCGGCGCCCTCGCGGACGACCTCCACCAGCGGCGTCTGGTGGCACATGCCCACGCAGCCGACGCGTTTGACGGTCGCGTTGGCACCGGTCGCCCGCAGCGTGTCTTCCACCACGTCGCGGACCTCGGCACTTCCCCCGGCCATGCAGCAGGAGCCCAGGCCGACGCGGACCTCGGCGACATGGTCGTCGGTGGCCAGCGAATAGGCCGCCTTCTTCTTCGTGGTGCCCTCGGCCTCGCGCTGGTGGAAGTCCTCGAGCATCCGGTCGACGCCGTCGGGCTGGACGTGCCCGTAGGTGACCTCGTCGATGCGGACGACCGGCGCGAGCGTGCAGCAGCCCATGCAGGCGACGCGCTGGACGGTGAACTTGCCCTCCGGGTCCGTGTCGTCGCCGGCGGGCACGCCGAGCGTGTCGCAGAGCGCCTCCAGGACCCGCTCGGCGCCCTTGACGTGGCAGGCCGTGCCAATGCACACGTAGGCGATGTGGTCGCCCACCGGCTTGTGGCGGAACTGGTCGTAGAACGTCGAGACCCCCGCGATGTCCGCCGGGGTGATCTCCGTCAGCTCGCACACCCGCTCCAGGGCAGGCTGCGGCAGGTAGCGGTACTCCTCCTGGAGGGCCTGGAGGATCGGGATCAGCCCGGAGCGCGTCCGGCCGATCCGGTCGACCACGGCGTCCACGTGTTTCAGGTCGATGTCGCACATCGCTCGATGCCTTCCGCCCGGGGGTCGGCTCACTGCTCGCCCGCGGGCCTCTGGATGCAGTACAGGTGCTTCTTGGCGCGGAGGATCATTCGCCCGTCCAGCAGGGCCGGAGAGGCGTAGACCTGCTCGCCGAGCTTGTTGGTCCGCTGGAGGTCGAACGCCGGCCCGGTCGCGACGATGAACCCCTCGCCCTTGATCGAGATCAGCAGCAGCCTCTCGCCGATGAGGCTGGGCGAGGCGTTGAACATGCCCTCGAAGGCGTGGTCGTACCGCTTCTCGCCGGTCTTGGCGTCGTAGCAGGTGAGCATCCCGCCGGTCTCGAGCAGCCAGACGTGCTTGCCGTCGGTCAGCGGGCTGGTCAGGTCGGGCAGGCCCTCGTAGGCGTGCCAGAGCACGTGGCTCTTGGTCACGTCGCCCTTGCCGTCGGCGGAGACCGCGTAGAGCTCGGTCTCGGCCGAGACGGCGTAAACAATGCCCTCGGCGCAGACCGGGCTGGAGGCGACGTCGCCCCCCTCCATGCACTTGGCCCGCCAGATTTCCTGGCCGCTCTCGGGGTCGTAGGAAATCACCCACGGGTTGGCGGATGTGAGAAGCTGCTCCGTGCCGGCGGCGTCGACGACGCAGGGCGTCGCCCACGAGGCCGAGACCGGGCGGCGGCGTTCCCAGACGACGCGCCCGCTCTCTCCGTCGAAGGCGATCAGCTTGGACATGTAGTCCTCGATTCCGCCCTGGTCCCAGAGGACCAGCACGAGGTTGCGGTGCATCGCCAGCGACGAGCCGTGGCTGTAGGGGTTGTTCGGCTGGCCCATGGCCTTGGCCCAGACGCGGTTGCCCTCGTGATCGAAGCAGGCGAGGTCGCCGTTGGCGAAGATCGCGAAGACGCGCTCGTCGTCGCAGACCGGCGTGGGCGCGGCATAGCCGGTGTCCTGGTAGGCCTGCCCGACGCGGACGGGGCTGCCGGGCAGGTCCTCGACCGTCTTGGTCCACAGCAGCTCGCCGGTGTCGATGGCGTAGCAGTAGACCTCCCGCCGCTCGCGGGTGGCGCCGGTGAGGAACACGCGGTCGCCCCAGACCACCGGCGAGCTCTTGCCCGGCAGGGGCACGGGGGACTTCCACGCGACGTTCTCCGACGTGTTGCCGTCCCACGCCAGGGGCACGTTCGCAAACGCCGAGATCCCCTGGCCGGCGGGGCCGCGGAAGCGGGGCCAGTTCCTCGCGACCTCCGCCGGGTCGGCCGCGTGAGGCGGGGGGGGAGGCTCCGTCGTCAGCCGCACGTAGGCCTGCACGGCCATGGGGGTAAGTGCGGCTGCCAGGAGGATGACCGCCAGCGTCACGACGGCCCGCCGCCCCCGGCGGACCAGGGCCATCTCGCGCTCGACGTCGGCGGGCTTGCGCCCCGGGGGGCCGACGCGCCCGGCGATGGCCAGGGCGGACCGGGCGGCGATGACGAACACCGCCACGGCGGCCAGGAGGATCACGTTGCCGTACCGCGAGCGCGTCAGGTGGGCGAAGTAGTCGGCGCGGAGCTCGGCGTCGAGGCGGCGGATCTCGCCGAGCAGTTGGCGGTTCTTCGGGTTGCGGGCGGCCTCGGCGCGCATCTCGGCCAGGTGGGGCGCCTCGGTCAGCGCGGTCATCCTGTGCTCGCCCAGTTCCGCGACCATCACGCCGGCGACGAACGCGGCCAGGATGACCGCCGCCGCCGCGGCCCCGAAGGCGATGACGTAGCGCCTGCGCGAGCGATCCACTTCGCGGTCGGCGGATTGCGGTGCGGTCTCAGCCATGGCCGCCTCCTTCGCCGTCGGGGGTCTTCCCGGGGATCTCGATGCCCTTCCGCTGGGCCTGCTCGACGGGGCAGTGGGCGAAGCACCGCCCGCAGGCCACGCACTTGGCCGGGTCCGTTTCGTAGTCGTCCCGCCTGCGGCGGATGGACAGGTGGACGAGCTTGAGCCCGACGACGAGCCCGACGAACGCGCCGAACAGGTGTGCCGCCCCGATGGCGAGCCCGCCGGGGGTCCACGGCCCGGTGAACTGGCGCTCGATACCGGCGGCCTCGGCGTAGAGGTCCTCGGCTGCCCGCCCGGTGGATCGGAAGGCGTCGCTGGCGTCGGTCGTGCCCTCGACGCGTCCGGCGTTCTCGTCGCGGACGCGGTCGGCGAGGGATACCGTCGGGTGCATGCGGGCGAACGCGCCGCCGAGCAGCCCGCCGGCGAGGCTCCCGCCGACGACGAGGACCGGCAGGGCGATCACGGCGCCCAGCAGGGCCCCCCGGCCGCGCATGCGCTGGCGCTGGGGGGCGTTGGCGGTCGGGGGCATGATGGCGTTGAACGGGCAGGCGTCCTCGCAGAGCCGGCACTGGATGCACTGGTCGGGCGTGATGGCCGCCCGGCGCCCGGAGATGCGGCTCAGCAGGCCCAGGATCGCGCCGTAGGGGCAGAGGAAGCGGCAGTACGGGCGGGCGACGAAGAGCCCGATGAGCACGAACCCGGCCGCGAGCATCAGCGTCCCCAGCGTGCCGGTAATCGCCCAGGGATTCAGTTCGGGGTCCTGTCGGCCCCAGCCTTCCGCGATCTTGCCGATCGGCAGCAGGCGGAAGATGGCCACGAACGGGTCGTAGCGGCAGATGACCCAGGCGCTGGCTGTGGCGGCGAACATGACCGCGGCGGCGAGGTAGACCCAGGCGACGAGCCCGAAGGCGTGCTCGGCCCAGACCGGCAGGCGGAGGGGGCGGATGGCGAGGAGGTCCTGGACGGCACCGAGGGGGCAGACGGCGGCGCAGAACGTCCGCCCGAAGAACAGCGCGGTCAGCAGGGGCAGGACGAAGAACAGCACGACGGCCAGCGGGATGATGTAACCGGTGCCGAAGACCGCGGCGGTGACGTTCTGTATGGCCCCGATGGGGCAGACGCACCCACCCCTCCAGAAGCCGAAGTACAGCAGGCAGAAGACCATCAGGGCGACGATGGGCCCGCGGTAGCGGACGCGGATGACCAGCAGGGAGGCGATGGCGAGGGCGACGACGAGGACGGCGACGTCCACGTACTCCTGCCACGAGTGGGCCTCGGGCACCTGCGTGGAGGGCATGCGGTAGTCGGTCTCGAACTCCGGCGGTGGGAAGCGCTGCTGGGCGGCGGCGGCGCCCGCCAGGGCCAGCGCGGCGGCCAGCGCGGCGGCTGTCAGCTTGGTCCACGTCATGTGCCGTGCTCTCCGCCGGGCAGGAGGTACGGCTTGTCGGCGGGCACGCGGCGGAAGGCCTGCGCGGGGCAGGCGGCCGCGATGGCGCACTCGTTGCAGTTGAGGCACCGGTCGTGCTGGACCTGGAGGACCAGCGAGCCGTTGCCCTCCTTGCGGCAGAGCTCGACGCACTTGCCGCAGGCGATGCACAGCTCTTCGTCGATGGTGTACTCGAAGTACGGGTCCTCGATGAACCGCCGCTTGATCGCCCCGGTGGGGCAGAGCTGGCTTTCAGCCTCGGTGCCGAGGTCGAACAGCTCGCGGTTGAAGTAGCCGAAGCACAGGTCGCAGTAGCCGCACTGCTTGAAGATCTGGATACAGCGAACGGCGGAGATCTCCAGCACGCACTCGGTCCCGCATTTGCCGCACTGCGTGCACTTGGTCGTGTCGATCTGCCAGACCATCTCCTCGCCGCTGCCTGCGTCGGCCAGCAGGCCCAGCGTTCCGCCGAGCCCGACCACGCAAGCGGCGTTGACGCCCCTGCGGAGCATCTGGCGGCGGGTGAGTTTGTCGTCGTTGCCGTCGGTCATCGCGTTGCCTCCTCGGCGGTGCGGCGGGCCTCGGCGGCCGGGGGCAGGCCGCAGCGGTCCAGCTCCCCGCAGCCGGCGCACCCGCAATCGGGGCACGCCAGCGAACCCCGCCGGGCCAGCAGCCAGGCCGATCCGCCGGCCAGGGCCGCGCCGGTCGCCACGCGGGCGGCGAGCTTCAGGAAGCCTCGCCGCCCGGGGCGGTCGTTCGTGCGCTCGGGCATCACTCGGTCTCCTTCGTCGCCGCCCCGCCGGTCCTGACGAACACGCGGACGACGTTGCGGACGGGGTCCAGCAGGAGAATTTCACCTGCGGGCGTGACGGCCAGGTCAAAGGCGCTGAACGGCTCGCCGGCCGGGTTGTTGGCGACGACCCGGTCGTGGGCTTCCCACGCCGCCGAGGGTGCCAGCAGGCCGATCACCTCGCCGTCGGCGGCGTGCATCTTGACGCGGGAGCGGCCTTTCTCGGCCGTGACGAACCCGCCGAGCCGACCGCCCCGGCCGTGCAGGAGAGCGAAGTTCGCGGGGTTGCAGCAGCCGGAGAAGCCGCCTGCATCCATGCCGAACCGCCCCCATGAGCCTTCCAGGTCGCCGGCGGTCGTATAGGCCTCGATGCGGTGCCTGCCCGGGCTGACCACCCGCAGCAGCCCGTCGGGCGCCATCGCCAGATCGAAGTACGGGCTGGGGATGAAGAAGCCCGGCACGTGTCGGACGGCGTCCTTTCGCCCGATGGAGTTCAGCAGCTTGCCCTCGCGGTCGTAGCGGAGCACCACGCGGTTGCCGGCATCGGCGACGTAGACGCCGCTGTCGGCGGCCTCGATGGACGTGAGGAACGCCTTGGCCCCCGGGGAGGGCCAGACCGCCCGCCGCTCGCCGTCGGGGCCGAAGACCATCACCTTCCCGCCGGTACCCACGTAGGCGGTCCCGTTGGCATCGAAGGCCAGCGGTCCCGGCGGCTCGATGACGTCGAATTGCCCGACCTGCCGGCCGTTGGGGTCGAAGCGGCGGACGGCGAAGTCTCCGGAGACGCCGACCGTCCCGTCGGGTGCCATCGCGACGCATCGGCTGCGGTCGAAGCCGGTGGGGAAGCTGCGGAGCTCGCGGCAGACGACCGGCGCGTCGTCGCCGATCGGCTCGCCGGACGGATCGTTGGCGAACCGCGGCGCGGGCTTCTCCTGCGCGCTGGCCCAGATCGCGTAGACGATCGCCGCCACGCCCCCGGCGATCACCACCGCGGCAAGGATGCCGACCAGCGGCCCCGCCGGCTTCGGCCGGGTGGGATCGTGGCCCGCGTTGTTCCTGCGTGCGCTCATCGTGTCATTATCCCGAAAACGGGTGCGGCGGCTCAAGCGGGGCGGCTATTGCGGCTTGGCAACGTCGAAGCAGGCCAGCAGCGTCTCGTCGCGCGCCAGCAGGCGCCCGGCCGTCAGGGCCATGGGGGCCCAACTGTGCAGCTTGGGGAAGACCTCCGCGCGGTCGAGCTTGCGGTAGCCCTTGGGCGTGGCCTCCATGAGTGTCATCACGCCGTCGTCGTCGAGGGCGAAGATCTTGTTGTCGGCGATCAGGTACGCCCCGCCGTCCTTGCCGTACCGCTCGCCTCGCCCGCTGGACCAGACCACCTCGCCCCGCAGCGAGAGGCAGACGAACTGCTGGTCCGGGCGGATGCCGAACAGGTGGTTCTTGTAGTGAATGGGCGTCTGCTGCTGCGAGCCGAACACCGTGGCCGGGCGGCGCCACAGCTCCTTGGGCACGTACCGGTCGCCTTCCTTGACGATCTGGAGCATCATGCAGCCGGCCCCGTAGCCGCCGGAGAGGAACAGGCGGTTGCCCGGCACGGGCACGGGCATGGGCACGTTGGCCATGGGCACTTTCCAGTCGGGGGTCTCCCAGAGCAGCTCGCCGTTCTCGCCGACGGCAAGGACCCCGCCGCTGGCGGCGTAGACGTACATCTTCGTGTAGTCGTCCAGCTCCATCCGCGCGATCGAGCCGTGGGTCATCTGCCACCGCCGCGTGTTGGGCACCTCCCAGACGACCTCGCCGGTCTTCGCGTTCAGGGCCGTCATCAGCACGTCCTTGCCGCGGGCGACCGGCTGGCCGTTGGCGTCCTCGCCCTCGGTCACGTTGCCGCACGGCGCCAGGATCACATTCTCCCCGTCCAGCAGCGGGCATTGGCCGGCGTACCATTGAGGTACGCGCGAGCCGTACTCGTGCACCAGGCTCTTGGCCCACAGCAGCTCGCCCGTGTTGGAGTCCAGGCTGGTGACGTGGCACTTGACCCCGAAGGTGACCACCAGGTCGTCGTTGGCGGCCGGGACCGTCCGCGTGTAACCGTGATAGCGCTTCACGCGGAGCTTGTAGGCGAAGGACCAGATGTCGTTGCCGTCTTCGAGGGAGATGCAGCGGACCATCTCGCGTCGTTTGGCGGAGTCGTAGTCCTGGAAGAAGACCCGCCCGCCGATGACGGCGCAGCCGGCGTAGCCCTCGCCGACCTCGCGGGTCCAGAGCTTCTTCGGCCCGCCGGCGGGCCAGTTCGGTGCGAGGATGGTCATGTCGTCGCTGACGCCGTCGCGGTACGGGCCGCGGAAGCCGGGCCAGTTGGCGCGGATGTCCGGCGGTGTCCGCCCGGTGTGGTGGACGGTGCCCTCGATGCTCTCCGGCAGGTCCGCCCCGGAGACGCCGGCCGGTCGGGTCCCGCCCGGGGCGCGCACGGAGACATCGTAGGCCGGCTCGATCATCAGCCAGCCCGTCACCGCCACCGAGCCGCACAGCAGCACGGCGGCGAAGGATACCGCTCCCGTCGCGAGGGCTTTCATGGGTCCTGTCTCCGGGGATACCGCACCGTCGGCGCCGGGCGGGGAGACCACACCCGGCCGACGGTACCTTTATAACGCATCGCGCGGGCTGTCTGGTCGGTCATTCTCGGCGGAGCGCGGGCAGCAGCTCCCCGCGCAGGGCGGCCGCGGCGGCCAGCCAGGTCCACGCCACGCCGCTGATCGCGATGGCGGCGAGGATCGTCAGCCAGCTCCGCCAGGGCACCTCGGCGGCGGGGCCGATCAGGGAGGGCACGACGGCCACGACGGCCGAGCCGACCCCTGCCATCAGCCCCATCGCCAGCAGGGCCCAATGCTCGATGAGCACGAGGCGGCGGATGCGTGCCCGGGGGAACCCGACGGCCCGCAGCAGGGCCAGCTCGCCGCGGCGCTCCAGGACGTTGCGCAGCACGACGATGCCGATCGCCACCGTGCCCAGCACCAGCCCCAGCCCGCCGAGCGCGGCAAAGATCGACAGGTACGTGTTCTGGACCTCCGCGAACTGCGCCAGCCGCACCGTCGCCGGCATCAGCGCCAGGCCCTGGTCCTCCAGCACCCGGGACAGCTCGGCGCGGACGTCCCCGCGTGCCGCCCGCGGGGCGTCCACCAGGAACACCCGGTGCCCGCCGGTGGCCGGGAACAGCCGGCGAAAGCTCTCCTCGCCGATCAGCAGGCTGCCCTGGAGGATCGAGCCGCCGATCTTGCCGACGATCCGCAGCGTGACCTCCTCGCCGCGTGCGTCGGTGACCGTCAGCGTGTCGCCGACGGCCTTGTGCAGCGCCCAGGTCAGCGTGTCGGCGTCGCCGATGGCCGGGACCGTCGCCGCGTTGCCGTCGACGTCCCCTTCCAGCAGCCGCCAGGGGTTCTCCGGCGCCTCGCCGAGCGTCTCGATGAAGCCGAACCGACCGTCGAGCTCCGCCGGCTGCACGCCGAGAAGGCGCGGCTGGCGGGCGCGGTTGAGGTTCAGGCAGCTCGCGTCGTCGCCCTCGGCAAGGCGGAGGCCCACCACGCGGGCGTCCTCCATCGCCGGGATGTCCAGGCCGAGCTTGCGCCGGCGGGCGGGATCGTTGAGGTCGTGCAGGACCCCCACGGCCGACTCGCCGTACAGGGCGAATCCCCCGGTGCCGGAGGTCTTCTCGGTGGCCTCGGCGGCGGGGTCGAGGCGGAAGGCCTCGACGGAGGCGACCAGGAACACCCCGCATGCCAGCAGGGCCACGGTCGCCAGGCTCCGCCATCGCCGGCGCCCGCACCCGCGAAGGGCCAGAAGCGGCAGGCTCATTCCCGCCCCGCCCCCGCCGGTGCCGACGCGGGCGAGGGCGACGTATGTCATGCACAGGTCCCCGAGAAGCAGCAGCCCGCCGGCGCCGAAGAACGCCCCGGCCGCGGCCATGCGGCCGGTGAAGGCGGCGGCAAGCATGGCGGCCGTGCCGGCGGCGCAGGCCAGGCCCAGCATCGCTGCAAGGGCCACCTTGCCCCGCCCGGCGGGCCTGGACGTTCGCCCGCCCGCCCCGGCCGAGAGCAGTTCGGCCGCGCTGGCCCGGCCGAGGCGCAGCAGCGTCAGGAACATCGCCCCGACGGCGACGGCCAGGCCGACGCCCGCCCCGATGCCCACCGACGCCCACGTCGCGTGGTAGGCGATGTTGGATGTCGCGACGTCTTGCCAGACCGTCGCCAGGCCCCAGAGGACCAGCCGCGTGTATCCCAGCCCCGCGGCCGAGCCGGCGACGGCCCCCGCGGCGGCCAGCACCGCCCCCTCGCCCAGCAGCAGCCCGCGGACGTGCCAGGGCCTCAGCCCCAGCGCCAGGAGCAGGCCGACCTGCCCGCTTCGCTGCTCGACGTTGAAGACGAACAGCAGCCCGGTCAGCAGCGCCGCCGAGGCGATCAGGAAGAAGCTCAGCCCCAGGAACAGTCCGCCGAAGTCGCTGGTCGGCTCGGCGGCGGCAACGGCCTCGGCCCGGACGTCGCGGAAGAACAGGCCGATCGCCGAGGGGGCCAGCCCGTCCAGGATCCGGCGGCGGAGGGCGTCGTCCGGGGCGCGGGCGTACCGCACGGCGGTGAGCTCGCCGAAGCGGTTGCCCCACATCTTCTGCGCCGCGGCGAGGGTGACGACCGCCTTGGGGGTTCCGCCGTGGGCGTCCCAGTAGGCCTGGTCCTTCGGGCGGATGAGGTCGGTGTCGATCTCGACCCCGGGCTCCCAGTCGCGGCAGTTGGCCACGTCGGCCAGGCCGGGGAAGTCGGGCATGAGGTCGGCGTCGAGGCCGGGCGCGTTCACCGGCACCCCGGCGGCGACGCGGAAGGTCCGCTCGGCCTCGACGAACGTTCGCATCGGCCCGACGGTGCGGTATTGCAGCCTGACGCGGTCGCCGACGTTGGCGTCCAGGTCGCGGGCCAGCCAGTCGGTCAGGATGATCTCGTCGTCGTCCAGGTCGGGCGGGACGGGGCTTGCGGGCGGCCCGGCGGCGGGGTCGAGCCCGGCGACGATGGCGTACGGTGCGTTGGCGTCGCCGTCGGCGATCCACACGCGGTCGACGAAGTACGTCAGCACGCCGAGGGCGTCGGCGTCGGCGGCGCGGGCGGCGCGGGCGGCGGGTTCGGAGAGGAACACGCGGGACGTTCGCAGCTCGGCGGTGTCGGCGGCGGTCGCCCTCAATGACAGCGAGGCGTCCGCCAGGCGCCAGCGGGCCTTCAGCGCGGCCGTGGCGTCCTCGACGCTTCGGCCCTCGGCGGCGACCAGCAGCACGTTGCCGCGGCCCGGCTGGCCGGTGCGGCGCTGGAGCAGGCCCATCGGCAGGAAGACGTTGTACGGTGCGAGTTGATTGGTCCGCAGGCTGAAGCGTCCGAAGGCGTCGTCGCCGACGACGGCGCGGACCTCGGCGCCGATCGGCGTGACGGTGTCGCGGTCGCTGCCCAGCGGCGCCTCGCGGGGCAGGCCCGATGGCGTGGCGACGCGGAGCAGGATGCGGTCGCCGACGCCCACGTCGAGCTGGCGGGCGAGATGCGTGTTGATCGCGCAGGCCTCGCCGCCGGCGGTCTCGCCGGCCAGCGGATCGGGCGCGCCGCCGACGGCCCAGAACCGCCCGTCCACGCCGACGACCTGCACGTCGTTCGCCCTGGCCGTGCCGTCGGGCGTCTTGGCGGCCGCGTCGAGAAGAAGGGCCGGGGCCACGGTCGCGTCGAGCTCGTCGGCCAGCCCGGCGGCGAGGTCCTGGGCGTTGGCATCCTGCCCGGCGGGCCGGGCGCGGAAGAGCCGATCCCTGGCGGCCAGGGCGAGGTCCACGTCCCCCAGGCGGCGGAGGGCGATCTGTCGGAGGCTGTAGCGGACGGAGTCCCCGACGGCCAGCGCCCCGACGAGCACGGCGGTGGCCACGGCGGCCCCGGCGGCGACGCCGAGGTGGGTCCGCCAGTAATACGCGGCGCTTCGGGCGATGAGCTTCCAGGCGTTCATGGCCGGCCTTCGTCGGGATGGAGGACGCCCTCGCGGAGGGTGAGCTTGCGGCCCATGCGGTCGGCGAGGTCGGCGGCATGGGTGACGACGATCAGCGTGACGTGCTCGTCGCGGTTCAGCTCGGCCAGCAGGTCTGCGAGCGTCTCGGCCGAGGCGTGGTCGAGCGAGCCGGTCGGCTCGTCGGCGAGCAGCAGCTCGGGCTCGTTGATCAGCGCCCGGACCACGGCGGCCCGTTGGCGTTCGCCACCGGACAGCTCGGCCGGGCGATGGTCGAGGCGGTGGCTGAGCCCGACGCGTTCGAGCAGCTCGCGGGCGCGGCGGTCTGCTCGGCCGGCGTCCGCGGCGTCCGCGGCGTCCGCGGCGAGGGTGGGCAGCAGCACGTTTTCGAGGATGGTGCACTGGGGCAGCAGGTGGTGGAGCTGGAAGACGAAGCCGATCTCCCTCGCCCGCAGGCGTGCGAGTGCGTTGTCGTCCAACTCGCCGAGGTCGCGTCCGCCGAATGTCACCCGTCCGGCGGTCGGCCGGTCCAGCGTGCCGATCACGTTCAGCAGCGTGCTCTTGCCGCACCCGCTGGGGCCGACGATCGCCAGCGACTCGCCCCGGCGGACGGCGAGGCTCACGCCGCGCAGCACGCGGGGCGGCTCGGCCTCGGCGGGTGCGGGGTAGGCCTTCTCCACGTTCTCGAGCTCCAGCAGCACGTCGGCGTCGGTCATGGCGTGGTCCTCGCGGAGGGGATCAGGTCCGTCAGCAGCGCCTCGACGTCCGCGGCCATGCGGTCGGCGCCGTAGCGGTCGAGGGTGGCCTGGCGCCCGAGGCGCCCCATCTCGGCGGCGCGGGGGGGATCGGCGAGCACGTCCCCGAGTTTGGCGGCGAGGTCTTCCGGGTCGTTGGGCTCGCACAGCAGCCCGGCGCCGGTGTCGCGGACGAGCTCGGAGAAGCCGCCGTGGTCGGGCAGGACGACGGGCAGCCCGGCCGCCCAGGCCTCCAGCACGAAGTACCCGAACGCCTCGCCGCGTCGCGTGGGCACCGAGAGGGCCGAGCAGGACCGCAGGAAGTCGCCCTTGTGCTCGGGGCGGAAGCTCCGGGCGAATTCGATGTCCTCGCCGGCGCCCGCCTTGTTGATCCGCCGGCGGATGCCGTCCAGGAACGCCGCGTCCGCCTCGGTCGCCCCGCCGAAGACGCGCAGCCGCGGGGCGTCCACACGCCCGGAGGCGCGCAGGATCAGGAATGCCTCGACCAGCGTGTCCAGCCCCTTGGACGGGCACATCTGCGAAAGGTAGCCGACCGTCGGGCGGTCGGGCGGCGCCTCGGCGGGGGCGGCCGAGGCCGAGGCGTCGATGGCGTGGGGGATCACGGTGAACCGTTCGGGCGGCAGGTCCAGCCGCCGGGCGAGCTCGTCGGCGTAGAACCGGCTGGGCGCGACGAACGCGTCCACGTCGGCGCCTCGCTCGGCGAGCAGTTCCCAGGCCTGCGATCGGTAGGGCTCGGGCAGGTCGTCGACGTAGCCGGCCTCGTCCTGGCAACTGGCGACGACGGGCACGCCGAGGGCCTCCTTGGTCCGCCGGACCAGGCCCGTCAGCAGGATGTTGGACAGCGAAATCGCGTCCGCCCGCTCGTGGGCGGTCAGGAAGGCGACGAGGCGGTCGAGTTCCTTGACCTGTCGGCCCTGCTCGCCACGGAGCATCGACAGCATGGTCTCGCCGACCTCCTTGGCGTCGGTCATTCCGGCCTTGCGTCCGGCCCAGCGGAGCAGGCGGCGGGAGTCGAAGAGTTTGTCCAGCCATCGGGGCGTGTGTCGGAAGAGGGCGAACTTCTGCTGGAGGTAGACGTTGATGCCGCCGAAGAACACCTCGCCGTCGGCGCGGTCGTCGAGGGTCTCCTCGATCATCAGGGGCAGGTAGAGCGGCAGGCTGGCGGCGTCGTGCCCGCGGCGGCGGAGGGCCTGGACGAGCGTCGCGTCGCGCAGGCAGTTCTCGCAGTAGAAGCTGTCGCCGGCGCCGGGGCTGAGATGTACGACCCTCATTGCCGCACTCCGTGGCGGGCGTCGGTGAAGCAGACCACGCTGCCGTCGTCGCAGCCGATGACCACGAGCCCGTCCGCGACCGCCGGCGAGGAGATGATCGGCGAGCCGAGGTCGTACGCCCACGCCCGCTCGCCGTCGGCGAGTCGCAGCACGTACAGCCGCCCGTCGGCCGAGCCGACGACCACGTGCCCGCCGCAGACCACGGGGGAGCTCTTGACCTCCCCTCGCGTGGCGAACGTCCAGAGCTTTCGACCGGTGTTGCGGTCGAGGCAGTAGACGCTGTAGTCGTCGGAGCCGACGACGACGCGCTCGGGCGTGACGGCCGGCGAGGAGACGAACGGCGCCTCGCTCTCGAACCGCCAGGCAACCCGGCCGGTATTGGCGTCGGCGGCGAAGACCGTGCCGGAGTAGTTCCCCACGCAGACGGTTCCGCCGGGGAAGGCGGGCGTGGCGGCGACGTACGCGCCGGCGTTGATCTGCCGTACGGCGTTGCCGTCCGAGCCGATCACGTGGATCAGCCCGTCGCAGCCGCCGAAGGCCGCCCGCCCGGCCGAGACGGCCACGCCCCCGTTGATGTAGTTGTCCGACTCGTATTCCCAGAGCTTGCTGCCGGTGGCGAAGTCCAGGCAGTAGAGGCTGAAGTCGTAGCTGCCGATCAGCACGCGTCGGCCGGCGTCGCCGGGTCCGGGTACGGTGTTGGCGGCGCCGAGGATCTTGTCGCCGGTCTCGAACCGCCAGCGGAGTTCGCCGGTGTTGGCGTCGAGGCAGTAGAGGAAGCTGTCATCGGAGCCGACGAGCACGGCGTCTCCGATTAGTCCGGGCGGGGCCTCGACGTAGTCGCCGGTCGCGTAGGCCCATCGCTTCTTGCCGGAGGCGAGGTCCAGGCAGTAGACGTTCGCGTCGTTGGAGCCGATGACCACCCGCCCGTCGCCGACCACAGGGGACGAGACCACCGGGGCGGCGGTGCGGAACCGCCACGCCAGGCGCAGGGGCAGAGCCAGGCGCCCGTCGGCCACGCCCGTCATGGCAGCATCCCCGCGGTAGAGCCGCCACTGCGCCCGGGCCAGCGGGGGCGGGCCGGCGTCGGCGGGCGCCGACGCGGTCGGACCGTCGGGGCCTCCCTGCTCGGGCAGCTCGACCGTCAGCGCGACGATTCCCACGGCCGCTCCGGCGGCCAACGCCAGCGACACGATGATGACCTGGTTCCTCATAGGCAAACCGGACCCGTTCGGTCCAATATCATCCTAGCACGCTCGCCGGTGGCGGGGCGAACGCATTTGCGCCGGCCAGGGGAGACGGGCTTCCGCTTCGGTGCACTCCCCGGGGCCGTTCCCGGGGCGACGGCCTCCGGCCGGCCAGTGGTCGCCGGCTGCCGGCTATCGCTCACGGGCGAGGGCCGTCAGGGCGGCGGTGGTGAACAGCATGGGGTAGAGGTCTTCGGCGTACCAGAGCCTGGCGAAGTACAGGCCGATGGGTGCGGCGGGGAAGCTCCGGCCGGCGTCGGTCCGGCGGGCGAGCCAGTCGGCGCCGGCGCGGGCGGCGGCCCCGAACCGCGCGCTCGGTTCGGCCGGCATGGCGTCGGCGAGTCGGGCGAGGGCCTCGGTGGCGACGGCGGTCTCCTCGACCGATGGCGGGGCGTCGCAGACGTCGCCGGAGAAGCCTCCGTCCTGGCGTTGAGCGGCGAGGAGGAACCTTCCGCCTCTCGTCGCGGCCGTCGCCGCCCGTTCGCCGGCCAGTCGGGCGAGGGCCAGGACCACCCGGGCCGTGCCGTACACGCGGTTGGTCTGGCCGGGGCAGTGCTGGTTGCCGAACCACAGCGGCGTCCAGGCGCCGTCGGCGTCCTGGGTGTGGTGGAGGTATCGCACGGCCCGGCCGGCGGCGCGTTCGATGCGCCGGCGGATGCTGGCGGGCATTTCGTTCCGCCAGGCCCTCCAGGCCAGCAGGGCGTGTGCGGTCAGGTCGGGGGCCGAGCGGTCGAAGGGCAGGCGGTTCCAGCCTCGGCAGAAGGTGGGGATGCCCCCGTCACGGTTCTGGAGGTCGAGGAGCCAGCGGCAGCCTTCGGCGGCGGCGCGGCGGGCGCGGGGGTCGTCGGGCGCCAGGCGTCTGAGGGCGCGGAGGGCGCCGGCGGTGTCGTCGGCGTCGGGCACGCCGCCGGAGAGGTCGGTCCAGGCCCAGCCGCCCGGGGCGGCGCCGGTGTAGGGGTGGCGGGCGGTCTGTTGGCGGGCGAGGAGGTCGTCGGCGAGGCCCCGGCGGTCCAGGCGGTCCAGGACGGAGGCGGGCAGGGCGTTGACGGCCAGCGTGGTCACCCAGGTTGCGAGGTCCGTGTCGATGGGCCAGGCGCCGTCGTCGCGGACGGTGTTGCGGAGGAAGGCGGCACAGCGGGAGATGACCTCGTCGGCAACCGGGACGCTGTGGGGAAGGGGGTCGATCCGCGAAGGGCCCTGCGGGGCGCGGCCCGTGGGCTCGGGTTCCGGGAGCGAACACAAGCACATGAGGACGAAGCTGGTCAGCGGCGCGGCCTCCAGGTAGCCGCCGCTGTCGGGCTGGATGGCGCCCAGGACGCGCAGCGTGCGCCGGCGTGCGAGGCGGCGGACGGCGCGGGCGAGCGGGTTGCCCGACGGGCGGTGGGCGTGGCGGACCATGCCGATGGCGATCAGCGCGGGCAGGGCGTAGCTGACCACCGGCAGGCGGAGCAGGCGGAAGGTCCCCTGCGGCAGGGCGGCCAGCTCGAACGGAAGCTGCGCCACGTACCGCCAGGCGCCCGGTGTGTCGCCCAGTCGCCCGGCCAGGGCGCCCATGGTCAGGATCGGGGCCGAGAACGTCCGGTCGTCGCCGTATCGCCGGGTGATGCCCGCCGCCACGTCGCCCGGCGCCGGCGAGCCGAAATGTCCCGTGAGCCACCGCTCGGCCGCGGCGACGGCGTCGCGGGCGTCGATCCCCGCGGAGGGCGCCTCGGCCAGCGCGGCCCATGCCAGGGCGGTGGTGGACGGGTTGGCGAGGCTGTCGGGCGTGTCCCCCCAGCCGCCGCCGGCGTTCTGGCTCTCGACGAGCCATCGCAGCCCCGCGGCGACCAGCGCCCGGTCGCCGCGGGGGCCGAGGCGGGCGAGGGCGAACGCGGCGGTGGCGGTGGACAGGGCGCTGTCGGCAAGCCGCCCGGTCCACGCGCCGCGTGCGTTCCGTCGTGCCAGCAGGGCGTCGATGGTGCGATCGAGCATCGCGCTACTGTGCGGCGGGTCGCGGCGCGATGCAAGGGGCGTTCGGTCCCCGAGCGCCCCGGCGGGCGCCTACCAGTAGATGATCCTGCGGAAGGAGGCCTGTTCCTTTGCGGGCAGCTCGTCGAGGTCGGGGATCAGGAAGTGGTTGTTGTAGACGTCGATGAGGACCTTGCCCCGGCGCCCGTAGTCGACGGCCCGGCTGTGCTTCCAGCGCATGAGGAACTCGACGCGTCCCTTGTCGGTCTCGACGTCGAGGTTCACGAACCCGTACTTCCAGCCGACCCTGTGGACTCGGCGGATGGTGTGGATGAAGTACCTTCGCGTCAGGGCCTCGCGGACGAGTTCCGCCTGGTCGGGTGGGAAGTCGTTGAGGTCGCGGATGATCCCGATCTCGCGCTCGTCGTCCGTCCCGCCGGTGTGGATCAGCGAGATGAACTCGTTGTCGTGGGCGACGGGGAAGGCGTAGGCGGCGAACACCCCGCCGTAGATCCGCTCGCCGTGTACGGTCACGTGCAGTTGCCCGTGCGTGCCGAGGTGGATGAGGCACATCTCGGGGGTCAGGTAGCGGAGCGTCGTCGAGGCCAGGTCCGCCGCCGAGGGCTCGGGCTCGTTGGCCCGCGCGGTCGTCTGCGGATGGGGGCGCGGGGGTTTCTTGCCGGGCTTGTCCCAGGTCTCGGTCTTTCTTGCCGGGTGCGTCTTCACGGTCAGGTCTCCCTTGCTCTCTCGCGGCCGGGCCGTCAGGACGAATGGGCCAGCGTGTCCACGGTCGGCTCGCGGCTGAGTTCGGTCTGTATTTTCACCAATCGGGCGTAGAGGCCGTTGGCGGCCATCAGTTCCTCGTGGGACCCTTCCTCGGCGATGGTCCCGTCGTCGACGACGAGGATTCGGTCGGCGTCCTTGAGCGTGCTGAGGCGGTGGGCGATGGCGATGGTGGTCCGCCCGGCGGTCACCTGCTCGAGGGCCCGCTGGATGAGCTGCTCGCTCTCGGTGTCGACGCTGCTGGTGGCCTCGTCGAGGATGAGGATCTCGGGGTCGTAGAGCAGCGCGCGGGCGATGCTGATGCGCTGTTTCTCCCCGCCGCTGAGCCCGGCCCCGCGGTCGCCGATGTAGGTGTCGTAGCCCAGCGGCTGGTCCATGATGAATCCGTGGGAGTTCGACGCCTTGGCGGCGGCGAGGATCTGTTCGCTGGTCGGCTCGGGCACGCCGTAGGCGATGTTGCTGCGGATGGTCCCGCGGAAGAGGAACGGCTCCTGGAGCACGACGCCCACGCGGCGGCGAAGCTCCTTGCCGGGCACCTCGCGGACATCCACGCCGTCGATGAGCACGCGCCCCTCGTCGGCGTCGTAGAACCGCGCGACCAGGTTGATCAGCGTCGTCTTGCCCGAGCCGCTCTTGCCCACGATCCCGATGTGCTCCCCGGCGGCGACCTCGAAGCTGACGTTCTCCAGCACCGGCTCGTGGCGGTCGTAGCCGAACGTGACGTTCTCGAAGCGGATGCTGCCCCCGGCGGCCGGGAGCTCCTTCGGCTCGGCCGCCTCGACGATCTCCGGCTGCGTGTCGAGGATCTCGAACGTCCGTTGCGAGGCGGTCAGGAAGCTGGTCAGCCAGTTGGTGAACTGCGTCAGGTGCTGGAGCGGCATGAAGAACATGTTCTGGTAGCCGAGGAAGGCCAGAAGGTCGCCGAGGTCCAGCTTGTCGGCGACGCCCCACAGGCCCAGGACCCACTGCCCGCCGATCAACCAGACCAGGATGCCGCCGAGGCGGAAGACGAAGGCGATCGACGGGTTGAAGGCCGTCACCGTGTACTGCACGCCGCGGAAGCTGTCGCGGACGTAGCCGGTCCTTGCGGCGAAGCGGTCCTGCTCGCGCCCCTCCTGTCCGAATGCCTTGACCACGCGGACGCCGCCGAGGATGGTGTTCAGCACGCCGTGGAGCTTGCTGTTGCCGTCCCACACACGGTAGTACCGCGGGTAGATGCGGCGCCAGAAGAACACCGCCGCGGCCACGACGATCGGGGCCGGCAGCAGCGTGATCAGCGTCAGCTTCCAGTTGAGCATGAACATCGCGACCGTCACGGCCACGAGGGTCAGGAACTGCCTCAGGAAGCCGTTGGTCAGTTGGCGGACGAAGCCCTGCATCTGGGCGGTGTCGCCGACGACGCGGCTCATGAGCTGCCCGGTGCTGTAGCGGTCGAAGAAGCCCACCGACAGCCGCATCAGGTGCCGGAACACCCGGTTGCGCATGTCGTAGGTGATCTGCGTGCCGACGTAGCTGCTCAGCCGGCCGATGATGACGGCCGTGGCGGAGATGACCGCGTGGATCCCCAGCAGCCCGGCGGTGACCAGCAGCAGCCAGCGGGAGGCCTCGCCCAGCGGCAGCGGCGGGTTGCCCGCCTGCTGGGGGGCCAGCACGACATTGACCAGGAACCGCACCAGCAGCTGGGGGATCAGGCTCAGGCCGATGGACGTGGCCACCAGGGCCATCATGATGATGGCCTTGCCCGTGTAGGGCTTCATGAGCTTGAAGACGCGGACGAGGACGGCCCCGCTCTTGATGCAGCGTTTGCAGATGTCTCCGCGGTACTGGAGGGGCATGCCGCACTGGGGGCAGGTGCGGGGGTCCTCATCGTCCTCGGGCCCGACCGGGGGGGTCTGCCCGGCTCGCCAGGTCTGGAGTTTGGCGACCACGCGGCGGAAGACGTCCGCCCGGGCGTTGGAGAAGGCCAGCACCTCGGCGTAGATGCCGTCGATCAGCACCTCGACGAACCCCCCGCCGACGCCCTGGCGCGTCCGGACCTCGGCGATGCCCTCGCGAGTGAGCCGCCGCCGCACGGCGGGGGCGTCCGGCGTGGCGGGTCGGCCGACCACGACCAGCTCCTCCGGCAGGGCCAGCAGGTAGACCTCGGCGTAGGAGCCCGAGAGGTCGAGGTCCGTCCGCGCCGTCAGCCAGGCCTCGTCGGGGCGCACGCCCTCCGCGGCGGCCATGGCCGCGATGTCGTCCGGCAGTTCCTCGTTCAGCAGCTCCGAGCGTTCGTCGGGGCTGTCAGAATGCGGACCCTGCCCGTGATGGTCAGAAGGGGGAGGCATGGCGGGGTGCCCTCGGAAGCTATGACCGACGCCGGCTCTTGCCCGGATCCCGCCGAGGCGGATCGCTCAGCCGCTGTCGGTTTCTAGCCTTCGTCCGATACGTAGCGTCCTTCGAGGCGATTCGGCCCGGCGCTGTGCCGGCTCTGAGCCCCTCGCCCTCCCGAACGGGCGTCGGACGAACCGTGTTGGGCCGCAGGACCGTGCCAAACCGCGATGAGTCAGGCCAATTCTAGCACGGCGCACGGCTACGCCAACCCCCGACCGGCAAGGTTTCGCGAATTTTTACGTTTTTTTCGCCAGAATCACGTACCACGCCCCCATCGGACACCTACAGCCCGATGCCCGTCGTCACGTTCACCGGCACGGCGAGGCGGTCGATCCGCTTGAAGTACTCCACCCGCACGTCCACCGTGTCGAACCGCCGGGGCCGCTTGGGCGGGCTCTTCAGCCGATACGTCCGCTCATGCCACGCGTTGCCCATGAACCCCACCACGCTGACGTCGACCAGGTCCGTGTCGATCTCCCCGCCGTCGCGGCCGAAGAACCGAAGCCGGCTGATCCGCTCGGCGCTGTCCTTGGTCGCCAACGCGAAGGTCGTGTCCTTGTCGGTGTGCTGGACGCCGGTGATCTCCATCGCCGCCGGGCCGGCGGTGAGCTTGCTGCCGGTGGCCAGGCGGAAGCCGGCCTGCTCGGCCGAGGCCGCGTCGCGCCCGCACTTCAGGACGATCCGCCCGCGGAAGCGGACCTGCCGGGCCCCGCGGGCGGGGGTTCGCGTCGAGAGCACCTCGAAAAGGACCGTGCGCCCGTCGGGGGTCACCCAGCTCTGCCCGTCGGCCCAGGTGCGGAGCATCTTCAACGACTCGCTGACCATCTCCGTGCCCTGGTCGTCGGTGAAGGCGGTCAGCCGGCAGGCCTTGGCGTCCACGCCGAGAACGTGCACGTCCGGGCGGACGATTCGCAGCGTCAGCGTCGTCCCCGCCCGCAGGCCGGTGAGGGCCTGGCGGCCCTTCTCGCCGTTGAGCGGCCTGGCCACGCGCAGGCCGACCACATCCACCTTCGCCTGCCCGTCGTCCTCGACGGGCCCCAACTGCGTCGCAGACACCCACGACGCCCCCAGCGCCGCCGCTGCCGCTACCGTCACCGACAGGACCAACCACGACCGCATGAAACGCTCCTTCCGAAACGGGAACCAGGTCATCGTCCGATTAGACCATACATCGGCAGTCCGGGGGAGGGATTCGTGCAGTGTCGGCGAGATCCCGCGGGCTGCCCGCGCGGCCTCAGCGGGGGCGCGGGCCGTAGTGGGGCAACTGCGAGCCGGCCTCGTACGCGCCGAGGTCCGGGGCGGCGCCGCGGTGGCCGTCGTTGATGTTCGGCAGGACCGCGCCGGCGTCGACGGCCCCGCCGTCCCCGGCCGGGCGGAGATCGTTGACCGACGGGGCGAACCGCTCCTTGACGCTCGCCGGGGGCATGATGCCGGAGGCGAACAGCCCGGCCGCCTCGACGACCTTGACGTGGCGGTAGACCGGCGCCTTGTCGCGGACGGCCTCGGCGGTGGGGTAGCGGACGCCGTTCCACTTGAGGAACTGCTTCCACCGCCCGGCAAAGCCGTCGTAGTCGAAGTCGCACCGCTTCATGGGGGCGGTGGTCTCGTAGGCGTAGTTGCCCTCCGTGCCCACGAAGAGGTTGTTCCGCAGGACGCAGTTGGAAACGGTCTTCCGCGTGTAGAGCAGGAGCGGCATGCCCGCCTTGACCGACGTGTTGTGGAAGAACAGCCCGCCGGAGGGGTTGCTGTGCATCTTGAAGGCCTCGTGGCCTATGTTGTACATCGCGTTGCGGACCACGTACACCGGCCCGCCGTGAATCGGCTGGATGCTGATCCCCTGGTAGCAGTTCGTCAGCCGGTTGGCGAAGCAGCGCGTGTTGTGCTCGGAGTAGTCCATCTCGATCCCGTCGTCGGTGCACTCGCTGATCTCGTTGTTGTGGACGTCGATCGCGGCGACGGGATAGCGGCCGAACGTGTCGATGGCGTCGGCGTAGTTGCGGATGCGGTTGTAGCAGACCACGTGCCCGGTGCCGGAGATCTGCACGCCGCGGGCGCTCTCGATGCCCTTGGTCCGCGGCCAGGCCGACGGCCCGACGAACTCGCAGTCGCTGATGAGGATCCGCTTCTGGCGTGCCCCGTCGGTCTGGGCGACGAAGGCATAGCTGCAGCCGGTGACGCGGCAGCGGCGGATGACCAGCCGCGAGCCGCCGTTGAACGCCAGCGCCCAGCGGGCGTTGCGGAACGCCAGGCCCTCGATCATCACGTCGTGGGCGCCCCGACCGTCCAGGATGTTGCTCGCCCCCCCGCCGTCCAGCACCGCCTCGCCGTCGCCGCCGGCCACCAGGCAGATCGGCCGGCCGGGCTTGCCCGACGGCACGCGGAACGTGCCCTTGTACACCCCACCGGCCAGGGCCAGCGTGTCGCCCGGCTCGGCGGCGGCCAGGGCAGCCTTGAGCCCACCGGGTCGGACGGGCACGCGGCGGGCGCCGGTCGGCAGGGGCGGTTCGGACCAGGTGGCCATCGTCAGCTCGCGCCGCTCGCCCCCGCCGTCGGGATCGATCAGCGCCAGCCGCACCTCGTACGCCCTGCCGGGCCGAAGGCCGAGGATCGACCCGGCCAGCAGCGTCTGCCCGGCCGGGGGGCGGGCCTGCTCTCGCATGCCGGCCGGGTCCACGCGGAAGAGGTCCATCGCCCGCCGCCACCGGCCGCCGCCCTCGGCGGGGCGGTAGCGGACCTCGACGCGGGCATCGCCGTCGTCGTCGCCGGAGATCGTCCACCGCACGCCGAGACAATGCAGCGTGGGCGGCTCCTCGGTGAGTTGCCCGCCCCGGACCGCATCCGCCCCGCCGGCCGGGACGCACAGCCCCGCCAGCACCGCCGCGGCCAGCCAGCCGCCGAACCGTTCCCATCGCATGGCGTTCTCCTCGGGTGTCCATATTCCCAACGCTCGCGGTCGGCCGGCGGGTCGGTCTGTGGAGGCCGCTTGTGGCGCGGGGCCGCGCTATCATAGGATGTTCGGCCCCGGGTGGCGGCGCGTGGAGCGTTCGCGCCGGGGCTCGGGAGATGGCGTGCGTTTCTGGCTCGAAGACAAGCTCCGGCCGCCGCGTGCGGCGAACCCGATCGGCCGCGACTGGCTCAGCGTCGCGCTGCTGCTGATCCTCGCCAGCGTGCTCGTCCCCGCCTGGAACAGCGCCAGCACGAATTTCCTCCACATGTTCGCCGGGCAGATGGCCTCCTACCTGCTGCTGATCGCGATGGGGTTCATGCTGGCGCTGCGGGCGGGGGCGATCGACCTGAGCGTCTGGTCCGCGGCGGGGTTGGGGGGGCTGGCGGCGGCGTGGCTGATCAACCTGGGCCTGCGCCCCGACATGGCGATTCTCCTGGCCGTCGGCGCGGGGCTGGGGCTGGGCGTTCTCAACGGCGCGGTCGTCCTGCTGGGCTGTCCGAGCGTGCTGGCCACGACCGTCACGGGGGTCATCACCATGGCGGCTCTGCAGCGGGTCGTTCCCGGTCGGAGCGTCTGGGTGCCGGAGACCGCCTTCGACGCCCTGATGTCCGGCGACTCCGGCGTGCTGGGCCTGCGCGTGCTGCTGGTGACCGGCCTGTATGTCATCGTCGCGTTCTCCCAGGCGAGGGTGGACCTCGCCGACTGGAAGGGCAGGCCCACCCCGCGGCGCCTTGGCGTTCTCGCGTCGCTGGCGGCCTCGGGGATGCTCGCCGCCGCCGGCGGGGCATGCTTCCTGATCGACAACGGCTGGACGCCCGTGCCCACGCGGCTGATCGACGACCTCCGCGTCCCCGCCGCCGCCATCCTCGCCGGGACGCTGTTCCTCGACCGCAAGGGCCGCCAACTGCTCTGCGTCGCCTCCCTGCCCCCGGCGCTGCTGCTGTCGACGATCTGGCGGCAGAAGGTCTGGTACCTGCCCGCACCGACCGTCGGCCTGGAGCTCCAGATGCTCGTGCTCGTCGGCATGGCCATCACCGTGCACCTGGCGTTCGGGCGGTACCTGGACGCCCGCGGCACCGGCCGGCGGCTGCCCTCGGCCAGCGTCTTCCTGGCCGTCGGCGGGCTGGCGACCGTGGCGGCGGCGGGCAACTTCGACCGCTTCGCGGCCCGCGACATCTTCCACGCCGCCGGGATCGCCGTCTGGCTGGCGGGCACGGCCATGGTGGTTGCGTCCATCCGCTACGAGCCCCGACCGATCGCCGGCGAGGCCGCCGCCGGCTATCAGACCGTGGACGGCGCCGGCAAGACGTGATACACCGCACCCGGTTACTTGGAGAGTGAGGCATGTACGACATCCACCCGCCGGCCGTGTACGCTCACGAGTCCGCTTGGGCCGACCCGCGCTATCGGGCCCGCGTCGAGCGCGTTCTGTCCGCCATCGACGACCCGCCGCCGGTGGAGGTCTACGCCGACGCCGACCTGCCGCGGCTGCTCGACGAGGTCCGCATCGGCGAGGCCCGAAAGCCCATGGGCGCGTTCGAGGGCGATATCCCCGACCCGATCCTGCTGTTCAACACGTTCCGCTTCGACGACCGCCGGGAGGAGAGGCAGGCGTGGCTGAAGGAAGCGTGCGGGCTGGGCGGGGGCAACTACCCGGCCGCCCTGCTTGGCTACGGGCCGTTCGTGTGGTGGGACGTCGGCCTGGCCACGGACGACCGCATCCGGGACAACATCTGCCGCCCCTGCTGGCGGGTGCACTTCCAGAACGGCTGCCTGCACAAGTGCCACTACTGCGGGCTGGGCGGGCTGCTGGTGACGATGGTGAACGTCGAGGACTACATCGAGCGGTTCTCGCGGCTGATCGACGCCCACCCGTGGCAGGAGACGTACCTGCTGGAGGACGACGCGGACATCCTGTGCCTCGAGCCCGAGCTGGGCTGCCTGGGGCCGATCATCGAGTTCTTCGGCACGCTCGAGGAGCGCTACGTCATCCTCCATACCAAGAGCTGGAACGTCGACTGGATGGCCGACCTGGAGCACAACGGCAACACCGTGTTCGTCTGGAGCGTCTCGGGTCGGCAGCAGGCCGACCGGCTGGAGCCCGTCGCCGGCAGCGTGGACGAGCGGATCGCCGCTGCCGCGACCGCCGAGGCGGCCGGCTATCCCGTGCGGTACAAGTTCAAGCCCATCATCCCCGTGCCCACCTGGCGGGAGGACGCCGCCGAGGCCGTGGCGATGATCTTCGAGCAGACCCACCCGGACCTGATCAGCCTCTGCGTGTTCATGTGGATGGATATCGAGGAGATGATCCGCCGCCTGGGGGCCGAGAACATCGACCCGGACATCCTCGCCCGCAGCCGGGCCGCCGCCGGGGACATCGCCGACTCCCGCTGCAAGCCCTTCCCCCCGGATGTCCGCGAGGAGATCTACCGCCACTACCTCGCCGAGATCCGCAAGCACGACCCGGACGTTCCCGTCTCGCTGTCCACCGAGAACGCCGACATGTGGCGGCGGATGGGCGCGGCGCTGGAGTGCAACGCGACGAACTACGTCTGCGGCTGCGGCCCCAACAGCCCGCCCGGCCGCAGGAGGCTCACCTGCAACCCCTTCCAGATCGCCGCCGGCGGGCCCGTCGGGGGGTTCGAGCGGATGTAGCGGGGGCCGGGGCGCCGGACCCCCTCGAGACCGACGGCGAGGGCCTCCGCGGTGGTCTCCCGCTCGAACGATCCGCCCCGCGGACAAGCCCTACTCCAGCAGCAGCACGTCCCCCTCTTCGAGACGCCCGACGCGGACGGTCAGCACGTCCCTTTCGCTGTCGAACGCCAGCTCTCGTTCCCCCCACACCGACCGGACCGCCTTCACCGCCCCCGCGCCGCGGACGGCGACGGTCAGGTCCTCCGCCGGGACCATCCCGGTGACGATCGACCGCCGCTTGCCCCGCAGCCGGTGGGCCGTCACGCGGTAGGCCCAGTTCATCAGCACCACCGCCCGCCGGCCCGTCCGCGGATGGCGCAGCAGCACGCCCTCCACGCACGGCGATGAGGCGTCCACCGCGGGCTTCACACGCCGCGCCGCCGGCCGCGACGCCAGCCTTCGCACCCCGACCGGGAAGTCCCGCGTCATGTCGAACCGGTCGTGACGGACGCCCGCGCTGTACTCCAGCCCGGCGAAGACGCCGATGGCCACCGCCTCGCCCTCGCCGACCGCGCGGCGGGTGATCGCGGGCGAGCCGTCGGCGAATCGGGCGAGCACCTCCGTGCCCTCGGCCGGGCGCAGCCGCTCGCGGCCGACCACCGGTGTGAACGCACCGCCCCATTCGGCGGGGGCCTCGACGGCGGGCGGGTCGTTGGCATCGTCCAGGCGGCGGGCGTCGTCCCAGCGTTCCAGCCGCGTGGCGCCGTAGAGGGCGACGTCGAGGGCCATCTCCGGTTCGTCGCGGCCGGCGAGGCCGAGCACGCCGGCCAGTTCATCCAGCGGGCGGTTGGCCTCATCGCGGGCCAAGCCGCCGGCGAAGGTGCAGAGCGTCCCGCCCCTGCGGACCCAGCGGGCGAGCCCGGCCGCGGCGTCGCGGCGGAGGTTGGGGCCGTTGACGTAGATCGTCCGGTAGCCCGTCAGGTCGCCCGCGGCGAGCGTGTCCTCGTCGATGGCGTCCACGGGCAGGTGGGCGTGCTGGAGGGCGGTGTAGACCCACTTGGCGTTCTCCCACGCCGCCCGCCGCGCCGGCGAGGGCGCCAGCCGCAGCCACAGGCCGCTCGTCCGCGGCTTGACGACGGCGACCCGCGGGCGGGCGGCCCACTCGCTGCCGTAGAGCGCGTCCTCGGCTCGGCCGAGGATGCGGGCGGTCTTGCTGACGGCGTCGAGCACGTCGGGGTGCTGGGAGAAGCTGTCGCCCTTCTTGTAGTCCGGTCCGTAGGTGTACCAGTAGAGCATCGTCGCCCCTCTCGCCGCGGCCGAGAGTGCCCGCTGAACGGGCGCGCCGCGGTGGGGCTTGACGTAGACGCCGAAGCCCAGCCCGCGGTCCCGCGAGAGGAACCGCCCGACGTCGCAGAGGTAGCTGTCCCAGCCCCAGATGCGCCCGTCGCGGTTGGACGTCTCGTAGACCATCGCGTTGTCGGCGTGGCGGTAGAAGTGGAAGAAGTCCAGGCTGTGCCCCTTCATCAGGAACGTGTTGCCCCGCAGGGCGTAGGCGTATCCCCGCGCGCGGCGGGCGGCGGTCGCATCGCCCCGGCCGGCGGCGAGGGCCTGGCGTCTGGCGGCGTTGGCGGCGGTGAAGGCGTCCCGCAGCGGCGAGAACAGCCTGGCGGACATGTGATTGTTGAACCGCAGCGTCCACCAGGCCAGCAGGGCCTCGCGGGGGTCGTCGAGGTCCGGGGGGCGAAGAACCGGCCCGTCGGGCTCGGGCTTGTCGGCGGGGCCGGCCGGCGGGGTCGGGGCGAAGGGGTTGGTCGGCACGGCCGGCTTCGGCGGCGGGCCCGGCCGCGGGGCCGGCGGCTGCCAGATGCACGCCGGGCGGACGCCCTGCCAGTCGGCCGCGCCGACGTCCGCCGGCCGAACGCCGTGCTCGCGGAGGAACGCCCGGAACGCCGCCGCGCAGCGCGGGCAGACGGCGAGGTGGCCCTTGCCCTCTGGCGCGCGGTCGATGACGGCGCCGATCTCGTCGACGGTCAGCGCCCAGACCTCGTCGACGGGCAGGTCCAGCGCGGCGAGTGCCTCGGCGACGCCGGCCTGCGTTCGCTCGGCCACGCCGTCGGCGTACGGGCAGCCGGCGTCGGGGTCCTTGTGGTTCGGGGGGCGCCAGGTCGGCACGGGGTAGCCCATGGCCCGGACGATCCAGGCCCGCGTGAAGGGGCGGGTCAGCTCGTCGCCGCGGCGGGCGGCCTCGACGAGGAACGCGTCGGGCCCGCGGAAGCCGTTGACCCCCAACTGGTGGAGGCTGCGGCACTCGGCGGCGACGATCGCCTTGTTCGTGTGCCGGATGCCGTAGCCGCTTCCCCGTCCGTAGCCGCCGACGTTGTTGATGATCGCCAGCTTCCGCGGCAGCGGGCCGTGGGCCCACGGCAGGGCCTCCAGGCGGTCGGCGCGGCGGCGGGCGTACGCCAGCAGGCCCGTCACGCCCGCGAGAAAGTGCTCGTCCGTCGGCGGCTTGCCCCCCGCCAGCCGGCCGGCCGGCAGGACGATGCCCGCGGTCCCGCCGTCGGGGCCGGCCTCGCGGAAGGTCTTCAGCACGCTGCCCCGCCAGGCGAGCTGGAACTCGAACACCGCCCCGGTGGAGAAGCCCTCCCGCACGCGCGAGCCATCGGGCATGCGGCGGTCGCGGCCGGGGTTGCCGGCGGTGACCGTCAGGAACAGCTTGGCGGGGAACCGCCCCTTCCGCACGAGCGAGGTCACCTTCCGCGGCGGGCTCCAGGCGCCGACCGGCAGGGGCTTGTCGCTGAACGCCCCGCGAACGACGCTGCCCCCCAGCCCCTCCCCGCCGTGCCGCCAGGAGATCGGCGTCGGCTCGTTCGGCTCGATGGCCCGCAGGCGCACCCGCAGCGTCAGCTCCGCCGGAACGGTCCAGCTCGCGTCGATGACCTGCACGTCCACCGCGCTGTCGTCGTCGGCCGGCGCGGCCGCCGAAGCAGGGCTCGCCGCCATCGCCGCCAACGCCATCGCCGCAATCCAACGCATCGGGCACCTCCGGTTGCGGCCGCGGGGCCGCCGGGAGTATGGTAACGCGACACCGCACCGCAGACGAGGAGTCGCCCGTGCGACAGATTCCCTTCCATCCGGTCACCTGCCCGTTGGCCCGCCGCGGGGTTCGCTCGTGAGCGGCACCGGCGAGAGCGGGGGCAAGGTTGTCGGCGTCGGGCTGGCGCTGGTGGACCACCTGCTGCTGTGGGAGGACGCCTCCCGGCCGGTCGCCGAGGGGCGCGTACTGGACAGCCGGCGGCAGGGCGGGGGGATGGTGGGCACGGCCCTGTCGGCGGTGACGCGGCTCGGCGGGGCGGCGGAGTTCTGGGGCGTGGTCGGCAGGGACCGGCTGGGTGACGAGGTGGTGGCCGACCTGGCCGCCGAGGGCATCGACACGTCGCAGGTCCGCCGCGAGGGCGCGATTCGCGGCCCGGCGGTGGTCGTCTGCGTGGACGGGCGGACCGGCGAGCGGCGGTTCGTCCATGGCACGGGCGTCCGCGACGCCGACGGCGGGCGGCCCGTCGGCGACCTCGCTCGCCTCGGGGGCGCCGCCTGCCTGCTGATCGACGCGACCATCCCCGCCAGCCAGCTCCCCGCGGCGGCCGAGGCCCGGCGGCGCGGCCTGCCGGTCGTCTGCGACTTCTCCGCCGTCGACGACCGCACCCGCCCGCTGCTGGACCACGTGGACTACGCGCTGTTCCCCGAGTTGTGCCTGGGCAAAGGCGGCCTGCCCGCCGACCCGCTCGCCGCCTGCCGCCGGCTGCTGGAGCTCGGCCCCCGCTGCGCCGTGGTCACGCTCGGCGCGGCCGGGCTGGCGTTCGCCGCCGCCGGCGGGCAGGCGGGCACGCTGGGGGCCTTCGAGGTCGACGTGGTGGACACCACCGGCGCCGGCGACGTCTTCCACGGAGCCTTCTGTCACGGCCTGACCCGCGGCCTGGCGCTCGCTGAGAACCTCCGCCTGGCCTCGGCCGCCGCCGCGATCAAATGCACCCGCCTCGGCGGCCGAGCCGGCATACCCACTTGCGAGCAAATCGAGCGGTTCCTCGAAAGCGGGACGTAGGTCTCTGGGGTTTCGAAGAGGTCCGGCATGGATGAGCGCCGGGCGTCGAGTGTCGCTGCAACACTACGGGCACAGGGCGATCTTGATGGCCTCGCGGTTGGTCATCATCTCCAGGGCGCGTGCGTAGTCGGTGAGGGGGAGCTGCTGGTCGACGATGTCGTCGACCTTCACCGTGCCGCTTTCCAGGTACGCCAGGGCGCGGTCGAAGCAGTGGGTCTGGGCGAAAGAGCCCACGACGGTGATCTCGTTGTAGAACAGGTCGTAGGGGCTGACCGAGACCTTCGCTTGGGAATCGTAGACGCCGTAGGCGATCACGCGGCTGCCCCGGCGCGTGTAGTGGAAGCAATCCTCGAACATCGCGGCCGAGCCGGTGGCCTCGACGACCACGTCGAACCCTCTCGGCCAGCGGTCGCGGATCCGGCTGCGGTGCTTCTCGTGGTCTTGGCGGTCGATCTCGACGGTCTCGTCGGCGGCGAGTCTGGCGGCGAGGTCGAGCTTTCGGCCGGGCGGCGCGGCGACGACCAGCCGGGCGGCGCCGTTGGCCTTGAGGAGTTGGGCGAGGATCAGCCCGGTCGGTCCCGCGCCGAACAGCAGCACGTCGCTGCCGGGCCCGGCGGCGATGCGGTCGGCGCCGTGGATGGCGCAGGCGGTCGGCTCGGCCATGACGGCCTCGCGGAAGCCGAGGGTGTCGAGCGTGAAGATCTTCTCGGCCTTGATGGCGACGTACTCGGCGAAGCCGCCGGCGCAGTTGCAGCCGTGGCTGGTGAAGTTCTCGCAGTAGAGCGGCTGGTCGCGTCGGCAGAAGAAGCAGTGCCCGCAGAGCTCGGTGTTGTCGGCGACGACGCGGTCGCCGACGGCGAGGTCGCCGGCGCCCGAGCCGACGGCGGCGATCTCGCCGGCGAACTCGTGCCCGTTGGTCAGCGGGAACTCGGAGATGAAGTGCCCGAGGTGGATGTGCATGTCGGTCCGGCAGAGCCCGCAGGCGCGGACGCGGATCAGGGCCTCGTCGTCGGCGGGTTCGGGCACGGGCACATCGGCGATCTCGAACCGGCCCGGGGCGGTGTACACGACGGCCTTCATGGTCTGCTCGCTCATCATTCGTTCTCCGCGTCGGGCATGACGATCTGGACCTTGACGCTCTCGGGTCGCGGGTCGCAGGCGTAGTCGAAGGCCTCGACGGCCTCGGCAAAGGGGTAGGTGTCGGTGATCAGCGGCTTGACGTCGATCCGCCCGGAGCCCATCAGCGCCAGGGCCCTTCGGTAGACGTGGGCGTAGCGGAAGATGGTCATCATCGTGACTTCCTTGGTCTGGCCCTTGACGATGTCCATGGGCACCGGCTCGATGGGCCCGCCGATGAAGACGACCTTCCCGCCGGGGCAGACGTGGTCGAGGGTGCTCTTGACGGCCTCGGGGGCGCCGCTGGCCTCGAAGACGACCTCCGCGCCCCAGCCGTCGCTGAGGTCCGCGACGACCTTGCCGACGTCCTCGGTCTCGAAGTTCACCGGCGTGACCGGCCCGAACGTCGCGCCGAGCTCCAGCTTCGGCTGGAGGCGGTCGACGAGCACCACGCGGCTGCACCCGCCGGCCAGGGCGGCCATGGCGGTGACCAGGCCGATGGTCCCGGCGCCGAGAACCACGCCGAGGTCGCCGGGCTTGACCTGCGCCCTGTTGACCGCGTGCATCCCGACGGCCAGGGGCTCGACCAGGGCGCCCTCGGCACAACCGACGGTTTCGGGCAGCTTGAACACCAGCGAGGCCGGGTGGACGACCGTGGGCCGCAGGCAGCCGTGCACGGGCGGCGCGGCCCAGAAGACCACGTCGGGATCGAGGTTGTACATGCCCTCGCGGGTGGCCCGGCTGTTGGGGGTGGGGATGCCCGGCTCCATGCACACGCGGTCGCCGGGGGCGAGGCCCGTGACGTTCTCGCCGACCCGCCGGACCGTGCCCGAGGCCTCGTGGCCGAGGACCATCGGGCGGTCGACGACGAACGGCCCGATCTTGCCGTACTCGTAGAGGTGGGCGTCGCTGCCGCAGACGCCGACGGTATGGACGGCGATCTCGACGTCGTCGGGCCCCATCCGCTCGGGGATGTCGATGTCCCGGATGTTCAGCTCGCCCTTGCCTTCCAGCACCAGTGCCTGCATCGCGCGCTCCCTGCCAGTTCTTTGCTCGCCCCCGACGGAAGGGATTCTAATCCGGCGGCGGGCGGAAATGGAGTGCGAATCCCGGCAGGGGGTGTGCCCCCGCCGCGTGCGGTCGGGTATACTCTCGCGGTTGCGAAGGCATCCGGAGGCGGGCGATGAGCAGTGCGGCAAAGGCCGACAACACGGGCGAGACGGCCGAGCGGGACGTCCTCGGCGGGCTGCCCGACGAGCTGCGGCGGCGTGTCGAGGCCGACCTCGACGGCGGGGAGGCACTGGACGCCGCCCGGTTCGACCTCGACGAGGACGGGATGTACGTCGAGGGCTACCTCGTCCTCTCCGACGGCCGCCTCGGGCGCTACACGCGGTCCCCGGGGGCCGGCGGGGCGTGGTCGTCGGCCTGGCACGCGTTCGAGGAGCTCTCCGAGGCCAAGGTCGTCGAAGGGCTGGGGATCAACCTGCTGCGGTTGCTCCGCGACGGGGGCGTCGTGGCCGAGTACCGCTACACGCTCCGCCACGCCAAGGATGTCGCCCGCCTGGCCCGCGGCGCCGAGCGTGCCCTGTCCGCCGACGGCGAGGCCGCCGACGAGCCGCCCGCCGAGGCCGAGCGCCCCGACCAGAAGAAGGTCCGCTGCGAGGCGTGCGGGCGGGTGATCCCGGCGTGGGCGGAGAGCTGCCCGGCCTGCATGAGTCACCGGAAGATCCTCTGGCGGCTGATGGACTTCGTCGGTCCGCACAAGTGGCGGCTGGTGCTGGGCGTCTCGCTGGCGGTGGTGGCCACGGCGATGGGCATCGCCCAGCCGCTGCTGACCCGCCCGATGGTGGACCGCGGGCTGGGCGGCATGGCCGGGCAGAGCCCGGACCTCCGGCTGTTCCTGATCCTGCTGGCCTGCTTCGCCGGGCTGATCGTGGGCTCCAACGTGCTGGGCGCCATCCAGCGGCGGCTGGTCTTCCGCCTGGGCACGATGGTCTCGACCGGCATCCGCAACACCGTCTACGCCCACCTGCACAAGCTGTCGCTGAGCTTCTTCGCCAAGAAGCAGACCGGCGGGCTGGTCTCCCGCGTCACCAGCGATTCCGACCGTCTCTGGGGCTTCCTGGCCTTCACGTGCATCGAGGTCGTCGTCACCTTCCTGACGCTCATCGGCGTGACCGTCGCGATGTTCTTCACCAACTGGCGGCTGGCCTGCTTCGCGCTGATCCCCATCCCGCTGATGCTCGTGCTGATGGTCGTCTTCCACAAGCTCATGCACCGGCTGTTCCGGCGGTGGTGGCACCGGTGGGGGCAGCTCACGGCCGTGGTGGCCGACGCCCTGCCCGGCGTGCGGGTGATCAAGGCCTTCAGCCAGGAGCCGCGGGAGATCGAGCGGTTCGGCGTGAAGAACCGTCTGGTGTACGACCAGGAGATGACGTTCATCTCGGCGGTGACGGTCTTCGGCCCGCTGATGATGTTCTGCACGCAGCTCAGCCTGCTGGTGGTGTGGATCGTGGGCGGGCTGTGGATCGTCCAGGACTACGGGGAGGTGCAGGGGAAGCTCGCGGCCGACCCGGGCGCCGAGGTGGCCGGGTACATGACGGTCGGCACGCTGTTCGCCTTCATGGGCCTGCTGCACATGTTCCTGCGGCCGATCCACATGATCGCGCACATGGACCAGATGCTCAACCGCGCCGCGACCAGCGCCCAGCGGATTTTCGAGATCCTCGACACCGAGCCGGACATCTACTCCTCCGCCGACCCGACCGACGCCGGCGACCTCAAGGGGCACATCGAGCTGCGAAACGTCTCGTTCAGCTACGACGGCATTCGCAAGGTGCTCAAGGGCATCAGCCTGGACATCCCCGCCGGGCGGATGGTCGGCCTGTGCGGGCCCTCGGGCGGGGGCAAGACCACGCTGGTCAACCTCATCTGCCGCTTCTACGACGTGCTCGCCGGGCAGATCCTCATCGACGGCGTCGACGTCCGCGATTACGACGTCGCCAGCCTCCGCCGGAACATCGGCGTCGTGCTCCAGGAGCCGTTCCTCTTCCACGGCACGGTGGCGGAGAACATCGCCTACGGCAACGCCGGGGCGGAGATCCCCGAGATCATCGAGGCCGCCCGCGCCGCCAACGCACACGACTTCATCCTGGGCTTCCCCGACGGCTACGACACGCTGGTCGGCGAGCGCGGGCAGACGCTCTCCGGCGGGGAGCGCCAGCGGATCAGCATCGCCCGGGCGATTCTGAACAACCCGCGGATCCTCATCCTCGACGAGGCCACCAGCAGCGTGGACACCGAGACCGAGAAGCTCATCCAGGAGGCGATCGAGCGGCTGGTCGCCGACCGGACGACCATCGCCATCGCCCACCGCCTCTCCACGCTCCGCAAGGCCCACCGGCTGGTCGTGCTGGAGAAGGGCGAGCTCGTCGAGCAGGGCACGCACGAGGAGCTCACCGCCAAGGAGGACGGGCTCTACGCCAAGCTGCTGCGGACGCAGAGCGAGATGCAGTCGCTGATCGCGCTGGGCGGGTAGAGGGCTGTTGGCAGTCGCTGGGTACCAGCTGACAGCTGACAGCGAACAGTCAGCAGGTAACCGTTAACAGGAAGAGCTGTCCCGGCGGCGGGGCCCGCCGGGGCGATTCCCGCCGACCACGGAGCCGCGGCGTGGCGCCGCGGTGTCGTTCCTCTCGCGATCTCCCGCCGCGCCGCCCCGCGCCGTCGCCCACGGCGACGCGCGCCGCGACCGCTGTCGCCGCTGCCTTCCGGCGTCCGCCGCCTACTCCAGCTCCCACCGAAGCGCCGTCATCGAGTGGGGCGGGAGCGTCAGCGTCACGCCGTCGGCGAACTTCTCGACGGTCGATTCGCTCACCGCCACCTGCGGCTCGGCGTTCTCGAACTCGTTGTTGGCCGCGATGCTGTCGGCCGAGAGCTCCCACCGCGTCGCCTTGCCACCGGCCGGGGTGCCCGCGAACTTCAGCGTCACGGGGCGCGGGGCGGCGACGTCGAGGCTCACGAGGATCAGCCCCCGCCGCTTGCCGTCGGCGAAGGCGTAGCTCCAGATCGTCGGCAGGTCGCGGATCGTCTCGTGGCCCTTGCGCCGGCGGAACGGCCCGGTCGCGTTGAAGGTCGGCTCGTTGGCCGAGTGCTCCGTCGCCACGAGGTCCCCGCCCAGCACGCGGTTGGCCGTGGCGCAGGCCAGGAAGGTCGGGCGGTATCGCTCGCGGCCCTTTCGCATGGACAGGGCGGTTCCCCAGAGCCTCACGGCCCCGATGCCGCGGGCGTTGTAGCTGTGCTGGACCAACGAGAACAGCGCCTGCGTGCGGAGGTGGTGCTCCTTGAGCATGGTGAGCATGTTGTTGCAGACGTTCAGCCCGCCGCCGAGGCTGGTGACCAGGCGGTTGCGCGGCTCCAGCGGGCCGTCGCCGTGCGTGATGTGGTGGTTCACCTCGTAGATGCTCAGCTCCACGCCGTGCTTCCTGGCGTTCTCGTAGTTGCGCCGCATCGCGCCCTCCTGGTCCCGGCTGCGGCGGATCGCCCAGGCGAACGCCCAGCGGAACAGCTTCTCGTCGGTGTCCAGCTTGCGGGCGTCTTCCTTGCTGAGCCGCTGGATGATGTACGGGGCGACCCCGAACCGGTCGGCCGCCGGGGCGAAGCCCATCAGGCTGTCGTTGAGGCTCCAGTGGGCGGCCTGGCCGGCGGCGTGGAAGACCACACACGGCTTGTAGTGCGGGCTTTCCTTGCCCGTGGTGATCAGGTCGTTCCAGTAGTCCGGGCCGTTGAACCCGCCGCACTGGTAGGGCCCGGCGTTGTTCCACGCCTCGTTGCCGAACTCCACGTGGATGCGGTCGAAGACCTCCGTCCAAGGCCGCTTCTGGCCCAGCGCCGCGCGCCTGCGCCCCCAGCCGACGTCCGCCGGCGCGCCGAGGTACTCCATGAACCGCTCCATCTCCCGGCGGTTCAGCGTGCCCGGAAGGCAGTACCACGGCTCGGCGCCGATGTGCTCGCAGAGCTCGTACATCTCGTGCAGGCCGTACGGGTCGGCGCTGGCGCGCGCGTACGGGGAGAGCTTCGTCCAGCCCTGGCTGGCGTAGCGGTGGCTCTCCAGCGGCCCGGCGATCGTGTTGGCTACCGTGCTGCCGCCCATCTGGAGCTTCCGCAGCGGGCCCGGGCGGTAGCGCTTCAGCATCGCGATGCAGTCGTCCCGGAAGGCCGTGGGGTTCTCGTCGCCCTCCAGCCAGATGGCCACGTCGTCCAGCAGGAGGTCCCCGCCGGTGACCTCGAAGAGGAACGTCAGATGCGGGTTGTCCTCGGCGCCGGTCGGCTCGGGGACCTTTTCCACGACCAGCTTCAGCTCGTGGCGCTTCCACTCCCCGCCGGGCCGGGCCTCGCCGTCGCCGCCCCATTCCTCGCGGCCCGGGGAGACGGCCAGTACCGGCTCGCCCTTGACCGCCTTGGCGTGAAACCGCACGTGCCACGTCCCGTTCGTCTGCCCGTACCGCTGGTAGTGGGTGGCGAAGCGGTAGTGGGCCTTCTTGTCCGAGCCGGGCATCTTCAGCGCCGCATGGCCGAAGGACCCCTCGGCCGTGTCGCCGGTGGCGATCCGGCATTGCTCGGCGCACCAGTAGTCGCCGGGCTTGCGCATGGCGCCGAGCTTGAGGTGCATGGCCTCGACCATGAACCCGCCGCGGTCGGGCAGGGGTTTCAGCGGCTTGTCCCAGACGAAGAAGCGGAACGGCTTCATGTTGCCCTGGTGCTCGGCCTGGCGGGTTGTGATCTCCTTGATCTTCCCGGTCGTCCATCGCTGCGGCCCCGAGAGGACCGTGTACGTGCCGTCGGCGAGGATCTTCCCCCAGTCGCTGCCGCCGCCGAACCAGGTGAAGGCGCCGCCCTTCGCGCTGGCCGGGCCGAAGTGGCAGCGGCGGAAGCTCGTGCCCTCGAAGTTCTCCCGCGCGCGCAGCTTCACCAGCGCGGCCCCGGAGTAGTAGGCGTCCCCGCCGAGATTGATCCCGAAGCGGCTGGTGTCCTTGACGAGCACCTTGTCGGTCAGCGTGATCGTCGCCGGCTCGGCGGCCGGGGCGACGGCGGCGGTCGCGGCCGTCAGAATCGCGATGCGTAGCGTCATGGTTCTCGGTCTCCTTCGGTGGCGGCCGGCACGGTGGCGGCGGCGTGGCGGTAGCGTTTCCACATGGCGTAGACGAACGGTCCGCCGGCCTGGCCGGGCAGGCCCTTGGGGGCGTCGTCGGCCATCCAGCGGTCGACGTAGTCGAAGAACGCGTCGTGGTTCCACAGCTTCCGGGCGTTCATGATCCTGGCCGCCAGCGCCTGGCCCACCCAGGTCGGGCCGTTGAGCTTGCGGTAGCCCTCGGACTTGTGCCCGTTGTTCTTGCCCTTGAACGGCGGGCCGTCCCACTTGGCCGGCGGCAGGTGCTCGTGGCGGCGGTGCGGCTCCAGGTTGATTTTCCAGAGCACCTTCTGCCCCCGCCAGCCTTTGCCGTAGTAGGTCTGCTGGTCCTCGGCGAACGCGGCCTCGACGTGCTTCATGCCCTCGTGATCGAGCATCAGGCCGGCGAAGAGGATCGGCCACTTCCGCCCCGAGTGGTGCCCGCCGTTGGCCCGCCAGAGGTCGTCGTTCGACCGCGTCACGCCGTAGAGGTCGATGCCGAGCTGCACGAAGCGGATCAGCAGCGTCTCCCGCTTGCCGTCGGGGTCCTCCAGCAGCAGCATCAGGCCCACGCGGGAGACGATGTGCGTGATCTCCCGACCGTAGTCGGGCATGTTCTCCAGCGGGTGCATCCTGCGGGCGGGCCATTCGTGGAAGTGATCCAGCCAGACGCGCTGGAGGTATCGCTCGTGGAGGGCGAGGTCCGGCAGCGGCGCGTCGGGGGGCTCGAGCTTCGCCAGCCGGTCGCGGCGGAGCTTGCCGGCCCGGAAGATCGGCTTGTCGGCACCGCAGTACGGCGGGCGGAACGCGTCAGGCGGGGGGGGCTCGGCCAGGCAGGTCAGCACCACGGCGGTGCGCAGCGGGCCGCGGCAATACTGGCCCTTGACGGTCTGCGGCGTGGGCACGCCGACCTTGGCGACGCTGTCGGTCGAGACCAGCGACTCCCCCGGCTCGAGCGCCAGCGGCAGCGTCGCGCGAAGCGAGGCGTCGTAGCCGTGGATGCGGTCGTCGTAGCCCTGGCGCTTGCCCGCCGGCGGATTCACCACCGACCCGTTCCGCGCCGGCTTCGGTGCCGGGTCGATCCCGGTGACCGTCACCGGCCCGACGACCCAGTGGTCCCCGTTGACGAACCGCCCGGCCGGGACCGGCTCGGCAAACGTCCACGTGATCCCGTACTGGGTGATGGATCGCGTGGTCTCCGCGGCGGCGCGTTCGGCCGCGGGCGCCGGGGCCAAGGCCGAGGTCAAGACCAGCGCGAATGGAAGGGCACGCTTCATGGGGGTTTCCTTTGGCCTGCGGGGATCGCCCTGACGACTCGCCGCGGTCGTCGTCGGGCTTCACCGGCCTCGCGGGCGGATTGGCCTGCCGGTTGGCTACGTTGTACGGATCGCGGCGTCCCTATTGTGAACCCCACAGCGAGGAGGTCGATGCGGTGCTGTCGTCAATGTTGGTATAATGCGGCCGTTCCGACTGTCGGCAACGGAAAGGGCACGCCATGCGGTGCAGGTATTCGCGGCGGAGTTTTGTGAAGGGGGCCCTGGCCGCCGGCGGGATGGCGGCGGCGCTGAGCTGCGAGGAGCGGGCGCTGATGGCGCGGGACCCCGACGGCGGCGCAGCCGCCGACGCCGCGGGCGCCGCCGGCCCCCGCGAGCCGGTCAAGCCGGGCGCGAAGGGCAGCCTGCCGACCGGGAAGATCGGCGAGCTCCAGATCAGCCGCCTGATCATGGGGGGCAACCTCATCGCCGGCTTCGCCCACAGCCGGGACCTGATGTACGTCTCCAAGCTGCTCAAGGCGTACTTCACCGAGGAGAAGATCTTCGAGACGCTGCGGCTCGGCGAGGAGCACGGGATCAACTGCATCAACACCAACCCGCACGCCGGGAAGGTGATCCCCGCCTACCGCAAGGCGTTCGGCAGCGGGATCACGTGGATTGTCCAGGGATACCCCAGCCGCAAGCACGGCATGGAGGGGATCAAACGCTCCGTCGACGCCGGGGCCGACGCGATCTACGTTCAGGGCAACATCGCCGATCGGCTCGTCGCGGCCGGGGACGTCGAGTTCCTCGGCCAGGCCGTGCGGTTCATCCAGGCCCAGGGCCTGCCCGCCGGCGTGGGAGGCCACTCGCTGGCAGTGCCCAAGGCCTGCGAGGCCGCCGGGCTCGAGCCGGACTTCTACGTCAAGACGCTGCACACCGACGACTACTTCACCGCCCGCCGCCCCGAGCAGACCCGCAGCGTCGTCGAGAACCGCGACGACAACTACTGGTGCACCGACGCGGCCGGGACGATCGAGTTCATGCGGACGATCAAGCGGCCGTGGATCGCCTACAAGGTCCTCGCCGCCGGCGCCATACACCCGCGCAAGGCCCTGCCGTACGTGTTCCGCGGCGGCGCGGACTTCGCGCTGGTCGGCATGTTCGACTTCCAGATCGCCGAAGACGTCCGCCTCGCCAACGCCGCGCTGAAGCGCGTCACGCGTCGCCGGGAGTGGATGGGGTAGCGCCGTCAGGGAACAGAGGCCCAAGCCCGCCTCGGAGCGCGTGCGTACGGCGTGACCGACGGTCTCCGGCGGAGACCCACGCAGCGCAGTGGGTGGGCTCGGGGGCAGTGTGTCCCCCCGGTCAGGCTGTTGCCCGGGCCTCCTCGTGGACCTTCTCCCATTCCTCGTAGATGGCGAAGGCGTTCTCGGGGTTGCCGGCGGGGCCGAGCTCGAACTGGGCGATGATCCCCCCGCGGGGGTCGTGGAGGTGGGCGGCGATCCGGCGGACGGCGTCGCGGGCGACCTGCGGGTCCGAGGCCGGCATCACGTGCTGGCGGTCGATCTCGCCCCAGAACGTGATCCGCCCCTTCACCCGCCGGGCCAGGTCGGCCAGGTCCATGATGGCCAGTTGGGAGTTGACGGCCGCGATGCCGATCTCGACGAGGTCGTCGTAGATCTGCGCGATGTGCCCGTCGCTGTGCATGAACAGGAACTTGCCCGACTGGCGGGCGATGTCGGCGTAGTCCCGGTAGAGCGGGCGGAACAGCTCGCGCCACACCGGCGGGGGGATCAGCAGTTGGCGCTGGGAGCCCCAGTCGTCCATGAAGCTGAAGCCGTCGACGTCCGTCGTGGCCCAGAACGCCATCTCGGCGAGGTAGAACTTGTGGATCTCCTCCAGCAGCTTCCGCCCGCCGGCGTCGGGGTCCATCACGTCCATCATCGCCCCGACCGTCCCGCGGAGGAACTGCATGCGTTCCCACGGTCGGGGGCAGCAGCCGGCGATGACGAACCGCTCGCTCTCGGCGCAGTAGCGGTTGACGGTATCGCGTGCGGCGTCGCGGTCTTCCGGCAGCGTCTCGTAGGGCGGGCGGAGGTCGGCGAGGTCGGCGGGGTCGGGGATGATCGGGTCCTTGACCTCGCCGATGACGCCGGCCTGGATGTTGACGAATCGGCAGCCCCAGTCGTCGACGAACTCCCCGAGCCCGTGGCGGTCTCCGCGGACGCGCCGCGACGGCCTGTAGACCCCCGGCGGGTGGTCGAGGTCGCCGGGGAATCTGCGGCGGATCTCGGCGATCCTTTCGGGGAAGCGGCTCTGGGCCCAGGGCAGCGTCCACAGGTCGCGGGGGATGCGTTCGGGGCGGTCGAAGGTCAGGCAGCGTGTGACGATCTCGCGGGGCGTCTGCGGCATGGTCCTCTCCGTCGCGTCGCGGTGGCGGGCGACTACTCCTGCGAAAGGTTTTCGTTCTCGGGCGCGTCCTCGATCGGCACGGGCTCGCCCTGGCCCTCATCGCCGCGGGCGTCGACGACGTCCTTGAGCTCGCCCAGCTCGTTGCTGGTGCGGTAGAGGCGTTCGTTGAGCACGCGGCAGAGCCCCCACAGCACGCGGATGGCCAGCAGGCGGTCGCGGCGGAGCAGGTCCATCAGGGCCTTGCGGGGGATCATGAGTGCGTGGACGTCGTCGCGTGCGACCACGTCGGCGGTGCGGGGCGTGCGGTCCAGGAAGCCCATCTCGCCGAACGGCGAGCGGGGCGGCAGTTCGGCGAGCGCCTGGTCGCGCTTGCGGACCTCGACGGCGCCGGCGAGGCTGACGAACACGCGGTCGCCCGGCTCGCCCTCGCGGACGATCGTCTCGCCGGGCGCGAAGCGGACCTGCTCGGCCACGCCGGCGACGCGGAGCAGGTCCGCGTAGCCGAGGTTGCGGAACATCGGCGCCGCGTGCAGGGCGCCGAGACGGTCGGCGAGGTCGCGTGCGGCCTCGGCGTCGCCGTCGGATACTTCCACGACGATCGCGCTGATGTTGTCCCGGCCGCCGCGCTTGTTGGCCTCGGCGATCAGCCGCCCCGGCGCGCGGGTCAGCGGGCCGGCGTCGCAGAGCGCCAGCAGCTCTTCGCCGGTCAGGTAGCCGGTCAGCCCGTCGGAGCAGAGCAGCAGCCGGTCCCCGTCGGCCAGCTCGAAGTGCAGCGTGTCCAGCCGGACGCGCTCGTGGAAGCCGACCGCCCGCAGCAGCCTCGACCCGGCCGGGGCCTCGGCGGCCTGGCGGGGTGTCAGCAGGCCCATCCGCACGTACCGCGAGGCCATCGTGTGGTCCTCGGTGAGCTGGTGGATCTTCCCGCCGCGCAGCAGGTACAGCCGGGAATCCCCGGCGTGGGCGATGAGGGCATGCCGGCCGGTGACGGTCAGCACGACCACCGTTGTGGCCATGCCCTGCTTGTCCGGGTCGCTGCGGGCGGCCTGCCAGACCCGCTGGCTGGCGGCGTTGACGCCGGACTCGATGGCATCGAGAACCTTCGCCCGCCTCGCCGGCGTCGGCTCGTCGGCGCAGGAGGCCAGGGCCTCGGCGTGCAGCTTGATCGCCTCGTAGGTGAGGTTGCAGGTCATCTTGCCGGCGATCTTCCCGGCCGCGTGACCCCCACAGCCGTCGCAGAGCACGTAAAGCCCCCGCTCGACGGCGAGGAGGATGGCGTCCTCGTTGTCTTTCTTGACCTTGCCGGGATCGGAATGCCCGAAGCTCTGCTGTTTCATCGTTGCCGTCCGCAGTGTCCGCGGGAAGAAGCTTATCAGGAAGGCGGCGGGACGGGAATAGCGGAAGGCCGGATTACCCCAGGACCGGGGGACCGGATACCGGAACACCGCAAGACAGGGGGCCGGATGATCGGGGGACGAGGGGCAGGCCGGTTGGGCTTGCCCACGAACGGTGGGCGCGCCAAGGCGATCAGTCCGGGGCTATCCCCACTGCTCGACGATCTCTTCCGCGGCGGCGGGGAGGATGCCCAGGAGGTGGGCGAGATCGAGGACCGTGAAGCGGGGGCGGATCTCGTGGGCGTGGCGGAAGGCGGCCCGCAGGCGGGGTCGGTCGCAGGCGATGTCCCCGGCGCCGGTGGCGGCGCCGGCGGCGGCGAGGGTGTCGCGGATCCGCTCGGGGGGGCGGACCATCTCGGCCAGTGCGCCGCGGAGGTCGTCCCAGGTGCCGCCTTCGGCGAGGCGCTGCCCGGCGGCGGCCAGGCGGTCGGACTTGGCGGCGTACTGCTCGGATACCACGTCGGCCAGCGGGCCCCAGAACGCCCGGTCCACGCCGGCCGGCGGGGCGTGGAGGTCGGGGGACTCCACCGCCAGCACGCGGCGATACAGCTCGCTGGCCAGGATCGTGCCCACGCCGACCTGTCGGCCGTGGAGGTCGTGGAAACGCTCGTCCCGGACCGCGAGCATGTCCAGCGTGTGGCTGACGAGGTGCTCGCCCCCCGAGGCCGGGGCGGAGGTCTCGGCAAGGGTCATGGCCACGCCGGTCAGCAGCAGGGCGTCGAACAGCGCGCCGAGGGCCTCGCGGTCGTGGTCCCGGACGGCCTCGGGGCGGTCGAGGTAGAGCGGCTCGATCTCGGCGATCAGGTTCACGCTCCGCGGGCAGTAATAGTCGCCGAAGAGCTGGTGGTTGAGCCGCCAGTCCGCCGAGCTGACGCTCTTGGCCAGCACGTCGCCCAGCCCAGCGGCGGTGAGTTCGTGGGGCGCCTCGGCCAACACCAGCGGATCGGCGACGACCGCGGCCGGCGGGCGGGCGCGGACGAGCGACTTGACGCCGTCGATCGTCGGCGCGACGTTGGCCGAGGCGTAGCCGTTCATGCTCGCGGCCGTGGCGAAGGTGATCAGCGGCTTGCCGGCGTCGAAGGCCACCCACTTGCCCAGGTCGCTGACGACGCCGCTGCCGACGGCGAGGATCAGGTCGGCCTGGCGGACCTCGTACCGCGTGGCCAGAGCGAGCTTGGTCACGTCGTCGCAGACGGGGCTCTCGCAATGGTAGCCGTCGGACAGGACGACGGGATCGACCTCCCAGCCGGCCCGCGCGAGGGCGCGCTCGGCGTCGAACCCGGCGGCGATGCGGGTCCGCAGGTCCATCACGGCCGCGCAGCGCCGCCCGGCGGCGTGGCGTGCGCAGAGGTCCGGCAGGCGGTCGAGGGCGTCGCGGGCGAAGAGGACCTCCGCGGGTTGGACGTGGTGCGTCCGCCCGCACTCGCATTCGATCCTTTTCCCGTAGAGACCGTCGTACGGCATAGCGACGTCACTCCGTGCCCGCCCCCGCAAAGGTAACCTACAACACGAACCGGGGTTGGACGCAAACGAAAAACCGAGCGAACCGATCGGTATCCAGGAACGGACATCGTGTGCGCCCGCGGGACCGATGGTTTCCCAAGCTTACGCCCCGAGCCGCGTGGGTCTGCCGCGGCGACCCCGCCCGCGGCGTTCGGCCCCTCATCCGCCGGTCAATCCGTCGAGAGGTCCTCCGGGCCCGTCTTGGGCGACGGGGCGGTCGAGCGGGCGAGCTGGGCCTTGGCGCGGACCAGCGCCAGGCCGCCGGCGACGACCACCACGCCGCCGATGAGCTGGAGGGCGGTCAGGCGTTCGCCCAGGAAGGCCACCGCCAGGGCGTAGGTCCAGAACGGCATGGCCATGAGCATCCCGTTGGCGACCACCGGGCCCATCCCGTGGATCGCGCGGTGGTAGAACACGTGCCCGAACGTGATGCCCAGGAACGCCGAGACGACCAGCAGCGGCCAGCGTCCGGCCGGGAGGTGGGCGAGCTGCCCGACGTCCCCGACCGCGGCGGCCAGGACGATGAGCACGGCGGTGGTGTAGAGGCTCATCACGCCGAAGGCCAGGGGCAGGGGGAAGCCCCAGAGGAACTTGCGGACGGCGACGGCGTAGCAGGCGTATCCCATGGCGGTCCCGAGCGCCAGCAGCAGGCCGACGAGGCTGGGCCCTCCGTCGGTGGAGCCGAGCTTTTCGAGGTAGAGCAGGAGGATGCCGACGAGGCTGAGCAGGGCCCCGAGGCCGAACAGAGGCCGGCGGATCAGCGCCCGCTCGGCGGGGATGACGACGAAGCCGACCACGGCGGCGAACAGGAAGCTGGTTCGCAGCATGAAGCTCATGGTGGGGGCCTTGAGGAAGTAGGGGCAGGCGGCGAAGCCGATCTGGGCGGCGAGGTTGGGGATCGTGGGCACCAGGGCGGCCAGCCAGATGGTCCGCCGCGCGCGGGTGTGTCGTGCGGTCGGCGGCCGGCGGACGAGGAAGAGGACGAAGGGCAGCCAGAAGACGGCCGCGACACTGTACCGGCAGGCGTTGACGGTCCAGGCGTCGAGGAATCGCGTGAAGTCGCGGAGGAAGACGGGGACGGCGCCGAAACAGAGCACCGCGCCCATCGCGGCGGCCGTGGCGGCGGCGCGGTCCCGGCGCGCATGGCGGGCGGCCTCGGCATCGACCGGGCGGTCCGGCCCGGCCGGGGGAGGCGGGGGGATCTCCGGCGGCGGGCGATCACTCATAGATGAACGTCGCCGTCGCCCGGCAGGCCTTGTCCGCCGTCAGGCGGGCCCAGTGGGCGTGATAGCCGTCGGGGAACCGCCAGGTGACCGTCTTGCCGGCCGGGACGCCGATGCGCTCGACCGGGCGGTAGTTCTCGTGGCTGATGTCGGCCTCGAGGGTGAAGGTCACGGGCACGTCGGCGTCGTGGGAGAGCCTGAGCGTTTTGCGGTCGTAGCCGGTCATGAGGTACGGGTCGGAGGTCTCGCCGGCCTTGACGGCGGTTTCGTGCCACGGCCCCCCGCGGCCGACGGGCTTGCCGAGTTTCCAGAGGTCGTCGATGGCGCCGAACCAGAGCCCGCGGGCGTCCTCGCCGGCGAAGCAGTGCCCGTCGGGCTTGGCCGGGGCCTTGGCGCCGCTGAGCACGAGCAGCCCGCGCCAGGTGCAGAAGTCGGCGATGATCTTCCCGTGACTGGCCACCGGGCGGATCCGCTGGATGTCCGGGCGGTGTCCGCCGCCGCGGGGGATCTCGTAGAACGTCCCGTGGAAGTTGGCAAGGTACCGCTCGGAGACCGCCTCCCGGATGCCGCGGGGCCAGCCGGTGGGGAACGGCTGATCGTAGGCGGCGTGGCCCTTGGGCAGGCGGTAGCGCTTGCCGCCGGCCTTGAGGATGATCGAGGCCTCGTCGACCTCGAAGGGCTTGGAGAGCTGGGCGATTTTGCGGCATCTGGCGGCCTGGTCGGGGGTGTCAGGCTCCGTAAACGCGAGCGCCGAAGTGCCTTCCAGCACCACTTCCCTGTAGGTGCCCTTGGACGCCTTGCCCTCGGGCCCCACCGGGCGGGGGACCCACTGGAGGCTGCGGTTGTGGGCGGCCGGGCGGATCACTCCCCCGACATAGCCGCTCGGCGAGCCGGCGTCGGCGAGGCCCGAGAAGATCGCGTCCTCGTTCCCGGCCGCCGGGCGGGGGGACCAGTAGTGGAAGTAGACCGTGGCGGGGCAGGCCTTGTCGAGCTTGACGCGGACCCACTCGCCGGGGGTGTCCTTGTCGAAGACATGCCACCCGTAGCCCTTTGCGGGGACCTCGATGGTCTTGTGGGTGGTCCACTCGCCGGTGCCGGCCCGGTCGATCTGGATCTCGAAGTTCACCGGCTTGGGGCACTTATGCGACAGGTGGACGATCCGCTGATCGAAACCGGCCAGCAGGTATGGGTCCGAGGGGGTGTCGGCGGGGACGTCGTCGCCGCGCCAGACGCCACCCCAGCCCGCCCGGGGGCCGAAGTGGTCCAGCTCGCCGATCTCGCCGAACCAGAGGTTGCTCTGGGCCTGCCCGCAGAGGGGGTTGCCCATCATCGCGGCGTCGTCGGCGCCGAGGACCACCTTGCCCTGCCAGTGGCAGAAGTCCGGGATGTAGCGCAAGTGCGTGCAAATGGGGCGGATACCGCTCGTGTCGGCCGCGCTGAAGCCCTGGGGGAACGCGTACATCCCGGCGTGCATGCACATCATCGGCCTGTCGGGGGCGATCTCCCGGATGCGAGGCCACTCGGTGAACCAGCCGTGCCTGGGGTCCATCGCGTGGGTGCCCTTGGGCGTGCGGAAGCGATACCACTTCCCGCCGTCCAGAAGCATCAGCAGGACGGAGCGCTTGTCCCAGCCGATGGCCCAGAGCGGTGCATTCCCGTCGGGGTTGCCGTAGATGTCCCCGGGGCCGGTGACGTCGGTAAACTGTCGACGTTCAACGACTTGCCACTCGCTGCCCTCGCCGTGCCACTCCGCCAGCGCCCCGGCGGCCTCGGGGTCCTTCTTGTCGGGTCGGCCCCGCTCGCCGTTGTTGGAGATCACCACCCGCCCCTGGGCCGTGTACCCCCCCTTGCCGTGCACGCCCGGGGCGGTCTTGCTGAAGAGCTTCTTGACCGCCAGCGTGTGGACGTTGACCTCGTAGAGGGCGCCCTCCATGTCGAAGAAGTAGACCATGTTGGCCGGGTCGGTCAGGTGGCGCATGACCGCGGTCATTCGCCCGCGGAGCTTGTGGAGGTCGGCGGCGCGGACGCGGCCTTTCTCGTCGATAAAATACGGTCCGAGAATGAGTTGCTTGGATTCGCGGTGGATCATCCTCCCGGCGTGCGTCCCGCCGACGCTCTCGGGGCGGACGGTGACGCTGAAGTCCGGGGAGACCTCGTAGAGCTTGTCGTTGCTGCCGGTGGTCTTATGCTGCGGGTACGTCAGAAACCACAGCTTTCCCGCCCACGGGGCGATCGCGCCCGTGCCGGCCTCGCCGTGCGAACTGTCCGGGCCCGACTCCGGCTGATTGAAGGCCGCCATGTGCGGGTAGATGCCGCTGATCCGCAGGTGCCCTCCCTTTCCCTCGGCTGCCCGGACCATCCCTGCCGCCATGAGGACCCCTGCCACCACCGCCGCCACGATCGCGATGCGAATGTCCATGGACGCTCTCCTTGATGGGCGATCACCGCCGCACCTCTTCTACCCAACCCCCCACCGCCGCGCCCAGACCGAAACTACCGCGATCGGAGTGCAAGTCCCTCCTGCCCACATTCGCCGCCGGCGGCGAGGCCGGGGGCTGTCCCGGTGTCCCAAGCGGTGTCCACCCCCTGGACACTGTCCGGCCACCGGGACGCTGGACAGGAGTATAGACGCCTATAAGTCATTGTATAGCATAGGCTTGCAATATACGGCGTCCGTTGTGTCCACTGCCCGGAGGGGTGGACAGAAGTGACACACCGGCTCGCACGCCGGGGGGGTCAGCGGTCGCCCGCCGGTCGGGTGGTCGGCAACTGGCGGGGGTACTTCCGCGGGCCGAGAATCCGGTCCAGCAGCCCGCCGATCTCCTCAACGGGCGATGGCTTGGCCTTGTCCTCCCGCGGCGGCTTCGGGGGGTCGCGCGGCGGCGCGGGCCGGTCGGCGTCCCCGCCGTCTTGGTCGTCGTCGCCCCTGAGCACGTCCCGCAGGAGCCCCCCGGCGGTGTCGGTAAGCAGCCCCTTGGCGGCCCGGCGGATCAACGGGCGGACGTCCACGGAGGCGAGGTCGAGCTTCGGCCTCAGGCGCGTGCCGACGACGGGGATGTCCACCCGGGCTCCCTCCAGCAGGCGGGCGTACTTGTCCACCGGCCCGCTGACGCCGAACCGCCGCAGCAGGGCCGAGCGGACCGGCACGGAGACGCCGAGGTCCAGCCCGTCGTCGAACCGCACCGCCCCGTGGAAGCTCAGGTCCAGCGTGCGGGCGAAGGTCATGGTGAAGTTGTCGTAGCGGATGCCGCCGTCGGCGATGGTGAAGTCCACCGAGCCGACCTCCACCTGCTGCATGTCCGACTCGCTGAGCCCGCCCAGGCGCAGGAGCGTCGCCGCCAGGCCGCCGGGCTTGAGCTTCACCCCGCTGAGGTCCAGCCGCCCCGACCCGCTGCCGCCGCGGTGGATCGCCTCGCCCAGAGGCATGTCGATGTCCCGCGTCTCCAGGCGGATCAGGCCCGAAAGGCTCAACACCTGCCCGAACAAGGGATTGACGCGGCTGAGCAGCTCGCGGCCCACTTCCTCGTTGATCCGGGCCTTGTCCAGCAGGACGACGCGACCGGGGATGCGGAGGCGCGGCGGGTCGGCCGTCAGGTCCACCGTGCCGCCCAGCCGCATCGTTCCACCGGCGGCGGGCATCTCGGTCATCTTCGCCTCGAGGCGGCCGGCGTCGAGGACCAGCGGCAGGTTGGCCTGGCCGATGTCGAAGCCGTAGACCTCCCCGCCGGTCCAGCCGACCTTGGCGTCTCCGGCGACGCCCCGGTAGACCGGCGTGACCGTGGGGCGGTCCGCCGGGCCGGTGACGCGGAAGTCGCTCTCGGTCGGCCCGCTCAGGGCCACCTTTCGCGAGGCCGGGGCGAGCTGGTGGGCGATCGCCATGATCTGCCGCCACTGCCCGCGGTAGTGCCCGCGGATGTCGAGGACCTTCTTGCCGGCGTACTCGCGGACCGTGCCCGAGGCGTTGAGCGTCAGCGCGTCGGAGGCCATGCGGACGTCGTTGAGGTGGAGCGTCGCGGCGTCGGGCTCGATGCGGACGTCCTGGGCGAACGTCAGCGGGTCGACGCGGACCGCCTGCTCCCCGCCCCCGGCCACGAAGCCGTCCACCCGCCCGTCGCCGGCGAGGGTGACGCCTTTGGCCCCGCTGCGGGCGGTGCCCTTCCACGTCAGGTCGCCGGCGATCGCAGGCGGGGGAGCGTTCGCGTCGTCCATCGCCGCCGCCAGCCGGAGCGTCCGGGCCAGGTCGGCGGCGACCTCCACCGTGCCATCCAGCTTGAACTGCTCGCCCAGCGTCGCGGCCAGGTTGGTGACAGTCGCGGTGGCCGGCTCGCCGACAAGCTCCGCCTGGTCGATGGTCAGCTTCCCATCGGCCGGGCCGATCCGCACGCCGCGGAAGCTCGCCCGTAGCGGGGTCTGCCCGAGCGACTCGCCGTTGACGCGGGCGCCGGCGAGTTGGAGGGTCCCGCCGGCGACGGTCGCGGCGTTGGCGTCGGCGCGGGAGGCGAGGAGGCGTCCGGCGAGCATGCCGGCCAGCTCGGGCAGCCCTTCGGCGCCCAGCGACGCCGCGCGGCGGCTCAGGCCGGCCAGGTCGGCGCGGACGACGCTCACGTTCGCGTCGAACGCCCCCGGCGCCGGACGGTACGACGCCGTGCCCCGCAGCGCCACGTCCCTGTCGGCCGCGATGTCGAAGGCATCGGCGATGAGCTTGACGTCGTTGGCGTCGGTGGTGTCCAGCCGGCCGCGGGCGTTGGCGGCCAACCGGCCGATGCGGAGGCTGCGGTCCCGCCGGCGGAAGGCGAAGTCGTTCGCATCGGCCCGCAGGCCTGCGTTCACGGTTCCCGGGCGGGTCAGCGCGAGGGTGACCTCCCCGCCGGTTCGCCCGGCGAGCTGCACGTCGCCGAAGTCGAAGACCTCGCCCAGGCGCTGGCGAAACCTGGCCAGGTCCGCCTGCCAGGCAGCGCGGAAGTCCTTCGGCGTACCGTTGGCGTCCAGCCGGGCGAAGTCCGCCGCGACGTGCGTGTCCCGCACCGCCAGCCCCGTGCCGGGCAGAAGCCGCAGGTCGAACCTCGCGTCCATTGCCGGCCAGGTGAGCGGCTCGCCCGCTCGCGTGGCGGTCAGGCCCTCCACCGCCAGCCGACCGGCGGCCGAAGGGGTCTCGCCGCCGCGGACGCGGAGGTCATCGAAGGTCAGCGTCCCGCCGGTGACCGTCACGTCCCGACGGATGTTGAGCAGCGCGGGGATCGCGCGGGCCAGGCGGGGCAGGTCGATCCGACCGTTGGCGTCCAGCTCCGCCGCGGGCAGCCGCAACGGGTCGCCGGTCAGCACCGCCGCGAGGACGCGACGGGCGGTCAGCTCCAGCGGCTGCTTGTCCGGTCGGTAGCGGAAGGTGCTCGTCAGCGTGCCGAACTCGCCGTCCAGGCGGGTCCGGCCAGCCATGGCGCCCTCGGCATAGGTGCCCCGACCGGTCAGGCTCACGTCCACCGGCGCGATGGCGGCCGTGCCCCGCCGGGCGGCTTCGAGGCCCTCGACCCGCAAGTCGAACCGGCCCGAAGGCACGCGGTCGGCGTAGGCCAGGTTGGCGTCGAGCGTGAGCGTGCCCGCCAGCCCCTCGCGCCGGGTTGCCTCCGTCATCAGCGGGCCCAGCTCGATCGCCTCCTCGGTGCGGATCACCAGCCGCGCCGTCGCCCCGGCCGGGATGATCCGCCCGTCGGAGACCAGGTCCTTCAGCGAGTACCTCGTCCGCACCGCACCGCCGCCGGGCAGGCGCAGCGAGGCGGTGCCCTCGATCGCGTCCAGCGTCTGGAGGTCCACGTCGGCGGCCACGTCGAGCAGCTCGACCGTCCGGCCGTCGGGCTCGACGAGGCGAACGTACCCGTCGCGGAGGACCACCCGCCCGCGCGGCTGCGGAGGGGGCGCCGGCTCTTCGCGCTCGGGCTTCGGCTTGGCGGGCGACAGGGCCTCTTCGAGCGAGCTGCGGCCCTCGGCGTCGCGGTACAGCTCGACCGAGGGGCCTTCCAGCTCCACGCGGCCGAAGTTCATCGGGGAGGTCGCCAGGGCCAGCGTCCCCTTGTCGAGGGTGATGCGGCGGGCGACGAGCACGTCTCGCCCGTCGGCGTCGATGACGCGGACATCGTCGATCGTCATCGGGCCGAACCAGTTCAGCGAAAGCCCGCCAATGCGGACCTCACCGCGGAGGTAGCCGCTGGCGGCACCGGCGAGCCACCTCTCGGCCGGGGCGGTGGACAGCAGGTACGGCGCGGCCACGACCAGCGCGGCCAGCAGGAGGATCAGCGCCAGCAGGACGCGCGGCCAGCGGCGTCGGCGTCGTGCGTCGGGTTGGGTTTCGGCGTCGGAAGCGGTGTCGGCGTTTTCGGGATGCTGCACGCCCATGGCGTGTCTCCTTTGTTTGTCCTATTATACGTGCGGGCGCCGCGCCGTCGCCCCGCGGCGGCGCGGGGGGCTCCCGCCGGTAGGTGAACCCCGCCGGCCCGGCCGGCGTGCGCGGCCGCCCGTGCGGCGGAGATTGGAGATGAGCATGGCGCGAAGGATGACAGCGTGGGCCCTGATCGCCGCGGCGGCGTTCGTCGCGTTCGAGCGGGAGGCCGCAGCGAGGAAGGCGAGGCGACGCGTGGAGACATTGAACCGCAAGGACGACGGCTATCGGGGCATCTGGTACATGAACCAGCCGTCGCACGACGAGTACGTCTACAAGTACAGCGGCGGGTTGGGCACCTACTGCGCCAAGCACAAGCCCTTCGCGGTCTATCGCAAGGAGGCGGACAAGACGTTCTTCTGCTACGGCGGGACGGCCAAGGGCAGCAACCGCAGGCTGGTGCACATGGTTTCGTACTTCGACCACAAGACGGGCATGGTTCCGCGCCCGACGATCCTGCTGGACAAGCAGACCGACGACGCCCATGACAACCCGGTGATCTGCATGGACACGAAGGGGTACGTGTGGATCTTCTCGACGTCCCACGGCACGGCCAGGCCATCGTTCGTCCATCGAAGCGTCAAGCCCTACGACGTCGCGGAATTCAAGCGGATCGAGGCGACCAAGATCGACGAGAAGGGCAACCGCGTGCCCATGACCAACTTCTCCTACATGCAGCCGTGGTACGTGCCCGGCGAGGGGTTCATCTGCTTCTTCACCAAGTACAATTATCCCGCCCAGCGGACGCTGTGCTACATGACCAGCCGCGACGGCGCGGAATATTCCGCCTGGCTCCGCACGGCCGCGGTGCAGCAGGGGCATTACCAGATCAGCGCTCAGAGCGGGCAGAGGGCCGGCACGGCGTCGAACTACCACCCCGGGGGCAAGGGCGTCAACTGGCGGACGAACCTGTACTATTTCGAGACGACGGATTTCGGGAAGACGTGGCACGCAGCCGACGGCACGCTGATCGAGCTGCCGCTGACCACAATCGAGAATCCCGCGCGCGTCCACGACTACAAGCGCAAGAAGCTGAAAGTGTACCTCAAGGACATCCGCTACGACGCCGACGGCAGGCCGGTGATTCTGTACATCACCTCCAAGGGCTACCAGTCCGGCCCGGAGAACGACCCGCGGACGTGGACGACAGCGCGGTGGACCGGGAAGAAGTGGGATATCCGCCCGGTGACCACCAGCGACAACAATTATGACATGGGCTCGCTGTACCTCGAGGCCGACGGCACGTGGCGGATCATCGGCCCGACCGAGACGGGCCCCCAGCCGTACAACCCCGGCGGCGAGATGGCCATGTGGGCCAGCAAGGACCTCGGCAAGACGTGGGAGAAGGTCCGCCAGATGACCCGCGGGAGCGAGCGCAACCACACCTACGCCCGCCGGCCGGTGGACGCCCACCCGGACTTCTACGCCCTCTGGGCCGACGGCCACGGACGCAAGCCGTCCATCTCCTGCCTCTACTTCTGCAACAAGGCAGGCGATGTATTTCAGCTCCCCCGCAAGATGACCAAGGACTTCGTGAAACCGAAGCCGTTGAAGTAGGTCTCCTCGGCCAGCAGGGCGATGCAGACGTGGACCTTCAGGCCCGGTCGATGGCCGACTGGAGGGCGGTGAAGAGCAGGTGGCAGTGCTTGGCGCGAGACCGCACGACTTCGGGGTCGACCCACCCGAGGAGCTTCGCGCCGTGCCGAACCTTGTGGTACTTCCTCTTGGCCGTCCTTGCCGTCGCCTCTGTGAGGGCCTTGAGCACGTCGGCCTTGGCAATCCTCTCGACATTCCGGGCCTTCGGCAGGGCCGACGCCCTGAAGCCCTGTCCGTAAAACGCGGCGAGGGCCGTGTCGTCGGCCAGGAACCAGGATTCCATGACCTGCACCATCAAGTGGCACTGGTGTGCGTCCACATCGGCGAGACGGAGATGCCGGTTCGGGGATGTGCTGACCGGGCCGTCGGAGTCCACCAGAAGAATGTTGGATGAGTCGGCGTGGGTCTCGCACGCCGAGCGGAAGTCTTCCAGGGTGGAGGCCGTGATGCCGCAGAGGATGACCTCCCATCGAAGCTTCTTGGCTCGGGCGGCCTTGCGGAGTGACGCGAGGAAGGCCGAGAAACCCGTGCGGAGCTGCGCCCGTCCCTGTCGGCTGTCCCCGCCGCCTTCGATGTAGACGCGTATCCCCCTCACGTCGTCGTGCCCCCGATTTCGCCGCTCAGCCAGAGATCGCCGAGCTGGTACTTCTCCAGCCACCTCTCCAGCTTGCCCCTCTCCAGCCGCCGCAGATGCGTGCCCTCGCCATCGCGCTCGCACACCAGCACGGCCTCGGGTACATCGCTGAGGGCCGACACGAGCCCGTCGGAATGCGTGGTCACGATCAACTGCGTCCGCGTCGCGGCGTCGATCAGCAGATCGCCCAGCAGCGGCATCATGTCGGGATGCAGACCAAGTTCGGGTTCCTCGATACAGATCAACGGAGGAGGGGATGGATGACAGAGAATCGTCAGTAGGGCCAGGAAACGCAGTATCCCGTCGGACACGCGTGCGGAAGGTACAGGTGTAGCCAGGTTCTCTTCGTGGAAGAACAGCAACACAGACCCTCCGATGACTCGTGTGGTGATGTCTGTCAGTTGTGGGTATAGCTTGCGCATGTTGGTCAGGATGGAATCTCTGGCGTTGCCGGAGTACTCCATCTCGTTGAAGACGAGCGCCAGATTGCTTCCATCTTCGAGGAGGAAGTCTCCCGGAAGATCAGCGGGCTGGTAGCGTCTGGCGGAATTCGTAAGTCCAAGAGTCCATCCTCGGTATAGCAGGATAGTGGAAAGGACTCGCCCCAATCCTGTCAACTCGGCGTGAGCTTCCGGGTCGCGTATCTGAGCTAGAACCGACCGGCTTGGGTCCCATCCGCGAATGGGCTCCACGCCAGCCACACCGGGATCTTCGAGCGGATCCAAATGCGTGTCGCTCGGGAGCAAGTAGGCTTGACCAGCATGGAGCAGGAATACCCCGTACTCACCGGAGCATGAAGGCAGTTCGATCCTCTCCCCGGCGAGCCGGAGTTTTGGGCCAACCACAGTGAAAGTCATTTCGTGGAGGAATGGTTCACCGTCAAGCAAGGCATGTGCAACTACCTGTCCGGTCTCGGTCGAAGGCTGTCCCTTCCATATCCACTCGGGACCCTCCCCTCTGAAAGGCGAAGATACATCCTGTGGCGCCGCCTGCAAGACAGACAAGGCTGAGATCAGGTTCGACTTGCCCGAACCATTTGGGCCGATGATGACGTTGAGTGATTCGAGTGATATCGACTCTGCCTTGGGGCTGTAGGAAAGCAAGCCCCTGATCCGGATTCTATCGATAAGCTGTGGTCCATCCATTGCGTCCGCCCTTTCGCTCTGACGGGGGCATGATAGCAGGTTGTCGGCGCACGCTCAATCAATCGGCCGGGGTGGCCTGGAGGAGGAGGGCTTCCCAGGGCTTCCATTTGCCGAGGGGGACGTTCCGGCCGTCGGGGTGGCGTTGGCCGGTGCGGAGGTCGACGATGTCGCGCATGGGGCGGCGGAAGTGGAGGGTGGCATCGACGGGCTCGCCCGCGACGCCGTGGATGGCCCCCGCGCCGCTGATCGAGCCCTGCCGCGTCGGGTTCTTGACGATGCCGACCGTCAGCCGGTCGCCCTTGCGCCAGTACACGATTTCCGTCATCGGCACCTTACGATCGCGGGGCTTGCCTTCCACGGCCCGGGCGGGCGATCCGCCGGCGTAGACAGCGGCGCGAGGGTGCACGCCCGCGAGGGCGACCTGGTGTCCGATCAGCGTCCGCCACGCGTTCCCGCCGTCGCCGAGGCGGTAGGTCATGTCGTAGTACGCCATCGGCGTCAGGTTCAGGTACACCGTCCGCCCGAGGCCGGTGAGCCTGCGGACGACGACCGACGCCGTCCCCGCGGTCTCGGCGCTCTCGACGCCCTCGGCTGCCTTTGTGCCCCGTTCGTAAACCACCAGGCCCTTGTGACGCAGCGCTCCATCGTACATGAGCCGCTGGAGGAACGGCCGATTGTACTTCTCGCCATTGAGCTCCGTGATGTGTCGGCCGTCGAGATACCCCCTGGACTCGTCCCGGCGGATGCCGAAGAGGTCGTCGAGCGCCCCGCCGCCCTTGCGACCCCTTCCATGCTCATCGAGCACGCCGGTCAGATGGTCGGCGATGACCGTCCCGCCGGCCCGGACGAACGCCCGGATGGCGTCGGCCTCGGCGTCGGACATGGCGGCCACGCGGCAGGCGACGAGGACCTTGTACTTCTGCCGCATCAGTTCGCCCGCGGCGACCTGGTCGGCGGAGACCACGTTGTACTGGTACCCGCAGTCTTCGAGCAGCTTGAACCAGGCCACGCGGTTCTTGCCGGCGGACTGGCATTTGTTGTCCAGGCTGCTCGAGCGGTTCGGCCAGGTCCCGCCGTGGGGGACCACGTCCATGGCCCACGTCGCCTGGACGGACGGGTGGGAGTAGTACACGGCGATGGGGTCGGCGTCGAAGCGGGCCCCGGCCTCCAGGATCGGGCGGGACACGTCGGATTGTACCTCGCGGATCGTTTCGGCGTTGGCCTCGATGAACGGGGCGATGCCGCCGTTCTTGTAGTGGAACCATGAGCCGCCCCGGTCCGGCCAGGCGATGACGCCGCGGTTGCCGTGCAGCAGGTAGTACCACAGAAACCATGCGTCGCGCCTGGGATCTGTAGTGGAGAACCACGTCTGCACGTAGGGGCGGCGCGGGTCGCGCCACAGCGACCGGAGAATCTCGCACGTACCTCCGATGTCGTAGCTCTCGATCCACTGGACGGCGCGGCAGACCTTGGAGTAGTCGTAGCCGCCGTAGGGGGCGGGCTGCTGGCCCCCGACGAACCCGGCGGGTGTGGCGGCGTCGATGGAGTTGGCGTAGCGGGTCAGCTCGGCCAGGCACTCGGCGAACTGGGTGTCCATGTAGCTTCGCCAGTCCATCCACCGCGCCAGGTTCCACTTCGAAAACGGCGGGCGGGTGTGCTTCCGGCGGACGGCCTCGAACGACACCGGCTGGACGCTCTCGAAATCCGTGTAGTTGGTGTCCCAGACCTCGTTGAGCTCGACGACGGTCTTGTAGCGGTCCCGAAGCCACCGCCGGTAGCCGGCCACGGAGTGCGGCGAGCCGTCGACCTCGGCGGGGGAGTTGAACGAGCCGAGGCTCACTTCGTCGTCGAAGGCGTAGGCGAGGACGGGGCCGGCGCTGGTGACGGCGAGGTTTCGGCGGAGGTGCCCCTTCATGATTTCCATGGTTTTGGGATCGGCGAGGCTGTGCGGGCGGACGACGATGCCCTTCTTCCTCAGCACGCGCTTCTTGCCGGTGCGGTCGGTGAGGTGGAGGTAGCCCTTGTCGGCGGCGTGGTCGTTGTAGTAGGGCAGGTTGTGCTCGCGGGCGAACGCCACGATGCCCTCCTTGCCCGCGCCGCGGTCGATGTGGAAGCCGCGGAAGCCTGCCTTGCGGTAAAGGTCGAGGTCCTTGCGGACGTCGGTCTTGTACTGCCAGACCAGGATGGTGAACCGCCCCCAGTCGGGCTTGGGCGGAATGGCGGCCACGGGCTCCAGGGCCTCGGCCGCGGGGGAGAGCAGGAGGATGCCAACCGGAATCAGCGCCAGACGGATTCGGTGCGGTGTGGACATGGCGTTTGCTCCTTTGTGTCCATTCTCCCGCCCGGGGCAGCGGCGTCAAGGCCGGCTGCGTCCCGGGGGGTGAGGCCGTCGACGGCGGAGGGCAGGTTGGGCGATCGCAAAGACCGGCGGATCGCACTCCGTGGGCATGGGTCCGGTCACGCGGGTCGTCGGGCGAGGTGCCCCATCGCGAGCAGGGCGTAGAAGGTGTACTCGGCGTCGCCGGAGGTGTCGCCGGGAGTGGAGGCGAAGGCGCCGGCTTCGGTGCGGCAGGCGAGGGTGAAGCGGGCGGCGGCGTCGGCGGCGGCTTCGGGCAGGGGGCGTTCCATGGTCGCGAGGGCGTGGAGGGCGACGGCGGTGGCCAGCAGATCGCCGCCGGGGGCCATGGGCAGCGAGCGGAACCCGCCGTCGGGGCTCTGCTGGTCGGCCAGCCAGTCGGCGGCGGCCCCGGCGTCGGGCAGTTCCCGGCCGAGATCGGCCAGGGTCACCACGGCCGCGGCGGTGGCGGGCACGGAGCCGACGGGCAGGTTCGTGTCGTTGGCGTAGGCCCCGTCGGGCAGGCGGAGCGCGTCGAGGGCCTCGGCGATGGCGTCGGCACCGCCGAGGTCGCCGTGGAGGTCCTCGACGGCCCCGACGGCGAGGAAGCACGCATAGGCGGTCGCGGTCGGCGCGCCGGGTTTCGGTGCGAACCCCCGGTCGTCGGACCGGAAGCTCTCGACGCGCGCGAGCAGGCCGTGCCGGTCGGGCGGCTGGGCGGGCAGGGATGCCCAGCAGCGCGGCAGGCAGCAGAGGTGTACGAGGTCGAGCCCCTCGCCGTCGCCGAAGCCGCCCAGCCAGGCCGCGGTCGCCCCGTCGGGGTCGGCGTCGCGGCCGAGGGCGCGAAGGGCCATCAGGGCGAAGGCGGCGTAGTACAGGTCGCTGTTGCCTGCGCGGTCGGTGAAGGCGCCGTCGGGTCGTCGCGAGGCCGCCAGGGCGTCGGCGGCGGCGCGGGCGTCAGGCGGATTCGCCGTCGCGGCGCCCGCGGCGTCGAGCAAGTTCCGACTGATAGTCATCGCAGCAGAAGAGGACCTCGGTGGGGGTGAAGATACGGGTGATGACGCGGCGGAGCAGGCCCTTCAGCGAGGGGTTGTCCAGCGTGGTCAGGGCGCGGATGGCCTGGTTCTTGGTGGCCTCGAGGAGCCGGCGGGTGCGTTCGGCGACGCGGGCTTCGTCGAAGAAGCCCTCGAGTTCGGCGGCGACGTCCCGGTAGGGCACCTCGCGCCGCCACAGCGCCTCGATCCGCTCGCGGACGGCGCCGCGGGCGCTCTGGTGGGCGATGGCCAGGAGGATCGACGGGCGGAGGGCCTCGGCGTCGGGTGGGTCGGCGCCGTCGACGAAGTCGTCGAGGTCGTCGCGGATCTGGTAGGCGACACCGAGGGCCTCGCTGTAGCGGCTGAGCACCTCGCGGACGTGCTCGCCGGCCCCGGCGGCCAGCGCCCCGAGGTGCAGGGCCACGTGAAAAGCCGGGGCGGTCTTGCGGCGGAAGATGTCGAGGACCTCTTCGGGGGTCAGCGGGGCGGGTTCTCGCGCCCAGCAGAGCTCGGCCCCCTGGCCTATGCAGAGCGTGCGGTGCCCGTCGGCGGCGATACGGAGCATCTCGCTCTGCCTGGCTGCGGGTGCGGGGCATTCGGCGATCAGCCGGTAGCCCTCGCCGAGCAGCAGGTCGCCGACATTCAGCGCCACCGGCACGCCGTACTGGACGTGCAGGGCGGGCTGGTCGTAGCGGACGTCGTCGTCGTCCTCGATGTCGTCGTGGACCAGCGAGGCCTTGTGGAAGCACTCGACGGCGACGGCGAGGTGGCGGAGTTCGCGGGGCAGCTCGGCGTCGGGGCGGTTGCGGATGGCCAGGTAGGCGCAGACGGCCAGGAAGGGCCTCCACCGCTTGCCCGACCTCGCCAGCCACTGCCGCGCCAGCCGCTCGGTCTGTCCCGAGGCCGGGCCGAGCAGCTCGTCGAGGGCGTCGGGCGTGAACCAGTGCTCGACGCGTCGGCGGAGGGCGTCGAGGTCCACGCGGCGCATGCGGTCGTCGCCGGTGAGATGGAGGGCGTCGGTGACCCAGTCGAGGTCGACGTCGGTGTCCCGGCAGCCGTCGTTGAGCAGCGGGATGGCGAGCCCGGGCACGGCGGCGGCGTGGACGTAAGGGAAGACCCGCTCCAGCACGTTCAGGCAACTGACGCCGAGGAGGGCATCGACCTGGTTGGTCTCGATGAGGCTCATGACCACCGGCGAGCCCTCGGCGACGAGCACGACGTAGCCCAGCCGCTCGGCCTGTTGCTGGAGGTCGTGGATGCAGCAGCGCCCGCAGCCGCGGCAGATGAGGCCCATCTCGTCGAGGTCGGCTTCGCAGGCGTCGGCGTCCCGGAGGCACTGGGGCAGCAGCAGCAGGCGGCGGTTGTAGGGCACGGCGGCGAACTGCTCGCGCCAGACCTCGTTGTTCAGCAGCACGGCGACGAAGTTGCTCCCCGCTCCCTCGACGCCCGCGGCCGCCCGTACCGCCGCCGAGTGCTCGCGGAGCTCATCGAGGCTCAGCGGGGGCGTGGGACGCCGCGCGGCGACGTACTGCCTCACGGCCGCCAGGACGCGGTCGCGCCCGGCCTTGGTCGGCGGGATGCCCTCCTGCGTCGCCCTGGTGGGCCGGGAGACGGCGGAGACGGGGCTGATGAAAGTCGGTTCACGCATGATCAAAGGCCTTCTTGACGGTCGCGGGCTCCGGGCGGGCGGCGGGGTCGTCGGTCCGGGCGTTCTCGCCGCCGTCGGCGAGCCGGTCGGCCAGCTTGCGGAAGGTCCGCCGCCAGTTGAACACTTCGGCCCGTCCGAGCGTCTGGAGCAGCGCGCGTTTGATCCACGGCACGCCGCCGGCCCGCTGGTTGTCCCAGTACAGCCGGGGCACGCGGCGGAAGTTAACCTCGTAGCAGGCGGCAAACAAGCGCAGATGCGCGTCGGTCATCGTCTCCAGCGTGAACCGCCGGGCGCCGGCGGCCACCTCGTGCGGCAGCGGCTCGTAGAAGACCGGGAACACGACCGCGGGCCCGGCGGTCAGCCGCTCGACCAACCGGGCCGTCCGTTCGACGTCGTCGAGCGTCTCGCCGGGCAGGCCCAGGATGATGCTGAACACACCGAAGAACCCCGCGCGGGCCATCTTGTCGGCCGCATCGAGCACGACGTCCTCCCAGTCTTCCGGGCGGAACGGTGCCAGCTTGCCCCGTGCGGTCCGGGCGACGAGATGCCCGTTGGCGCTCTCGACGCCCATGTTCACCCAGAGCGCGTCGCAGGGGCGGTCCCAGGTCAGCAGGCGGCGGATCTCCGCCAACTCGGCGTCCTCGATCTGCACCACCGTCGAGAGGTTCGCGTGGTCGATCTGCATGAACCCCAGCCCGTCGAGGCGGCGCATCTCGGCCAGCAGGGAGGCGAGTGCCTGGAAGTTCGGCCGCGGGCCGCGGGCGCCGTAGCGGAAGAAGTCTTCGCTGCCGCTGACCACGCTGGTCAGCCCGGCAGCGAGGTTGGTCTCGAGGTCGGCGAGGATCGTCTCGTGGGGCAGGTGGCGCATGGGCTCACGAGCCATGGTGCAGAAGCTGCAGCCGCGCCCGCACCCGCGGGACAGCTCGACGCTGCCCAGCAGGCTCGCCCCGCGGATCGGCCGGATCGCCTCGGCGCCCGGGCCGCCGGCGCGGACGTGCGCGGGGGGCGTCCGGCCGGCGAGGATGCGGGCGAACAGCTCGGGCCCTTCGTTCTCGAAGTAGCCCTCGAAGATCGTGTCGATACCGGCCCGTTCGGCGGCGTCGGGGTCGGTCCCCCACTGCCACGCCCCGGCCCCCCCGAAGACGACGGCGAAGCCGTGTCGGTCCTTGGCGCGGCGGACCTGGTCCATCATGCGGCGGGTCCAGAAGCGGCTGTAGAGCTCGCCGGACCAGAAGTGGGCGGTGGTGGTGTTGCTCATGCCCTGCCCGAGGGGATCGCAGGAGGTCGCGCCGACGACCTTCGTCCACGGCCCCAGCAGTCCGGGCAGGGCCTCGGGTGTGGTGACGACGACGTCGTCGGCGTCGAGGCCGGCGCGGTCGCGCAGGGCGGCCTCGACGCGGCGCAGGCCCAGCGGTGCGGTGCGTGCGCGCCCGTCGCGGTCGGTGCGGACCGGCGGGGCCAGCAGGCGGCGCATCAGCCAGCCGGGGACCTGCGTGGTCTGCATCGTGGCGAACATGCCCTCGAAGAGGACGCTGTAGTTCGCCGCCAGCGTCCGGTCGGCCACAAGGACGACGGCGGGTTTCACGCCCGGGTCACTCACGGGGCGGGGGCTCCTTCGGTTCGTGTTCGTCGAGGCAGTCGCAGTCGAAGCCCGCAGCTCGCAGGGCGGCGATGGCCTCGGGCGGGATTTCCAGTTGCCCGGCGAGGCGGGACAGGTCGGCCGGGGTGGGCGTCACGTGGGCCGCCGCCGTCTCGCCGCTGCGCTGCCGCAACACCTGGTAGACGTCGCCGCGCAGCTTTTCTTTGAAGTTTTCGGCGCCGTGTTCGCGGGCGAGATCGTCTTCGTCGACGTCCGCGCCGTCGAAGGGCGGCGAGGGGTACTTGGGGAAGATCACCGCCGCCTGAGGGCAGACCCGCGCGCAGGCGGGGCAGAAGGTCTTGCAGTTGGCCGGGCTCGCCACCCGGATCCCGCCGTCGGCGACGTCGAAGACGCCGAACAGGCAGAAGGCCGCGCACTGCCCGCAGCCGGCGCAGCGGTCGTAGTCCAGTACGGGGAACCAGGCGGGCCAGTCGTCGTCCGCGGTCGGCATGGCCGCGCGGGCCTCGGCGGCCTTGGCGGCCGCGAGCGCGCCGGCGGGCCGCAGGCCGAGTGCGGCCAACGCGCGGGGGACCGGCAGGGCGCGGAGCGGAACGACCCTCGCCTCCGCGTCGGGCAGGGGGGCCCCGGCGGCGTGGAAGAGCCACTTCACCCCGCGCGTGTGGCAGGCGACGATCCGCGTGTCGGGGTCCTCGGCCCAGTCGCCGAGGACCGGGTCCTCTCGCCCGGCGAGGCGGCAGAGATCCTCGACGAGCTCGAGCTCGACGTCCCCGTCCAGTGCGGCGGCGAGGACTTCATCGCGCTTGTGGGCCGGCAGGCATTGCCCGCCCCGGCCGTCACAAAGGATGATTCGCGTTGGTGGCGGAGTGCGCATGTATCTCTTATAACAGCATAGGCCCCCGTCGGCCCCGCGATTCCCCGGGGCGTCGGATGCCGGTCAGGCTTGCGGGCGGGCGCTCGGCGTCCCGCCGCGCCAGGTGCCGGCTTCGGCCGCGGCGCGGGCCAGGATGCCCACCAGCCGGTCGACCATCTCGACGGCCGCGAAGGTCCGCCCGGCTTCGTCGGCGCGGACCTCGGCCCAGAGGTCCAGAAGGGGCAGGGACAGCGCCCCGGCGGGTTGGCCGGTCAGTTCGGCCTCGAGCTGCCACAGCGCGTTGGCGAGGTTGACCGGCAGGGGCATGACGGCGGCATCGCGTTGGGCGCAGGCCCGCGGCGGGCTGTGGGAGAGATGCTCGCGGCAGCAGATGAACCGCAGCGGGTAGATCGCACAGCGGTCGGCGGCGAGGAAGGGGCAGGTATGGTCGTCGCGATGAAGCCACCAGTCGCGAACGATGTCGAGCGGGGCGTCGGACGGTCCGCACGCCCGCAGCGTGGCGATCAACCCCGTCGCCCGCGCGTCCTCGGCCATGCGGGCCAGCCACGCTCGGGCCCCCTGCCGGGACGGTGCGTCCAACAGGTCGAGCTTGGCCGGCAGGTGGTACATCTCCGCCGGCGAGAGCACCGGCAGGTAGTTGGAGCAGCACGCCGCGCAGCCGGGCCCGCAGTGGACGGGCTTGCCCGCCTCGGCTGCCTGGCGGAGATACAGCGCGACCAGACGGTCGTCGATGGCGTAGGTCAGGGGCACGATCTCGGCCAGCGGCATGTCGCGTTGCGGGACGTCGGCGGCGATGGTGAGGATGTCGTCGCGGACGGGCAGATCGAGCCGGCGGCGGACGAAGCCTTCCGGCGCCCGGTCTTCGGGTCCCGGCGTTGCCTCCAGCAGGCGGATGGGTTGCGTGTCGCTCATCCGATCGGGCCTCCGCGGCATCCTACCACAGATCTGTCCGCGAGGGAGGCGCGTTCCGCAAGGCGCCGGCGGGGGCGCATAAAACAGGGCCGGCAGATGTTCTGCCGGCCCGTTGGGTCGCGTGCCGTGTGGGATCGGGTCTGGGACACGGTGAGCATGAAAGCTCGACACGCGACTTACACCATCTATATCGGCGGCGGGGCGGGAACGCAACAGCGAAAATCGGAAAATTCAATATTATTAGAATTCTGGGCCTCAGCAGACGGTTGGGCACAACCAAATCGGCACTGAAGGCCGGTGGAATCGAGAAAAAAGGCAAAAGCCGCAATATTGCGTAGGGCGTTCTCGTAACGAGATTTCGGCAACTCCGCGATGTACGCCAGAACCCCGCCGGAACCGGCCGATGATACGTAAGGACATGTCCAGTTTTGCAGAAAGCCTGCTTGCCCTCGTCGAGCCGCTCGGGCAGGTCGCGGGGCCGGGGAAGTCATACGCGGCTTCCGCGGCGGCCGGGCCGACGCCGTGGTTCTCCGCGGCGTGGGCGTGGTGGGCGCTGGCGGGGGCCTTGGCGGTCCTGGCAGTGGTCCTGCTGACGTTGCGACGGGTTGGGTATCGCAGGCTGGGCCGGCTCGGCCAGGCGGTGCTCGCCTCCCTGTTGGCCCACGTGGCGCTGACGGCCGGGCTGAGCCTGATCGTGATCACGCGCCCGGTGCTTTCGCTGCTTGCGCAAGACGACGCGTCGCAGCACTCGGTGGACCTGGTGATCGGCACGGAGCAGGACATCCGCACGCAGGTCCGCTACCAGGTGAGCGAACTGCCCGTGGCCGACCCGTCGCTGGCGGCCTTGATCCGGGCGGCCACCGAGCCGCTGCCGACCCCGCCGGCGGAGCTGACCGAACTTGGCGCCCCCCGGGCCGAGCCGCAGCGTATGGAACTGCGGCCCCGTCCTCCGCGGGCTGCCGAGCTTCCCCCCCCGGCCGTCGAACGTGTGGCGCTGGCGCCCCCGCCGGCGCCGCGACCGCAGGCGCGGCCCCCCCGCCCGACGGACCCGGTGGCCGACGTCGAGCCGCCCTCGCCGATCCCCGCCGACGACACCGACCCATCGCGCCTGGCCCGCTTGTCCCCGTCCCCGGCGCCGCGGTGGCGCGAGCGAACGGCCCGGCCGCCGTCGGCGGAGGCGCGGGCCGAGTCCGTCCTTCGCCCCGCCGCCCGCAGGCCCCGGCGGTTGCCGGAACCGGTCCCGCTTGCCCCTCGCCCGCCGGACGCCGAGACGCCCGAGTTGGAGCTCGATGTCGGGGCCGCCCGCGTGGCCCGTCGCGAGGTGCCCCCGGCGGCGCCGGTGGTCGAGCCTTCGCCGGCCCCGTCCCGTCGGCAGCCGCAGCAGCCGCCGCCGCCCAGCCCGCGGGCCGAACGCCTCGTCGAGCACCGCCTCGATGCCAACGCACCGCCGTCGGTCTCCGTGGCGAGCCCGGCGGCCCGGCCCCCGAGCAGGGCCGTCGAGGCCCCGGCGCCCCCTCGGCCGGCGGAGATCACCGCCCCGCAGCTTACACTCCAGCAGCCCGCCCCGGCCGTGCGGCGGTCGGTGGAGCTTGTGGCCGCCGCGTCCGTCGCGGCCCCTGCCGAGCCGCTTCGCCCTCAACCGGTCGGTCCGCTGGCGGTCCGGCCGAGCCCGGAATCGACCGCCGCGCCGCAGCGCCTGCCTCCCGCCGATCCGCGGGGCGCTTCTCTCAGCGCGGTCCTGGCCGCCCGCCCGCGTGCGCCGCGGATGACCGGGGGCTTCGAGCCGGTTCGCCTCAACCTGACGCCGGCGCCTCTTCGCTCGCTGACGCCACGGAAGCTGAAGGTCGTCCGCCCCCTGCCGCCGCGCGACCCGGTCAGCCGCAAGAAACGCCTGCTGGCCACCGGCGGCTCGGAGATCACCGAGGAGGCCGTCCACCGCGGGCTGGCCTACCTTGCCCGCTCCCAGGAGCCCGACGGCCGGTGGACGTTCATCCACCAGGACAACGAGTTGGCCCGCTCGCCCCGGGCCCGCCACCGCGACGACATGGGCCTGACCGGTCTGGCCGTGCTGGCCTTCCTGGGCGCCGATCACCGCCCCGACCGCCGGGGGCCTTACCGCGGGCACGTCACCGCGGGGCTGGATTACCTGGTCGGCAACCAGGACGCCAACGGCGATCTCCGCGGCGGGGGGGACATGTACAGCCACGGCATCGCGACGCTGGCCCTCGGCGAGGCCGCCGCCCTGACCGCCGACCGCGCGTACGGCGATCCCGCCATCGAGGGCGCGCGATTCACCCTCGCCGCCCAGAACCGCCTGACCGGCGGCTGGCGGTACCAGCCCGGCGAGGCCGGCGACACCAGCGTGATGGGCTGGCAGGTGATGGCCCTCCACAGCGTCAGCCGCCTCGGCGTGGACATCCCTCCGCGAACGCGGCGGGGGGCGCTGCGGTGGCTGGCGCGGGTCAGCCGCGGCAGGCAGGGGATGCTCGTCGGCTACATCGATGCCAATCCCACCCGCACGATGACCGCCGAGGGGCTGCTCGTCCGCCTGCTGCTGGGCGAGACGCCGGGCCCCGCCGCCGTGGCGGAAGCGACCGAATACCTCGAACCTCCCGACCCGATGCGGCGGGACTACTACCTTTGGTACTACGGCTCGCTGGCGCTGTACCAGCTCCAGGATGCCGCGTGGCGGAAGTGGAATGCCCGCGTACGCACGCTGCTGACGTCCGGCCAGGTGACCGAGGGTCCGCTGGCCGGAAGCTGGGACCCGGCCCCCAGCGCCCACGGTGCCGAACGTGGCGGGCGGGTGTACGTGACCGCCCTCGGCGTGCTGACGCTGGAAACCTACTATCGCTATCTGCCGATGTTTCGCCGCGCCGATTGACCGCCGCCATGGCGGGCCCGTAGAATGAAGGCGTCGTCGCCAGGAGAGGTGTTCCGGCGTGCAGGTACGGATCAACGGAGAAACGCGGGCGTTTGACGAGCCCCTCACGGTGGCCGAGTTGCTCGAGCGCCGTTCGCTGCCGCCCAAGCGGGTCGCCGTCGAGCTCAACGAGCGGCTCCTGCCCCGCACCCGCTACGCCGAGACACGCCTCGCCGAAGGCGACGCCCTGGAGATCGTCACCCTGGTCGGCGGCGGCTGACGCCCAGCGCCACCCCGCCGGCGAAACACCGGAGCCGGTGACATGGCCACGCTGGCGACGTTGGGCATTCTCCTGGCCGCCGCGTCCGCGACGTGGTGGCTGCTTCGCAGCGCCTCGGGCGCCTCGGCGCCCGCCCCGGCCGCCTCGGCCCATTGCCCCGTCTGCGGCGGGCATTCGGTTCGACTGGCCGGTGGCAGGCAGAGGCGGTGCGGCTCGTGCGGGGCGGAGTTCCTCCCCCGCCGGCGCTTCACCCCGCCGGCCCCGCCGGCCGCCGGGACGGTCCTGCTGCTGCTCGCCTTCGTCGCCGTCGCCGGCTTCGCCCTCTCGGACCTGCTGATGAGCTGGCGGCTGCTCGGCGACGGGCGGGCGGTCCTGTCGGCCATTGCCGCGACGGTGGCAGCGGTCGCCGCGGGGCGGCATCTTCTCGTTCGCCGCGGCGAGACGCAGGGGAATTGATCTGGTGTGCCCGGCGGCGTTTCGCTATACCAACATCCTTGCCACGCTGCCGGTGCGGCCGTGACGGGGATGCCCCCGCACCGCCCCCGGGCGGAAGGAGTAGAGCCTCCGATGTCGGACAACGCGATGCGAATCGGCCCGATGGACATCACCAACCGGCTCTTCGTCGGGACGGGCAAGTACGCCACCTACGAGCTCATGCGGGACGCCCTGGCCGAAAGCGGCTGCGAGGTCGTCACCGTGGCCGTCCGCCGCGAGCGGATGCTCGACGCCGACGGGCGGAACATCCTGGACTTCCTGGACCCGTCGAAGTACACGCTGCTGCCGAACACCGCCGGGTGCTTCGACGCCGCCGAGGCCGTCCGCACGGCCCGGCTGGGTCGGGAGCTGCTGGAGGGCCTGGAGAACCCCGGCGCGGCGTGGGTGAAGCTGGAGGTCCTCGGCGACCGCAAGACACTGCTGCCGGACCCGGTGGGCACGCTGGAGGCGCTGGAGACGCTGAAGAAGGAGGGCTTCTGCGTGCTGTGCTACACGTCGGACGATCCGGTGACGGCCCAGAGGCTCAAGGCCGCCGGCGCCGATGCGGTCATGCCCGCCGGCAGCCCGATCGGCTCGGGCCAGGGCGTGCTGAACGCCTGGAACATCCGCATCATCCTCGAACAGCTCAAGGAGGGCGATGCGGACTACCCGATCATCGTCGACGCGGGCGTCGGCACGGCCAGCGACGTGACCATCGCGATGGAGCTCGGCGCCGACGGCGTGCTGTTGAACACCGGCATCGCCGGAGCCGACGACCCCGTGACCATGGCGCGGGCGATGCGGCTGGCGCTGGAGAGCGGCTACCTCGCCCGCCGGGCCGGGCGCATCCCCCGCAAGCTCTACGCCACCGCCTCGAGCCCGCTGGAGGGGGTCATCGGGGCGTGAGCCCCGACAGGAACGACGGTGTTGAGGGTCCTTTGCACGGCGCGGAAGAAGATGAACTCCCCGGCGAGAATACCGCACCTGATGGATGCGTCCCGGTCGGGAGGCTGCCCGGGACGTGCCCCGCGTTCATCGCCGTGTATCCCTCCGAGGTCTCTTGAGGATCGCACGGGGTCTCTGAGACCCCATGGATGAGTGACGCGTGGACCTGCGGACGAGAATCTGCATCTGGGTGATCTTCCTCGGGCTGGCCAACTTCCTGCTCTACACCATCCTCTACGTCCACATCGGCGGCGAGGCGGTCAACGGATGGGTCATCGAGGCCGCCGACGGGCAGCGCCTCTACCGCCTCCAGTCCGGCGTCGCCGTCTCCAGGGGCGTGTTCCTCTACAGCGGTATCCACTCGATCAGCATCTGGCCGACCGTCGGGGCGGTGTTGCTGGCCATGCTCACCCTCGCCAAGGAACGCATCGTCTCGTCCATGCGATCCAGCATCGTCCGCGGGCGGACGCTGATCACCGTCCTGGCCACCGTCATCACCATGATCGTGCTGGTCATGACCATCTGGTTCGTGTTGCACTTCGCCGGGCGGCTGGCCGCGCCGCGGACCGCCCAGCCGGCCGGGACGGCCCCGGCGGCGACGGGGCTGTAGATGGCCCCGTCCGTTCAAGACGTCCTCGGCGAAGGCGGGCTGATCTCCCGCAGCCTCGAAGGCTACGAGCCCCGCCCCCAGCAGCTTCAGATGGCCGACGCCGTCGCCGAGGCCTTCGCCGAGACCGACCACCTCATCGCCGAGGCCGGCACCGGCGTGGGCAAGAGCTTCGCGTATCTCGTCCCCGCCATCCTCCACGCCCGCCAGCATGGCCTCCGCGCCGTGGTCTCGACCTACACCATTGCCCTCCAGGAGCAGCTCATCGGCAAGGACATCCCGTTCCTCCACGGCGTGCTGCCGGTGAAGTTCTCCGCCGTGCTGGGAAAGGGGCGCAACAACTACCTCTGCTTCCGCCGCCTGGAGCTGGCCATCCGGAACCGCGACAAGCTGATGGGCTCCTGGCAGCAGCAGGAGCAGCTCGTCCAGCTCAGCGAGTGGGCCATGGAGACGCGGCGCGGCTCGCTCCAGGACCTGGACTTCGAGGTCGACCCGGCCGTGTGGGCCCGCGTCCGCAGCGAGTCCGGCTCGTGCCGCGGCTCGAAATGCGACCGTTACGACAACTGCCACTTCCAGGCCGCCCGGCGACGGATGCGAAAGGCCGACCTGCTCGTCGTCAACCACGCGATGTTCTTCTCCGACCTGGCCCTGCGGACCGCCAAGGCCCAGTTGCTGGGCGACTACCGGCTCGTCGTCCTGGACGAAGGGCATACCGTCGAGCAGGCCGTCAGCGACCACTTCGGCCAACGCGTCAGCTCGCGCATGGTCGAATACCTGCTGCGAGACCTCTACGACGAGCGGACCACCCACGGCCTGCTCGCCGTGGCCGGCGACCGCCAGGCGATCGGCGCCGTCGGCCGGGCCGCCGACGCCTGCCAGGGCTTCTTCCGGAGCCTCGACGACTACCGCGGCCCGGAGATCGCCTCCAACGGGCGCATCCTTCGCGAGGGGCTGCTGAGCAACGAGCTGACCCCGGCGCTGAAGGAGCTGGCCGGGGAGGTGCGTACGGTCGCCCAGGGCTCGGCCAAGGAGGCCGACCGGGCCATGGAGCTGTTCAGCGCCGCCGGGCGGTGCGAGGAGTTCGCCTCGATGGTCGAGCGGCTGATCGGCCAGGCCGAGGAGTCTCACGCCTACTGGCGGGGGTTCCGCCAGCGCGGGCGCCGGCGCGAGGTGACGCTGGCGTCGGCGCCGATCGACGTGGCGCCCATCTGCCGCGAGCTGCTGTTCGGCCAGGTCGATTCGGTGGTCGTCACCAGCGCCACGCTGGCCACCAGCCGCGCCGGGCAGCAGGGCTTCGAGTACTTCCGCGGGCGGCTGGGCATGGACGACGCCCGCGAACTGCTCGTCGACAGCCCGTTCGACTACCGCCGCCAGGTCACGCTGCACCTCGAGACCAATCTGGGGGATCCCAACAAGCTCGACGACTACGTCCCCCGCTCCTGCGAGGCCATCGAACACTACCTCGCCGAGACCGACGGCGGGTGCTTCGTGCTGTTCACCAGCTACCGCATGCTCCGCGCCGTCGCCGAGCGGATCGAGCCCTACTGCCTCGCCCACGACCACCCGCTGCTCCGCCAGGACAGGGCGGCCTCGCGGGGGGCGCTGCTGGAGGCGTTCCGCGCCCACAAGCGAAGCGTGCTGCTGGGGACGGCGAGCTTCTGGCAGGGGGTGGACGTCGCCGGCGAGGCGCTGCGGAGCGTGATCATCACCAAGCTGCCCTTCGCCGTGCCCGACGCGCCGCTGATCGAGGCCCGCATCGACGCCATCCGCCGTGCGGGGGGCAACCCCTTCGGCGAGTACCAGCTTCCCGAGGCGATCATCCGATTCAAGCAGGGCTTCGGGAGGCTGATCCGCACCGGCAGCGACACCGGCATCGTCGTCGTCCTCGACGGACGCATCGCCACCCGCCGCTACGGCCAGGCCTTCCTCGACGCCCTGCCCGACGTCCGCACCGTCCGCGACGCCTTCTGCGCCCGGCGGACCGACCCGGCCTGACCGCCGGCGGGTGCCTCCCGGCGGGGGGCCTCAACCCATGGCGATCTCGCGGCCCTCGTCGCCGGAGCGGTACAGGCCGTCCAGCGTGGCCATGACGTTGAGAACCTGCTCGCGGGTGACGATCGGCTCGGCCCGGCCGCGGAGGACGTCCACCAGGTGCGCCGTCTCCCCCCAGTGCCCGCTGAAGGGCCCGTGCTCATCCGGGGGGACCTGCGGGGCGACGTTGACGGGGTAGTGGCCCATGTTGGTCACGAGCGTCAGCGGGTTGAGCACCAGCCCGCCAGCGTCGCCCAGCAGCGTCGTGGCGCCGGTGTTCTTGGGCACGTTGGCCGCCCAACTGGTCTTGAAGGACACCGTCGCCCCGCCTTCCAGGCGGATGAACCCCGCGGCCATGTCCTCCACGTCGTAGTCGCTCTCGCGGTACCGCGAGGGGGTCAGCACGCCGGTGTGGGCGCCGCTGTCGGCGTGGCTGGTGACGACGTTCTCGTCGCGGTTGGCCAGCTTGGTGTACGTCTGCCCGCTGACGGCGAGCACCTTGGGGTTGCCCATCAGCCAGTAGATCAGGTCGATGGCGTGGACGCCAAGGTCGAACAGCGGCCCGCCGCCGGAGTGCTTCCGCATGTGGAACTGCCCCCACTTGGGCACCCCGCGGCGGCGGAGGAAGAACGTGTCCACGAAGTAGATCTCCCCCAGCCGCCCCTCGTCGACGATCTCCTTGGCCGCCTGCGAACTGTTCTTGAACCGCGCGCTCTGGCCGACCATCAACGTCCGCCCGGCTGCCTCGGCGGCGTCGAACATCGCCGTCGCGTCGGCCAGGCTCGTGGCCACGGGCTTCTCGCAGAGCACGTGGGCCCCGGCCTCGAGGGCCCCGACCGCCTGCTCGCGGTGGTAGGCGTTGGGCGTGCAGATCGAGACGACGTCCAGCGACTCCTTGTCGAGCATCTCCCGCCAGTCGCCGTAGGAGGCCCGGATGCCCTCGCGCTCGGCGACGAACTGCGCCCGGTCGGCCAGGACGTCGGCGACGGCGGAGACGTCGACCTCCTCGGGCAGGTCCTTCCACGCCGGGATGTGCCCGCTGGTGGCGATCATGCCCGTTCCGATCACGCCGACTTTCAGCTTTTCCGCCATGGCTGGTGCCCTCATTGAAGGAATGCGTCGGTTCCGTGGCCCCCTGATAGTCGCCCGGCAGGCGCCCGTCAAGTGGTCAGCGGCCGTCCGGGCCGATACGGGCCCGGCCGGGAGGGCGCAAAATCCCCCCGCTTGGGGCTTGCCGGATTGCGGGATCGCCCGTAAAATACTGCCCGCTCTCAAGTCAGGGCAAACGGAAGGGTGTTCGAGCGGCTCCGACGCTCGAACGAAGGAGTGGCACCCCGTCACATTCGTTCCGGCGGGACAGCGAAGGAGTGACGAGCGCAGATGGCGCTGGCGGGGCCAGACCGCGCCGGACCTAGCCCGCTCCTCGAGCAGCTCGAGCGACGGCTGCTTCTGGACGGCGGGCCCCCTGCGCCCGCGCAGGTCGACCTGCCCGACGCCTACGACACCGGGCGTTCCGCCACCGACGACCTCACCCGCCTCCGCCAGCCCGTCCTGGACATCTTCGCCGAACGCGAGGGCGACACCGTTCGCGTCTATCGCCAGGGGGAGCTGCTCGGCGAGGCCGTCCACGACAGCGGCACTCGATACACCTACACGCCCGGCCCGGACGTCCTGGCCGAAGGGCTCAACACCCTCACCGCCCGCAGCTTCGACGGCGCCGAGGAGAGCCCCGACAGCCCGCCGCTGCCCCTGACGCTCGACACCGACCCGCCGGCGACATCGGACTTCACGCCCGTCGGGCCCGTCGACCTCCGCGCCGACGCGCTGGACAGCGTGACCGTCACGTTCGACGAAGCCATCGACCCCGACAGCTTCACCGCCGCCGACGTCGCCATCGCAGGCCCGGGCGGGTCCGTCGCGGCCACGGCCGTCACCGAGTTCGGCGGCAACGGGTTCCAGATCGACTTGCCCGCGCAGGCCGCCCGGGGCGAGTACGGCGTCACCGTCGGCCCGGACGTGACCGATCTGGCCGGCAACGCCATGGCGGCCGAGGAATTCACCTTCGCCGCCTACGACGCCGACACGGTCTTCACGGCCGAGACGATCATCGCCGCCGACGACCTGGCGTACGAGGACCAGGACATCTGCATCGTCGGCGCGACGGTGACGGTGGACGGCCCGCACGCGTTCGCGTCGGTTCAGTTGATCGACGGGGCGGTGCTGACGCATTCGCCCGGCTCGCAAGCCGGCCTGGACCTGACGGTGGCCGGCGACGTGCTGGTGGACGGCTCCAGTGCGATCTCCGCCGATGGGCAGGGCTACCCCGGCGCGACGGCGGCGTATTCCAGCGGCTCCGGCCCGGGCGCCGGGGAGGCGGGCAAGGGCCACGGCGCCGCCGGCGCCGGCCACGGCGGGACGGGCGGACATTCGAACTGGCAGAAAAGAGCCCACGGTGGGCCGGAGTACGGCTCGGCGCGGGAGCCGACGACGCTGGGCTCCGGCGGCAGCAGCGACGACAACGACTACGGCGGCGACGGCGGGGGGGCGATCCGCCTCCGCGTCGGCGGGACGCTGATCCTGGACGGGCGGATCGGCGCCGACGGCGGGGACGCGTGGCACAACGACGAGGGCGGCGGCGGATCGGGCGGATCGGTCTGGGTGACGACCGACGCCCTCGCCGGGGCGGGCAGCTTCACCGCTCGCGGCGGAGACGCCCAGTATCCCTACGGCGGCGGGGGCGGCGGCGGGCGGCTGATCGTCGAATACGACGACGCCTCGGCCTTCGCCGGCTTCGAGTCCTCCACGGTCGCCGGGGGGGGCGGCTACGGCACGGGCGGGACCGGCACGGCGGGGTTCTACGACCTCAGCGGCGCCCGCCCGGCGCTGACGGTGCTCCAGCGGTACACCCTCTCGCCCGACGAGACGCATTTCGCCTCGATCACTCTCGGCGACGCCGCCGGCGTATCCATGCCCGCCGGCGGGACGCTGACGGTGGACGGCCTGCTGTCGATCGGCGAGGGCGCCGCGCTGGTCTGCCCGGCGGCGAACATCGACGGGCAGGTCGGCGGCGAATGGGCCGGCGAAGGCGTGACGATCGACGCCGGGGACGTGACCGTCGCGGCCGGGGGGCGGATCACCGCCGGCGGGCGGGGTTACCTTGGCGGGCAGTCGACGTACGTGCCCGGCCTCGGTCCCGGCGGCGGAGATGCCGCCACCGGCCACGGCGGCGGCGGAGGGGGCCACGGCGCCGGCGGCGGGGTCTCCCACTGGCACGGCCGCGTGTACGGCGGGGAGGCCTACGGCGACCCGTTCGAGCCGACGACGCCCGGCTCCGGCGGCGGCAGCGACCATGGAGACGACTACGGCGGCCACGGCGGCGGGGCCATCCGGCTGATCGTCGACGGGACGTTGACCCTCGACGGGCGGATCGATGCCGACGGCACGGCCGGGCGTGACGACGGCGCCGGCGGCGCCGGCGGGTCGATCTGGGTGACCACCGACGTGCTGGCCGGGGCCGGGACGTTCACCGCCATCGGCGGCGACGCCGGCCTCGACGACCGCGGCGGCACCGGCGCGGGCGGGCGCATCGCGGTGTACTACGAGGACGCGTCGGCCTACACGGGCATCGCGGACTCCTCGGTCGCCGGCGGGGCGGTCGGCTACGGCACCGGGGGGACGGGCACGCTGGCGTTCTTCGACACCACCGTCGCCAACCACGCCGCGACGCTGCCGCAGACCTTCCGGCTGGGCGAGGGCGAAGCCTGGCACGCCGGGACGGTCACGCTCGCCGAAAACGGGTACCTGTACCTCGGCGGCGGCTCGTCGGTGACCGTGGACGGGCACTTCGATGTCGGCGCCGGCGCGACGATCATCGCCGAGGGCAGGAACCTTACCGAGCAGGCCGGGGGCGTCTGGGCCGGCGAGGGGGTGGCGATCTCCGCCGGGTCGATGACCCTCCCGGCCGGGACGCGGATCGTCGCCGACGGGCGCGGCTATGCCGGCGGGCAGGGCCAGTTCCAGCGCGGCGCGGGTCCGGGCGGCGGCTCGGCCGGGGCGGGCACGGGTGCCCCGGGCGGCAGCCACGGCGGCGTCGGCGGCATGACGCATTACTACGACCGCCTCTACGGCGAGCCGGCGTACGGTTCGGTCCTGGCGCCGGCCCGGCCCGGCAGCGGAGGGGGCACGGACAGCAACGGCAACAGCCGGGGCGGCGCCGGCGGCGGGGTGATCCGCCTGGACGTCGCGGGGCTGCTGGCCTTCGACGGCGAGATCACCGCCGACGGCGCCAACGCCTACGAGAGCGAGGCCGGCGGCGGGGCCGGCGGGTCCATCTGGGTCGCCGCCGACACGCTCGCCGGGGCGGGCACGTTCTCCGCCGACGGCGGGTTGGCGACCGTCTACGCAGGCGGGGGCGCCGGCGGGCGGATCGCCGTCCACGCCGACGACCTGTCCGGCTGGACCGGCGCGGACGGGACGACCGCCAACGGCGCGGGGGGCGGCTACGGCGAGGGCCAGTCGGGCACGATTGCGATCGTGGACCGCGGCCTGGCCAACGGGGCGGTCACGGCGATCGGCGCGTTCGACCTGGTGGCGGGAAGCTCGGTGCATGTCGGGTCGCTGAGCATTCCCGACGACGGGCACCTGCGACTCGGCGGCGGGTCGACGCTGACCGTCGACGGCCTGCTGGCCATCGGCGAGAACGCCCGGGTGCCGTGCGCCTCCCGGCACACCGACGGGCCGGTGAGCGGCCTGTGGGCCGGCGAGGGCGTGACGATCGAGGCCGGGGAGATGACCGTGGGAGCCGGCGCGAGGCTGTACGCCGACGGGTACGGCTATCGCGGGGCGGCCGGCGGCGACATGCCCGGCGTCGGGCCCGGCGCGGGCCTGCACGGCGGCGGGTACGGCGCCCCCGGCGCCAGCCACGGCGGGCCGGGCGGCCTGGCCAACTACCGCGACCCCCGGCGGACAGGGCCGACGTACGGCTCGGCCGACGCCCCGACGAGCCTCGGCTCCGGCGGCAGCAGCGACATTTCCGACGGCGGGCACGGCGGCGGGGCCATCCGTATCGACGTCGCCGGCACGTTCACCCACGACGGCGAGATCACCGCCGACGGCAGGGGCGTCTCGGGCGACCGCTCCGGCGGGGGCTCGGGCGGGTCGGTCTGGATCACCGCCGGCACCGTCGCGGGGACCGGAACGATCTCCGCCGACGGCGGCGACGGCGGGGTCACCTACGGCGGCGGGGGAGGCGGCGGACGCGTCGCCATCGAGTTCGCCGACGCCATCAGCCTGCCGGCCGCCAACGTTTCCGTCGCTGCCGGCGCAGGCGACAACAGCGGCGGCGACGGCACGTTCGTCCTGCGGGACACCACGCCCGAAGGCCCCTACGTTCTTCAGACGGACCCCTCGGCCGTCACCGGCGCGGCCGACGTCACGCAGATCACGGTGACCCTCTCGGCCGCGGTGGACGCCGCGACGGCGAACGACCCGGCCAACTATTCCCTGACGCACCTGGGTGCCAACCGCCTGCCGGGCGGCGGCGACGACACGGAGATCGCGGTCACGCCCTCCTACACGGCCGGGGAGACGGAGGTCGTTCTGACCTGGGCCGAGCCGCTGGCCGAGGGGCTGTATCAGCTTCGCCTCGTCAGCGACGCCGCGACCGGCCTGCACAATCCCGCCGGGCCGCTGGACGCCGACCGGGACGGCTTCGGCGACGATTACGTCGCGGAACTGGAGGTCGACCGCACCGGCCCGACCGTCGCGGGCGTCGAGCCCGGGGCTTCGCTGGCGTTTGACGGCGTCAACGACTTCGTCGAGGCCCTGGAGCACCCGGGCCTGGAGATGACCGACACGCTGACGCTGGAGGCCTGGATCTACCCGACCGGCCCCGGTTCGGGCAGCAACGGGCAGGGGGTGATCGTCGGGCGCGAGGGCGAGTACCTTCTCGCCCGCCGCGGCAACGGGCGCATCCAGTGGGCGTTCAGCAACAACAGCCCCGGCTTCACCTGGGTGGACACCGGCCTGATCGCCCCGCAGAACGTTTGGACGCACGTCGCCGTCAGCTACGATGCCGGCCTCGTGCATACGTATATCAACGGGCAGCTCGGGCACACGTACAACGGCTCCGGCGCCATCTTCGACTACCCGAGCTTCCACGACGCCTACGATGCCCTACGCATCGGCGGGCGAAGCACCTACGATACGTTCTTCGCCGGGCGGATGGCCGAAGTCCGCGTCTGGAGCGTTGCCCGAGACGGCGGGGAGATCTACACGTACCGCAGCCTCCGGGCCGTCGGCGATGAGCCCGGCCTCGCCGCCTGCTGGCACTTCGACGAGGGCACCGGCGGCGTTGCCGACTGCGGCCCCGACGCCATCCACGCACGGCTCGGCGGCTACAACCCCTCGGCCGCGCCGCGGTGGGCCGGATCGACCGCCGCCCTGCCGCACCGGCAGATCCGCGTCGCCTACGACGACCTCGGCGGCGCGGACCAGACCTCCGCGGGCGACCCGGCCAACTACACGCTGGCCGCCAGCGGCGGGGACGGCACGTTCGGCGACGGCAACGAGGTCGATCTGTCGGCCTCGATCGCGTCGGTGAGCTTCGACGCCGCTGCCCAGTCGGCCCTGCTGGCCATCGACCCGCCGCTGACCGACGAGGTCTACCGCGTCGGCGTGCTGGGCACGGCCACCGTGACCGACCTCGCGGGCAACCCCCTCGGCGACGGCACGGACTTCCTCAGCGATTCCCTCGAGGTCGAGAGCTTCCTGCCCACGGTGGGCGTCGTCCTCTCGCCCGCCAGCGATACCGGCCACGCCGGCGACGACATCACGCACGTCGTCCGCCCTGTGTTCGAGGTCACGGTGGACAAGCCCGGGCGGATCGACGTGGACTTCGACGGCAACGGCACGTACGACGCCGGTGTCGACGCCGCCTCGCCCGGCACCTACGACGTGCAGGCGCCCGTGGACCTCGGCGACGGGCCGCGGACGCTGACGGCCCGGCTGACGCCGTGGGTGGGCACGGCGATGACGGAAGCGACGGGCCTGACCATCGACACCCTCGGCCCGGTCGTCGCCGACGCCTGGGCGGGGGCGGCCCTGAGTTTCGATGGCGGGGACTACGCCCTCACCGGCGACCTGACCGGCGCGTTCCCTGACGAGAGCGTCACGCTGGAGGTCTGGTTCCGCCCCGACGCCGCCGGGGTGATCGTTTCGGAGCGCGGCCAGCAGAGCATCAGCTCCGGCTGGCACGCGAGCCATCTGGAGGTCCTCTCCTCCGGCGAGGTCAAGGCCCGCGTCTGGGAACTGCCCGCGGTGAGCCTCGGCAGCGTGCAGTTTGGCCAATGGCACCACGCGGCGGTTCGGTACGACGCCGCCACCCAGACGCTCGACGGCCTGCTCGACGGCCTGCCCTCGGCTCAGACCGTCACGGGCGACCGCAGAAGCCCGACCGAGCACGGCTATGGGCAGTACTGGGCCCTCGGGTCCGGCGACAGCACGCACATGGGCAGCGGGGCGGGCTTCCGCGGGCGGATCGACGAGTTCCGTGTCTGGAACGTCGCACGCCAGACGGCGGACATCCAGGCGGACCTCTCGGCCGCGCTCACCGGCGACGAGCCGGGCCTGGTCGCCCTCCACCGCCTCGACGACGCCTCGGGCAGCACGCTCATGGACAGCACCCCCGCAGGGCGCCACGGCGGGCGGGGCGGCGGCTCGGCCCGGCCGGGCTGTACAGGCCAGGCCGCGCCCGTCGAGCGGATGGCCCTGGCCGTGCTCTACACCGATGTCAACGGCCTCGACGCCGCCCGGGCGGCCACGCCCGCCCACTACACGCTGACCGCCGCCGGCGGCGACGGGACGTTCGACGACGGCAACGAGAGCGACCTGACGGGATTGGTCGGCGGGATCGCCTACGATGCCGGCGCCCGCGTTGCCCGCCTGGACCTCACTGCCCCGCTGCCGGAGGACCACGTCCGCCTCGCCATCGACGCCGACGGCGTTCGCGACGTGGCCGACAATCTCCTCGGCGGCGGGACCGACTACGCCAGCGACCCGCTGTCGGCGACGGTCGTCGCCACCGACCTGGCGCTGGACCTCCAGGCCGCCAGCGACCACGGGCAGTCCGACTGCGACGAGCTGACCAACGACCCGACGCCGACGTTCGACGTGGCCGTCAGCAAGCCCGGGCGGATCGAGATCGACTTCGACGGCGACGGCGAGATCGACGAGACCCGCGACGTGCCCGTCGGCGACACCTACGCGTTCACCCCCGCAACGCCCCTGGCCGACGGAAACTACACCGTGGCCGTCCACTTCCAGCCGTGGATCGGCGAGGCCCACGACGAGACGCTGCCGATCTCCATCGACACCGTCGGCCCCCGGCTGCTGGAGACGCCGCAGACCGTCCTGGCGCCGTACTTCCGCCGCACGCTGATCTTCAGCGAGCCGCTCGACGAGGCCACGCTGACCGCCGACGACATCCAGGTGGTCCTGCCCGGTGGCACCGTGCGCGGAGCCGTCAATGAGATCACCGGTGGGGGGACCGACTACCGGGCCGCCTTCGAGCCGCTCAACGGCGGCGGCGTCCACGCGCTGCGGATCGGCCCGGAGGTCTACGACCCGGCCGGCAACGCCATGGACCAGGACGCCGACGGCGTCCGCGGCGAGGCCGGAGACGACACCGTCGCCGACGACTTCCTGCTCCAGGCGCCCGACCCCGGGCTGCGGGTGGCGCGGCTGTGGGCGACCGGGCCGGCCGGGGCGCGCCTGGACCGCCTGGAACTGGTCTTCACCGAGGCGATTGACCCGTCGAGCTTCACGCCGGCGGACGTGACGCTGACGGATTCGGCGGGCACGCCGGTGTCAGTCTCGGCCGTCACGCGGCTGGGCAGCCAGCGGTACGAGTTGGACTTCACCGGCCTGACCGGCGCGGACATCTACACGCTGACGCTCGGGCCGGACGTGCTGACCGCCGACGGCTCGCTCGCGATGGACTCCGACCGGGACGGGACGGACGGCGAGGCTGAGGACGCCCACGACGCGGCCCTGATCGCCACGAACCTGACGCTCGCCGAGGGCGACGCGACCTGCGAGGGCCGACACGTCCTGCTGGCCGGGTCCGAGTTGACCCTCGCCGGCCCGCATGCCCTGGCCAGCCTCACGCTGACCGACGGCGCGACCGTCACCCATCCGGCCACGACGACCGGCACGGAGCACCGCCTGGAACTGTCGGTGGCCGGGCTGCTGTGGATCGATGAGGCCAGCGCGATCGACGTCTCGGCCCGCGGCTACCGGATGGGCTACCCGGTGGGCTACACGCTGGGCAACACGACCGCCGGAGGCAGCCATCACCAGGGCTTGTGGTCCGGCGGAAGCTACGGCGGCTACGGCGGGGGCGGCGCGGGCGCCAACGAGGTCTACGGCGACTTCCGCGACCCGAACGAACTGGGCTCGGGGGGCATGGGGCACGTCAACGGCGGCGGCGCCGGAGGCGGGCTGGCCCGTGTCTCGGCCGGGACGCTGGCGCTGGACGGCGGCATCGATGCCGACGGCCAGAACGCATGGTACGTCAACGGGGGCTATTACAACGCCGGCGGCAGCGGCGGGGGCGTCCGGCTGGACGTCGGCTATCTCACCGGCGCCGGGGCCGTCTCCGCCAACGGGGGCTCCAGCTCCGCCGACTGCGGCGGTGGCGGAGGACGCCTGGCCGTGTACTACGACCAGGCGGAAGGCTTCGACTTCGACCGTCTCGCCGTGGCCCCCGGCACCGGCGACGACCCCGACGGCTCGGCCGGGACGATCTATCTCAGTCAGACCGGCGGGACCGAGGAACTCCGCATCGACAGCCGCGGCGTCTCGTCCGACCGGTGGACCTTCCTGGGCGGGCCCGGGCAGACCGAGCTGGCCGTCGGGCGCCTCGTGCTGACCGGCTCGGACGTCGTCGCCGCGACGTGGGAGCAGGTACCGATCACCGTCGATGAGCTGATCGTCGAGAACGGGGCGGTGCTGACCACGCGGAACACGACGTCGACGCGGGAATACTCGCTGCTGCTGACCGCCAACGAGCTGGTGCGGGTGGACGCGGCGTCGGCGATCGACGTGACCGGGCGGGGGTACGTCTCGGCCCGGGACGCCTACACGATCGGCAACACACAGACGGGCGGGGCGACGCTGCATACCGGCGGCGCATGGTCCGGCGGCAGCTACGGCGGGTACGGCTACGGGACCACCAACGCCCTCTACGGGGACTTCCGCAACCCGAACGAGCTGGGCTCGGGCGGGTACGGCGAGCCGTCGACGGCGGGCCACGGCGGTGGGCTGATTCGCCTGACCGCCCCGCGGATCGAGCTGGACGGCTCCATTCGCGCCGACGGCCGGGACACGCAGTACCACACCGGCGGCTGGTACAACGGCGGCGGTTCCGGCGGCGCCGTCCGGATCGACGTCGGCGTGCTGACCGGCTCCGGCGTCATCTCGGTCGATGGCGGGGCCGCCGGCTCCGCCGGCGGCGGGGGCGGCGGGCGCCTGGCCCTCTACTACGACGACGCGGCCGGCTTCGACCTTGCCGCATCCGTCACATCCCGCGGCGGCTGGGGTCAACGGGGCCACGGCTCGCCGGGGACGGTGTACCTGGTCGGCGGCGACGGCAGCGAGGAGCTTCGCGTCCACAGCCACGGCTCGTCGGCCGGCATGTGGACGCGGCTGGGGATGCCCGGCGAGAGCGAGATTGCGGTCCGGAAGCTGGTCGTCAGCGGCTCCGGCGTGCTGGTTACGCCCGAGCATGCCGACATGCCCATCCGCGTCGAGGAACTCCACGTCCTCGACGGGGCCGTGCTGACCCACCGGACGACCACCACCAGCGAGGTCTTCACCCTCGAGATTGAGGCCGAGGCGCTGGTGACCGTCGATGCCGCCTCGCGGATCGACGTCTCGGGCCGCGGCTACCGCAGCGCCCGGCCGGGCTACACGGCCGGCAACACGACCGCCGGCGGGGCCGACTACGACGGCGCGAACTGGTCCGGCGGCAGCCACGGCGGTCTCGGCGGCGCGGGGGCTCCGAACGACGTGTACGAGGACTACCGCGACCCGCATCTGCCCGGGGCGGGCGGCTACGGCGGGGGCCAGTGCGGGCACGGCGGCGGCGTGGTGCTGCTGACGGCGCCGCGGGTGGAGTTGGACGGCGAGTTGCTGGCCGATGGGCAGAACTCCTGGTACGTCAGTGGCGGGTTCCACAACGGTGCGGGGGCCGGCGGGAGCATCCGCCTGGACGTCGACATGCTGACCGGCATCGGGCGCATCGCCGCCGACGGCGGCGCCGCCGACCAAAGCCGCGGCGGGGGCGGCGGCGGCGGGCGGATCGCGGTCGTCTACGACGCGATGGCGTTCGACGCCGACCGGATCACCTGCCACGGCGGGAACGCCCCCGGACATGCCGGCGCGCCCGGTACGGTATACCTCCACGACACCGGCGGGCGGGAGATGCTGCGGATCAGCCAGGCCACCGCCGGGCACAACGCCGGCTCGGTGACGCCGCTGGGCATCGCCGACAGCGCCGCCTTCGAGGCCGACCTGCTGGTCATCGAGGGCCCCGGCGTGACGGTCTGGCCGCATCACGAGAACCTCCCGATCCGCGCCGACGACCTGCTGGTCAGCGGCGACGTGACACTGACGCACCGCGAGACGACCACCGCGACCGTCTACAGCCTGGATATGACCGTGCCCGGTGTCTTCGAGCTGCCCGCCGGAGCGCGGATCGACGTGAGCTACCGCGGCTACCGCCAGGGCGATCCCGGCTGGACGCACCCGCTGACGCAGACGGGGGGCTCGGCACGGTGGTCCGGCGGCAGCTACGGCGGGCTGGGCGGTCAGGCCGGCGGCGCGCCGAACGCCGCATATGGCGACCCGCTGAACCCCAACGAGCCGGGCTCCGGCGGGGCGGGCTATCCGGGCGCCGGCGGCGGCGGCGACGGCGGCGGGCTCGTGCGGATCGTCGCCGGCACGTTCGCGCTCGACGGGCTCATTCGCGCCGACGGGCAGAACGCCTCCTACGTCAGCGGCGGGTGGTACTGCGGGGCCGGCAGCGGCGGCGGCGTGCGGATCGATGCCGGAACGCTGACCGGGAGCGGGACCATCGAGGCCGATGGCGGCTCGTCGGACACCAACGGCGGCGGGGGCGGCGGCGGGCGCGTTGCCGTCCACACCTGGGACCTGCTGGACTTCCCCGAAGAGAACGTCAGCGTTGCCGGCGGCACGGGGTACGACGGCAACGCCAACGGCGGGGACGGCACGGTGCGGTTCCTGGCCAGCGACGCGCCTACAGACCTGGCCGTCTCGCCCAACAGCGTCCCGCCCGTAGTCGTGCTCGGGCAGACCGTATCGGTCGCCTGGAACGTCACCAACGAAGGCGACCTCGACGCCGAGGCCGACTGGTTCGACGCCGTCTTCATCTCCGACAACCCCACGCTCAGCGCCGACGACGCGATGGCCGCCGCGTACGACGCCGCGTCGCACACGCCGCTGGCCGGCGGGGCAGGCTATACCGGCAGCGCCAATGTGACCGTCGGGTACGAGGTCGGCACGGGCACGCGGTACCTGCTGTTCCTCGCCGACGCCGAGGGCAGCCAGACCGAGCTGAACAAGGCCAACAACCTCCTCGCCGTGCCGATCTTCGTCCTGACCACCCAGCCGGACGCCCTGATCCGCCACGATGCCGACGCCGGGTTCGTCGGCGACGACCTGTACAACGACACCGGGGCGGGCCAGACCGCCGCCGCGAGCGTCGCCTCCGGGACGACCACGTCCTACGTGGTGAAGATCCAGAACGACCGCGACAACGCCGAGGCGTTCCAGGTCGTCGGCGACGAAGGCATCCCCGGCTGGGCCGTGCGGTACTACGACGCCGCCGTCGGCGGCAACGACGTGACCGAGCAGGTCACCTTCCCCGGCGGGGCCGTCTGGACGCCCTTCGGCCCGGTCATCATGCCCGCCGGCTGGACCGTCGGCCCGCTGGGCGCCGGCGAGGAAATCAGCCTCCGCGTGGAGGTCACGCCGGACCTGAACGTTCCGGCCGCCGAGAGCTTCGACATCGGCATCGAGGCGTTCAGCCAGAACGCCCCCGAGGGGCGGGATCGCGTGCTGGCGAGCACCACCGCCACCGGCGGCTCGCAGCCGGACCTGACCATCGCGGCGACCGACGTGCCCGCCGACGCGGCATTCGGGCAACTCGTGGACCTGACCTGGACGGTCACCAATCACGGCCCCGCCGAGGCGCTGCGGCTGTGGACCGACCGCGTCTACCTCTCCCAGGACGAGCAGCTCGACGCCGGCGATATCCTGCTGGCCGAGGCCGACGCGCCCGACGCCTCGCCGCTGGCCGCCGGCGGCAGCTACACGGTCACCGAGCCGGCCTTCATCCCCGACACCGCCGGCGGGCCGCACTTCCTGCTGCTGGTCACCGACGAAGGTGCCACCCAGCCGGAGACCGACGAGGCCAACAACATCACCGCCGCACCCATCGACCTGCTTGGGCCCAATCTCGTGATCGACGAGCTCGCCTGGCCGGGCGAGGCCTTCACCGACGGCGTCGCCGCGACGCTCTCGGCCAGGCTCACCAACGCCGGCACGGCCGCCGCGCCCGCGGGCGTCGGCGTGCGGTTCCGGATCAACGGAACCTCGATCGGCGTGGCCACGCTGGGATCGCCCTTGCCGGCCGGGCAGTCGGCGTGGGTGGACCTGGCCTGGACGCCGGCGGTCGGCACGCACACGCTGACGGCGACGGCCGACGATGGCGACGCGGTCTTCGAGCTCGACGAGGCCGACAACGCCCGCGACGCCGCCCTGCCGGCCGTGCCCGCCTCGGACCTTACGGTCGAGGGCATCGACTTCCTGCCGGCGACGATCCAGGACTCCGACCTGGTGACGCTGACGGCCCACATCGGCAACCTCGGCGCGGCCACGGGGCGCGACGTGGCGGTCGCGTTCCACATCGACGGCGAGCCGCTGGCCCTGGAGACGCTGTCGGGCGGGATAGACGCCGGCGGGTCGCGGGCCGTCCAGGCCACCTGGACCGCCACGCCGGGGCTGCACACCGTCGAGGTGACGGCCGACCCCGCTGCCGCGGTTGACGAGGCCGACGAAGGCAACAACGCCGCTTCCCTGGCCCTGCCGGAGGTACTCGCACCGGACCTGACCGTCACCGACGTCGCGTGGGACCCCGCCGCCGTCCGCGACGGGGAGACCGTCACCTTCACCGCCACGATCCTGAACGCCGGCGACGATACCGATCGGGCGTTCGAGGTGCTCTTCGAGGTCGGCGGGCAGGTCGTCGGCCGGCCGACGTACGAGGGCGCCCTCGACGCCGGGGAGTCCGTGACGGTTCAGCAGACCTGGACCGCCCGCCCGGGCCAGCACGCGGTCCGCGTCGTCGCGGACGAGCCCGGCGACGTGCCCGAGAGCGACGAGGCCAACAACGAGCTGACCGGCAACCTGCCGGCCGTCGCGGCCCCGGACGTCCGCGTCACCGACGTCGTCCTGGACACGGCCGAGCCGGTCGCCGGCGAGCCGGTCACCTTCACCGCGACGGTCGAGAACGTCGGCGGCGAGACGCTGCGGGCCTTCACGGTGGCCTTCGCGGTGGACGGGCAGTTCCTCGGGCGGCGGACGATCACCGGGCTCGGCGCCGGGGCGACCGCGACCGTCGAGCATGCCTGGGCGGCGATGCCCAACGCGGCCGATCTGACCGTCGCCGCCGACGACCAGGCCCAGCTCGCCGAGGCCGACGAGACGAACAACAGCCTCACCGAGGCCCTGCCGCACGTGCTGGCGGCGGACCTGACCGTCCAGGCCGTCACGCCTCCGGCGACGCCCCCCGCCGACGGCGAGCAGGCGGTCTTCACCGCGAGCGTCGCCAACGTCGGGGACATCCCGGCCGGGGCGTTCGTGGTGCGGTTCGAGGTGGACGGCGCGTTCCACAGCCGCGTGGACCTGCCCGGCCTGGGCGACGGCGAGACGGCCGACGTGGAGATGATCTGGACGGCCCTGCCCGGAGATCACACCGTCCGCGCCGTCGTGGACGAGACCGGGGACGTCATCGAGCCGGACGAGGCCAACAACGAGGCGACCTCCTCCGTCGTGAGCGTCCCGGCCGCGGACCTGGCCCTGACGGACCTCGCCTGGCTGCCGGCCGAACCCGCCGACGGCGAGGCGGTCTTGCTGACTGCGACGATCGAGAACGTCGGCGCGACCACGGTGCGGGCGTTCCACGTGGACATCGCGGTGGACGGCAGCCTGCTGGCCCGCGTGGAGATTCCCGGCGGCCTGGCCGCCGGCGCGACCACGACGGCCGACGCGGTCTGGCAGGCCCGCCCGGGCGAGTTCCCGGCCACGGCGACGGTCGATCCGCTGGCCGAGGTCGTCGAGGAGCCCGTCGCGGGCAACACGCTGAGCGCCACGCTGCCGGAGGTCCTCGCCGCCGACCTGGAGGTCGCGGACATCGCCTGGGACCCGACCGAGATGCACGAGGGACAGACCGTCACCTTCACCGCCACCGTCGCCAACGCCGGCGAGGACACGGTGCGGGACATCGCGGTGCTCTTCGAGGTCGACGGCGTGGCGATCGGCACGGCGGCGATCGCCGCCGGCCTGGCCGGCGGGACAACCGGCACGGCGGAGCACACCTGGACGGCCACGCCGGGCGCCCATGACGTCCGCGTGGTGGCCGACCCGAACGCCGCCATCGAAGAGGCCGACGAGGCGAACAACGACCGCACCGAGACCACGCCGCCGGTGATGGCGCCGGACCTGGAGGTCACGAACATAGAGTGGGTCCCGGCCGACATCGTCGACGGCGAGACGATCACCTTCACCGCCACGGTCACCAACACCGACGACGCCACCGACCGGGACTTCAGCGTCCGGATCGTGATGGACGGCGTGGCCATCGGGCGGACCACCATCACCGGCGGGCTGGCCGGCGGGGCGTCCGCCGACATCCAGGCGACCTGGACGGCCACGCCGGGCCCGCACACGGTCAGCGCCGTAGCCGACGAGTACTCCGCCGTGCCGGAGTCCGACGAGGGCAACAACGTCGAGTCCATCGTCCTGCCGCCGGTCGCCCCGGCGAACCTCTACATCTCGGACCTGACCTGGGCCCCGGGCGCGATCACCGACACCGACGACGTGCTGTTCACCGCCACGGTCGCCAACAATGGCGGCCGGACGGTCCGGCCGTTCCACGTGGTCCTCAGCGTCGGCGGCGTGACGGTCAGCGAAGCGGCCGTCCCCGGCCTGGCCTCGGGGGCGACGGCGGAGGTCTCGGGCACCTGGTCGGCCGTGCCGGGAGACCACACCGCTTCCGCCTACGCCGACTCCCGCGGCCGCGTGGCCGAGACCGACGAGACGGACAACGCCCTCTCGGCGCCGCTGCCGACGATCCCGGACACGACCGCGCCGGCGATCAGCTCGTTGGCGCCCGGCAACGGGGCGAAGGTCCGCGGGCTGGCCACGCTGACCGCCGCGGCGACCGACGTGGTCGGCGTGACCGGCTACACCTTCGAGTACTCGCTGAACACGGCGCCGTGGGAGCTCATCGCCTCCGGGCCGACCGCCTCGGCCGAGTGGGACACCACCGCCCTGCCCGACGGCGAGGTCGCGGTCCGGGTCTCGGCGACGGACGCCGCCGGCAACGTCGGCACGCGGACGCAGACCTACCTGGTGGACAACACGCCGCCGGCGTCGCAGCCGCTGACGGCCGAGGACGCCGAGTTCGCCGTCGTGCTCGCCTGGCCCGAGGCGCCGGAGACGGACTTCGCCTACTACCGCCTCTACCGCTCCGAGGTCGCCGGCGGGCCGTACCAGCCGATCAACGGCTTGATGACCCAGACGCGGTTCACCGACCGCAACGTGGCCGTCGGGCAGCCGTACTACTACGTGCTGGTCCTGCTGGACCAGGTGGGCAACGAGTCGGCGGCGTCGGCCGAGGCGTCCGCCACGCCGACCGACGACGTGACCGCCCCGCAGATCGTCTCGCTGACCCCCGCGGCCGGGACGCGCGTCGCGACGACGCTGGAGCTGGCTGTCACCGCCACGGACAACGTCGGCGTGACGGCCTACGGCTTCGAGTACACCGCCGACGACGGGGTGACGTGGCAGACGATCGCGTCGGGGGCGTCCGACGAGGTCGCCTGGGACGTCTCCGGGATCCCCAGCGGCGAGTACCGCGTCCGCGTCACCGCCGCCGACGGCGAGGGCAACAGCACGGCGATGGAGCGAACCTACCTGGTGGACCGCGAGCCCCCGGCCGTGCCGGAAGGGCTCCGGGCCACGCCGGGTGAGGTCCGGCTCGTCGTCGCGTGGGACCCCGTCGGCGACAGCGACCTGAACCGTTACGAGTTGTACCGCTCCGCCTACGGCGCCCCGGCCGAGATGGTCGTCTCGACGACGTCCACGGTCTACATCGACACGAGCGTCCACAGCGGCGTGCTCTATACGTACACGGTCCGTTCGGTGGACAACCTGGGGAACGCCTCGCCTGCGTCGCCGGGAGTGGACGCCGAGCCGCTGCCGGACACCACGCCCCCGACGGTCACCGTCTTCACGCCCGCCGACGACACGTACCATCGCGGGCAGGTGGAGCTGTCGGCGTCGGCGACGGACAACGTCCGCGTGCAGTCGTTCGTCTTCGAGGCCGCCCCGGCCGGGACGGGCAACTGGACGCTTGTCGACGAGGTCGCCGCGGTCCGCAACGGCTCGCGGTGGATCGGCTCGGCGGTGTGGGACACCGACGCCGTCAATGAAGGCGGTTGGGAACTCCGCGCCACGGCCGTGGACTACGGCGCCAACGAGCACTTCCTCGCACGCACGGTGATCGTGGACCGCGCGCCTCCCGCCGCGCCGGCGATGCCCACCGTCATCGACCCCCGTAGCGGCGGGCGGCTGACCGTCGAGTGGTCGGCCGTCACCGACGTCGCCCTGGCCGGCTACCGCGTCTACCGGACCGAGACGCCGGGCGCGGGCCACGTCCTGCTGGGCGAGACGACGGACCTGGCCCTCGAGGATGAGGGCCTCATCGACGGGCAGACCTATCACTACGCCGTCACCGCCGTGGACGAGGCGGGCAACGAGTCCCCGCTGTCGCCGGAGGGCAGCGGCCTGCCGACCGCCGAGGTGGACCTCAGCGTCGTGTCGATCGCCACGGCCCCGGCGGTGCCCGTGCTGGACCGCGGGGCGGACCTGACGGCCACGATCGGCAACGCCGGCCCGGCGGACGCGACGGTGACCGTGAGCTTCTACGCCGGTGACACCGGCGGGACGCTGCTGGGCACGTCGGGGGCCCTTGACATCGCGGCCGGGGAGACCGGCGAGGCGACGATCCGCTGGACGCCCGCCGCGGCGGGGTCGCAGACGGTGACGGCGGTGGTCTCGCCGACGCACGCGACGGAGACCGACGCGGCGAGCAACGAGCTCGCGCGGGAGTTCATCGTGAACGTCCCGCCGTCGGCGGACACCGGCGGGGACTACGCCGGCGACTGGGACGTGCCGATCGAGTTCGACGCCTCGGCCTCGGCCGACGCCGACGGGCTCGTCACCGCCTACTCCTGGAGCTTCGGCGACGGGGCCACAAGCGGCCACCGCACGGTCAGCCACGCCTACCAGGAGCCGGGCACATACACGGCGACGCTGACGGTGACCGACAACCGCGGCGCGTCCAGTTCGGCGACGTGCGAGGTCACCGTGGCGGACACGCGGGCGGACCTGGTGATCGAGGAGGTCACGTGGTCCCCGGTCGAGCCCGAGGAACGGGACGACGTCACCATCACCGCGACGATCGCCAATGTCGGCAACGGGCCGACGCGGGTGGGCTTCTTCGTCGGCTTCTACATCGACGGGCAGTACCGCGGCTACCAGTTGTCCCACGGCACGCTGGCGGTCGGGGAGCGGACGGACGTGTCCTTCCACTGGACGGCGACCAAGGGCCTGCACACGCTGCGCGCCGTCGCCGACGATATCCAGAACAACATCATCGAGACCGACGAGGCCAACAACGCCGCCGACACCGCCCTGACGCTCCAGCAGATCTACTTCCCCGACCTCGTCGTCGAGGACTTCACCTGCGACCTGCCGGAGACCACCCTCAGCGGCGAGCGGCCGATCTCGGCCTCGGCGACGGTCGCCAATCGCGGCACGGCCGACGCGTTCGACTTCTGGGTGAGCCTCTACGTCGACGACGAGCAGGTCGCCAAGAAGCACGTCAACGAACTGGTCGTCGACGAGACGGCGGACCTGACGTTCTCCTTCGCCCCGCGGGCCGGCGACCACACGCTCCGCGTCGAGGCCGACGGGCCCGTCAGCGTCGTGCTCGAAGACCCCGCCGGAGGGGAGGACAACAACGACGCGACGCTCGCACTGCCCACGATCACGCTCCTGCGGCCGGACCTGACGGTCTCCTCGCTGGCGGTCGCCCCGGGCGAGACCGTGCTGTCGGACGGCACGTCCTTCGACCTGAACGCGACGATCCAGAACCTCGGCTCGGTGGCGGTCGAGCGGAAGTTCATCGTGAGCTACTATCTGGACGGGGAATTCGTCGGCAGCCGGGAGCTGACGTACCTCGGCGCCGGGGCGTCGCAGAACCTGGCCGTCCAGGCCCGCGCCACGCCCGGGGAGCACACGGCCACGGTGGTCGTGGACGAGGCCAACGTCGTCCCCGAGGCCGACGAGGCCAACAACGAGATCGCCGAGGACATCGACGAGGTAACCATCCTGTACCCGGACCTGGTGGTTTCGGAGGTGACCTGGCTGCCGGCGAACGTTCACTACGGCCAGGACGTCGCGTTCGTGGTCCGCGTGTCGAACCTCTCGGTGGTGACCACGTTGGACACGACGCTGTTCGCCCTCTACCTGGACGGGCAGGAGATCGCGCGGCAGGAGCTGCCGGCGATCACGGGAAACACGACGCTGGAGTTCGCCGTGGCCTGGCGGGCCCTCGCCACGCCGCTGGTGAACCACGTGATCACGGCGTCGGTCGACGTCAAGGACTCGATCCACGAGGAGGACGAGGACAACAACGACTTCCTGGTCGGCGAGGGCGCGTTCGCGGTCGACGACAACTTCGAGCTGGATCTGAAGCTGCCGGCAGCCGCCGACGACACGCTGGGCACGCCGATGATGCTGTCCAACCAGATCGCCGAGGTCACCGCGACGGTCGTCTGGGGCAGCGAGCCGTGGCGCGACCTCACCCCCGACGACGGGCTGACCGTCACCGGGCGAGTCGTAAAGGCCGGCGGGTATCACGTCAACCCGCAGACCGGCGAGGTGATCCACGACGGCACGACGGTGGTGGTCGACGATCAGCCCATGACCTTCAACTGGGACAATCTCCAGTGGGAGATGTCGATCGACCTGATCACGTTCGGCACGGGCAATTACACGATCCAGGTCACCGCCGGCGACGGGGTCAAGACCGCCGGCACGGCCAAGCAGATGATCGTCATCGAGCAGGTGAACTTCGACCTGGCGGTGGACAAGGAATGGTACCGCCGCGGGGAGACCGTGGAGGTCACCGGCAGCGTGGTCTCCGCCAGCGGCGTGGCCAAGGGCGGCGAGGAGGTCATGCTGGTGCTCAGCGAGGGCGAGCAGGTCGTCGCGGGCCTCGTCACCGGCTCGGACCTGTTCAAGAGCAGCACCCGCCAGTACTACACGACCACCAACGGCCTGGGTGAGATCGAGTTCGAGATCCCCCTGGCCTACGGCGACGTGGGGCACTTCAACGTCGATGCCTTCCTGATCGGCGACCCCGTCGCCAGCAGCGGGCACGCGGAATTCGACGTCATCGGCATCAGCCTGTCGCCCGGGTCGCTGAACGTCCAGGCGCTCAAGGGCCGGACCTTCTCTCACACGTTCGGGTTGGTGAACGAATCCGGCCGGGCGCTGACCGGCCTGACCATCGAATTCCACGACCACCAGGCCGAGGACAACATCACGGCCGAGTTGGCCCACACGCCGTCGACCGTGCTCGGCGGGGGGGCCAAGATCCCGCTGACGCTGACCGTGACGGTGCCGGACGACGCGCCGGACACCGCGTCGTTCCGGATCAGCGTCAGCACGGCCGACGGCCCGGCCGCGGGGGCGACGATCTACATGGACCTGTTCACGTGGCAGCCGGGCCCGCCGCCGGCACGGCTGGAGCTGTCTCCGGCGGAGATCGACGTGGGCGTCAACCCCGGCGGGATCCTCAGCCGCACGCTGACGCTGGCGAACACGGGCATGGGCCCGGCGGAGTCGCTGACGGTCTTCGGTCCGGAGTCGCTGCCGTGGGTGGCGGTCGCCCTCGCCGACGAGGGCCCGCTGCCCAACGGCGAGAGCACGCTGATCGAGGCGGTGATCACGCCGCCGGAGTCGGTCGCCCCGGGCGTCTACGTGGACACGATCCGCGTCACCGACGGGACGCGCTGGGCCCAGTCGGTCCTGACCGTCGAGGTCAGCACGGCCACGCGGGGCTCGGTGAGCTTCCGCGTCACCAACGACGTCGGCGAGGAGGTCACCAACGCGAGCATCCAGCTCGTCAGCCGGGACGTGACCACGGTCTACTACGGCGACGGCGAGACGTCCACGTTCCACGACAACTACCAGATCGTCACCGACGCGACGGGCATGGCCTCGCTGACGGACGTGGCGATCGGCGAGTACGACTACGTCCTGACGGCGCCGGGGCACGCGTCGATGCGGGACGTGGTGACGGTGATGCCGCAGAGCAACGCCGGCGTGGTCGAGATCGTGATGGAGACCGTCCCGCTGAAGTACAAGTGGACGGTCACGCCGATCACGATCGAGGACACCTACGAGATCAAGCTGACGATGGACTTCCAGATTTCGGTGCCCAAGCCGGAGCTGGCGTTCCTTCCGCCGTGGGTCGCCGTGCCGCACGACGTGCAGGACGGCTTCCAGGATCAGCTCGTCATCGCGAATCCCAGTCTGCTGGAGGTGCAGGACGTCCGCGTGACGGTGGTCGGTGTCGAGGGCGTGGAGCTCTCCAGCGGAGGGATGATCGGCAGCATACCGGCGCAGAGCTCGGCGCTGTGCGGCTTCTACCTCCCGCCGGGCGACTACAGCCACCTCGATGGCCGCGCGACGTACTTCCACATCACCGGCTCCTACCGCGTGCTGGACCCGGCCACCGGGCAGGTGACCGCCGCGGAAGAGCCGGTGACGGGCAAGGTCCCCCTGGTCAACCCCTCCTCGCACCGCGCTACGGTCACCATGCCCTCGATCGGCGGCGGCGGGCCCATCGAGATGGCCGTGCAGCTTCCCGACGTCGACGCCGGCAGCGGGGGCGCCGGCGGCCTGCAACTCAGCGACCTGCCCCGCTTCGACGGCGGGGGCGGCAGCAAGCTGCCGAACCTCGATGAGACCGTCGAGGAGATGGTCACCATCGAGCTGAGCCAGCAGGCCAGCCTGGAGCGCGAGGCCTTCGACTGCCGGCTGGAGTTGACCAGCGGCTTCGGCAAGCCGATGAGCGGCCTGGCGATCAGCGTCCGCGTGGCGGATCCGGAAGGCAACGACGTCACCGACCGTTTCTACGAGGTTCCTCCGGAGCTGGAGGGGATCGGCGCGGTGGACGGCTCGGCCGACCTGGGCGCGTACGGGAGCATGTTCGCCCGGTGGATCCTCATCCCCGGCGAGGGCCTCGGCGGGACGGAGCTGGAGGGCAAGCAGTACCACGTCCGGGCGGTGATGAGCTACTACGTCAACGGGCGGCTCCAGGAGACGGTCACGCACGACGTCGAGATCACCGTCCACCCGCAGCCGAAGCTGCACCTGCACTATTACGTGCCCCGCACGGTGCTCGGCGACGTGCCGTTCAAGCTCGGCGTCCTGGCGGAGAACGTCGGCGACGGCGTCGCCCGCAACCTCAAGATCGACTCCGGCCAGCCGGAGATCGTGGACAACGAGGCCGGCGTGCTGATCGACTTCAGCATCCTGGGCTCGTCGTTCGGCGGGCAGACCGCCGGCGGGGACGTGGTGCGCCTAGTCCTCGGGGACGTCCAGCCCCACAGCACGTCCACCGGCTACTGGGTGATGCAGTCCACGCTGGACGGGGCGTTCATTGGCTTCACCGCCGAGCTCAAGCACCTGGCCTACAAGGGCGTGGACATCAACCCGCTGATCGTCAGCGTGGACACCGAGATCATCGAGCAGGACTACCTCTTCGCCGAGGCCCAGGACCCCAACAACTCCTTCAGCCTCATCGACCGCGACGAGGACGGGTTCCCCGACTACCTCCTGAACCTCCACACCGGCCTGCGCCTGCCGGTCACCATTCCCGACAACGTCACCGTCACCAGGACGCCTACCCCCGGCGACCGGACGATGGAGCTGACCGTACCGGAGATGGCCGGCTACGTCTGCGTCGTCCTGCCCGACCCGATGCCCGAGGCCAACTACCGGTCGGTGTGGCGCCACGGCACCGGCGGGGAAGAGGACTGGATCCTCAGCGGCAACAACTTCTGGCGGGCGCACGGGAACATCTACTTCATCGACGAGCTGGGATACATCGACGACGAGGGCATCCGCCAGCCCACGGCCGGGACGTACACGCTGGACTTCCGCACCGCTTTGTCGCTGGAGCAGATCGTCGCCGGGCCCAACGAGTTCGACACGCTCTGGTACGAGGGCGATCTCGGTGGGCTCAAGCTCGATGACGACGTCTACTGGACCGAGCCGCCGGAGGAGGGCTCGGCCATCGGGTCCTACGGCTTCGTCGATCCGATGTTCTACCTGGACATCCCCGTCACGGAGAAGCGCCGCGCCGCCATCCAGGTCACCGTCACCAACGACGGCGTGCTGCCCGAGGCGGGTTACGTGGACTTCTACGTGACCGACCCGGACGGCGTGGAGACGTATCTGGGCCGGCAGCAGGTTCCGTCGCTGAGCCCGTGGCGGCACGAGGTGCTCCTGGTGGACTGGACGCCGGAGATGCCCGGCGAGCACGTCCTTCGGGCCGAGCTCAGCGGCGACTCGCCCGACGGCGAACTGACGATGGTCGTCGGCGTCAATGCCGAGCCCTACGCCGACGCCGGGGCGGACTTCTTCTCCGTGGTCGGCGAGCCGACCGTCTTCGACGGCACGCGGAGCGAGGACCCCGACGGCTGGATCCGAAGCTACTTCTGGGACTTGGACGATGGCACGTGGGCCAGCGGCGAGACGCCCACGCACGTCTACGACCACTCGGCCAGCTACCACGTGTGGGTCGTCGTCAAGGACGACCACGGCTTCATGGCCGAGGACAAGATGCAGGTCACCATCAACGAGGTCCGCCCGGACCTGGTGATCGACGACCTCCTCGTCGAGCCCGAGCAGCCCGAGGAGGACACGGACGTCCGCGTCACCGCCACGATCCGCAACAACGGCGTCTCGGCCACGGAGGAGCCGTTCCTCCTCGGCTTCTACGTGGACAACGTCTTCCACGATCTCGCCGAGATCGCCGCCCCGCTGGCGCCCGGCGAGACGACGGACGTAGCGTTCGACTGGCATACCACGGCGGGCAACCACTTCCTCCGCGTCGTCGCCGACGACATGGACGACCGCGTCGACGAGGCCAACGAGGACAACAACGGCCGCTCGCGAGCCCTGTACCCCCACCAGGTCCACTTCCCGGACCTGGTGGTCGAAGACGTGGTGCCCTCCGTCTCCCCGACCGAGCCGACGCCCTGGGGCGTGCCCATCGACCTGACGGCGAACATCCGCAACATCGGCACGGCCGACGCCGGGGCGTTCCGCGTGAACTTCTACGTGGACGGCGCGTACCTCGGCTACACCACGGTTCCCGGCGTCGGGCACGGCGCCGGCAGCGACCTCGTGCCGGCGAGCATGGAATGGATCCCCTCGGCCGGGCAGCACACGGTGCGGGTGACGGTGGACGCCCCGCTGAGCCACGTGCTCGAGTCGGACGAGTCCAACAACGGCGGCGAGTTCACGCTGGATGAGTTCACGCTCATCTACCCGGACCTGGAGGTCACCAAGTTCCAGCTCTGGCCGACGGACCTGTCCTTCCAGGCCGGCGACCCGATGATCGCCTACGCGACGATCCACAACGGCTCGAACGTCGACATCCCCCGGGAGATCCCGGTGTCGGTCAAGGTCGATGGCGAGATCGTCGGCACACAGATCGTCGACACCCTCGCCGCCGGCGCCGACGCCAACGTCCGCATCCAGTGGCACATGGCCGCCAGTACGCACACGTTCGAACTGGTCGCCGACAGCCTCGCCTCCGTGCCGGAGACCAACGAGGACAACAACGCCTGGGTCATCCCCGACGCCGAGGTCACCGAGCTCGTCCCGGACCTGGCGCCCACCTCGCTGGGCATCCTCGGCGACGTTCGCTACGGCGAGACCGTCCAGGTCGTCGCCCGCATCGCCAACAAGGGCACCGGCTACGCCAGCGGGTTCAACCTCCGGCTGCTGGTGGACGGCAACCTGACGGCCGTGCGGCGCGTGGCCTCGACCGTCCTGGCCGGCGGGTACGAGTACTGGATGCTGGACTGGAAGGTCGAGTGCGACGACCCGACCGGCTGCACGCTGACGGTCGTCGCCGACGCCAACCACGAGATCGCCGAGTCCGACGAGACGAACAACATCCACCACCAGGATTTCGACGTGGACCCCGGCTACGCCGCCGAGCTGACCTCCGCCGAGGCACTCTACCTCAACGGCGAGACGGTGGTGCTGGCCCTGGCGGCGACGGATTCCGCCAGCGGGGCGGTGCTTGGCGCCGCCGACGGCCTGGCCGCGTCGGGCGCGATCTACGACGCCGACGACAACCAGGTCCACAGCGGCGCGTTCGTCTGGGACGACCTGGCCGAACGGTTCCTGCTGAGCTTCGACGCGAGCCTGCTCGGCCCGGGCAGCTACCGAGCCGATGCGCATCTCGTCGCGCCCGACCAGTCCCAGCAACTGTCCACCGACTTCGGCGTCGCCCGGGATTACGTCGTTTCCGTGGTCACCGACGCGGCGACCTACGCCCTCGCCGAGCCGGTCGTCGTCTCCGGGACCGTGGACTTCATCGGCGGCGGGCCTGTCGCCAACGCGGACGTCGACGTGCTGATTCATCACGGCGGATCGGCCCGGAAGCTGTCGGCCGTCACCGAAGCCGACGGCTCCTTCCAGGCCACTTTCGCCCCGCTGGCGGGCGAGGGCGGGGCGTACACGGCCTCCGCCGTGACGGCGGTCGGCGGGCTCGAGCGCTCCGCCGATGCGGACTTCACGATCGAAGGGCTCCTGCTGAGCCCGGCCGTGGCGACCATCGAGATGACCGCCTGGACCACGGCCCTGGCAACCGTGACGCTCACCAACGTCGGCACGATGGTGCAGGAAGGCCTCGCCGTCGACGCCATCCCGCTCAGGGTCGTGCTGCCCTCCGGCGAAAGCGTGAACGTGCTGGTGGACGATTCGGCCCTGCCGGCGTCGCTGGCCCCCGGCGAGTCCGCCGTGGTGCACCTGACCTTCGACCCGCAGGGCATCGTCGGGGGCACGCCCGTGGAGGTGTCCGCCACGTCCGCCGCCGCCGGCGAGCCGATGGAATCCCGCGTGGAGTGGCTGGTGGACGTCGCCGAGGCCGAGGGCGAGCTGCTGGCCGATCCCGACGCGATCCGCGTGGGCCTCCAGCCCGGCCAGGGCGCCGCCCGGCGGATCGTACTCCGCAACGTCGGCGCCGCGCCGGCGCGGAACATCGCGGCCGCTCTGGGCCGGGCCATCCCCATGCTGCGGATCGCCAACGAGCTGCCCGGCGAGCTGGCCCCCGGCGAGGAGGCCACGCTGCTGCTGGACGTCGGCGTCTCCGAGGATGCAGAGACCGGCGTCTACGCCACCGAACTGATCATCGAGCATGACGACGGCGCGACGGTCGTGGCCGTCAGCATCGAGGTCACCGAGGCCAGCACGGTGAGCCTCGTGGTGCACGTCAAGAACAGCATCAACATGGCCATCCCCGGCGCGGAGGTGACGCTGGCGCTGCTGGACAGCATCTACGCCGAGTCGGCCGACGCCGGCGTGGTCGAGCGCAGCGAGGTGCTCCACGGCGTGACGGATTCCTCCGGCGAGCTGCGGTTCGACGACATCCTCGCCGGGCGGTACGAGTGGGCCCTCGGGGCCAGCCATCACACCGGTGCCGGCGGGGCGTGGGCGCTGACGCCCGGCGGCGCCGACGAGCACCGCACGATCGTCCTGAACGTCGATCCCCTGGCGGTGGAGATGACCAGCGAGCTGGTCACCGAGGACGTCAACCTCGGCCAGTCCGAGCTGGGCGTGGTGCTGAGCCTGTCGGACCGCGTGGACATGATGGCCGACCGCCCGGCGGCGGAGTTCCTCGTGCTCCGCAGCGGCGTGGAGATGCCGCGGAAGTACCGCTACCTCGATCTCGGCCTCGGGCGGGCGTTCCCGGACAACACGAGCTTCTCCCTGTCGAACCTGACGATCGACGGCAACATCACGTCGGTTACGATGGAGGTCACCGGCCCGCTGGCGGACGTCCTGGTGCCCGACAGCCCCTACATCAGTTGGATCCCCGGCGGGCAGTCGGTCACCTTCGCCCTCCAGCCGCAGGTGCCCTTCGCCTGGTTCGGCGGCGGCAACGACCTGATCGTCGACGACGTCCTGAAGCTCAAGTGGACGTTCGAGCCGGCCGAGGGCGAACCGGTCCAGCGGTCGATGGAGATGCCGCTGCGCGTCCGCATCGCCAACGATCCGTACCTCCACGAGGGCGAGCCCTACGAGTACGTCCCCTACACCGGCCCCTGGCCGACCGGGGCGGTGCTGTACGGCAAGAGCTTCCTGGCCAAGTGGTTCGAGAACGCCGGCGCCGACCAGGCCGAGGCCACCGGCCAGGGCGTCGCCGGGCTGAAGCTCTCCCAGGACGTCATCACCGAGGGCGAGTCGGTGGACCTGAAGCTCAAGGTCACCAACCGCCTCGGCGGCGAGACCATCGACATCACGAAGCTCCAGGTCGTCACCGACGCCCACGAGCACCTCGATTTCCGTATCGTGCCCGGTCAGCCGGCGCCCGGGCAGATCGCCGGCGGCGAGACGCTGAACCTCACGTGGAAGATCTACCCCGTCTTCCCCGAGGGCTTCAGCCTCTGGGACCCGCTGGGCTACCCGGTGGACATCTCCGTGGACCTCGATTACGAGGTCAACAGCGTCGCCGGCTCCGAGCACATCGGCCCCAACACGCTGACCGTCATGCCCCCGCCGTCGCTGGTGGTGCGGTTCGAGCTGACCGAGCGGGCCGGCGGCAACCCCAATGCCGTGGGCGTCACCCCGATCGTCAGCAACGTCGGGCAGGGAGCCGCGACGTACCTGGAGATCGGCGTACCCACCGTCGAGCTGCCCGGGCACACGGTCCACCTGTCCAACCCCTTCCCCGCCGTCTTCACCGACGTCTTGCCCAGCGAGACGCGGCGCCGGGATAACCACTGGGTGCTGACGTTCGACTCCCCGCCGGACATCGCGGCCGTGCGGGCCGTCCTGGAGCAGGCTGCCGGCGGCGACGGCGCGGGCTCCGACGGGACGGGGACGGGCGGCTTGGGCGCGGCCGGGGTCGCCGCGCAGTTCGCCAGCACCCTCGGCGGGGTGACCGTCACCGCGCCGATCGAGCAGTCCTTCGTCACGGAGATCACGGCCACGGACCTCACCGGCCTGGTGGACGAGATCGCCGAGCTGGCTGTCACGAAGGTCGAGAACGAGCTGTGGCGGATCGCCGGCGCCTACCGCGAGATCACGAGCATGCTGTGGACCTCGCGGCACATCACGGCCAGCGAGATTGCAGCCGGGGCGCTGAACGCGTTCGGCAACATGCTGGTGGCGAGCGTGAACCTCATCATGAACGTTCACGGTTTCGCCCAGGGACTGGCCGGCGGTTCGTCCGTGACGAGCATCCTGTACAGCCTCGGGGTGGCCGACGACAAGTACGGCTGGGGCCTGGCGGGCGCGACGAACTCGTTCTTCGGCGCGTTCGACACGCTCTACAACACGTACATCACGGCCATCAAGGCCAAGGACGCGCTGGACGCCCTCATCGAGCCGCTGAAGGGCCTGATGACCGATCCGGACGCCACGATCGAGGACTTCTACGACTTCTTCAGCAAGGACATGTCCTACTTCCTGACGTTCGGCACCGCGATGGCCGATGCGCTGTCCGGCCTTGGCGGCGAGATCCCCACGCCCGAGCAGATCACCGACGCCGCCCGGACCGCGGCGCAGGCGTCGGGCGGGTCCGTCGTCGGCCTCGAGAACCTCACCGCCGAGATGTACCGCCTGCGCGACCACGCGAAGATGCAGATCCACACGGCCAAGACCACGGCCGTCTTCCCCATGGACCAGCTCCACAATGAGCTGACCGAGCTCCGCAACGCCCTCCAGCGGCTGGGCAGCGGGGTCGGCGCCTCGGAGGCCAGGCGCCAGGCGCTGCAGCCGAACTGGATCACCGTCGGCCAGCCCGGCGCGTGGAAGCCGGCGACGCTCCAGACCTGGGACCTCGGCAGCGTTTTTGACGAGTACATGCGGTTCAGCAAGTACGCCGCGATGCAGTACGGGAACTTCTCGTTCCACTACGACCTGATCTCGCAGTACCTCGCGCTGAGCCTGTTCGCCAACGCCCACAGCGCCTTGGGCATGACCGGTGCGGACTTCGCCTCGGCGGGATACTTCAGCAGCGTCTCCAACCTCACCAGCCAGGCCCTGGAGATCTACCAGGACGCCATGTGGACCATGCGCAAGACCGAGGAGATGACCTACGACCTGCTCCTCGACGCCGCCGGAGACTTCATGGTCGCACATCTCTACGACACCGCCGGGCTGTGGCGGTTCTTCAAGGACTTCGACAACCACCTGACGTACCTGATCGAGCGCAGCCCGATCGACCCCGCCGTCACCCTGAGCATGGAGTCCCTGGCGTTCCCCGACCTCGAGACGCCCGACGAGCTCAGCTTCGGCCTGCACCTGGCGCAGATCGCGCTGACGAACACCTCCGACCTGCGGCTGGAGATCACGCCGACCATCGCGGCGATGGCCGACGGGCAGTACGTGGGCACCTCGGCCGGCTCGACCGTCACGCTCGATCCCGGCGAGGAGGGCGTCTCCTACGCGACCATGATCCTCCCCCGGTCCAGCCTGTACGGCTCGGCCGGGTACGACCTGGAGATCACCGTCGACGCCTGGGACCCGGCCACGCTGTCGCGGAACGTCGTCGGCCCGTACCTCGCCCACCTCGCCGTCGGGACGCGCGAGGAACTGGACGTCTTCGACGCACAGAAGGTCGCCATGCCCCTGGCCGGCGAAGTCGGCGAGGAGACCCGCTTCGAGCGCATCTTCCACGTCGATCCCGCCACCGACCGCCTCCGCGTGATGCTCACACACGGCGAGGACAGCGACCTGTCCCTCCACCTCTACGACCCGGCGGGCAACCACGTCGGCTACGCCGCCGCCCTCGGCGAGGACGAGACGGCCATCCCGTCCAGCCGGTACGTCGGCTCCGGCGGGGTGAACGAGTACATCTATATCGACGCCGTCGCGGCCGGGCAGTACACCCTGGTCGTCGAGGTCCACGACGCCGACGCCGAGAGCCTCTTCGCGGTCAACGTGCTGGAGCGCCCGGACGTCGGCGCCCTGCTGGAGACCTCGGCCGAGGAGATCCGCACCCAGTCGGACACCGAGGGCGTGATCGACTTCAGCTTCGACGCCATGGAGTGGGGCGGCTCGACGGCGGTCACCGGCCTGGCCGCCAGCGTCGGCCCGCTGACCGACGGGGAGGGCACGGTCCTGCCGCTTGCCGGCGAGAGTTACGAGCTGGCCGAGGCCGGCATCGACGCCGGCGGCGTGACGAACATCGTCGCCGCGTTCGAGCTCGGCGCGGGCGCCGCCGACGGCACCTACACGGGGGAACTGACGGTCACCGGCTTCGACGCCGCCACCGGCGATCCCGTCAGCGAGACGATCGCCCTCCAGGTGACGGTGGACCGGACCGCCCCGGCCGCGCCGACGATCAGCGTCACGCCCGACCCGGCCGACAGCATGCCGCTGACGGTGACCGGCACGGGCGAGCCGGACAGCGAGGTGGCTGTCTACGTCGACGGCTACCGCCGGGGCAAGACGTGGACGGAGGCCGACGGCACGTACGTGTTCGAGGGCCTGACGCTGAGCCTCGGCGACTACGCGATCACCGCCCGGATCATCGACGGCGCCCACAACGAGGGCGCCCTCAGCGACGAGGTGATCGTCACCTCGACGGTGGACCCCTACGCCCCGTGGACGACGCCCCAGGCGGCCGGCACGAAAGTCGACGGCGTCTACACCTCCGACGTGCTGGTCACGCTGACCGCCCGGGATGACGAGGGCGGCTCGGGCGTCGCGGGCGTTCGCTACGCCATCGACGACGGCGACTGGACGGACTACACCGCCCCGCTGTCGCTGACCGAAGACGGCATGACCAGGATCACCTACCAGGCCACGGACAACGCCGGCAACGTCGAGACGCCCAAGGCCATGTACGTCACCGTCAGCCAGGACGGGCCGGAGATCGTCGCGTGGGAGTCCGTCGCCGACCACGGCCCCGCCGGCGAGGGCCGGCTGGCCGTGCCCGACGACGGCACGTTCTCCGAGGGGCGAACCACCGGCGTCCGCCAGCTCCGCGTGACGTTCAACGAGGCCGTCGATCCCGCGAGCTTCACGCCCGCGTCGGTCGTCCTCGCCGGCCGGAACGCCGACGGGCTGGACGTGGACCTCTCCGGCGTGACCGTCGTGGCCGCCACGGCCGACGACGACACGGTCGGGATCATCACGTTCGAGGACGCCGCCGGCGAGCCGATCGCCCTGCCGGACCACGCCCGGTACGTCGTGCGGCTCGACGGCGTGACGGACCTGCTGGGCAACGCGCTGTCCGGCGACGCCGACCGCGTGCTGACCGCCTTGGCCGGCGACGCCTGGGGCGACCTCCGCACCGACAACGTGGACGTGATCCACGCCCGCTACCTCTACGGCACGGACCTGATCGACGCCGCCGATCCGCTGCACCTGACGCGGGACGTCAACGCCGACGGGTCGATCGACCTGCTGGATATCACCGCCGTGCGGGCCGCCCGCGGCAAGGACGCCCGCGCCATCGCCGACCCCGATCTGCCGCTGGAGGACGCCGGCACGGCCGAGCGTGACCCGCAGGCGATGCCGCTCGTCCGCCGGCCCCGCCCGGGCGACGAGGCGGCCCGAACCCCGTCGGCGCCCGAACCCGCCGCGCCCCCGGCCCACGTGTGGATCGCCGCCGACTTGTCCGTTCCCGCCGCACCGGTCGAGCCCCGCGGCCTGCCCACCCCCGCGGCCGACACGTTGGCGCCCTGGCCGGTCTGGGCCCTGCGGCACCGGTCGCCCGGCAGCGCGAAGGGCGCCTCGGCCGCGCGAGCGCCAGAGGTCTCGGCGGGGGGAATGGTCACGGTCCGGGATCGCGTGCCCCTGGACGCCCGCCTGTCGTCGCCGGCGTTCGACGCCCTCGCCCTCGGCCGGGGCAGCCTGCTGCCGCGCCTCGGCGAGCGCCTCCTGCTGCCCCTGGCGGACTGACGTCCGTCCGGGCCTGCACGGTCACTTCAGCGCGTCGGCCCAGGCGACGTATTCCTCGATGTCGAACTTCCGCCGCAGACCATTCGCGTTCATGTAGCGGACCTTGCCGAAGACGTCCCGTTCCTTCCACGGCCTGTCGTGGAGCCCGAAGCACCAGGCCACGTTGGCGTAGGAGTTGGGGTCTCGCCCGTCGAGGAACCAGGCGTTGTTCAGGGCGAGCATGGTCTCGAAGGCGTCCTCGGGACTCTCGGTCCACTCCAGGATCTTCTTGCCCCAGTACATCCGCATGTAATTGTGCATCTTGCCTGTCCGCCGCATCTCGGTCATGGCGGCGTTCCAGTAGGCATCGTGCGTTCGCGCGGCGGCGAGGTCCTCGGCGGAATAGACATATTCCCGCCGGTCGCGGCGATGCTCGTCGAGTGTCTTGCGGGCCCAGTCGGGCAGGGCGTCGTAGCGGTCGTAGTCGGCGGTGTGCAGGACGTAGTTGATGCTCAGCTCGCGGCGGACGAGCAGTTCCTCGATGTACGCCTCGCGTGCCTCCCGCGGCGCGTCGGCGTCGCGGACGGCCAGGGCGACCTCCAGCGGCGCGATCTGCCCGAAGTGCAGGTACGGGCTCATGTGCGACTCGATGTGCAGCGACGGGTCGTTCCGCCGGTCGGCGTAGTCGGCGAGGCTGTCCCGAATGAACACGCCGAGCAGGCCCCGCGCCCGCGACGTGCCGCCGCGGAAGTGGCTCGTCCGGCCGATCTCGCGGGAGACATCCAGCCCGGCCAGAAGCCCGTCGACGTCGTCGGCATCCTCGCCGTCGATGCGCATCCCGAGGCTGTCGCGCCGTGGGCGGGCCTCGGACAGCGGGACGAGGAAGTCGTCCCACCGGCCGCGGAGCTTGGGGCGGATGGTGCGGGCGGCGTACTCGGCCTTGTCTGTGGCGGCGCCGGTGGGCACGACGACCTCGGCCTCGACCTCCAGCACGGGGCAGGGCGCCTCGTCGGCGACGCGCTGGCGCCAGCGGTCCTGGTGGCGCAGGTAGCCGCGGTCAGCGACGACCGCCGCGGCGTCGCCCGCCAGTTCCAGGGCCACGTCGTCCGGCGCGCCGCGGCGGAGCACCAGCCGGACGCCGCGGTCGGCGAGCGCCCGGGCCGTTTCAGCCAGGCCTTCGAGCATGAAGGCGTAGTGGCGCTCGTTGGCCTCGGGGTAGTCGTCGGTCAGGCCGAACCCGGCGACGACGGGCAGGTTCCGCCGGTCGGCGGCCTCGATGGCGGCTTCGAGGGCGTGGTTGCACGCGGCGCGCTGGGACGCCTGCATCCAGTAGAGGACGTATCGCCCGCGGCGGTCGGCGGCGCGGTTGAGGGCGCGGACGCGTTGATGGTCAACCATCCTCGGGGTGCTCCGTCCCAGGCGTTCCGGCGGTCAGGATGCGACGTCCTTGTCGGCCTGGAGGGTTTCCTGCCGGGCCTTGATGTCCTCGAAGGTGATCGAGTCATACACGTCCGAGAGGGCTTTCTCCGCCTCCAGCCAGATCCGGTCCCACACGCAGGCGCCGTGGAGCGGGCAGTAACGGTCGCCCCCGCAGGCCATGCAGTCCATCGGATGCAGCGGCCCGTCGAGAAGGCGGATGACCTGCCCGACCGTCAAGTGCGCCGGGTCGGCCGAGAGGGTGTAGCCGCCCTTGGCCCCGCGGTAGGAACGGACCAGCCCGGCCTCGCGGAGCTCCTTGACGATGAGCTCGAGGAACCGCTGGGGAATGGACTGCCGGGAGGCGATCTCCGTCACCGAGATGGGCCCTTCGCCCTGTCGGCAGGTCAACTCCAGCAGAACACGCAGTCCATATTCGCACTTCTGTGATATCTTCGACATGAGGCTCTCCAGAATTCCGAGAAGCCAGTCACGACATTCTATGCGCCGTTGCCCGATCCGGCCCCGCTATCGCGAGTGAATTGCGGCTCGCACACCGCCCGGGCGTGTTCCATGGGTAGTCCCGGCATCGGTCGGAAAGGCGAGAGGAGATCAGCATGTGGCAGCGATTCCCGGCCGGCATTCTCATTGCGGCCCTCGCGTTCGCGGCGGGCGCCCTGGCGGACGACGGTCTCGCCCCGGCCGTCGACGACAAGGCCCTGCTCGCCGACTGGGCCCGGCAGGACGGACTCTACCGCGGACGGAAGGTGAATGTCGAGGCGGTCTCCCGCCCGCTGGCGGAGCTGGGTGACGCGGCCGGCAAGCTCCGCACCGAGTACGAGTTGCTGAAGGCGACGGGCGTGGGCGCCTCGGACCCGCGTTGGAAGGCCCTGTACGTCCGCGCCTGCGAACGCCGCCGTCGTCGTCGGCTGGCCCGATGGCTGCCCCAGCTCCGGCGCGTGGTCTTCACGAAGCACTACGATCTCGGCGGCTCGCACTACGCCTATACCGAGGGACAGTCGGACGCCCAGCGGGAGCGGCACTTCCGGCCGGGGGCGGCCCTGTGCGTTCTTCGCATGGAGGGCACGCGGGGGGTGGTGCGGACACTGCTGGCCGACGCCGACGGCGTCATCCGCGACCCGGACGTTTCCTACGACGGGCGGCGCATCCTGTTCTCGTGGAAGAAGGCCGACCGCAAAGACGATTATCATCTATACGAGATGGACGCCGACGGCGGTCCCCCGCGCCAGCTCACCGAGGGGCTGGGCTTCGCCGACTACGAGGGCGCGTATCTGCCCAACGGGCACATCGTCTTCAACTCCACGCGATGCGTGCAGACCGTCGACTGCTGGTGGACGGAGGTGAGCAACCTGTTCACCTGCGACGGGAGCGGGCGGTTCCTGCGGCGGCTGAGCTACGACCAGGTGCACACGAACTACCCCACGGTGACCCCCGACGGGCGGGTGATCTACACCCGCTGGGACTACAACGACCGCGGGCAGATCTACCCCCAGGGGCTCTTCCAGATGAACCCCGACGGGACGATGCAGACGGAGCTGTACGGCAACAACTCGTGGTTCCCGACGACCATTCTCCACACCCGCGCCGTCCCGGGCACGGGGAAGTACGTGTGCATCTTCACCGGCCATCACACCCGCCAGAAGGGCTGGCTGGGCCTGCTGGACCCGATGAAGGGGCGGCAGGAGAACCAGGGGGCTCAGTTGATCGCCCCTGTTCGGGACACCCCGGCCGTCCACGTGGACCGCTACGGGCAGAAGGGCGATCAGTTCCAGTATCCCTACCCGCTGACCGACCCGGAGACCGGCGCAGGCTCGCTCGATGCGTTCCTGGTGACGATGGCCCCCGAGGGCGTCGGCGGGCGGTTCGCGCTGTATCTCGTCTACGCCGACGGGCGACGGGAACTGCTCGCACGCGACGGGAAGAACTCGTGCAACCAGCCCGTTCCGCTGGCGCCGCGCCCCGTGCCGCACCCGCGCCCGAACGTGGTCAACTACCGCCAGCGCGAGGGCGTGGTCTACCTCCAGGACATCCACGTCGGGGAGGGCCTGGCGGGGATCGAGCGCGGGACCGTCGAGCGGCTCCGCGTGGTGGCCCTGGAGTTCCGCGCCGCGGGGGTGGGCTCCAACGGCAACCGCGGCCCGGCGGGGGGGGCGCTGGTCAGCACGCCGATCTCCATCCAGGGCTCGTGGGACGTCAAGGTCGTCCTGGGCTCGACGCCGGTGTACGCCGACGGGTCGGCGTGCTTCAAGGTCCCGGCCAAGACGCCGCTGTACTTCCAGGCTCTCGATGCCAACAACCACGCGGTGCAGACCATGCGGAGCTGGGTGACGCTCCAGCCCGGCGAGGCCGTCGCATGCGTCGGCTGCCACGAGGACAAGAACACCACCCCGCCGGTCCTGGCGGCCACGCGGGCGATGGCCTCCCCGCCGCGCGACCTCGACCCGTTCTACGGCCCGCCGCGGGGCTTCAGCTTCCACCGCGAGATCCAGCCGATTCTCGACCGCCACTGCATCCGCTGCCACCACAAGGGCGGGCGGGCGCCCGCCGCCGGGTCCGATGCCGGCGGACGCGCCTTCGATCCGAAGACGATGACCGTCCTGGTCCCGACCAAGGCCGACGGATGGCGGTATACCCTCGACGAGCCCCCCGGCCGCGAGTGGCGAAAGAGCGGCTACGACGACAGCGGCTGGAAGCCCGGCCGGGCGGGTTTCGGCAGGAAGGGCACGCCGGGAGCGACGGTCCGCACGCCGTGGGGTACGAAGGCGATCTGGCTGCGCAAGGAGTTCACCCTGGGCGAGGACGTGTCGCTTCGCCGGCCCGCGCTGCTGATCCACCACGACGAGGGCGCGGAAGTCTATGTCAACGGCGTGCAGGTCGCCAAGGTCACCGGGTACACGACCGACTACGTGATCGCGGACCTTGCCGACAAGGCGACGCGGGCGCTGCGACCCGGGCGGAACCTCCTGGCTGTCAAGTGCTGGCAGACGCGCGGCGGGCAGTACATCGACGTCGGGATCGTGGAGACGGCCCGGCCGGGCGCGGCGCCGGAAGCGGCGAAGCCGGCCAAGCCGGACGCTCCGCCGGACGTGAAACCGGCGTTCAGCCTCAAGGGCGCCCCCGGCGAATGGTCGCCGGCCTACCGCGCCCTCGCCGACCGACGGGTGTGCAGTTGGATCAGCCCGCAGTCGGTGCCGAGCATGCTCCCGCCCTACCACGCCGGTGCGGCCCGCAGCAAGCTGATCGCCATGCTCCGCGACGGGCACAACGGGGTGCGCCTGACCACCGAGGAGATGGACAAGCTCGCATGCTGGATCGACCTGCTCGTGCCGTGCTTCGGCTCCTACACCGAGCGGGCCATGTCCGAGAAGGACCGGGCGAAGTACGAGCACTTCCTCCGGAAACGCCGAGACTGGCAGGCGGTCGAGCGGGAGAACATCGCGGCGTGGCTGGAGCGGCTCGGCGACGACGCGGGCGGGCACGGCGGAACGGCGGCGCCGGCGGATCGGTGAACGGGTCGCGGCCTCTCACACCGGCGTGACGCGGATGCGGTTGGCCCCGCCGGCCGGGCTGACTATCGTGAGGGCGGTCCCCTTCCCCACCATGCGGAGGCGAGGATGGCCTTCTACGAGCAGCTTGCCGATGACTACGACGCACTGACCGGCGAGGCCGGCCGCGTGGACGCCGCCCGCGCGTTCCTCGCCGAGCTGCTGCGGCGGCACGGGGTGCAGACTGCCATCGACGTCGCCTGCGGCACCGGGCTGCATGCGGTCATGCTCGCCGAGATGGGGGTGGCGGTCACCGCGTCGGACCTCTCGGGGGAGATGCTCGCCGCCGCCCGCCGCCGCGCCGAGGCCGCCGGGGTGGATATCGCCTTCCATCACGCCGCCATGCAGGACGTCGCGGACGTCGCCGACGGGCCCTTCGATGCCGTCCTCTGCCTGGGCAACTCCCTGCCGCACCTGCTGGAGCCCGACGCCCTGGCTCGCACGGCCGAGGGGTTCGCCCGCCTCGCCTCCGGCGGCGGCGTGGCCGTCGTGCAGTTGCTCAACTACGCCCGGGTGCTCGCCCGGCGGGAGCGGATCGTCGGGGTGACGCGATCGGCCGGCGCGGAGTTCGTCCGCTTCTACGACTTCCTGGAGGCCGGCCTGCTGCGGTTCAACGTGCTCACGCTCCGGTGGGCCCCCGACGGCTGCGAGCACGAGCTGGCCGAGACGCTCCTCCGCCCGTGGCTGCCGGGCGAACTCACCGCCGTCTTCGGTGCCGCAGGCTTCGCGGAGGTCGGCCTCCACGCCGGCCTGGGCTTCGGCGCCTTCGACGAGACCGACTCCGACGTCCTGCTGCTCGTCGGTCGGACGACGTAACGCAGCACGCCCAAAGCCCTGCTACCAAAGGCTTGGCACGTGGGGGTAGTCCAGGATCTCCCGGTCGGATGTCAGAATCGGCACGCCGTGCAGGCGGGCGGTTGCCACAAGCAGCCGATCCCCCGGATCGCCGTGGAATCTACCCGGCAGCAGCCAGCCCTCTCTTGCGACGCTCAAGTCCACGTCCAGTACGCGCCAGTTGTTGATAGCAACGAAATGGTCGAACCACCGATGCCATGGCCGGTCGAGGCGGATGCGATGTTGGCGGTGGAGGCATGCGATTTCCATACAGGAGACGACGGAAACGTACCGTGTATGCCCAGGGTCTTCGAGGGCCGTCTCAGCCGTTCCGCTCAGTTTGGATGGGTCTCCCACCGCCCAGAGGATAACGCAGGTGTCCAGCAGAACACTCACCGTGGTCCCCCTAATCCTTCATTGCGTCGTATTCGTCCAATGGAATCGGCGGGGAGACCACATCGCCGAGGAACTCCACCGTCCCCACCCCGCAGCCGATCTTCGTGCCTTCGCCGGCAGGGGGCTTCTCCGGGACGATCCGGGCGACCGGAACGTTGCGCCGACAGATCCGGACCTCCTCCCCCTTCTCGGCCAGCGAGACGAACTCGCTCAGCCGGGCCTTCAACTCCGCGATGTTTGCTGTGTGCATGGCAATGCCCTTCTCTGTACACTCGCATCGATTATAGGTCATCAACATGACCATGAAAAGGACCATGTAGATGGTCATGTTTGGCCGCCGTCGTGGTCCGACCCTCGACGGGCCGGAGCACGCAACGGGAGCGAACGATGAAGCTTACGCGATTTGAGACGTTCACCCAGCCGGCAGTGGCGTATGTCCGGGTCACCGGCGAGGACGGGACCACGGGGTGGGGGCAGATCTCCACCTACAACGCGGACATCTCGGCGACGGTCTTTCATCGCCAGGTCGCCCCGCGGGCGCTCGGCGAGGAGGTGGCCGGGCGGGAGGATGTCGAGGCCCTGATGCACCGCATTGTCGAGGCCACGTACAAGTTCCCCGGCTCGTACGTCCGGCGGGCGATGGCGGGGCTGGAGACGGCCGTCTGGGACCTGTTGGGCAAGGCCGCGGGGCGCAGCGTCTGCGAGCTGCTGGGCGGGCAGCGCCGGCCGATCCCGGCGTACGGATCGAGCATGCGGCGGGACATTGCCCCGGCCGACGAGGCCGAGCGGCTCGGCCGCCTTCGCGACGAGCGGGGCTTCGGCGCGTTCAAGATCCGCATCGGCAGCGTCTGCGGGCACGACGCCGACCAGTGGCGCGGGCGGACGGAGGAGCTGGTCCCGACCGTCCGCAAGGCGATCGGCGACGACTGCCGTCTGCTGGTGGACGCCAACAGTTGCTACACGCCGGCGAAGGCCATCGAGGTCGGACGGATGCTCGAGGACCAGGGCGTCAGTCACTTCGAGGAGCCCTGCCCGTACTGGCAGTACGAGTGGACGGCGGAGGTGGCCGAGGCGCTCGACGTCCCCGTCGCCGGCGGCGAGCAGGACTGCATGCTGCCGAGCTGGCGGCGGATGATCGCCATGCGGGCGGTGGACATCGCCCAGCCGGACGTGCTGTACGTCGGCGGGATGGTCCGCGCCGCGGCGGTGGCGGCGCTCGCCGAGCAGGCCGGCCTGCCCTGCGTGCCGCATTCGGCGAACCTCTCGATGGTGACGCTGTTCACGCTGCATCTGCTGGCGGCGATCCCCAACGCCGGTCCGCACCTGGAGTTCGCCATCGAGCCGAACGAGTGGGCGCAGGCGGCGTACCGCCCGAAGCTGGAGGTCCGCGACGGCGTCGTCGAGATCCCGCCCGGGCCGGGCTGGGGCATCGAGATGGATGGGGACTGGCTCGCCCGCTCGGCCTGGGCGGTAACCGAGTAGGCCCCGTCTCTGGGCGGCATCGCCGCCGTCCCCTCGCGCGGCCGGGGGTGTTGAACAGACAGAAGCGCACCAGGAACAGGAGATCGAACATGTCCCATCGAATGACGCGTCGCGGGTTCCTCAAACGATCGGCCATGGGCGCCGGCGTCCTGCTTGTCGGTGCCGGTGCGGCGAGGACGTACGCCGCCAACGACGCCGTGGACGTCGCCTGCGTCGGCGTCGGCGGGATGGGAAGCGGCAACCGCAAGTGGCTCAAGCGGGTCGGGGCCAACATCACCGCGCTGTGCGACGTCGACGCCGGGCGCGTGGAGAAGGCCAGGAAGGACCACCCCGGCGCCAAGGGCTGGGCGGACTTCCGCAAGATGCTCACCGAGCAGAAGAACATCGACGCGGTGATGGTCTCCACGCCCGACCATACGCACTACCCCGCTTCGATCATGGCCATCAAGCTCGGCAAGGGCGTCTGCACGGAGAAGCCGCTGACGCATTCGGTGTGGGAGGCCCGGCAGCTCGGCCTCGCGGCCGCCAGGCACAAGGTCGCCACGCAGATGGACCAGGAGGGTCACGCTCGCAGCGGCCTGCGTCGCGGCGTGGAGATGATCAAGGGCGGGCTGATCGGCGCGGTGAAGGAGGTGCACATTTTCACGAACCGCCCGATCTGGCCTCAGGGCCTGGCCAAGCGCCCCCCCGCCGAGCCCGTGCCGGCGAAGCTGGACTGGGACCTCTGGCTCGGTCCGGCGCCGCAGCGGAAGTACCACAAACACTTGCACCCGTTCCAGTGGCGCGGCTGGTGGGATTTCGGCACCGGGGCCCTGGGCGACATGGGCTGCCACTTCTTCGACCTGTCCTTCTGGGCGCTCGATCTCGGCGAGGCGCTGAAGAACAGCGACAAGCACCCGATCGTCCTCTCGGCCGAGCACGAGGGCGGCAGCGAGGAGACCTACCCGAACTGGTCGATCGTGACGCTGAAGTTCCCCGCCCGGGGCAAGCAGCCTCCTGTGACGGTGAAGTGGTACGACGGCGGCAAGCTGCCCGAGCCGCCGGAGAGCTTCGGCAAGGACCGCAAGTTCCCCAAGAACGGCTCGCTGTTTGTGGGCGAGAAGGGCGAGATGATCGTCTACAACACTGCCAGCCCGCGGCTGCTTCCCGAGAGCCGCAACAAGTCCGATGAGCTCCGCAACCTGCCCGAGACGCTGCCGCGCAGCCCCGGGCACAAGAAGGAATGGCTGGCGGCGGTCAAGGGCGGTCCGGCGGCGTCGAGCAACTTCACGGATTACGGCGGCCCGCTGTGCGAAACGGTGCTTCTGGGCAACCTGGCGATCAAGGCGGGCAAGACCGTCGAGTGGGACTCGGTGAACCTCAAGGCCAAGGGCGCCCCCGAGGTCGCCGACCTCGTCCGCCGCGAATACCGCAAGGGCTGGGACCTGTAGGCGGGCCTATCCCTCGTCGGCCTCGAGCTTCGCCCGGAGGGCGCGGACGAGCTTCTCCGGCGGCTTGATGCCCAGCTCGGCGGCCCGGCGGAGAGCCGTCCAGGCGTCGTCGTGGCGGCCGAGCTTGTCCAGGACCATCGCCCGGATCATGTGCGCCAGGGCCGCCTTGGGCTGGAGCCGCACCGCCTGGTCGAGGCACGTCAGCGCATGGGCGTGATCCTCCATCTGCCACAGGGCCGTGCCGGCGCCGAACCACGCGTCGAAGAGGTTCTTGTCCAGCTTGAGTGCACGGTGGTAGTCGGCGACGGCCTGCTTTCTCTTCCCGGCGGCCATCAGGGCCCGCGCGCGATTGAGGTAGGTTGCCGGCAGCCGCGGCGCGTATTCGACGGCCCGGTCCATGCAGAGCAGGGCCTCGTCGACCTTCTTCTCGGCCAGGAGGCTCAGGCCGCGATGCATCCAGGCCTCGGGGTAGCGTTCACGCCCCTCGATCGCCTTGGCGAGCATCTTGCGGGCGTTGGCGTGCTGGCCGACGGCCCGCAGGAAGGCCCCGGCGGCAACGTGTACCTCGGGGGATTCCGGCAGCAGGTGGATGGCCGCCTGGTGGCAGACGGCGGCGGCCTTGGCGGCCCCGCGTTCGCCGAGCCAGACGGCCTGCTGGGACAGCGCCAGCCCGAGCACCTGCCGGCGGGTGAGCGGCTGGAGGTAGTGGCTCCCGGAGACCGAGGCGAAGCGGCGGGTGAAGGCGGCGTTTTCGTAGAGCTTGCCGCCCAGCAGCGGGTCGGCCCGCAGGACGATCCCGTGGCGGTCGTAGCGAACCAGCGCGTGGCGCGGCGCGGGGACGACCTCCAGCCCCAGCCCCAGCCGCTGGCCGAGCGCGGCGTACAGCAGCGAGAGCGTGTAGGCCGTGCCCGCCTTCACCGCCAGCGTCTCGTGCAGCAGCCGCGGGGGGTTCGGTACGTCCAGCGGAACGCTCCGGAACTCCTGTTGCCGGAACAGGTGGTTGGCGATCACGTGCAGAGCCGTCCGCGGGTGCGTCGGGCCGGTGAGCTGACCCCGCAGGGCCGACACCATGCCCTCGAACCGCGCCATGTGGGCGTTGGCGTCCATGTTCGGGTCGAACGCCGCCGCCAGGCTGAAGCACGCCTCGGCGTAGTCGATCTCCTCGTCCTTCAGCTCGATCAGCCCCTGGATGACGCCGATCGGCCCGGCCGGGCGCGTCGTCGGGGCCGTGGTGGGGCGCGGGGCCGCGGGCGCCGGGGGCCGCGCGCCCTCGTCGGCCGCGGCCAGGGCGGCGCACGACAGCACGACCGCAACCGCCAGGTTGGACAGGTTCCTCATTCGCGTGGTCCGCAAGCTGACTGGTCCTCCCTCCTGGAAGGGGAGTATACGGCATGTCGCGGCGGCGGACAAATCGCCCGCGCCGGGATCAGCCTTTCTTCAGCCGCGCGACCACCCGCTTGAGGACGGCGTTGGGGTACCGCCCGCCGGCGGCGCCCTTCTCCATCTCGGCCAGGGCCGGGCGGGCCTTCTCGCCGATGTGCCACAGCGCCCAGGCCGCAAACCGCGGTGCGCTGTTGGGGCCGTTGCGCAGCACGTCCACGAGCACCGGCAGGCCGGCGTCGCAGCGGCCCCAGGTGCAAAAGGCCTCGGCGGCGGCGACCCGCACGGCGTCGGAGTCGTCTTTCAGCAGCGGCGCGACCGCTTCGGCCGCGCGGGCGATCTGCCCGTCGCCCTCGCAGCCGTGCTGGAGGCCCACCACCGCCCAGTACCGCACCGGGGACGCCTCGTCGGCGAGGGACTTGATGAACAACTCGACGCCCTCGCCCCACCGCCCGTCGTAGGCCTTCAGCGCGCGGCAGCGGTCGAGCATGCCGCTCCGGTCCACCTCCTCCCGCCAGAAGACCTCCGGGTCGCCGGACGGGCCGGGCCTGGTGGCCGGGTCGCCGTAGTTGTACGATACCGTGCCGCTGTCCCCGTAGCCGATGCGGCAGGCCTTGGCCGTGATCCGCTCGCCGGGCTTGACCCCCACCGGCTCGGTGTAAAGAGCCCACGGCCGGGTGACGCGGCGGAACGCCTTGGCGACGTCCTCGTCGCCGTAGAGCACCACGCCCTGGATGTTGCCCAGCCGGCCCTCGACCTGTTTCGTCGGCCGGATGGTGACGGTGACCTTGCCCGCCTCGGGCACGTCGACCTCGCCGACCTTCACGCAGAGGAACTCGTCCCAGTCGTCGGTGTGGCGGATGGTGCCCTTGAGCGTCCGGTCGCCGACGGAGAGCTCGTACTCGCTGCCGCCGGTGCCGGCGTTGGCTTGGAGGAGGTACACGGGCACCTTGCCGGGCTTCGGCAGGCGGACGGTCCAGCTCAGTGTCGTGTCCTTGCCCTTGTAGTGCGTGATGGCGTTGCCGCTCTTGCGCGCCCCGCCGCCGTGGATCGTCGCCTTCCGTGCCGGCAGGATCACCGGCCCGCCCTCCTTGCCTTCGCCGGAGAGGTCCGGCGCCTCGTCCACGCGGTAGACGATCGACGCGCCCTTGGTCGGGCAGGACAGCGTCACCGCCACCGTGCCGTCGTCGGCCTTCTTCGCCGGCGTGAAGACCGGATCGCCCGTGCGCGAGCGGTCCTTCATCGCGTCGAAGTCGCTCTCGGGGATGAACCCGACGTCGCCGATCCGCTTCATCCAGGCCTTGAGTGCCCCGTCCATCCGCTCGACGACCTCGGCGTACTTCGGCTGGTCGGCGAGGTTGTGCACCTCGTGCGGGTCGGCCTCGATGTCGTACAGCTCCCGGACCGGCTTGGTCGGCTCGAAGAACTGCATCTGCGGGCCGTCCTCGAGCTTCCCGGCCTCGTGGAGGCGGCGCATCTCCTGGAGGATGGGCGTGCGGTCCATGTAGTCGATATTCAGCCCGCGTGTCAGCCAGGGCATGTAGTTGCGGATGTACTTGTACTTCTTGTCGCGGACGGCGCGGATGAAGTCGTAGGTCTCGTCCATGCGGTCGCGGGCGGCGAAGGCGTAGTCGCGCGGCGGGGCCTTCTGGGGCCCGAGGAACGCCTGGCCCTGCATGTGCTCGGGCACCTGCACGCCGGCGAGGCTGAGCATGGTGGGGGCGAAGTCGATGAAGCTGACGATCTCGCCCTCGGCCCGTCCGGGGGAGACGGCCCCGGCGCTGCCGCCGCCGGCCCACTTGCGGAACTTCTCGGGCACGCGGATGACAAGCGGCACGCGGATGCCGGAGTCGTACACCCACCGCTTGCCTCGGGTCAGCCCCCAGCCGTGGTCGCCCCAGAACCAGACGACGGTGTTCTCGGCCAGGCCGTCGGCCTCGAGCTCGTCGAGGATGCCCTGGACCTGCCCGTCGAGGCTCTGGACGCGGTCGTAGTAGCAGGCGAGGTTCTCGCGGACGATCTGCGTGTCGGGGTAGTAGGGGGGCACGGGGGCCTCGGCGGGGTCGTGGTCGAACTGCTGCCCGGGCTTGAACCGGCGCGTGGAGGACTCGTGCGTCACGCCGAGGTTGAACACGGCGAAGAACGGCTGGTCCTTCCGCCGGCGGTGCTTCCAGTGGGCCTGCCCCGAGCACATGTGCCACGCCGAGGCGGGCACGCCGAACTGGTAGTCCGTCTTGGCGTTGTTGGTGCAGAAGTACCCCGCCGCACGCAGGTACTCCGGGAAGCACCGCGCCTGCCAGGGGGGCACGCCCCCGCAACGCATCCACGTCGTGCCGATACTCGTCGAGTACATCCCCGTGATCAGCCCGCTGCGGGCCGGGGCGCACACCGGGGCGTGGGCGAAGGCGCGGTCGTACCGCACCCCCTCGGCCGCGAAGGCGTCCAGCTTCGGCGTGGTGGCGTAGTCGTCCCCGTAGCAGCCCATGGTGGGGGAGAGGTCCTCGGCGCTGATCCACAGGATGTTCGGCCGGGGGGCGTCCTCGGCGATCTCCGGCGGCCAGGCGCCGAAGAGGCTCGGCGGCATGGCTGCCGCGGCGGCCCCGAGGCCGGCGAGCTTGAGGAATTCGCGTCGTCGCATGGCGGTGGTCTTCATGGTGTGCTCCGTGGCTTTCGTCTGGGCCCCGGTCGGCCGGGGCGCGGGGGACTCATTCCAGGATCAGCAGACGCACGCCGCGGTCGGGCATGCCGAAGCGGTCGATCTTCAGCTCGCCGAGCCGGCGCCGGCGCGTCTTGCGGTCGTAGTGCAGGCCGAACGCCCGCCCGGTCTCGCCATCGGTGATGCGCGTGACCTCCCGGTTCTTCAACAGCCCGTCGCGGAGGCGGAATCGCACGTCCACGTCGCCGCGGCGGCTGCTGAGCACGACGGCGACGGCGCGCGTCCGCTCGCGGTTGCGGTACAGCGAGGCGTAGACGCCGGGCGTCTCGATGAGAACGTGGCGGTTCCGCCAGTAGCCGATGAACTCCGCCCCGTCGAAGAAGCCGACCTGGCGGTCGAGCAGGTCGAGCATGTCCGGGGAGAAGTCGCGGTCGGCACCCCAGCCGTAGCTTCCGATGTCGTGCAGCAGGCACATGCCGACGGCGTTGCGCCCGGCGCGGCGGACCTGCTCGACCGTTCCTTCCGGCCCGCGGGTGGCCAGGCGGTGGACGATCCCCCGCTTGATCCGGCACATCGCGCGGAAGACATCCACCGGCAACTGGTCGACCATCGTGGTGTCCTCGTTGTCGGTGTAGAACTCGTTCTCCACGTGCCAGGCCACCTGGCAGAACGACCAGTCCACGTGCATGTTGTTGATCCACCACGGGCGGCGGTTCAGCGACCAGCCGATGTTCGCCAGCCGCTTCATCAGCCGCCGGCGGGTGAAGACGTTGAACCGCTCGTAGAACTCCCCGGCCTGCGGGTCGTAGTCCGAGATGACCGTCAGCGAGCGGTTGTCCCACCACGTGCCGTTGACCGGCACGGCCTTCAGCAGCCGATGATGGTGCCAGACGAAGCACTCCTCGTAGCTGGGCGTGAAGTTCACGCCCACGGTCGTCAGCTCCCGCGGCGTGGTCCACCGCTTGGTGAACTGGAGGTTCCATCGCCCCTCGAACTCCGTCTGGGGGTTGGGCTCCCAATTGGTCCGACCCAGCCATTCCCCGCCGTAGGTGTCGAACGCGTCGAGGCCCAGGCCCGTCAGCGACGTCGAGCCGTACAGCACGCACATGCGGTTGTGCCCGGCGACGCTCCTGTACCCCCGGCCGCGGAACGCGTCGAGGTGGCGGCGGACCCAATTGTCCTTCACCTTCTCGCGGTCGTAGCTCCACGTCGGGTCCGTCAGCACGCGCTTGAGCTCGGCGAGGTCCTCGTCCGTGCACTGGTAGCCGTCCACGCTCCGTCCGTAGTAGCGGTACCCCGGCGTGTCGTGGTGGTACGTCCGCCGCCCCCATGCCCACCGCCGTTCGTCGGGGATGTGCTTGACGGGGTCGGCGAGGAAGGCGAACTCCCAGGTCCGCGGTTCGGTCAGCTCTGCCCGGGCGGCGAGTATGTTGACGCGAAGCTCCACGCCGGCGTCGCCGCGGTGGATCTCGACGGCCGGGCGATCCCGCGAGAACGTCCAGCCGCGGCGATCGGCGGCGAACCACCACAGGCCCTTGTCGCCGTTGCCGACGAAGACGACCGGCACGAAGCTCCGCCACTGCCCGAACGGCAGCAGCTCCCCGCTGTGCCACACCCTCCCCTTGCCGTCGGGCACGTCGCCGAAGGCGTTGCCCGCGTAGCCGTCCCCCGCCCGCTGGACGTACATCGTGTCGGCGCCGGACCAGAGCGGCACGCGGAGGGCGAGGCGGTCCAGCGAGGCCGGCTCCTCCCCCGGGTCCAGCGTCAGGCGGACGTGGGTCCAGCCGTCGTAGTCAAGCCGCGTGGCCAGCTCGCACGCGGCCGGGCCGAGCCGGCCCGTCGAGGTCATGTCCACCCGCCCGGGGGAGCTGCGCTCGATCCGCAGGGCCGCGTCGGTGACGGCGAGGCCCTTGCCGCCCGCCGCGGCGGCCAGGCGGATCGGGGCGGCGAGGATGTTCCGCCGGCCGGCGCCGCCGTCGGCGACGATCCGCTCGGGCAGCCCGGTTTCCCCGAAGCGGACGGTCCGCCCCCAGACGTCGAACTCGGCCTTGTCGGCGTCGGCCTCGATGGGCGTGAAGGGCGGCAGGACACGGTCGGATACGCCGAGGCGGTTGCCCTCCCACGGATACGTGCGGCGGACGAAGTCCATCGACCGCCTGCCCACTACGTCCTTGCCGGCGAACAGGCGGACGGTCGCGCGGTACTTCCCGACCGGGAGGTCCAGGCCCTTGAGCACCGCCTCGCCGGTCTTGCCTTCCAGCGACCCCCGCACGGCTGCCAGCGGCTTGCGGCCGTCTCGCCTGGTCACGGCGACCTCGAAGGCGGTGGCGTCGGCGAGCTTCTCGTCGATGCCGAAGAAGTCCACGTCCACCTTGGTCCGCGCGACGTCGTAGCTGGGCCAGCAGGCGAAGTCCCACGCGAAATCGCCCTTGGGCCGCTGCTCCAGCCACGGTGCCACGTGGCGCTCGTGATAGGCCGGCGTCAGCTTGATGATCGGCGCGCGGGCGTGATAGAGCGTCACCGTCTCCTTGCCGCCCTCGCCGTCGTCGCGGGGGAACGTCGCCAGGATGTCGATCTCGTTGTCGCGGTCGGTCAGCGGCAGCTCCTTGGCAAAGCGCATCGCGGCCGTCCTGCCCGCGGCGGGGCTGTGCGTCTCGCTGTGGCGGTAGACCCGCCTGCCCTCGCCGTCGGTGACGGTCACGGCCACGGTGACGGGCACCTTCTGCGGGCCTCCGACGATCTCGACGCCGAGGTCCATCTTCCCCCTGGGCAGCTCGCCGGTCTCGAGCAGGCGGAAAGCGGGCGCGTGGGGGTCGAAGGTGACCTGCCCGAACTTCTTCCATGCCATCCATGCCTCGCCGACCCACCCGGCGAAGTAGTGCCCGCCGGGGGCGTCGGCGCGGAGGAGCTGGAGGACCCACGTCTGCCCGTCGAGGTCGCGGACGTCCAGGGCCCGGAGGTCGACGGCCAGCTCCAGCTCCCAGGCATCCCGGGTGACGTGGCACTTGACGGGCCCGGCCAGGGACCACTCGGTCTCGGTCCCCGGCGTGCCGTTGTAGTACCAGTCATCGTTCACCGCGCCCTTGGCGTTGGCCATGATCTTGTAGAAGCCGACGCCGGGGAAGGTGGCCTTGTCGCGGTCGCGGGCGAGCTGGATCTCGACGTGATCGTCCCAGAGGATGCGGTTCCCGAAGTCGTCGGCCTTGACGCGCGCCAGCGGCCAGGAGCCCGGGGGGTTGGGCGAGCGCATGAAGATGTAGAGGCGCTCGTCGTCGTAGCCGAGGTACCACGTGACCTGCTGGATGCGGGGCACGACGGTCCTTAGGTTGCCCGAGGCCCCGCCCCAGGTGACCATCCCGCCGATGGCGGCGAAGCGGCGGACCTCGTCGGCGCCGATCCGCCCGTCGACGGTGGGTGCGGCGTCCCCGACGTGCGGGATGCGGGCGCGGGGGAAGCGGTAGTCGTCGTCGGCCGCGGCGGTTGTTGCGGCGGTGACCGCGAAGGTCGCAGCGGCGAGAAGCACTGGTCGCATGGTCGTTTCCCTCGGACGGAGTTGCGGCGTTCGCTCGGACATACTGTACCGGCCGGGAGGCGGCTCGGGAAGGTCGCGGGCTGGCCCGCGGAGACCCATGCGGCGCGGTGCACGGGCTTCAGGCCGTTGTGCCGGCGGCGGTCGCCCTGCACGCCGTTGCGGCGTGGGCGACGTTGAGGGCGACGTGGTCGGCGTCGCGGGGGAACATGCCCGCCACGACGGCGTCGGTCGGCTTGATGTTGGCGAAGGCCTCGGCGAACGCGGCCGCGACGCCGTCCTGCGTCTGGCAGCGCCGTCCGGCGGCGAGGATCTTGAACGCCAGGCACTGCTTCGGCGTCCGGCGGACCGTCTCGTACATGCGCGGGGGGTCCTCTTCGAGGAACTCCTCCGGCTCGGCGGCGGCCGCGGGGTCCACCAGGGCGCTCTGGCGTTGCTTGCGGGAGAGGTTGTAGACGCAGGCCATGTAGAAATCGACGTCCCAGCCGGCTGATTCGGCGTGGTCGATGACCTCGGGAATGTGGGTGCCGAGCCCGACGCGGACGCCGGCTTCGCGGATGCACTTGAGGAAGTCCTCGACGCGGCCGATCCGCCCCTCCTGCCACCACCGGTCGGTCTGCGTGCCGTGGTGGTAGATGCCCACGGCCCCGGCTGCGGCGAGGATGCGGATGTTCTGGCGTACGTCGTGCATCTCGCTGGCGGTCTGGGCGATCCAGTGCAGCCGGCCGCCCTCCCGGCGGAACAGCTCCACCCAGTGCAGCACGCGGTGGTAGTCCCCACGGGCCTGGAGCGTGTTGATCCCCGCGGCCTCGAGGCGGTGGAGGTACTCCACGACGCGCCCGTCGGTGAAGTACGCCCGCATGGCCTCGTTCCGCTCGGGCGAGAAGTGGGAGTTGCCGCACAGCGGATTGCCCCCGCTGATCAGGCGGGTGACCTCGATCTCGCCGAAGGGCACGGTGGGAAGCGGTTCGCTCACGCGGGGGATTGTACCACATCGCCGCGGTCGATCGAGCCCGCCTGTTCCGCAAAGCGCCTGCAAGCCATCGGCGGGGATAACCGATACAATAACCACGGTCGGTCCGCGCGGGCGAACCGCGGCGGGCCGCGGACAGTAGAAACACCCGAAAGCACGCCTGCGGCCCCGGCCGGAGGCTGGAGCCGGACTGCATGAGCCAAGCGCCGACAATGCGCCCGCCCGATCGCGCGTGGATCCAGACCGAGGAGACGACGTACCTCCTGGTGAACGCCGGCGGCGAGTCCTGGACGGCGCGAGACATCGAGGTGCTGCTCCAGCCGTCCGGGCAGGGCCTGGCCGTGCGGATCTACGCCCCGAACACCCCGCTGGTGCAGTTGCACCTTCGCTGGCGCCAGCCGGTCAGCAGCGAGCAGCTCCTCCTGGGCGACCACTGGGAGCGGTCCTACGGCGACCTGGAGTGGCGGGGGATCATTCCCGAACGCGTCATGCCCTGGTACTTCCTCGCCCGGGAGGGCTATGCCACCGGCGGCTGCGGCGTCAAGACCGGCGCCGGCGCGATGTGCTTCTGGCGCGTCGACAGCGAGGGGCTCAGCCTCCACATGGACCTCCGCTCCGGCGGCGTCGGCGTGGTCCTCGGCGAGCGGATGCTCGAGGCCGCCACCATCGTCGCCACGCTCTCCGACGAGGACGAGACGCCCTTCCAGGCCGCCAGGAACTTCTGCCGCCAGCTCTGCGACAGCCCGCGCCTGCCGGTGGCCAGCCTCTACGGCGGGAACAACTGGTACTACGCCTACGGCGACAGCTCGCACGTGCGGATCCTCGACGACGCGAAGCTGCTGGCCGATCACAGCCCCGCCGTGTCCAACCGCCCGTTCATGACCGTCGACGCCGGCTGGCAGCGACGCGGCGTCGGCGACCCTGCCACCGGCGGGCCGTGGGATTGCGGAAACGAGCGCTTTCCCGACATGCCCGGCCTCGCCGACGCCATGCGCGAGATGGGCGCCCGCCCGGGCATCTGGATCCGCCCGCTGGCGGCATCCCCCGATGCGCATCCGGGCAACCTGCTGCCCGAGCGGCGGATGCTCAACCGCGGCGACGCCGTACCCACGCTGGACCCCAGCCAGCCGGACGTGCTCGCGCGGGTCGAGCAGGACATCCGCACGCTGCGCGGCTGGGGCTACGAGCTGATCAAGCACGACTTCACCACCTACGACTGCCTCGGGCGGTGGGGCTACGAGATGGGCTCGGAGGTCGCCAGCCCGGGCTGGCAGTTCGAGGACCGCTCGCGGACGACCGCGGAGATCCTCACCGACCTCTACCGCGCCATCCGCCGCGCCACCGGCGACGGGCTCGTGCTCGGGTGCAACACGGTCGGTCACCTCGCGGCCGGGCTGGTGGAGATTCAGCGCGTCGGCGACGACACGAGCGGCCGGGACTGGGAGCGGACGCGGAAGATGGGCATCAACGCCCTGGCGTTTCGGCTCTGCCAGCACGGCACGTTCTTCGCCGCGGACGCCGACTGCGTCGGCCTGACCGGCAAGGTGCCGTGGGACAAGAACTTTCAATGGATGGACCTGCTGAGCCGAAGCGGCACGCCGCTGTGGGTCTCCGCCGAGCCCGACGCCGTCGGGCCCGAGCAGTCGATGGCCCTGCGGGCGGCGTTTGCCCAGGCCAGCCGCACGCAGTCCCCCGCCGAGCCGCTGGACTGGCTCCAGACCACCAGCCCCCGCGACTGGGCCTTCGAGGACCAGGCACTCCGTTACGATTGGACGAGCCCCGACGGCGTGATACGCTACACTGTCACGCGAGGCCTGCTGCCCGCCGCCGCGGCGGACGTCCGCTGAGCCGAGCCGCCGGCCCGGCCCGGCGCCGGCCGCCGGGAATCCCGGTCAACCTCGCAACGGAGAATGCCATGAACCGCCTTCCCACGCCCGCGCTGCCGCACACCCTCGCCCCGCTCGCCCTCGCGCTGGCCCTGGCCGTCCCCGCCGCCGGTGCCGACGCGCCCGCCGCGTTCGCCAGCGACTGGCCTCAAGAGGTCACCCGCGTCTGGGCCGGGCGGGACTACTGGACCAACCCGCTCCAGGACTGGCGGATCGCCGGTGGGCGGCTGGAGTGCATCCGGCCGGGGCCCGACCGCAACGTGCACCTGCTGACCCGCGACCTCGCCGAAGGCGGCGGGGCCTTCGAGGTCCGCGTCCGCATGGGCCTGCCCGGAGGGCTCAAGAAAGGCTGGGCCGGTTTCCGCGTGGGCATTCGCGGCACGTGGGGCGACTACCGGGACAGCGTCCGACGCGGGCGGGGCACCGAGGCCGGGCTGCACGCCGGGCGCGGGCTCTTCCTCGGCCGAGCCCCCGCCGTGCCCCGCGTCCGCCCCGGCCGGGCCGCGCCGCCGCCGGAGCCCCCGGCCGACGCCCTCGACCGCGACGGCTGGGCCGCCACCGTAGAGACCGAGGAGACGAAGGCCGCCGACAACCGCGCGGCGAACATGCTCGACGGCAAGGCGGGGACGATCTGGCATTCGCGGTACAGCAGCGACAAGCCCTCCTATCCGCACGAGGTACGGATCGACCTCGGCGAGCGGGCGGCGTTCGCCGGCTTCGCCGTCCTGCCCCGCCAGGACAAGGCCATCGGCCGGTTCGCCGACTGGGAACTCTACGTCAGCGACGACGGCGAGCAGTGGGGCAAGCCCGTCGCCTCCGGCCGGTTCGCCGACACCGCCGCCCTCGGGACCGCCCGCTTCAAGCCCGTCCAAGCCCGGCACGTCCGGCTGGTCGCCAAGACCGGGATCGTGCCCGAGCGGCCGGCGTGCGCGATCGCCGAGCTGTACCTTCTCAAGCCGCCGGGCGGGAAGCGGGAGAAGCCCTCCGGCGCCCGCGGCCCGGGCGGGGGCGAGGGCAAGGCCCTGGCGACCGACGACGTCGAGCTCCGCCTGGCCGGCGCGCCCGACGAGGCCGGCGGCTACACGCTGACTCTCTCGGCCCACGACCCGGGCAGCGGGCGGCAGCTCGCCGAGACGCACCGCCCGGCGGACCCGAACGCGCTTGTGGGCAACATCGCGCTGGTGGTGGACGCGCCGAAGAATGCCAGGGGCACGGTGTGGTTCGGCGACTGGCGGGTCTCGGGCGCGAAGCTGGCCAGCCATCCCGAGCGGGCGTTCGGCCCGGTGCTGTGGGCCCAGCACACGCTCAGCCGCGGCGTGCTGAAGATGACCGCGCAGATGCCGCCGCTGGGCGACGCCGACGGCAAGGCCGTCCGCCTGGAGGTCCGCGACGGCGCGGCCTGGAAGCGGGTCGCCACGGCCGAGATCCATCCGCTGGCCCGCACGGCGACGTTTCGCGTGGCGGACTGGGACGACACGAAGGACACGCCGTACCGGGTGGTCTACGCCCTGCGTGAGGCGGACGGGAAGACGGCGGACTACGCCTTCGAGGGCACGGTCCGGCGGGACCCGGCGGACAAGAAGACGATCGTCCTGGCCGGGTTCACGGGCAACGCCGACTACGCGTTCCCGAACCTGGACCTGGTCCGTCACGTCAAGGCGCACGACCCGGACGTGCTGTTCTTCAGCGGGGACAACATCTACGAGAACGTCGGCGGCTACGGCGTGACGCGGCGCCCGCTGGAGGTCGCCGTGCTGGACTACCTCCGCAAGTGGTACTATTTCGGCTGGGCCTACGCCGACCTGCTCCGCGACCGCCCCTGCGTGAGCATCCCCGACGACCACGACGTCTACCAGGGCAACCTCTGGGGCCAGGGCGGGCGCAAGGCGCCCAAGGGGATCAACAGCGGCGGATACGCCATGCCCGCCGAGTGGGTGAAGGTGGTCGAGCGAACCCAGACCAGCAACCTGCCCGACCCGTACGATCCCACGCCCGTCAAGCAGGGCATCGGCGTCTACTACACCGAGATGCTCTACGGGCGGGTGAGTTTCGCCGTCCTGGAAGACCGGAAGTTCAAGACCGGCCCGGCCGGCGTCGTGCCGAAGAGCCGCGGCCGCAGCGACCACGTCCACGACCCGGACTTCGACCCGTCCACGGCGGACATTCCGGGCACGAAGCTGCTTGGCGACCGCCAGCTTGCGTTCCTGCGGGACTGGGCGTCGAGCTGGCGCGGGGCGGACTTCAAGGTCGCGCTGTCGCAGACGGTCTTCGCCAACCTCGCGACGCTGCACGGCGGGGGGCTCAAGCGGCTGGTGGCGGACTACGACTCGAACGGCTGGCCCCAGCGCGGGCGGCGCAAGGCCCTGGACGCGATGCGCCGGGCGTTCGCCTTCATGGTCGGCGGGGACCAGCACCTCGCCACCATCTGCCATCACGGCATCGACACGTGGGGCGACGCCGGCTGGTCGATGTGCGTGCCCTCGGTGGCGAACTTCTACCCCCGCGCCTGGGTGCCCGTGGGCGAGCCGGCCAGGCCCGTCCCCGGGGACATTCCGCACACCGGCTCGTACCGCGACGGCTTCGGCAACCCCGTGACCGTCTACGCCCACACCAACCCGCGGGAGATGCACCGCGAGCCGGCCAGCCTCCACGACAAGATGCCCGGCTACGGCATCGTCCGGTTCCACAAGGACACGCGGAAGATCGACATCGAGTGCTGGCCGCTGTTCGCCGACCCGCGCGACCCCGAGACCGGCTCGCAGTACGAGGGCTGGCCCAAGACCATCGGCCAGCTCGACAACTACGCCCGCCGCCCGACGGCCTGGCTGCCGAAGATCGCCGTCAGCGGCATGGACGACCCCGTCGTGCAGGTCCGCCGCGCCGGCGACGACGGAGAGATCGTCTACACGCTGCGGATCAACGGGCGGACGTTCCGTCCGTGGGTGTTCGAGGCCGGGGCCTACGACGTCGGCGTCGGCGAGCAGGGCACGGGCAGGTGGAAGGTCCTGGAGGGTTTCGAAGCCGCTTCGACCAAACCCGACCGCACCGTGAAGGTGGCGTTCTGACCAGCGAGGTCCCCATGGAAACGGTCGCACTGGGACGCACGGGCAAGCGGGTGTCGCGCTTCGGCCTCGGCGGGTTCCACCAGCTCGAGATCAGCTCGGAGGTCGTCGCCGACGTCGTGGACGCCTACCTCGACTGCGGCGGGACGTACATCGAGACCGCCCGCGGCTACGGCGGCGGGGCGTCGGAGGTCAAGCTCGGTCGGGCGCTCGCCGGGCGGCGCGACCGTGTGGTCCTCTGCTCCAAGACCGGCGCCAAGACCGCCGACGACGCCCGCCGCGACGTGGCCGCGTCGCTGGAGGCCCTCGGGACCGATCACCTTGACCTGTGCCTGTTCCACGGCGTGGGCCCCGGCGGGCCGGATGCCCTCGCCGAGCCCGGCGGGGCGCTGGAGGGCCTGCGGCGGTGCATGGACGAGGGGCTCATCCACGCCCTGGGCATGAGCTCGCACCACCCGGAGGTCTACCTCGACGCCTTCGACCGCCTGCCGCTGTCGGCCATCCTCATCTGGTGCAACGTCCTCGACGTGCTGAACTTCCCGATCATCACCGACCGCGTCATCCCCGAGGCCCGCCGGCGCGGCATCGCCGTCACCGCCATGAAGCCGCTGGCCGACGGGCTGTTCCACCGCTCCGTCACCCCCGCCGTCCGGTGCAGCATGACGCTCGGCGCGGACGTGATCGTCTGCGGGACCAACTCCCCGCGGCAGGTCCGCGAGGTCGCCGCGGCCGTCGGGAGGGGGCCTGCCTCCGACGCCGAATACCGCCAATTCCTCCGCGACGCCCCGGCCCTGGGACGCTATGTCTGTCGCCGCTGCGGCGCCTGCCCGGACGAGCTGGCCGAGACGTTCCGCCTGGAGGGCCTCCTCGACCGCCAGATGATGGACTTCCTCCCCCACGGCCCGGCCGAGCTGGCACTGCGGAAGACGCTCAGCGGCTGGTTCGGCAAGGCCGACGACGCCCGCGCCGCCTTCGCCGAGCTGGGCGCCTCGCCCGCGGCCCTGCTCGCGGCCGCCGGGGAGGTCGCCTGCCCGTATGGCATCGACGTGCCGCGCAAGACCCGCCTGGCGACCGCCAAGCTCACCGGCTCCCCGCCGGAGCTCGTCTGAGGCCGGCGCTCGGCCGGGGTCAGGTCTTCCGGGGGGAGGCGGCAGCCGGTATAATCCCCGCCCGTGACGCGCAGTCTGCCGGAAGGAGACGGATGATCCGCCCGCTTCGGTTTGTCGTCGGGGTGCTGGTGTTGGCGGGCGTCGCCTGCGCGGCCGGGGAGGGCATTCCGCGTGACACCTGGCCGGCGAGCTGGTTCAAGCCGGCGAAGACGGCCCGCGAGGCGGGGATCACGGCGTTCCGGGAGTCCCCGGCGCTGGCGGCCCGGGTCAAGGCGGGGACGCTGCCGCCGGTCTCCGAGCGGCTGCCTGCCGACCCGATCGTGGTCGAGCCGCTGGAGTCGGTGGGGCGGTACGGCGGGACGGCGATCGTGTTCACGACCGGCAACACGAACCTCGGCGAGGGGGCCATTCTCAACAACGTCGAGCCGCCGCTTCGCATCGGCCCGGAGGTCCGCCGCGTCCTGCCCAACTACGCCGAGAGCTGGCAGTGGAGCGAGGGGGGCAAGGTGCTGACGCTCCGGCTGCGGGAGGGCATCCGCTGGTCGGACGGGCATCCCGTCACGGCGAACGACTACACGTTCTGGTTCGAGAAGGTTTACGGCAACCGGGACATCACGCCGATCCAGTCCCCGCCGTGGGACACCGCCGAAATCACGAAGGTGGACCGCTACACCGTGCGGTTCCGCTTCGAGCGGCCGAACCCGTTCTTCCTCAACGAGCTGGCGCATCACGGGCAGTACTACATCCGCCCGGGGCATTACCTCAAGCAATTCCACCCGGACTACGTCCCGAAGGCGAAGCTGGAGGCGAAGGCCCGCGAGTTGGGCTTCCACGACTGGGTGGCGTATTTCGGCAAGATGCAGTCGCTGACGGACCCGGAGGTGGACTGCCCCTCGCTCCAGGCGTACGTGGTCGCCCAGCAGGGGCTGAGCCTGCTGGTCTTCGAGCGCAACCCGTACTACCCGAAGGTGGACACCGCGGGCAACCAGTTGCCGTACATCGACCGCATCCAGGCCATGGTGGTCCAGAACCGCGAGATGATGACGGCCAAGGCCTGCACGGGCCAGGCGACCCTCGCCGGGCAGCAGACCGAGACGTCGGACATCCCGCTGTTCAAGCGCGGCGAGGCCAAGTGCGGCTACACGACGTACATCTGGAACCGCCTGCACGGGGTGGACGTAGCCATCCAGCCGAACCTGACCTGCCCCGACGAGCGGCTGCGGGCGATCTTCCGCGACGTCCGCTTCCGCCGCGCCCTCTCGCTGGCGATCGACCGCGGCGAGATCAACCAGATGCTCTACTTCGGCCACGCCACGCCGCGGCAGACGACGGTGATCCCCTCCAGCCGCTTCTACGAGAAGCGGTTCGCGACGGCGTACACGCGTCACGACCCGGCCGAGGCCCGGCGCCTGCTGGACGAGATGGGCCTTCGCGACCGCGACGGCGACGGGCGGCGCGAGGGCCCCGACGGGCGGGCGCTGAGCCCGACGCTGGAGTGGACGCCGATGGAGACTCCCAAGGGCCCGACGATGGAACTGGTGATCGCCCACTGGCGTGCGGTGGGGCTGGACATCCGGCTCAAGCAGATCACCGGCGGGCTCCAGAGCGAGCGGGCGCGGGCGAACCTGATGGACATGACGCTGTGGCACGCCGACCGGACGACGGACATCCTCTTCCCGCCGGAGCCCTTCTGGTTCGTGCCCATGCGGCGGAACTGGGAGGTCTCGATCTGGCCGAGATGGGCACTGTGGTACCTCAGCAGCGGCGAGAAGGGCGCCGAGCCCGTCGGCGCCGCCCGCGAGGTCCTCGACGCCTGGATCGAGATGCGGACGTGCATGGACGAGGCCCGCCGCCTGGAGCTGGGCAAGCGGATCCTCGCCGCCCAGGCCGAGAACCTCTGGACGATCGGCACGGTCGGGCTGGCGCCGCACCCGCTGGTGGTCAAGAACGAGCTGCGCAACGTGCCCCGCCGCGGCTACTGGGGCTGGGACAACCGCTGGAGCTTCCCCTACCACCCCGAGACGTGGTACCTCGACCCGGAGCGCAGGCGATGACCTCCTACATCCTCCGACGCCTGCTGGGCATGATCCCGACGCTGCTGGTGATCTCGATCATCACCTTCGTGCTCATCCAGCTCCCGCCGGGGGACTTCCTCACCAGCCAGCTCGAGCAGCTCCAGCAGCAGGGCGAGCAGATCAGCGAGGAGCGGATCGCCTCCCTGCGGGCGCGCTACGGGCTCGATCAGCCCGTGACCGTGCAGTACCTCAAGTGGGTGACCAATTTCGTCCAGGGCGACATGGGCTACTCCTTCGAGTGGAACCGCCCGGTCAACGAGCTGATCTGGGACCGCCTGGGGTTCACCGTCGTGATCGCCCTGGCCAGCCTGCTGTTCACCTGGGCGGTGGCGCTGCCGATCGGGATCTACTCGGCCCTGAGGCAGTACTCCATTCCCGACTACACCTTCACCACGATCGGCTTCCTGGGCCTGTCGACGCCGAGCTTCCTGCTGGCGATGATCCTGATGTACCTCGGCTACGAGTGGTTCGGCGTCAGCGTCGGCGGGCTGTTCAGCCCCGAGTACGTCGCCGAGCCCTGGAGCTGGGCGAAGTTCGTCGATTTGCTCAAGCACATCTGGATCCCCACCGTCGTCGTCGGCATGGCCGGGACGGCGGGGATGATCCGCGTGATGCGGGCGAACCTCCTCGACGAGCTCCAGAAGCCCTACGTCATCACCGCCCGCGCCAAGGGCGTCGGCCCGGTGAAGCTCGTCCTGAAGTACCCCGTGCGGATCGCGCTGAACCCGTTCATCAGCACGATCGGCTGGATGCTGCCCCACCTGTTCTCCGGCTCGACGATCGCGGCGGTCGTCCTCAGCCTGCCGACGACCGGCCCGCTGCTGCTGCGGGCGCTGATGAGCCAGGACATGTACCTCGCCGGCAGCTTCATCATGATCCTCAGCACGCTGACCGTCATCGGGACGCTGATCAGCGACATCCTTCTGGCCCTGATCGACCCGCGAATCCGCTATGAGTAGGCGCCGCGCACCGAAAGCCAGGAGCGAGAAGCTCTTCGTCGCCAGCCAGTGGCGGCTGATGTGGTGGCGGTTCCGCCGGCACAAGCTGGCGGTGCTCTCGGGGCTCGTGCTGATCCTGCTGTACCTGCTGGCGGCCTTCTGCGAGTTCGTCGCCCCCTACACGCCGGACGCCCGCAACGCCGCGTACGTCCAGGGCCCGCCCCAGCGCGTGCGGTTCTTCGACGCCGACGGCGGCTTCCACCTGCGCCCCTTCGTCTACGAGGTCCGCCAGGAGATCGACTCGGAGGCCTGGCAGCGGAACTTCGTGCCCGATACGTCCGTGCGGCACCCGGTGCGCTTCCTCGTCCGCGGACAGGCCTACGAAATGTGGGGGCTCTTCGAGACGGACCTCCACCTGTTCGGCACCGACGGAGGGCACGTCTACCTCTTCGGGACCGACAAGCTCGGGCGAGACCTCTTCAGCCGCATCATGTACGGGGCGAGGATCTCCCTGTCCATCGGGCTGATCGGCGTGGCCATGAGCTTCCTGCTCGGCGTGGTCCTCGGCGGGATCGCCGGATACTACGGGGGCGTCGCCGACTACCTCATCCAGCGCGTCATCGAGATCCTCCGCTGCATACCCCACATCCCGCTGTGGATGGCCCTCAGCGCCGCCCTGCCGGCTCACTGGCCCCCCCTGTACGTCTACTTCGGCATCACCGTGATCCTCTCCTTCCTCGGCTGGACGGGCCTGGCACGCGTGGTACGCGGCAAGTTCCTCTCGCTGAGGAACGAGGACTTCGTCGTGGCCGCGAGACTCTGCGGGACCGGCGAGGGCAAGATCATCTTCCGCCACCTGCTGCCGTCGTTCATGAGCCACATCATCACCTCCGCCACCCTCGCCGTGCCGGGGATGATCCTCGGCGAGACGGCCCTGAGCTTCCTGGGAATCGGCCTGCGCCCGCCGATCGTGAGCTGGGGCGTGCTGCTCCAGCGGGCCCAGAACATCCAGGCGGTCATCATGGCCCCGTGGCTGCTGCTGCCGGGGCTGTTCGTCATCATCGTGGTCCTGTCGTTCAACTTCGTCGGCGACGGCCTGCGCGACGCCGCCGACCCGTACAGTTGAGCCCCGTGCTCTGGACGGAATGGAGAGCAGTGCGGAGTGAGTAGAAAGCAGGGAGTACAGAGAAGAGAGTACAGAATACAGAGCAGAGAACAGGGAACAGGGAACAGGGAACAGAAGGAAGGCTGACGCGGCAGGATGGAGCCGCGGCGGTCGCGTCCGGGGCCTCGCGGAGGCGCCGGAAGGATGCCGGGGCATGGCCCCCGGGGAGACTGGCAACAACGGATGAGCGAGGTCGACGACAAACCGATCCTTCACGTCCGCAACCTGCACGTGCGGTTCGAGCGGGACGAGGGCGTCGTCCGCGCGGTCAACGGGATGGACCTGACCGTCCCGGCCGGGGGGGCGGTCGGGATCGTCGGCGAGAGCGGGTGCGGCAAGACGATCAGCGCCTACGCCATGCTGGGCATCCTGCCGAAGACGGGGCGCATCCCGGCCGGTCGGGTGGACTTCCGCCGCGCCGACGGCTCGACGGTGGACCTGGCGGGCCTGGATCCCGACGGCAAGGCGATGCGGTCCATCCGCGGCGCGGAGATCGCGATGATCTTCCAGGAGCCGATGACCGCCTTCAGCCCCGTCCACACGATCTGCAACCAGATTTCCGAGGCCATCCTCCTGCACCTCGGGGGCACCAGGGCCGAGGCTCGCCGACGCGTCATCGAACTGCTGGGCATGGTGGGCATCGCCGACCCGGCCTCGCGGGCCGACGCCTACCCCTTCGAGCTCAGCGGCGGGATGCGCCAGCGGGCGATGATCGCGATGGCCCTGGCGTCCGGCCCGCGCGTGCTCATCGCCGACGAGCCGACCACCGCCCTGGACGTGACCATCCAGGCACAGGTCCTGCGGCTGATCAAGCGGACGCGGGAGGAGCTGGGCCTCTCGCTGATCCTCATCACCCACGACCTCGGCGTCGTCGCACACATGGTCGATCACGTCGCGGTCATGTACCTCGGGCGGGTCGTCGAGTCCGGGCCGGTCGAGCGGATCTTCGACGACCCGGCACATCCCTACACGCGGGCGCTGCTGCGGAGCATCCCGCGCGTCAGCGGCCGGCGGGACCTCGAACCCATCGAGGGCTCCGTGCCCGACCCGTACACCAAGCCGCCAGGATGCCCCTTCCACCCACGCTGCCCCGAGCGGATCGGCCCGGTCTGCGATACCAAGGTGCCCGGCGTCACCGAAGTCAGGCCCGGCCACTGCGCCCGGTGCTTCCTCCATTCCCCCGCCGAGCACGAGGAGCCCGATGAGCGATAGCCCCGCCGACAACGGCGCGCCGCTGCTGGCCGTCCGAGGCCTCAAGAAGCACTTCCCCATCCAGAAGGGCTTCCTGCGGCGGACGGTCGGGTACGTCCGCGCCGTCGACGACGTGAGCTTTGCCCTCGCGCCCGGCGAGACCCTCGGGCTTGTCGGCGAGAGCGGCTGCGGAAAGACCACCGTCGCGCGCGTCGTCCTGCGGGCCATGGACGCCACCGCCGGACAGGTGCTCTTCCGAACACCCGACCGACGCGAGGTGGACATCACCGCCGTGGGCAAGGGCGAGCTCAAGGGCCTCCGCCGGCACATGCAGATGATCTTCCAGGACCCGTATTCGTCGCTGAACCCGCGGATGCCGATCCTGGACCTCGTCGGCGAGCCGCTCCAGGCCCACGGCTGGCGGCGGAAGAAGGTCGAGCACCGCGTCGCCGAACTGCTGGACATGGTCGGACTCGACCCCAAGTACATGCGCCGCTACCCGCACGCCTTCAGCGGCGGGCAGAGGCAGCGCGTGGGCATCGCGCGGGCCCTGGCGCTGAACCCCTCGCTCGTGGTCGCCGACGAGCCCGTCAGCGCACTCGACGTCTCCATCCAGGCACAGATCCTCAACCTCCTCGAGGCCCTCCAGGAACGCCTCGGGCTGACCTACCTGTTCATCACCCACGACCTCAGCGTCGTACGGCACATCTGCGACCGCGTGGCCGTCATGTACGTCGGGAAGCTCGTCGAGCTCGCGCCCACCGACCAGCTCTTCCAGCGCCCGCTGCACCCCTACACGGCCGCGCTGCTCTCGGCCGTGCCCGACCTCGACCCCCGCCGCGAGTGGCTCGGCCAGACGCTGGCCGGCGAGGTCGCCGACGCGTCGAAGGAATTCCCCGGCTGCCCCTTCGCCCCCCGCTGCTCCTTCGCCGAACAGCGCTGTCGCGAGCAGGCCCCCGCCCTCGAAGCCTCCGCCGAAGCCCGCCTCGTCGCCTGCCACCGCTGGCAACAGCTCGATACCCTCCTCGACGCCGCCGGAACGTGACGCAACAGGGCATCCGGATGGGGCGCATCGCGCGAGGGGTGGTTCCGGATCGGCGAAACCGTGGGACATGCCGACAGCCTGCCGTTCGGTTGGTGGGGCTTCTGACGCTCTCCAAGGCTCCGGACATGCGGGGTGGCGGGCGTCCCCCCCCCCGGACTTGCCCCCGGGGCTATTCGCTGCCGGCCCCCGGGCCTCCGGAAGACCGGGCGCCCACACTGCGGGCCTGCGGGATCGCCTGGCGGGGTCACGCGCAACCTGGGGCCCGTTCGTTCCGTTCGGTCACCTGGGTCGGAAATCGGGGGCTTCGGGCTTGGCGAAGCGGAGGCCTTTCCATGCGGCGAGGATGCGCAGGTAGCGGTATGGGTCGGGCCAGGTGCTCGCGGGCTCGACGACGGTGGTCTCGGGCCACTCGTTCCAGCTCGTCATCAGGATGTAGTCGGCGCCCGCGTCCTCGGCGGCGCGGAGATAGTCGCGCAGCGTCTGCCCGTCGCGTCGCGGCATCACGTAGGGCTGGGGGTTGAAGCGGGAGTTGTCGTGGCCCGGGTGGACGGGCAGCAGCATCCGCTTGCCCGCCGCGTGGGCCAGGCCGGCCATGTAGCGGAACTTCCCGGCGAGCTCGGCGTGGCGGTGCGCGCGGAAGTGGCTGAAGGTGCTGTAAAAGCCGAAGGCGTCGACGCCGGGCGCCGCCAGCCACTCGGTGGGGATGCGCTTGACCCGGTCGGCGTCGCCCGCGCGCTGCGCCGCGTGATCGTGCGCGATCTTGTCGACGATCCAGTAGACCCGACCCACCGCGCCCTCGACGTGCTGCTTCAGGGCGGCGAACTTTGCCGGCGTGAGCGTCGCCTCGCGGGCGACCTGGTAGAGGTAGAGCACCGGCCGCCCGTCGAGGCGCAGGTAGGCCGGGCTGTCCTTGTACTTGCGGAGCGCGCGGACCACCATCGCCTTGTACCGGTCGAAGTCGTGGTGGAACTGGGCTCGTTCGTCGAGCAGCGCGACCTTGAAGCCGCCCTTCTCCGCGGCCGCAAGGATGCCCGACTCGAAGGCCCGATCGCGGCCCATGTGCGTGTCCCACCAGCTCACCAGGAAGGCGTCGATGCCTGCCGCCTTCGCCAGCCGCACGTGCCACCCCGCCACCTTGAGATCCGCGCTGTCGTACAGGCCGGCGAGCGGATAGGCGGCAGACGCCATCGGCGGCTCGCCCGGCCGCTGGGACTTGCGCGCTTGGGGTGAAGCCGCGGCCTCCTTGCGGGTCCAGCCCCACCACGGGAAGCGCGGGTGCTCGCCCGTCTCGTACCACACGTAGTAGGCCGCGAAGACCATCGGCTTCCTGGCGCCCTCACCCGCCGCGGACGCCTGCGCACTGCCCGTCAGAACGCACAGGATGCAGAGGCCCAGACCCAGCCGGCCCGTTAGTGCACCTGTTCCGCCGCGTGCCATCTTCGCTGCCCTCACGACAGCCCCCAAGCCGCCCGGGGACCGCCCCCGGACCCGACGTGCGCAGTATAACGCCCTGCCCGGCAGTACCCAAACGCCGGATTCAGCCCAAGTGACGGGTTTGCCCGCCCTCGCCGAGGCTGCGACGGATGAGGTGGCGGAGGCCGTGGACGTCCGCGGTGCGGCCGCCCTTACACCTCCGGCGACGACGGCGGGCGAGCGCGCGGGGGCATCAGGCGAGGGCCGGCAGTGCGCCGGCCGGGAACACCCGGTGTCCTTCCGTCACTGGCCCTCGTGACGGCCGGGGGAAGCCTGGGTACGTAGATAGCGGTAGTTGAGGGTAGGGGCGATACCGTGTAACTGGGCCTGTCCCGCCGCGGGGGGGACACAGGGGGTGCGGCATGATAAGACCTTTATATATAAAGCTTTATAGCTTTAGATGTCGTCGTGTGTCCGGTGTGTCGGAGGGTGGACAGAACGGACACAACGGCTGGGGGGTGGCGGCCGGGCGACGGGGGGCCCGGCGGGGCCGATTCGGTGTCCACCCCTGGACGGGCTGTGACGGTGTCCCGGGGGGTGGACAGGATGAATGCGCGCGCAAGTCACGGCGAAATGGTGGATTGCACGCGGGGAGCCGGCTGTGTGTCCACTGTCTGAGGGGTGGACAGAAGTGACACATCGCCCTGGCCGGGCTCGGCTGGCGGGGGCGGCGGGGCTCTACTGTCCCGGGCCCGTGGTCGGCGCGGTGGCGGGCGTGCCGTCGGCGTTGCGGTAGCGGAGCTTGAGCCGCGGCACCGTCGGGTGGGGGCCGGGGTAGGCCTTGACTCGCTGCCCCTTGGGATGGGCGGGCAGGTAGGGGACGGCGAAGCGGTACTCCTCGCCGGCATGGGGCCCGCGGACGATGTACCCGCCGGCGAAGACGTAGGTGTCCAGCCCGCGGACGAGCAGCTCGGCGGTGAAGGTCGGGCCCCGTGGGCCGGGGTAATCGTCGGGCATCTTGAAGCCCTCGAAGAACGCCCTCGGCCAGGTCATCTTCCGCTCGGTGCTGAGCAGGGAGTCGACGAGCACGATCTCGCGGCGTCCGTCGGCGGCGACCTCCGCCCCGCAGAGCGTGTGGGCGGCGAACCCGTTGGACAGGTGGACGATGTAGTAGCCGTGCCGCCCGGCGTTTCGGTAGCAGGCGCCGATGAAGTCCGTCCCGCGGAGGCAGTCCATCCGGCGGATGTCCAGGGCCTCCTTGAGCGTCCAGACCGAGCCCTGGTAGTTGGCCCAGCCGCCCAGGAACTCGTTGGCCAGGCGATGGGCTCGGACGAGGACGTTGTGATCCCCGCCGTCCATATCCTCGGCGGCGCGGATGAGCCGGGGGTCGAACCGGTCGCCCCAGATCTCCGCGGCACAGGGCTCGCCGCGGTAGAAGATCACGTCCATCAGCTCGGACGGATGCGTCGGCGGGTCGTCGTCGGGGATGCGTCCCAGCACGACGATCAGCGCGTCGATCACATTCGCACGCCCCAGGCGGAAGAGCATGTTCGTCAGGAAGCTCCGCTCGTAGGCCGACGAGGCCGCCCGGTCCCACAGCGCGCGCAGGGGCTCCGGCAGGCGGTTCCGCACGGCGACGAAGTCCTTGCGGAGGTCGGGAGGCAGCCACACGGCGGCGGGCGCGGCGGCGAGCTCGGCCGACGTGTCCGGCGGCTCGGCGGGCGTGCGGAAGATACGTTCGGCCTGGCGTTCGATCTCGTAGTAGTTGGACGCCAGGGCCGTCAGTTGGGCCATGGCGGGCAGCTCGTCCTCGCGGTCGACGGCCCGGTAGGGCCACTTGGTGGTCTTGTGGGCGTGATCGACCCACGCGAAAGCGACCTTGGCCTTGGCCTGCATGTCCAGGGCGCCGACGTAGTTGAGTGCGAGGAACTCCAGCCATCGCCGAAGGTCCGCCAGGGCGAACAGCGAGGCCGACAGCTCCCGCGACCACCGCCGGCAGCGGGCGAGGTCGCGATCGGCGACCGCGCGGTTGAGGGCGTGGAAGCAGTAGCCCGGCCAGTCCGTCGGCTGGGGCGCGACGACGGGGCGGAAGCCCTCGGGGAACGTTTTCCAGCCCGCGGCGGCGTCGGCGAGGCGGTCGGCCTTGGCGCGGACGGCCTGAAGCGGCTCGCCGACCATGCGGGCGTGGATCGCGGTGGCGCTCAGCAGCGAGCGGAAGTGCTTCTGGCACCAGGTGAAGTCGTCCGCGGCGGAGCGACGCATCGCCGAGGAATGGAAGAACATGAACCGCGTGCCGGGCCCGCCGAAGGGATCCATGGGCACGACCTTGCCCTCGGGGCTCAGCTCCTCGGGCTTGGTCTGGCGGACGCAGCTTGCCCCGTTGGGATTGCGCGACCCCAGCAGCAGGCGGCGGATGCCTCCGACGGCCGGGGCGAGTTCGTCGTTCAACTCGCCCAGCAGCACGGTGGCCCGCGGTCCGGCCACGTCGGCCGGGCGGACGACAACGTCGGCGACGTCCCCGCCGGCGGGCGTCGTCCTCACCGGCGTGGGCGACTCGGCCGCCCCGACGGACACGCCCGCCAGGGAGATTGCGAGGAAGCATCGCAGGAGGGGCATACGGCTTCTAAGGTACATCGTTCCGGGAGGGAAGGTGACGGGCGGGGGCCGTGGTGTGGCCACGACCGGCCGGGGCTCGTCGGCTTCCCACTCTCCTGTGTAGTAGGTACTGCGCGGGTGGTTACTGCGGCACGTCACTTCGAAGTATACACGACGCCGCCAATTGCGCAAACCCCTTCGCGGCCGGGGCCTGGGGTGCACGCGCCACGACGCGCCCTCCTGACAGACATCGCCGCCGGGCGATTGTTCCAGCGAATCCCAGAATCTATCGGCCATGCGGGGACGCGTCTGGAGGCAGAACGTTTCTCGCGACGAGGGATTGCAGGCAATGCGCGGCCGCCGCACGCGCTTGTCCGGGGGCCGCATCGCTCCACAACACCTCCGGCGCGGCGGGGGGTTAGAGTGTCTATGCACGCGGCGTCCCATCCCGGGCGCCGACGCCCGAGGGAACGACGCCATCGTGACAACAGCGAGAACCATCCAGGCGCTTGCGATCCTTGCCGCCCTGATCTCCCCCGGCCCGCTGCCCGCGCAGGATGCTGCCGCGCCCGATGCCGCCGTCACGGCCGAGGAACTCATGGAGCGGATCGAGGAACTCAAGCGGTCCGAGCGGGACCCGCTCCGCGAGCAGCTTCAACTGCGGCGGGAGGCGCTGGGCGAGGAGGCGGACATCAACCCGCTCCGGTACGACCTGGAGCGCGCGGAGAAGGCCTACGAGACGCGAGCGGCCTCGGACCCGCTGATCCGCCAGGCCCGGCAGGCCGTCGAGTCCGCTTCCGAGGCCCTGCCCGCCCTGATTCGCAGCCGCCTGGCCGGGCATCCCCGCCTCCAGGTGGTTCAGAGCGACCTGGAGCAATGCCGGGCCTCCAGCAGCGACCTCTTACGCGAGCGGGCCGAGGTCGTTCGCCAACTCGCCTCGTTGCGGAACGAGCTGGCCGACACGCCCGCACTCCAGCCGTACCACGAAGCCGCCGAAGCTGCCGAGGCCGCCTACCGCCAGATGCCCGAGCGGCTCGCACCCATTATCTCGGCCCGCAAGGCCATGGCCGAAGCCCGCAGCGCCCTCGACGCGCGGATCGAGGAGTTGCCCGAGAAGAAGGCCTACGACGCGGCGGCCAAGGCGTATCACGAGGCCATCCGCAACAGCCCCGAGCTGCGCCAGGCCCGCGAGGCCCGCCAAGCGGCCGCGAAGGCCTACTCCGATCGAGCCGAGCAGGTTCTTCGAGTCCACCCGAAGGGCGCGCCGCTCTACGCCAGGCTGGATGAGATCGAGATGCGCCAGCAGGAGTCGTACGCACTGCGGATGGCGCTCGACCAGGAGCTCAGCGAGGCCCGGCGCGAGCTGGAACAGAGCGACCCGGAGATCGCCGCCGCCAAGGCCGCCCTCGAAGCCGCCAGGAAGCGTCACCAGCAGGTCCTCGATCAGCGAGCCGGCGAGGAGAAGCGGGCCATCGAGGCCGCCCGCAAGGCGCTGAACGAGGGCCTCGACAAGAAGGTCTCCGAGGATGTCCTCTACCAGGACATCAGCGAGCGATACACGGCCGTGAACAAGAAGATCATGGACCTGTACCGCAGGGCGAAGGCCCTGCGGCGCGGCGAGACGCCCGAGGGCGAAGACCGGCGCGAGCGGCCGAAAGCCCGCAAGTGGCAGAAGGGCCAGAAGCCCCGCAGACCGTGGAAACGCCACCGCAGGGACGCCGGGGACGCCGCCGGCGGCGAATGAACTCCGCCCGGGTCAGCCCGCGTCGGCCTTGGCGGGTCGGGTTTCAGTCATCCAGAGCACCACGTTCCGCAGCAGCTCGTAGGCCGTCTCCGGCGTGTAGCCGTCCACCGTGTACGACGGGTTGCCCAGCAGCCCGCAGGTGATGTCCTCCCGGCTGAGCAGCACGGCCGGTCGGCCCTGCAGCAGTGAGCCGCGCAGCCGCGGCACGGTGGTGTTGCCCAGCTTCGTGCGGGTGATGCGGCGGTAGTGGGCCTCGTCGATCTCGTAGCCATCGAGCTTGTAGAACGGTGCGGCCGAGGTGAGGGTCCGCGTTCGCCCGAAGAGGTCGGCGACCATCGCCTCGGCGGATTCGGCGAAGGCCTCGTCGCCGCCGGCGGCGTCGATCAGCAGCGTCCCGCCGGCCTCGACCCACGCCTTCAGGGCCGCCCTCTCGGTGTCGTCCATCGCCAGCCGCCCCGTGCCGGTCAGCAGGGCGAGCTTCGCCTTCGTTCCGTCCAGCTCCGACGGCGGGACCGGATCGAGCACGTCCACTTTCGTCCTGGTGCGCTGGAGCATCAGCCGGGCGAACCGCTCGTGGGCCAGGGGCTCGGGGTCGCAGTTGGCAGCGTGGCGGATGCGGGCGACGGTCGCGGTCCGTTCCGGCTCGACTTTCGGCTCGGCCGGCCAGAGCGTCGTGCCTCGGAACCGCAGCCCCCCGGCCAGGGCGAGCTTGTCGTTGGTGTAGGCGACGATATTCGCCGCCGCGTCGAACAGCCGCTTCTCGCTGCGGTGTCGCTGGGCCTGCCACGGGCGGGTCAGGTCATCGGTGGTGTGCACCGCCAGCGGGCGTGCGCCGTTGGAGACGATGCTCATCGCCGGTTGTCCGCCCAGGCGTTCGTACGCCGTGTACATCGGGTGGTCGCGCGGCGCGTCGGCCAGCGGGTAGTCCGGGAAGAGCTTCTTGTAAACCTCCCTCATGCCCTCGTCGAACGCCCCCCCGCGGCATTCGGTGATGCTCAGCAAGCTGCCCCCCTGGTGAACGAACGTGCGAAGCTTGGCGAGGTCGGTGTCGGTGAACGTCGGCGCCTTAGCCCCCGAGATGACCAGGATCGGCGCGTCGTGCCACTGCTCCACCGGCGTGTCCAGGTTGATGATCTGCCAGTGCACGTCCCGCTCGAACGTCCGCGTGAACCACCGGGTCAGGTTCGCCAGGGCCCGGGGGCGGTTGTTCCAGTCCCCGTCGTACTCCAGGCGGTTGAACAGCACGGGCTGCCGCCCGCGGAGGAGGAACAGGATCGCGTAGCACGTGCGGCTCTGCTTGCCGCCGGAGTTCTTGCCCCCGCCCTTGGTCCACGAGCCGTCGGCGTCCTGGCGGCGGAGCAGCTCGACGGCCCCCTGCTTGTACCAGTCGTGCTTGCCGAAGTACTTGTAGCCGGTCGCCAGGCCCACGCGTTCCACGCCGTACATCGTGTAGTAGAACCAACTGTCCTGCTTGAAGACGGAGGCGTAGTGCTTGGTCACCCAGTCCATGGCCCGCTCGGCGGCGGGGAAGCCCGGGTTGCCCCGACAGGAGATGTGCCGGGCGGCGAAGAGGTTGTCCGTGCAGACGTACACGCTGGCCAGGCCGGCGAGGGTCATCGCCAGGTACGGCTTGGGGCGCCCCTTGACGCTGTAGGCCCATCCGCCGTCGGGGAACTGCGTCTTCATCCAGTACCGCAGCGACAGTTCCCAGTACTTCCGCGGGATCTCCTCGTTGTGCCTCGCACCCGCCCACACGCCCAGCAGGCCGTACTGGGCGTTCGACTGATCGCACCCGCCGGTGAAGCCCGAGAAGTCCTTCTTCGTCGGCATCCGCCCGCGGGCGTAGTAGGTGTACCCGCCGTCCTTGTAGATCGAGAGGATCAGCGTGCGGACGTCCTTGCGAAGCGGCTCATGGTAACGGGGGTCGTACTTCAGGGCGGCCGCGTAGGCCAGGGCGCGGAAGGCGTGGCAGTAGGTCATCTCGGACCGGGTCTTGCCGAGGAACTCCAGCGCCTTGGCCATGCGCTTGTCGGTGGGCTTCAGTCCGCTCTCCAGGAGGGCGTAGACGCATATGGCCGTCGGGGCGACGGTGTATTCCTCGTCGCGGGCAGCGTCGACGGTCGGCCAGCTCCCGTCGGGCTTCTGCTGGGAGAGGATGAACTCCACGCCCTTGTCGATGGCGGCCTCGACGGCTTCGTCACTGAACGGGACGGCGGAGGATCCGGGCTTCTTCCTGGCCGCGCAGGCACCGGCGGGCATCAGCAGCGCGGCGAACAGGACAGCGGCGACGGGCAGGGAAACCGATCTTGGCATGGTGCGCTCTCGCGGGGCTGGGGACTGTCGGGGTCTTCGGCAGATGCGATTATACGGCAAACGCCGGAGATACTGAACCGCCTATCGGGCGCCGGCCGGCCGGATCATTCCTCCGCCGCGACGGTCAAGGCGACGTTGCGCACCAGGGCGAAGGCGGCCTGAGGCCTGTAGCCGCCGATGGTGGCGGCGCCCGAGCCGATCAGGCCGCAGGTCAGGTCCAGCGGGCTGAAGATCACGGCCCGGCGGCCGGCGACGCTCGCGGCCAGCGGCGTGGGCACATCGTCGGCCCCGGCGAACTGCCGTGTCCGCCGGCGGAGCGCGTCGCGGGTGAGGGCCCCCTCGCCGACGCGGCATAGCGGGTCGTCGGCCGGAAGGGGCCGGAGGACGCCGTCGCCAAGCACCTCGTCGAGCATGACTTTGGCGGACTCGGCGAACGCCCTGTTCCCCCCGGCGGCGTCGGCGACGAGCGTCCCGCCGCCGGCCAGCCATGCCTTCAGCGCCGCCCGGTCGGCGGCCGACAGGGCGAGCTTCCCGGTCCCGGTCATCACGGCCAGTTGCGCCCCGCTGCCCGCCAGCCCGGCGGGGGCGACGGGCTCGATCTCGCGGACCCGTGTCCGCGTCCGATGCCCCATCAGCCGCCCGAACCGCTCCAGCGCCAGCGGCTCGGGGTTCCAGTTGCCCCCGTGGCGGAGGCGAACGACCGTCAGCGTTCGGTCGGCAGGGGCGGTGAAGGTGGCGGGCCAATCCGTCGTGGGCCCGCGATGGTAATGCCGGTCAAGCCAGGCCATTCCGCCCGCGCAGGTGACTACGTTGGCCGCGACCTTGTAGGCGTGGGTCCGTGTCCTGGACATGTTCAGTTGCCAGGTCTTGGCCAGGTCCGTGTCCGTGTGGACCGCCAGCAGTCGCGCCCCATTGGATACACCCAGCAAGGGAACGTCGGGGGGTATGCGGAAGAGTTCCTTGCGGATCATGTGCTTCGCCGGCAGCCTCGACATCGTGCGGCCAGGGAAGAGCCTGGCGTAGGTTTCCCTGATCCCGTCGCGGAAGCCCTCGCCGTCGCACTCGGTGATGCTGAAGAGCGACCCGCCCTGGTGAACGTATGTTCTGAGCCGATCGAGGTCGTCATCCGTGAAGGTCGGTGCCTCGGCCCCCGTGACGAACAGCACGGACGCGTCATGCCAGCTCTCCGGCGGGGTGCGCACGTCGATGATCTGCCACGTGCTCATCGAGCCGCACTCGACGGCGCGGTTGATCCATCGCGACAGGTTCGCCACCGCTCGCGGGCGGTTGTCCCAGTCTCCATCGTACTTGAGGCGGTTGACGAACAGCCCCTCCCGCCCGTGGACGAGGAACAGCACGGCGTACGCCGTGGCGGTGTTCGGCCCGCCGGAGTGGATGCCCCCGGGCTTGCGCCACGCGCCGTCGGGCTCCTGGCGGCGAAGCAGTTCGGCGGCCGCCTCGCGGTACCAGTCGTGTTGGCCCAGGAACTTCCGCCCCGTCGCCAGGCCCACGCGCTGGAGGCCGTAGAGCGTGTAGTAGTAGTTCTCGTCGGCGTCGGCGCCGGTGGTGAGGTCGTCGAAGTGTTCGGCCACCCACGCCAGGCCGCGTTCGGCCTCGGGAAAGGCCGTGCCGCTGCCTCCCGGCCGGCAGTTCATGAACCGGGCGGCGTAGAGGTTGTCGTAGCAGACGTACAGGCTGGCGACGCCGGCGAGCGTCATGGCCATGTAGGACCCGCTCTTGCCGGCCCGGCTGTACCCCCAGCCGCCGTCGGGGTTCTGCGCTGCCTGCCAGTATTTCAGCGCCCGCTGCCAGTAGCCTCGGGGTACCTCCTGCCCGGTGCGCGCCGCCGCCCACACCCCCAGCAGGCCGTACTGCGAGTTGGACGCATCGGGGCCGTGCCCGGCGAAGGCGCTGAAGTCCTTCCGCGTCGGCGGGCGGCAGGCGGCGGTGTAGCCGTAGCCCCCGGAGCGGCTCATCGAGCGGATCAGGCAGGCGGCGTCGCGCCGCAGCCGCGCGGGGAAGTCCACCCGCCCCTGCCGTATCGCGGATGCCCAGACCAGCGACCGCAGCGCCACACCGTAGGTCGTGTCCGTTTCCGTCTCGCCCAGGAACGCCAGCGTCTTGCCCATGTTGGGGTCGCCGGTCGGGACGCCCGCTTCCAGCAGGGCGTACGCGCAGACCGCCGTCGGGCCGACCGTCCAGGTCTTCTCGCCGTGGGTGTCGATCCGCGGCCAGGTGCCGTCCTCCCGCCGCTGCGAGACCAGGTACGCCACGCCGCGCTCGATGGCCCGGCCGACCGCCCTGTCCGAGAAGGCCACCTTCTCTGTCGGCCCGCCCTCGGCGGCCGGGGGGGGCGCCGACAGCACCGCCGCCAACGCCACCCATACTGCCCTGCGGATCATTGCCGACGACCTCACTGCCCCGCGCATACCATCAGGTGACCGCCGCACCGCGCCGCGGTCGGACATGCCAAGCCTACACGCCGCGGCCCGGCCGATGCAACCGGACCGCCCCGGACCCGACCACGGGGACAGCGTATCGCCTTCGACATCGCCCAGTGGACACGCCTGGAATCCGACGGTTCGGGCCTCTACGTCCGGCCGGACAAGTCCGACCGGTTCGTCCCCAACGCCGCGGGGGACCGCGTCCTGCACGCCCTCGCAGCCGGCGGGGCATGGATGGCGACCTCGGCCCCGCCCGTCGCGGGGCCGGCGTGGAGGTCCGCTACGCCGGCCTGGCCGTGACCGCCTGAACGCCCGCCTGGACGGGGTCCTCCACGCCGCCGAGCGCACCGCGAAAGCGAATGTCCTCGAAGCCCGCGGCCCGGAGCATCTCGCCGAGTTGCTCGTCGGTGTAGGCCTGCGTGGAGGCCGAGTAGCTGGTGATCTCCCCGCCGTCGGCCTCGAGGATGAAGCAGCGGGTGATTGCCGCCGAGGCCCCCTCGTCCCAGAAGCTCTCGGCGAGGTACAGGTGCGGTCGCGGGCACCACAGGCCGCGGCAGTGTGTCTGCCACTCCGCCCGCGGGCGCCCGGTCTGGCGAACGGCGTCGAAGGTCTGCGGCTCCAGCAGCAGCAAGCCGTCGTCGGCGACCGCCGCGCGGGCCTTGCCCAGCAAAGCCGCCGCGTCGGACGGGCGGAAGGCATTGAACTCCCCGAAGATCAACATGACCAGGCCGTAGCCGCTGCCGAAGGCGGCCGAACGGATGTCGTCGTGCACGTACGTGCAGGTCAGCCCGTCGCGCTCGGCCTCGGCGGCGGCGTGGGCGATGGCCGCCGGCGAGAAGTCGATCCCCACGCACTCGCACCCTCGCCGCGCCAGTCGCGAGGCGTACAGCCCCGGCCCGCAGCCGAGGTCCAGCACCTTGACGGCGCGGCCTTCGAGCAGCCCGTCGAAGATCCATGCCACGTGGCGGTCGATCCGCGGCGTCGTGCGGCTGGCGAGGTCGTGGACCTGCGTGAGGTGCTCGGCGAGCATCCGCTCGCTGAAGGCCGGGTCGTTCCAGGGGATCTTCTCGCCTTCCTCCCACGCCGCGGGAGGCAGCTTCCGCCGGACCAGGTCGCTCAGGTTCATGGCCGATCCTTTCCCGGGATGCTCATGCCGCCCGCCATGCTACCGCCCCGGCGGCCCGGAATCACGCGGGCGGGCCGAGACGTTCACCCGCACGGCGCCCTCGTCGTCGGCGTCGGGGCAGAGGTGCCAGCTCGTCCGCGTCAGGGCGGCGAGGAATCGCTGGTCGTGGCTGACCAGCAGCAAGGCGGCGGATGTGCCCGCGCTGCGGGGCCCACACCCCGCAGGCAAGGCCCAGCAGCGTGGTCTTCCCCGTACCGTTGGCGCCGATTACGCCCGTCCAGCCCGGGGGGAACGCGGCGGAGAGGCCCGCACGTCGGCTCGGACGCGGAGGACACGCCGCGGCCGGGGGGAAGAGGACGCGGCCGCGTCGTCACGGGAGGCGGCACGTGAGCGAACCCGACCGGCGCGCCGGCGCAGCGGATGCGTCGGCCTTGGGCCGGGGTTCGTCGCGGTGTCGCCTGTCTCAGAGGCGTATCATGCCCGTGTCCGTCCAGGTGTGGTTGCGTCGTGCGAACGTCGGAGGCTATTCTACTGCCCGCCCGCCATCCGCCAACCAGGAGAACGTCTTGCAGGAGATCGCCCGACTCGCCGCCGCCGGGACGCTACGCGTTGCGGGGTTGATGTCCGGCACGAGCTGCGACGGCGTCGACGCGGCCATCGTCGACGTGACCGGCCGAGAGATCGACGTGCGGGCTTTCCGAACCTTCCCCTACGCCCCATCCGTCCGTTCGGCCGTACTCGCGGCCTGCTCGGGCGAGGCGTCGGTCGCGGACATCTGCTCGCTGAACGTCGCCCTCGGGGAGGTCTTCGCCGAGGCGTTGCTGCGGCTGGTCGACGCGGCGGGCATCTCGCCGGACTCGCTGGACCTGATCGGCTCGCACGGCCAGACGGTCTGCCATCTGCCCGACGGCGTGCGGTTGGGCCGGCGGCGGGTGCGATCCACGCTCCAACTCGGCGAGCCGTGCGTGATCGCCGAGCGCACCGGCGCGACCACCGTGGCGGACTTCCGCCCGCGGGACCTCGCCGCCGGCGGGCAGGGCGCGCCGCTGGTCCCCCTGGCCGACTGGCTGCTGCTGGCCCGCGACGACCGCTGCCGCCTGCTGCTGAACATCGGCGGGATCGCGAACGTGACCTGGCTGCCGGCCGGCGGCTCGCCCGACGACGTGCTCGCCTTCGACACCGGGCCGGGAAACATGGTCATGGACCGCTTCGTCGTCCGGGCCACCGGCGGCAGGCGGCGGTTCGACCGCGACGGCCGGCTCGCCGGCGCCGGGCGCGTCCGCGAGGACCTGCTCGCCGAGTGGCTGGCGCACCCGTACTTCCCCCGCCGCCCGCCGAAGTCCACCGGGCGCGAGGCGTTCGGCACCGGCTGGGCTGATCGGCAATGGCGGGCCGGCCGGCGGAAACGCGCCCCGGCCGAGGACATGCTCGCCACCGCGGCCGCCCTGACGGCCGAGAGCGTCGCGAGGGCCTGCCGGCGTTTCCTGCCGGAGCAGCCCGGGGAGGTGATCTGCTCCGGCGGGGGTGCGAGGAACCCGGTGCTGATGGGTATGCTCGCGGCGCGGCTGGCTCCCGCGTCCGTGTCGGGCAGCGACGCCTTCGGGCTCGACGCCGACGCCAAAGAGGCCGTCGCGTTCGCCCTGCTGGCCGTCGAGACGATCCGCGGGCGGGCGGGGAACGTACCCTCGGCCACCGGGGCGGGCGGCCCGGCCGTTCTGGGCAAGATCGTTCCGGGGCGCCCCGGCGGAGGCTCGCGATGACCGACCGCTCCAAACTGACCACCGAGCGCCGCAACCCGCGCACGGGCGACCTCGATCGGCTGGACACGCTCGGGATCGTGGACGCCTTGAACGCCGAGGACGCGTGCGTCGCCGGGGCCGTCGCCGCCGAGCGCGAGGCGCTTGCCGCCGCCGTGGACCTGATCGCCGGGCGGCTGGGCGAGGGCGGACGGCTGTTCTACGTCGGCGCGGGCACGAGCGGGCGGCTGGGCGTGCTGGACGCCTCGGAATGCCCGCCGACGTTCGGCGTCCGCCCGTCGAGGGTCCAGGGGATCATCGCCGGCGGGCGGCGGGCGCTGGTCCGGTCGGCCGAGGGCGCCGAGGACTCCGCCGCCGACGGTGAGGCCGAGCTGGACCGCCGCGGCGCGACGGCCGGCGACGCGGTGGTCGGCATCGCCGCCTGCGGGCTGACGCCGTACGTTCGCGGAGCGGTGGGGCGAGCGAGGCAGCTTGGCGCGGCCACGGTGTTCGTCACCTGCTCGCCGGAGGTCAAGGCCGCCGTGGCCGCCGACGTGGTGGTCTGCCCGGTGGTCGGCCCCGAGGCGGTGACCGGCTCGACGCGCCTGAAGGCCGGCACGGCGACGAAGATGGTCCTCAACACGCTGACCACGGCGGCGATGGTGCGGCTGGGGAAGGTGTACGGCAACCTCATGGTGGATCTTCGGGCGACCAACGAGAAGCTTCGCGACAGGGCCGAACGGATCGTGATGGAGATCGCCGGTCTCGGGCGGCCCGCGGCGCGGGACCTGCTGGCCGAGGCGAAGGGCGAGGTGAAGGTGGCGCTGGCGATGCACGCCCGCGACGTGGGCCGGCGGCGAGCGAAGGAGCTCCTCAGGCAGGCGGGCGGGCGATTGCGCGAGGTGATCGACGGCGGCCGGTGAGGGGGCTGCGGGGACCGGGGGACGCGCGCCGCGGGTTGCGCGAGGTTCTCGAGGGCATTCGCTGCGCTGCTGGTCAGGCCTCCGCGAGCCGTGGCGGATGCGCGCCAGAGGCCTGGGGGGTCGCGGTTACGTCGGCGTCTCGGCGTCGAGGCGGGCGCGGACGGCGGCGGTGAGCTCGTCGGGTCTGAAGGGCTTGCTGAGGAAGGCCTCGGCGTCCGGCGCTTCGGTGGGGCCACCGGCGGCCTTCTGCGGATAGCCGGAAATGAACAGTACACGAAGCCCGGGCCGATCCTCCCGGAGGCGGTCGGCCAGCTCCGGGCCCGTCAGGCCGGGCATGGCCACATCGGTCAGCAGCAGGTCGGGCACGGCCTGGCCGTTGCCGAGCGCGGCGAGTGCCTCGTCGGCGTTGCGGGCCTCGAGGACCTGGTAGCCGGCCTTGCGAAGCACGCGAACGATGAACTTGCGGACCGGCTGCTCGTCCTCGACGACCAGGATCGTCTCGGTGCCGCCGGCGGCCCCGCCGTCGCCCGCGTCGCCGCCGCCTTCGACCGGGCGCTCGCATGCGGGGAAGTACAGGCGGAACGTCGTCCCCTTGTCCGGGGCGCTGTCCAGCTCGACGGTCCCGCCGCTCTGCTGGACGAAGGCGTACACCATCGACAGCCCCAGCCCCGTGCCCTTGCCCACGTCCTTGGTCGTGAAGAAGGGCTCGAAGGCCCGGTCCCGCACGGCCGGGTCCATGCCGCAACCGGTGTCGCGAACGCTGAGGCGGAGGTAGCGGCCCGGGGGAAGGTCGGCCTCGTCGGGCGAGGCGCCGTCGGGGACGGCCACGTGCTCGCCGGTTTCGATGGCGAGCTTGCCGCCGTCGTCCATGGCGTCGCGGGCGTTGATGGCGAGGTTCATGACGGCCTGCTCGAGCTGCCCGGGGTCCACCCGGATCGGTGGGGCTTCTTCCGCGGCCGAGACGGTCAGCTCCACGCGTTCGCCGAGAATGCGTGCCAGCGGCTCGCGCATGGTGGCGATCAGTTCCCCGACGTCGACGACCTCGGTGCGGAGGACCTGCTTTCGCCCGAAGGCGAGCAGTTGGGCCGTCAGGGTTCGCGCGCGGTCGGCGGCGCGGCGGATCTCCTTCAGCGGCATCGTGTCCCCGCCGTTGCCCTCGGCCTCAACGAGCAGCAGGTCCGCATAGCCGTGGATGATCGTCAACTGGTTGTTGAAATCGTGGGCGACCCCGCCGGCGAGCTGGCCGAGGGCCTCCATCTTCTGCGAATGCCGAAGCTGCTCCTCCATCTGCACGCGGTCGGAGACGTCGTGCAGCACGGCGATGGCGTACTGGGGCCGGCCGGCCTCGTCGCGGCAGAGCGAGACGGTCAGTTGCCCCCAGACAATCTCGCCGTCGCCGCGGAGGAAGCGGCGCTGGAGCGTGCAGGAGGGCGCCTCCCCGGCGAGCACGTATCCGAGTTCCTCGGCGCCGACGGTGCGGTCCTCGGGGTGGGTGAACGCGTCGAGGTCGGCGCCGATCGCGCGGTCTCGTTCGACGCCCAGGATCGCGCAGAACCGCGGGTTGGCGCGGAGGACTTGGTCTTCGAGCGACAGGTGGGCGATGCCGGCGGCTGCCTGCTCGAACGTCGCCCGCGCGCGCGCCTCGCTGGCCCGCAGGGCCTCCTCGATCTCCCGCCGCCGGCGCTCGACGCGGACAAGGCGGCGGATGATCACCGCGGCGAGGAACCCCACGGCCAGCAGCACGGCCAGGAGGGCTCCGGTGAGCTTGCGGTTCAGCGCGGCGATCTCGGCGTCGACATCCTCGAGGTACATGCCCGTCCCGATGACCCATCCCCACGGCTCGAAGGCCTTGACGAACGAGAGCTTGGGTTCGACGCGATTGGGGTCCCCATGCCACTGCCAGTAGTAGCTGGTGAACCCTTCCCCCCGCTCACGGACGATGCGCACGAACCCGGCGATCGGGCGGCCGCCCTGCGGGTCCCGGAAGGCCATCAGGTTCTGGCCCTCCAGGTGGGGCATGTAGGGGTGCATTACCACCACGCCGTTGGCATCGTTGATCCAGAAGTACGAGCGCTTGCCCGGGCCGTAGCGGATGTTCCGGACCGTCGCGGCCGCCCGGGCCTCGGCCTCGGCGCGGGACATCTGCCCGGTGCCCACGAGGTCCTCGTAGTGGTCCAGGATCGACCAGACGGAGGTAGTCATCTCCCGCAGCACGCGGCGGCGCTGCTGCATCAGGCTGGAGCGGAAGGTGGGCAGGACGAGCCCGAAAAGCACGGCTGCCAGGAGCAGCAGCGCGAGGCAGGATGGCAGCAGGACCCCCAGCAGAGGCCCGCGCAGTCGTCGCGGCATACGGACGGTCTCCTCTTGATTCACTCACGCCGCAACCGCCGGCCGGCGGAACCGTCGGAGAGGACGCTGGGCATTATAGTGTATCGGTAGGCGGACCGCGTGGACTTCCTACAGTCTGCGGCGAAGCAGGACGAACTGCCTGCGCCCTCGCCCCAGCGGCAGGTCGAAGGGCTTGCCGAAGGACACGTCCACGCCCTCGCGGCGTTCCGCCTGCGCGGCTGCCTTTCGCTCGGACGCCGCCGTCGCGGGGGTCTTGTAGAGCACGAGTGTCCCGCCGTCGGGGCGCAGGAGGCGGCGGCATTCGCGGGCGACGCGGTCGGCGGGGCCCACGGCGCGGGCGAGGGCGAAATCATACCGCTGGCGGTGCTCGTCGCGACGGGCCAGGTCCCGTGCCCGTTCGGCTTCCACGGACGCCCCGTCCAGGCCCAGCCGTTCGATCTGGCGGGCGACGAATTCCGCCTTGCGTCGGCGCGACTCGATGCCGACGATCCGCAGCGCCGGGCACGCCCGGGCCACCGGCAGCAGGGGGAAGCCCGCCCCGCAGCCGACGTCGGCGACGGCCAGCGGCGCCGTTGCCAAAACCGGCACCTCGCCGAGCACCGCCAGGCTGTCGCAGACGTGCAGGATCCAGAAGTCTTCCTCGCCGGTGATCCGCGTGAGGTTCGTCCGCTCGTTGGCGGCCAGAAGATCGGTGTACAGAGAGCCGAGTTCGCCCAGCCGCTCGATGCGGTCGGGGGGCAGGCCCAGGTCTGCCAGGAACGCGACGGCTTCCGGCGGGGGGGTCATGAGGCCTTTGGCTCGACGGCGGCGGGGGTCTCGGGCACGTCGGTCACCGCCCCGCCGGCGGCCACGGATTCGAGAATGGCCTCGTATATCGCCACCGTGTGCACCGTCGAGCCGATGTCGGCCTCGGGCGTGCGGAGTTCGCGGATCGCGTCGGCGAACTCCCGGAGCTCGCCGACGAAGCCCTGCTCCACGCTGCCGTGCGTCGCCCCGTGAGTGAACGACGGGCGGTGGCCGCAGACCGGCTGGTCGCCGGAGTAGGCGCACATCTCGATCGAGTTCCACACGCGGGCGCACATCATGTTCGTGCCCGCCGCGGTGACCTCCTCCCAGCAGCCGCCCGTGCGGTTGGTGATCGCCAGTTGCCCGACCGCGCCGGTGGCGAACAGGAAGCTGACCGCGTAGCTGTTGGTCTTTCCCGGCGTCATCAACGCCGTCACCTGCCGGACACGCCCGAAGAGCCACGGAACCAGGTCGATGACGTGGCAGCCCCAGTCCAGCAGGTACTCGGCCGCGGGGTCGTCCCGCTCGGGGTTGTAGCCCTTCGTGCGGAGGACGGTCAGCAGGCTCGGCTCGCCGAAGCCTTCGGAGGCGATCACCTCGCGGGCCTTGCGGTAGGCGGGGGCGAACCGCTTCTTGTAGGCCGTCATGCAGATCCGCCCCGTGCGGCGCTGGGCCTCGAGCACCTCCAGTGCCGCCGCCAGCGAGGGCGCGTTGGGCTTCTCGGTGTAGACGTGGAAGCCCGCATCCATCAGCTCGACGGCCACGCCGGCGTGAAACTCCTTGTTGACGCACACGAGCACGCCGTCGGGCTTCTCGGCATCGAGCATCTCGTGGTAGTCGGCGTACGACCGGGGCACGCCGAACGCCCTCGCGGCCGACGCGGCGCGGGAGAGGTCCAGGTCCGCGTTGGCGACGACCTCCGCGCCGTCGAGGAAGTGGAAGTACGGGTAGATGTTGGCCGACGAATGCCGCCCGGCCCCGATCATGCACAGCCGCACCGTTTCGGACATCCTCGCTCCCTTCCCGCGGGGCCCGCCCGCGGCCCGACAGCATCTCCCGCCGCCGCCGGAATGTCAAATCGCGCGCGCCCGCGGCGCTTGCGGCGGCGCGGCCCCGTCCGGACAATGCATCGGGCGGGGCGACACCACATGCCGAGGAACTGCACCATGACGGGCAAGCACATTCTCGCGGCGGGCGTTCTTCTGGCCTCCATCGCATCCGCCGCCGGCGGCGACGTGCCGATCGGTGCCGAGCTGCTGGTCAACGGCGGGTTCGACAAGCTGGACGAGCGCGGCCGACCCGTCGGATGGCGATGGTCGCCGGCGGCGACCGTTCGGCGCGCCGACGGCCGGACGTGGGTGTCGATCGCCTCCTATGGCAGCGTGAACCAGGCGGTCGCGATCGCGCCGACCTGGCTGAAGCTTCGCGTGCGGTTCCGTATGCGCGTCACCGACGTCCGCCGCGGCGACGACGGCTGGAAGAACGCCCGCCTGGCGATGGCGTTCCACGACGCCGGAGGCAAGCGGCTTGACCCCTGGCCCGACGTGCTCTGGGCCGAGGGCAGCACGGACTGGAAGACCTACCAGCGCGAGTTCCTCATCCCCGCCGGGGCGCGGTCGCTGCATGTGGGAGCGTCGATGTTCGGCCTCAAGGGCGGCACGGCCGAGTACGACGACATCTCCATCAAGCTCATCCGCAAGCGGGCGATGACCAGGGAGGACCTCCCCGCGCCGGAGGGGTTCGCCCGCGCGTGGGACCTGGCCGACGCGTGGGGGCGCCGCTCGGCCATGCGTGAAACCGTCTGCCTCAACGGCCTGTGGCGGTTCCTGCCGGTCCTCGACGGCCTCGATCCGAATCGCCCGCCGTCCGGGCCGCAGGGCTGGGGCTGGTTCAAGGTGCCCGGCATCTGGCCGCGGGGCGGCGGCGAGGGCCAGGACGTGCTGCTCTCGCCGTACGTCGAGGAGCGCGTGGACCTCCAGCGCATGGACCGCGCGTGGTACCGCCGCACCGTCCGCCTGCCCGCGCGCTGGGACGGGCTGCGCATCGCGCTGGAGCTGACGATGGTCCAGACGCACGTGCGGGCCTACGTGGACGGCAAGGCGGCCGGCGAGCTGTTCTTCCCCGGCGGGCGGATCGACCTGACCGATCGCCTCCGGCCCGGGACCGACCACACGCTGGACCTGCTCGTGACGGCCAGGCCGTTGGCGGCCGAGCGAACCGCCTTCATGGCCCCCGACCGCGTGGTGACCTCCAAGGCGGGCGTGAATCTTCGCGGGTTGACCGGCGACGTGTTCCTTCGCGGCGAGCCGAAGGCCCGGCGGATCGCGGACGTCCGCACGGCGACCAAGGCCGACCCGCCGACGCTCTCGCTGGACGTCGCCGTCCGCCCCGGCAAGGCGGGGGAGCGGCTTCGCCTGCTGGCGACGATCCTTCGTGCCGGGCGCGAGGTCCACCGGATCGAGAGCGAGCCCTTCGACCCGACCGCGCTGCCGGGCGGGCGGGTGCGGTTCTCGGGCGCCTGGGCGGAGGCGAAGCTCTGGGATCTCGACACGCCGGAGAACCTCTACGAGCTGTCCGTGGCGGCCATCGAGCGGCGCGACGGCCAACGGCACATTCTCGACGCCACGCTGCCCCGGCGGCTGGCGTTCCGGGAGTTCCGCATCCGCGGGCGGGATTTCCTGCTCAACGGAACACCGGTCCGCCTGCGGGCGCTGCTGACGCGGAACATCAACCGCGACGCCGGGCGGTCCTGCGCCGCCGCCTGCCGGACCACCTGCGAGCGGCTGAAGCACTACGGCTTCAACTTCTTCATCACGTCGAACTACCACCTCGAGCCGGGCTCGGTCGGCTACCTGGATGCCATGCTGGATGCCGCCGACGCCGCCGGCGTGCTCTGCTCGGTGAGCCTGCCGCACGTGAAGAACTTCGATTGGCGCCTGGACGAGCCCGGGCCCGCCCGCCGCTACCGCCAGCTGTGCGAGTGGATCATCCGCCGCGTGCGGGAGCACCCGTCGGTCGTGCTCTACGCGATGAACCACAACGCCTGCGGCTACAAGGGCGACCAGAACCCCCGGAGGATGGACGGCGTGTACTCGCCGGACGATCCGAAGTTCGGCGGGCCAGGCCGCAACCGCCGCCAGGCGCTGCTGGCCGCGGAGATCGCCCGGTCGATCGATCCGACCCGCCCGGTGTATCACCACCAGTCGGGCAATCTCGGCGAGATGTACACGGTGAACATCTACCTGAACTGGGCGCCGATGCAGGAGCGGTCGGACTGGCTGGAGCACTGGTCCGCCCGCGGCGTCAAGCCGATGTTCTTCGTCGAGTGGGGCCTGCCTCACGTGTCGAGCTGGTCCAGCTACCGCGGGCCGAATTTCATCTGGCGGAGCGAGGAGTTCCAGTCCATCCGGGACGCCGAATTCAACGCCGCCTACCTCGGCGGGGGCGCCTACGAGATGACGCCCCGGCGGCGGGCCTCCCGCGAGCACGAGGAGCGGCTGTGGGCGGCCGGCGAGCCGTTCCACTGGGGCCGGCTGATCCGCTACTTCCGCGACGACCCCGACGGGCACATCCGCATGAAGGCGATGTTCGCCGACGAAAACTGGCGCAGCCACCGCACGTGGGGCGTCAGCGCGATGCTGCCGTGGGACCAGGAGCAGATCTGGCGGGTCCGCGAGGGCGCCGAGCCGGAGGCGGCGGAGATGCAGGCCCAGCCGGCGCGGCTGAAGCGCCCGGGAATCGTCGCGGATCGCCGCCCGGCCAGCGAGAGCTGGCTCCACTGCCCCGACGCCGATGCCATCGAGCCGACCGCGCTGGGCGAGAGCTTCCTGCGATGGAACAAGCCCCTCTGCGCGTTCATCGGCGGGGGGGCGGACGCCAACGATTTCACCGACAAGGCCCACCATTACCTGCCCGGCCAGACGGTCCGAAAGCAGTTGGTCATCCTCAACGACACCCGCCGGGCGGCGACGTGCCAGGCCCGCTGGCGGCTGGTCCCGGCCCGGCCGGCGGGGCGGCGGGAGGGCCGACCGAAGCCGTGGGGCGGTCACGCCGGCGAAGCGGCGCGGGTCGCCGTGGCGGTCGGCGGGCAGAGGCGCCTTCCGATCGCCATCCCCCTGCCCGCCGCCGCGCTCGGCCGGTACGAACTGCGCGCGGAGTTCGACTTCGGCCCCGGGGGCAGGCAGACGGACTCGGTCGAGCTCGACGTGCTGGCCGAGCCCGCGCCGCTGAAGCTGGGCCGCCGCATGCTCGTCTTCGATCCCGAGGGCATGACGTGCAAGCTGCTGGACCGCCTGGGGGCGAAGTACGAGACCATCGGCGCCGACGCCAGGCCGACCAAGGGCGACCTGCTGGTCATCGGCCGGGAGGCGATCGACCTGGACACGAAGCTGCCGGACCTCTCCGCCGTGCCGGAGGGCCTGGCCGTGGTGCTCTTCGAGCAATCCGCCGAGACGCTGACGCATCGGCTGGGTTTCCGCATCAACGTTCACGGCCTGCGGCGTGTCTTCGACGCCAGGGGCGCCATGTCCCATCGCGACTGGCGCGGCGAGGGAACGCTCGTCCCGCCATACCTGCCCATCGATGGCCGCGAGACCGACAACCCCCGCTGGACCTGGTGCGGCTTCCGCAATACCCGCGTCTGGCGCTGCCGCAACCGCGGCACGGTGGCCAGCGTTCTCATCGAGAAGCCGCCGGTCGGGCGGTGGCGGGCGATGGCGACCGGCGGGTTCGACCTCCAGTACGCCCCGCTGCTGGCCGCTCGCGTGGGCCTCGGGCGGGTCGTGTTCTGCCAGTTGGACGTCACCGCCCGGACGGAACCGGACCCCGACGCCGACCGTGCCGTCCGCCGGCTGCTCCGCGATGCCTGCCGGCCGGGCCGGACCGGCCGCTCGGTCGTCTATCACGGCGACGACCGCGGCGCGGCCCTGTTGACGCAACTGGGCGTGCCCCACGCCCGCGCCGCCACACCCGCCACCGAAGGCGGCCGGGACCCGCTTCTGGTCCTCGGCCCCGGCGCGAAGGACATCGGGGCCGTTGTGGCGAGGCATCGGGGCTACGCCCTCGCGTTGGGCCTCGGGCCGGAGGAATTGAAGGCGCTCGGGCTGGGCCGGCGGTCGCGGAAGCTCTATCAGAGCCCCGTCCCGCCCGGCTGCGCGTTCGTTCGCAACGTGCTCGGCCCCGCGGAGATGACCTGGCGGACGCTGCTGGAGATCGCGACGCCGACGGGCGGCAGGCCGGCCGGGCCGGGGGGCAATGCGGGATCGGCGTTCGACTTCTGGAGCGGGCGCGTCGGCGGGGGCGCCGTCGGCGTCTTCCTCTGCCAGGTCACGCCCTGGATGTTCGACACGAAGGCCAGGCCCTATACGCGCACGAGCTACCGGCGCAGCCTCTGGGCGGCATCGCAGATGCTTACCGTGGGCAAGGCCGAGCGACGCAGCCCGTTGCTGACACGCCTGGCCACGCCGGCCAGGAAGAACGAGTTCGTCCTGCCGGCCGCGTGGAAGGGCCGGCCCGACCCCGACGGCGCCGGGCGGAAGGGGAAGTGGTTCGCGCCGGGCTTCGACGACGCCGCCTGGAAATCCGCCGTCGTCCCCGGGCGGTTCGACGAGACCTTCCCCGGCCTCACGCCGAAGTACGACGGGCTGTTCTGGTACCGCCTGCGGTTCCGCGTGCCGAAGGACTTTGCCGAGCGCGACGTCACGCTGCACCTCGGCCCGGCCGACGATGAGTCGTGGTGCTGGCTCAACGGAAGGCTGATCGGGCAGGTGACCAGGAAGGAGCGGCCGAAGGACTATTGGTCCTTCCCCCGCCGCCACCCGCTGAAGGGCGGGTGGCTGAACCGCGACGGCGAGAACGTGCTGGTGGTGCTGGTCAACGACACGTACCAGACCGGCGGGCTGACGGGCACGCCGGCGCTGCGGGCGCCCGGTGCATGGCTGGACAGCTACTACGTCCAGGAGCCGATCGCCGCCGACGACCCGTACCGCTACTACCGTTGGTGAGCCGCTCGGCGCGGGGCCGTCACGCCCGGCCGGCGAGCATCGTCGCGGTCGTCTCGATGGCGAGTTCCTCCAGGCGGCGCTGGAGATGCGGCGACGTGCGGGGGTTGTTGTTCTGGACCTCGACGGTGATCCAGGGCAGGCGCTCGTAGACGTCCCGCCAGCAGGCGCGGAAGTAGCGGAGCTGGCCCTCGCCGTAGACCAGCGGGCGCGGCTCGGGGCGGGGCATGCCTCCGGCGGCCCGCCATGCCTCCACGACGGCCCGGCCCCAGCGGACGTTCTCGGCCGCGACGTCGGCGGGAAGGTCGGCCTGGCAGAACGGCAGCAGCACCTCGCAGTTGTGCTCGGACCGCTCGAACTCGGTCTGGTGCAGCGAGAGGATGCGCCCGACGCGGCGCTCGCCCAGGACGGTGCGGACCAGGCGGGCGTAGGTCGAGTCCGGGTCGCGGTTGGGCTCGACGTACTCCGTCTCGCCGATCCGCTCGTAGACGATGCCCAGCCTGGCCGGGGACTGCTCGGTCGTGCTCCAGCGGCCCTGGCGAGGGAACCGTTCGCCGTCGGGGGCCGTGCCGAACGCGATCTTGAGGAACGCGTCGTTGGTGTACGCCGAGCCGTCCCAGAACGGCTCGGGCGACCGCGCCCGCCCGTCGGGGTTGCCGTCGGGGATCAGCGTGAGCTCCACGCCGGCCAGCACGGCCTGGCGGTCGAACGCCGGCTGCTCGCCGTCGGCGTCCTGCCCGTCCAGCAGCTTGCCGAGGAAACGCATCATCCCCGCGGTCGCGGCCGGCTCGTGGGCGTGGGCCTGCTCGACGAGCGCGCCCGGCCGATCGCCGCCGCCCGGCGCGGCGACGGTGACCGCGAAGGCGGCGTGTCCGTCCCACGTCGGCCGCTCGATCAGCCGGATGAGGTCGGTGTGTTCCGCCGCCCACCGGCGGATGCGCGGGGCGGTGTCTTCGGGCATGGCCAGCCAGTTCATCTCGCGTTCTCCGGGGGTGTTTCGGCCGCGGGCACCATACCGCCGTGCGGGTCAATTCAGCAAGAGCCGGTGGACACGCCGGGGCTATCGTGTAGCATGGCCGGTTTGCCCGAGCCGCGCGACGCGGACCGACGGAGCGCATTGACCGTTTCCCATGCAACGAAAGGCCGTGACGATGAACCCGCTGTCCTCGACCGATTCCGTACTGGAGCCCGTGACGATCCCGCCCGTGCAGATGCCGCAGAATCCGATGGGGCTGGGCTGCTGGTCCTTCGGCGGCGGCTGGGGCGAGCAGGACGACGCCGCCAGTCGCGCCGCCATGCAGGCCGCCTGGGACGCCGGGATGAATCACCTCGACACCGCCCGCGGCTACGGGCGGGGACGCAGCGAGCGGCTCGTCGGCGAGTTTCTCCGGGCCGAGGGCCGACGCGAGAAGGCCTTCCTCGCCACCAAGGGCGCCGGCTCGGCCGAGGGCATCGTCAAGCAGCTCGACACCAGCCTCGCCGACCTCGGCCTCGACGGCGTGGACCTCTACTACATCCACTGGCCCCGCAGCGACAAGGACATGCGCCCCGTCATGGAGGCCCTGGAGGGCGCCCGCGAGGCCGGGAAGCTCAAGGCCATCGGTGTGAGCAACTTCTCCGTCGAGCAGATGCAGCAGGTCAACGAGGTGGGCACGATCAACGCCCACCAGATGTGCTACAACATGTTCTGGCGGTATCCCGAGAAGGACCTCATTCCCTACTGCGTCGAGAACAACATCGCCGTGGTGACCTACAGCTCGATCGCCGAGGGCATCCTCTCGGGCAAGTTCGGCCCCCAGCGCCCGACGTTCGGCGAGGGCGACCACCGCAACGAGTCCGTGCTGTTCGACCAGGACGTCTACCCCCACCTGCACGAGGCCACCGAAAAGCTCAAGCCCATCGCCGAAGAGGCCGGACGGTCGCTGGTCCACCTGGCCATCCGGTGGGTGCTCTCCCGCCCGTTCGTGACCACCGCACTGGTCGGCTGCCGCAATGCCGAGCAGGCCGCCCAGAACGCCGCCGCCGGCGCCGGCGAGATCGATCCCGCCGTCTTCGACCGCATGACCGCCATCAGCGACGAGGCCTTCGCCAAGGTCCCCGACACAGGGAACATCTTCCGATACTACCCGTGAGCGCCGTGGCCGGTACGTCGGCGGCCCGCGGCCGGGAAAGGCCGGGCCGCCGTTGGCGTCAGAGCCGGGCCGCGCCCCCGACCCACGTCTGGCGGACCGTGGCCTCGGTGTCGATCAGCACCATGTCCGCCTCCCGGCCGGGGGCGAGGCTGCCGAAGCGGTCGCCGAGGCCCAGCAGCTCCGCGGCGGTCGTGCTCGTCGCGCGGGCGAGGGCGGGCCAGTCCCCGTCCAGCCAGCCGAGCATGCGAGACACCATGCCCCCGAGCGTGGCGATCGAGCCGACCAGCGCCGTCCCGTCGATCGACACCGCCATGCCGTCGCGCACGACGAGCTCCTGCCCGTCGGGCCCGCCGTAGCGGGTGGGCACGCCTTCCTCGGCCGCGCCGGTCAGCAGCGTCGCGTCGGAGGCGACGGTCAGCCCCCCGGGGCCCTTGCACCTGGCCGCCACGCGGAAGAGGTGCTCCGGCACGTGCCATCCGTCGCCGATGATCTCGCAGGCGACGCGGGGCTCGGTCAACGCCCCCTCGACGCAGCCGCACACCCGCACCGGCCCGCCGCGTTTCTCGGCCCGGCTCATCGCGTTGTACAGGTGCGTCACGTGCCGCAGGCCCCCCCCGGCCCAGCGGGAGACGTCTTCGGCCAGGCAGGCGGTGTGGCCCAGGCTCAGCAGGGCACCCGATGCGTCGCAGTCGGCCAGCAGGGCTTCCCCGCCGGGAAGCTCCAGCGAAGCCGTCATCCGCCGGACGACCCCGCCGTCCAGCCACGGGCGGTACTCGGCCGGGTCGGGCGGGCGGCAGTGCCCCGCCGGGTGCATGCCGCACAGGTCGGTGTTGAGGTACGGCCCCTCCAGGTGCAGGCCGAGGCATCGTGCACCGGGCAGGCCGGCGGCGATCTCCTCGGCGGCGCGGTCGATGCGGGCGTTCAGCTCGCCGGCGGACGCGGCCGTCGTGGTGGCCAGGAAGCCGGTCACGCCGTGTGCGGCGAGGAAGCGGCTCATTGCCGCCAGGGCGCCTTCGCCGTCCATGAAGTCCCGCCCGAGGGCCCCGTGGACGTGCAGGTCGATCAGCCCGGGCAGGAGCGTCCCGCCGGCGCCGTCGTAGACTTCCTCGGCCGGCGGCATGGTCTCGGATGCGGGCCCGACGCGGACGATCCGCCCGTCGGCGACGTCCACCACGCCGTCGTCGATGACCCCCTCGCCGGCCACGGCCCTGACATTCGCGATCCGCATGGTCACTCGACGCCCCGGATGCGGTAGATGTGCTCGGCGAGGGGGGCGAAGGTGTCGGTGAAGCGGCCGTTGGCGGCGGGGAGCGAGCGGTCCTCGTCGATGGCCTCGACCATGCCGCCGTCGAAGCCCGAGACGTGGATCGTCGCTTCGGCACCGGTACCCTCGCGGGCCATGTTCTGGGCGAAGATCCACAGCTCGCCGTCGTGCAGCGTGGCCTTGTGGTGCAGGGGCGCCTCGCCGGCCTCGATGCGGACGCGCTTCGTCGCGGGGTCTGCGAGGATCGCCGGCGCCAGACGCGTGATCTGCCCGTTCAGCCGCGCCAGCTCCCGCTGCATCGCCTCGGTGCAGTTGAACTCCGTGAACGAGGGTTTCCACGCGTGCGTGAAGTACCCGATGGCCGTCGCGCCGCGGATGACGGCCATCCATACCTCGGCGCGCGTGTGGCGGGGGAGCACGTCGATCTGCCGGTCGTAACGGACCCACCGGCTGCCCTTGCACGTCTCGATCCACTGATACACCGGGCGGTCCGGCCCGGCCAGCTCGCGCAGTTCGCTGGTCCCCTCGGCCACGCGGGGCAGCCACTGGGGCTTGTTCCAGCCGTAGATGGGGTAGAGGTCGAAGCCGACCACGTCGGCGGACCGGACGAACGCGGGGTAGAGGCGCTTCCGCGTGGCGTCGTCGTAGCGGCTGCCCTTGCTCATGAACGAGGCGGTGACGGTCAGGAACACGGGGCGGGACGTGTCGGCCTTGCGGATCTTCGCGTAGTGGTCGGCGAGTTCGGCCGGCGAGGTCCGGGGCACGGTCCGGGGCGGGCTGACCAGCAGCGACTCGCCCTTGGCGTCGAAGGCCTCGATCTCGCCGATCGATCCCCACACGTGCTTGCCCTCGTAGGTCGACAGCACGCGGAAGGTCAGCTTCGAGAACGTCGCCGGCCTGTCCAGCTCGACGCTCTGCCGGCCCTTCTCGCGCTTCAGCGTGGCGCGGGCGAGTTCCTTGCCCCCGGCCAGGAACGCCACTTCCCTGGCCACGGCGAGCCCCTCGCTGACGGTCAGCGAGACCGCCAGCCGCATGGCCGTGACGGGCTCGTCGAGCTCGATGGTGATCTCGGCGCCCTCCAGCGGGTCCAGCACGCTCCAACTGTGGGGGACGCCATCGACGATCCGCGACAGCGGCGTCTTGCTGTTGATGCGGAGGTTCTTCGCGGGGACGACCTCCGCGTCGCTGACCTTGCGGGTGAGGTCCGGCTCGTCGCCGTGCAGCCAGCCCAGCAGCCGCGGATGCCCGACGGCCTCGGGGTCGAAGCCGTACACGCCGTAGCCCCCGGCGGCCTTGGCCTGCTCGAGAGCCACGTGGGCGGCCATCTTGTGCGCGCCGCAGAATGTGTTGATCCCCACCTTCCGCAGCAACGGATACCGCCGCGGCGCCTGGAGCCAGCTCATCAGCGGGAAGAACGGCTTGCCGTTGACCAGAAACGCCCGGTTCTTGCCGATCCGAACGCTCCGGATGGGCTCCGGCCCGCCGGCCGCGGCGGCCAGGGCGGCTGTCAGCAGGATGATCGCGAACGCCAGACGCATGGTGCGCTCCTTCCTCGGCCTTGGCCGCGCGGCGGCGGGCCGATCCCGGCGTGCATCGCCGGCGACGGTGAGTATACTCGACCTGCCGCCCCGGCGGCGACACGGAACCGCCAGGGCGAGTCGCCCGACCGCCCTGCCGAGGAGCGAAACGTGAGCGAGACCGACGCCCCATCCGATGTCCTCGAAGCCGCCCTCGCCGCGGCCGCCAAGGCCCGCGTGGGCGTGTTCGGGGACTTCTGCCTCGACGCGTACTGGGAGATCGACGCCGACGAGTCGGAGCGGTCGCTGGAGACGCACCTGCCCGTCCGCCGCGTTCGGCGCCAGCGGACGTCTCTCGGCGGGGCGGGCAACGTGGTGGCGAACCTGGCGGCCCTGGGCGTTTCGGAGGTCCGCGCCGTGGCGCTGCTGGGGGCGGACATGTTCGGCGCCGAGATGCGGCGCCTGCTCGCCGACGCCGGCGCGGACCTCGACGGCGTGCTCGTCCACGACGACTGGCAGACGCAGGTGTACGCCAAGCCCATCCTCGGCGGGGACGAGACCAACCGCATCGACTTCGGCGCGTTCAACGCCCTGGCCCCCGCCGTCGCCGACGCCCTCGCCGCCCGCCTCGCCGACGCCGCCGACGCCTGCGACGCCGTCATCCTCAACCAGCAGGTGCCCGCGGGCGTGTCCACGCCGGGGATGATCGACCGCGTCAACGCCGTCGTCGCCGACCATCCGGCCTGCCGGTTCGTCGTCGATTCCCGCCACCGCGCCGAGCTCTACCGCGGCGCGGCCCTGAAGCTCAACGCCCGCGAGGCCGCCGACCTGGCCGGCGCTTCCGGCCCCGACGACGCGACCGACGTCGCCCCCGGCGCCGCGCGCCCGTGGGCCGAGGCCCTGGCCCGGCGCACGGGGCGGGAGGTGTTCGTCACCTGCGGCGCCGGCGGGATGGTCGTCGCCGACGCGGCCGGCACGCACGTGGCGCCCGGCGTGAACGTTCCCGAGCCTACCGACCCCGTCGGCGCCGGGGACGCGGCGGTGGCGGCCATCGCGGCCGCGCTGGCCGGCGGCGGCGACGCCCTCTCCGCCGCCCGGCTGGCCAACCTTGCCGCCGCGGTGACGGTCGGCAAACTGCACGTCACCGGCACGGCGACGCCGGCGGAAATCCGCAGCCTGGCCGCCGATCGGCCGGGACAGGGAGATGACCGTGCCTGACCGCCAAGGCGACGTCCTGGAGCTGACCCTCCGCACCCGCAGACCCACGGCGGCACGGACCGCCGCGAAACGCACCGCCACGCTGGCCGCACGCTGGCGGGCCGACCGGGCCTGCGCGATCGTCTGCGACATGTGGGACCGCCACTGGTGCCGCTCCGCCGAGCGGCGCGTCGGCGAGATGGCCCCGCGGATGAACCGCCTGCTCGCCGCCCTCCGCGACCGCGGCGTGCTCATCGTCCACGCACCCAGCGACACGATGGATTTCTACGAGGACCACCCCGGCCGGGCGCTGGCCCTGGCCGCCCCGGCCGTGCCCAGCCGGGTGAAGCTGGGCACCTGGCGGGACCCGAACCCGCGCCGGGAGGGTCCGTTGCCGATCGACGCTTCCGACCACGGCTGCGACTGCCCCACCCCCTGCCGCGTGCACCACCCCTGGTCGCGGCAGACCCCGGCGCTCGAGATCGCCGACGGCGACGCCATCGGCGACGCCGCGGAGGTCTGGTACCTGCTTCGCCAGCGCGGCATCCGCAACGTGCTGATGATGGGCGTGCACCTGAACTTCTGCGTAACCGGCCGGCCGTTCGGGATCCGCCAGATGGTCTACCTCCGCCGCCGCGTCGCGCTGGTCCGCGACCTGACCGACACGATGTACAACCCCGCCATGCCGCCGAAGGTCAGCCACTACGAGGGCACCGACCGGATGGTCGCCCACGTCGAGGCCTTCTGGTGCCCGACGGTCACCAGCGACCAGGTCCTCGGCGGGCGACCGTTCCGTTTCCGCGCCGACCGCCGACCCCGAGCCTGAGGAGAGCACAGTGACCGCCGCGAGGAAACTCGTCGTCATCGGCTTCGATTCCATCTCCCTGCCCACGCTGGAGGACTTCGTCCGCCGCGGCTGCATGCCCACCGTCGGGCGCCTCATGGCCGAGGGCTGCACCACCCAGACCTGGCCGTGCTTCCCCATGGAGACGGGCACGAACTGGGCCTGCCTGGCCACCGGGGCTTCGCCGTGGGTCACCGGGTGCAACATGTCCCTTCACCTGCCCGGCGAGCCGCTGGATCAGTGGCATCGCGGCTTCCCCGCCGAGTTCTGCAAGGCCGAGCAGCTCTGGACCGCCGCCGCCAGGGCCGGCAAGCGGAGCGTGGTCTTCGACTGGTCCCAGTCCTGGCCGCTGAGCAGCGAGGAGGGGATCATCCACGTCGGCGAGGACGGCCGACCCGACAACGCCCTCCGCGCCCTCCAGGAGGTCCGCGCCTACGCCACGCACCCCCGGGCCGAGGGCCAGCACGTCACGCGGATCGCCCCGGCGCCGGGGCCCGAGGGCACGCTGGAGTTCCCCGTGCCCATCGCGCCCGGCGGCGCCAGCCGCTACGAGCGCGTCGAGCCGCTGCACGCCCGGATCCTCCCGGCCGCCGGGGGCGGGTACGACCGCGTGGCCCTCTACGCGGCGCCCGACACGGCCGATCCGCTGCTGACCGTCCGCCTCGGCGAGTGGTCGCAGTGGCAGGTCCACGAGTTCGTCGCCGACGGCAAGCCGACGCGGGCGGGCCTGCGGGCCAAGCTGCTGATTCTCGAACCCGACGGCAGCAAGGTGCACCTCTACCTCAGCGAGATCTACTGCCAGGAGGATTTCGTCCATCCGACCTCGCTGGCCGGGCCGCTCGTTGAGGCCGCCGGCCCGCTGGCCATGCAGGCCTCCCGCCAGCAGGTCGTCCAGGGCGGCGCCTCCGACATCGCCACCTACATGGACGAGCAGCGGCACTTGGCGCGCTGGTGGCGCGACGCGGCCTCGAGGGTCCTCGGCGGGGAGGACTGGGACCTGTTCATGCTGAAGTGGCACGGCCCGGACTGGACGAACCACCTGACGATGTACATGATCGACCCGCGTCACCCGATGTACGAGCCAAAGCGTGCCGACGAGGGCTGGGCGCTGTGGGAGGAGCTGATGGGCTGGGGCGACGAGATCGTCGCCACGGTCCTCGACGCCGCCGGGCCGGATGCGCTGGTCGCGCTGGTCAGCGATCACGGCGGAGGGACGGACCTGCCCGGCTACCGCAAGCCGCGGGACGCCAACGCCCTGCTGGAAGAGAAGGGCTGGCTGGTCCGCAAGGGCGAAGGCTTCGACTTCTCCCGCTCGGTGGCGTACTCGCGCGGGCACTACGTGTTCCTGAACGTCAAGGGGCGGGACCCGCGGGGGATCGTCGAGCCCGGGCGCGAATTCCGCCGGCTGCGGGAGGAGGTCGTCAACGCCCTGCTGGGCTGGCGGGGCGGCGGGGACCGCCCGGCGTATCGCGTCGTGCTCCCCATGGAGGATGCCGGGCGGCTGGGCGTCGGCGGCGACCGCGTCGGGGACATCTTCCTCGTCCCGGCCAAGCTGCCGCCGGACGTGGAGATCGACGCGGCGGAGTTCCGGCGGACCCATCCCGTCGAGGAGACCGGCACGTGGGACTGGCCCCGGCTCAACGCCGGCTCGCACCTGGATGACTCGTACTTCGTGCTGTCGGGCCCGGGGGTGAAGCGGGGCCTGCGGCGGCAGCGTCCGACGCGGATCACGAGCGTCGCGCCGACCCTCGCGGCCGCGTGGGGCATTCCGACGCCCGCCGACGCCGACGGGGCGGTGCTGGGCGAGTTCCTGGAGTAGCCCGCCGCCGTCTGGCCGGCAGAACGGCCCTTGGTGAAAACCCCGTTTGGTGGTATCCTCGATCCTGATCGTTTGATCCCCCTCCGCCGTCGGCGGGAGGCTCGAACGATCCCTTTCGTGATCTTCTTGCCGTCTGTGCGAGGATGAGTGAGGGTTGGATGGCTGGGCCGGGTGAGTCCGCGCGGGCGTTGCCCCTCTGCGAGGCGCTGGAGCAGCGCCTGCTGTTGTCTGCGCGCGGGCTCGAGGCCGCCCTCGCCGACGTCGGCCGGGTGCCCGCCGCCGACGCGACCGCGGCGTTCGCCTGGAGCGGCTACGAGATGGACCTTGCCACCGGCGGGGCCGAGGCCGACTTCGACTTCATCTTCCCCGACGCGCCCGTGCTGACCGACGCCGCCGGCGGCTCCGCCGTCGATCTGCCCGGGGCGAGCGCCGCCCTCGACGCCGCCGGGCACGTCCTTCCCGTCGCCGAGGCCGCGCTGCTCCTGCCGCCGGGGACCCGCGCGGCGGGCATCGAGGTCGATCTCGGCGAGCCCGTCATCCTGGCCGAGGGTGTCGAGCTGCCCTCGGTGCTCGAAGCCGCCGACGCCTCGCCCGTCGAGCTCGACGGGGCCGACGCCGTTGTCGCCCCCGGCGCGAGCTTCGCCAATCGCGGGCTCGCAGGCTACGAGCTGGCGGCCCTGCGGATCGCGCCGGTCGCCTACGACGCCGCGACCGGCACGCTGAGCTGGCACCCGCACGTCCGCATCACGCTGACCGCCGAGGCGGCCGATGCCGCCGCGGGCCTGGCCGTCCGCGAAGACGCCGACGACCTCCGCCGCGTGCTGGGCGCGGTCGCCAACGACTCGGCCGCGTGGCAGTACGCCGAGGCCGGCGGCGAGGCGCAGCTTCCGCCCCCACCGTCGGGTGGGCTGGGCAGCGGCGAGTACGACTACCTGCTGATCACCTCCCCGGCCCTGGCCGAGACGTTCCAGCCGCTGGTGGATCACAAGCTCGCCCGCGGCGTCTCGGCGACGCTGGTGACGACGGACACGATCTCGGCGGCGGTCGTTTCCCCGTATGCCGGGGAGGACGACGCGGCCGGGCGCATCCGCGAGTTCATCGCGCGGGCGTGGGACGAGTGGGGCACGCGGTACGTGCTGCTGGGCGGGGACGTGGCCACCGTGCCGGCCCGGCGGATCTACGTGACGCACGGATCGAGCTACAGCGCGAACCTCTACTCGGACATGTACTTCGCCTGCCTGGAGGGCCCGTACAATTTCACGGCCTCCGACGGCTGGTGGGGCAGGCCCAACGACGGCGCGGGTGGGGGCGACGTGGATGTCGGCCCGGACGTCGCCGTCGGGCGCGCGCCGGTGGACACCCCCGAGGAGGCGGCGGCGTTCGTCGCCAAGACGGTTCTCTACGAGACCACGCCGAACCCCTACGCGTCCGAGGGGCTGTATATCGGCGAATGGCTGGACAGCCACCCGACCTGGGGCGGCGACGGCTGCGATCACATCGACGCGGCGGTCGTCCCCGACAGCGCCTCGACTACGCGGCTGTACGAACGGGACGGCACGTACAGCGCGGGCGCGGTGGTCGACGCGATCGACGCCGGCGTGGGGTTCATCGAGCACCTCGGCCACTCGACCTGGACCGAGGACGCCGGGCTGACCGCGGCCGGCATCGCCGCCCTGGACGCCCCGCACCCCTACGTGATGGTCTCCGGCGGCTGCAACGCCGGGCGGTTCCAGGAAGACGACGCCGTGGCAGAGCACCACCTGATCGCCGCCGGCGGCGCGGTGGCGACGATGATGAACTCCGACCTCGGATGGTACTCTCCGGGCATTCCGGAGATCAGCGGCACGCAGTGGCGGGAGGAGTTCTGGGACGCCCTCTTCGGCGAGGGGCTCCTGTCGCTCGGCGACGCCCACATCGACGCCAAGATCGACATGTCCAGCAAGATCGGCTCCAGCGGCAGCGGCCGGTGGCTGTTCTTCGGCGCGACGCTGTTCGGCGACCCCGAGACGCGCTTCTGCTTCCCTCGCGCCGCCGCCCCGGCCGTCGCGAACGCCCTCCCGCCGGCCGAGACGGGCGCCGGCACCGACCGCGTGCGGCTGACCTTCACCGAGCCGATGGACACCGCCGGCTTCTCGATCGACGACGACGTGCTCGCCTTCACCGGCCCGGGCGGGGCCGACCTCCGCGGGAGGATCACCGGCTTTCAGTGGCTGGATTACCTGACGCTCGAAATCGCCTTCGAGCCCGTCGACGCGCCCGGCTCGTACGAGCTGGCCCTCGGGGCCGACATCCCGGATCTCGCCGCCCAGCCGATGGCCGGCGGCTGCTCCGTGGCGTTCGCCATCCCGGCCGGCGGGCAGGCGGAGGGGGTGATCTACGCGGCCGACATGTCCGCCGACCCGCAGTGGGTTCTCGACCCGCCGGGGGCCGAGGAGCCCGGCTGGCAGTACGGCGTGCCGGAGACCGGGGACTACAACGGCCCCGAGGCCGGGGCGACCGGCGAGGCGCTGCTGGCCTACCGCATCGACGGCCCGTACGCCGACGGCATGGCCGCCGAGTACGCCACGACGCCCGCCTTCGACTGCCGCGGCCACCGCGACGTGACGCTCCATTTCCAGCGGTGGCTCCGCGTGCACCCCGGCTACTACGACCGGGCGGTGGTGCAGGTCTCCAACGACGGGCAGACGTGGCACACCGCATGGAGCAACGAGGCCAGCACGCTCGACGCCGCCTGGACCGCCTGTGCGATCGACATCTCCCCATGGGCCGACGGGCAGGAATCCGTCGCCGTCCGCTGGGGCATGGGGCCGACCAACGCCTCGATCGTCTACTGCGGCTGGAACCTCGATGATGTCGTCGTAACCGGCGTGCAGGACAACCCGGCCGTCGTCGGCCTGGCGCCGGCGGCACCCACCGACGAGCCCGTCGATCACGTGGACGTGGCGTTCCAGGTGGCGATGGACGCCGGCACGGTCGGCCCCGAGGACGTGAAGATAGTCGGCCCGGCCGGGGAGGTCGAAATCGCCGCCGTGACGGCCACGGGGGATCGGGCGTTCCGCGTGAGCTTCGAGCCCGTCGCGGAGATCGGCACGTACACGGTGACCGTCGGTCCGGACGTGGCGAACCTCGTGGGCGTCGCGATGGATCAGGACGTCGACGGCACGGCGGGCGAGGCCGGCGAGGACGCGTTCGTCGGCACGTTCGCGATCACCGAAGCGGACGTCGACCCGCCGGCCGTGACGACCGCCACGCCGCAAGGGCAGCTCTTCGCCCCCGCCGCGGCGACGTTCGCGTTCGACGAGGACATGGACACCGCCGGCTTCTCGCTGGCGGACGTCGCCTGGTTCACCGGGCCGGGGGGCGACCTTCGCGGCGAGATCACCGGCTTCCGCTGGCTCGATGCACGCACGCTGCGTGTGACCTTCCGCTCGCAGACCGACGCGGGGGCCTACGAGTTGGCGATCGGCCCCGGCGTGCTCGACGACGCACCCGGGGGCAACCCGCTGGACCAGGACGGCGACGGCACGGGCGGGGAGCCCGGCGAGGACGTCGCCGCCGCCTCCTTCGAGGTCCGCTACGTGGACCTCCACGCCGCGGGCATCTCGGCCGCGCCGGACTCGCTCGATGCCGGAGGCGGCACTGTGCGGGCGACGGTCACGCTGGCCAACGCGGGAGTCAGCGACGCCGGCGCGTTCGACCTGCGGTTCTACCTGTCCGACGACGCGGTTATCGACCCCGGCACGGACCTGCCGCTCACCCTCGCCGGCGGCGGGCAGGCGCATCGCGTCGCGGGCCTGGCCGGGCGGAGCGACGTCGAACTGGCCCTGGACCTCGCCGTGCCCGCCGCCGACCCGTTCGACACGGACAACGACTATCGCGTCGGCGTGGTGATCGACGCCGCCGGGGAAGTCATCGAGACCGACGAGACCAACAACGCCAACGCCGGCGACGGGCTGGACCTCGCGCCCGTGCGGTACGGCCGGGCGTTCGGGCGAATCTGGCATGACCGCGACGGCGACGGCCTGGCCGAGGAGGGCGAGGAGCCCCGCGGCGGCCAGACGGTGTACCTGGACCTCGACGGCGACGGGACCCGGGATGCCGGCGAGCCGGCGGCGACGACCGACGCCGAGGGGCATTTCGCGCTGGTTGGCGTGACCGACGGTACGTTTGTGCTGCGGCAGGAGCTCGGCTCGCCCTGGCTGACCACCACGCCCGCCGACGGGGCCCGCGAACTCGTCCTCGGCCCCGGGGACGCCGTCGCGGGGCTGGACTTCGGCAACTGCCTGCCGGCTTCGGCCGCCGGGACGGTCTTCGCCGACGCCGACCTCGACGGCGTGCTCGACGACGGCGAGGCCGGCCTCGCCGACCGGTGGGTATGGTCCGACCTCGACGGCGACGGCGTGCGCAATGCGTCCGAGCCGGCCACCCAGAGCGGCCCAGACGGCGCATGGTTCCTTCCGGGCCTGGCGCCCGGCGAGCACACGCTCTGCCAGGATCTGGCCGGCGGCTGGTATGCCACGGCGCCGCGGGGCGGGCACGCGGTCGTCCTGGCCAGCGCAGACGCCGCCGACGGGCTGGACTTCGCCGCCGCCGACGCCGGGACGTTCCGCCCGGCCGTGACGGTCGCCGAGCCGGCCCCGGGCCTGCGGTTCGACTACCACCACCACGATGGCCTGACCGACCCGGCCGGGCTGGACGGGCTCGAGCCGGTCTTCTCCGGCGTTGCGTGGGACGTCCAGTGCGACCAGCGCGAGCGGGAGCTGGACTTCGGCATGGCCTTCGAGGGCTTCTTCGACGTGCACGCCGAGGGCGTCTACGAGTTCGCCCTCGACAGCGACGACGGGGCGCTGCTGTGGATCGACGGGGACCTGGTGGTGGACAACGCCGCAGCCCAGACCGCCGCCGGGCGGATCGGCCTGGCCGCGGGAACCCATGCGATCCGCCTGCGCTACCTTCAGGCCGACGGGCAGCACCATCTCGACGTGACGTACCGCCCGCTTGGCGCCGAGCCCTCGCCCCTGCCGGACGCGACGTTCGCACACGACCTCGCAGCCGATACCACGCCGCCCGACATCCGGCACGCCGTCGCCCTCGACGACACGCACGTGCAGATCGCCTTCGACGAGCCGATGGACGCCGCGTCGGCCGAGGCGGTCGGGGGCTACAGCTTCGCCGGCGGCCCGGCCGTGGCGTCGGTTGCGCTCGACGAGCTCGGCCGCGATGTCCTCCTGGCCCTCGCCGAGCCGCTGGCCGAAGGCGCGGCGGTCATGCTGTCGGTCGCCGGGCCGACGGACGTCGCGGGCAACGCCCTGCCGGCCGGGACGGAACTGGCGGTGACCTACGGGGCGGACTCCGCCGGTTTGCTGGCGTGGTGGACGTTCGACGACGGCACAGGCACGGTGGCCGCCGACGACAGCGGCTTCGGGCGCGACGCCGCCGTGCAGGGCGCCGCCTGGGACCCCGCCGGCCGACATGGCGGGGCGCTGCGGTTCGACGGCAACGACGCCGTCGAGGCCGCCGAGGGCCCGGCCTGGCTCAACGGGCTGGACGAACTGACGCTGGCGATGTGGGTGCGATCCGATGCGGGCGGAATCGGCACGGACGCCGGGCTGCTGACCACCCGCCCGCCCGGCGACAGCCAGTGCGTGAACCTCCGGTACGATGCCGACGGCTTCCGAAGCGGCTCGCAGGAGACCGTCAAGCTGTACGTCCGGACCAGCGACGACGTCCACGCCGCCGAGGGCCCCGGAGGGCTCCAGACGACCGGCTGGCAGCACCTGGCCGTCACGTGGTCGGCCGGGCAAGCCGCGACGCTTTACGTCGACGGCGTCGCCCGCCCCTTCGCCTGGGACGAGGGCCCGCTGGATGGCGTGATCCTCGGCGCCACCACGCTGTTGATCGGCCAGGGCTGCAAGAGCGGGCAGGGCTGGCGCGGGCGGATCGACGACGTCCGCATCTTCGGGCGGGCGCTGTCGCCCCAACAGGTCGCCCGGCTGCACAACGACGCCCCGGTCGCCGACGACGACGCCTACGCCGTGGACACCTCGCGCGAGCTCGCCGTCGACACCGCCTCCGGCGTGCTGGCCGGGGATGCCGATCCCGACGGGGGCCCGGCCGCGCTGACCGCCGAACTGCTGGCGGGGTGCGACCACGGGCAGTTGGTGCTGGCGGGGGACGGCTCGTTCACGTACGTCCCGGATGCCGGCTTCGCCGGGGAGGACCGCTTCACCTACCGCCCGTGGGACGGGCGCGAGCACGGCAACGTGGCGACCGTCACGCTGACCGTGCCGGACCCGGCGGAGGTGGTGGGCAGGCACGTCTTCTACGGCGGGTCGTCGTGGGCGGCCGACGGCGGGGCGGACGCCGCCGTCGCGCCGGACAAGCACGCCCTGCTGCCTGGCGGTGCGGCCGGGTTCGCCAACTACACCAGCTACGTCCGCGGGCTCAACGGCGTGATCGTGGACGTGGCGAGGCTGGCGTCGGCCTCGCTGGACCCCGCCGCCGACCTGGCCTTTCGCGTGGGCACGGGCAACGACGTGGCGTCCTGGCCGGCCGGGCCCCAGCCGACGGACGTGACCGTCCGCCCCGGCGAGGGCGCCGGCGGCAGCGACCGGATCACGATCCGCTTCCCCGACGGGGCGGTCCGCGACGCCTGGCTGGAGGTCACCGTCCGCGCCACCTCCGCGACCGGTCTGGCCGATGACGACGTGTTCTACTTCGGCAACGCCGTCGGCGAGACCGGCAACGCCGCGAGGAATACGGTCATCGACGCCGCCGACCTCGCCGGCGTCCGGGCGGCCGCGACCGACGCCGCCGCCATCACCGACCCGGCGGATTTCAACCGCGACGGGCGCGTCAGCCTCGCCGACGAGCAGATCGCCTCCGACCACCTCAGCGAGCCCTTCGGCGCCCTGTGGCTGGTCGAGGTCCTCACCGAGTTGCCCTCCGGGGCCCACACGCGCAGCGTCCCCCCGCCCACGCCGCGGGCATTCGCCGCCGGCAGGACTCCGCCGGTCACGACCCCCGCCGAAACCGCGCCGCCGGCACCCGTCGCCCGCGCCGTCCCCGGGCGCCAGGCCCTGCTGGCCAGGATGCCCTTGCCCCCCGCACACGCCCGCCCCGAGCCCGGCCCGGCCGGGCTCGGCCGACCGTCCGCGCCCGCCGCGCTCGACGCGCTCGACATGGCGTCGCCCCTGCCCGACCTGCGCCTGACGCACCTCCGCCGGATGCTGAGTCACTGGGGGAGCTCGGCGACGGACGCCCGCTGAGGGCGCCCCGGCGACCGCTTGCCCGCGGCCGAGCCGGCGCGTAGGCTGTGCGGCACGTTCAACCGCCGCAACTCAGGAGACCATCCATGCCGCTGACGTTCGACCTCTCTTGGGACGCCCTGCAGACCTACCAGGGCACCAACCCCCGCCCGGCGGATTTCGACGAATTCTGGGACGCCGCCCTCGACGAGATGCGCGCGACCGACCCGGCCGTCGAGATCGCGCCCGCCGACTTCCAGGTCCCCTTCGCCGAGTGCTCGCACCTGTACTTCACCGGCGTCGGGGGGGCCAGGGTCCACGCCAAGCTGCTGCGCCCGAGGGACGCCGCCGGTTCGCACCCCGCCGTGGTGATGTTCCACGGCTACAGCGGGGACAGCGGCGACTGGCAGGGCAAGCTGGGCTACGTGGCCGCCGGGTACACCGTCGCCGCCCTGGACTGCCGCGGGCAGGGCGGGCTCAGCGAGGACGTCGGCGGGGTCCGGGGCAACACGCTGCGCGGGCACATCGTCCGCGGCCTCGGCGACGCGCCGGAGAAGCTGCTGTACCGGCAGATCTTCCTGGACACCGCCGAGCTGGCCCGGATCGTGATGGACATGGACGACGTGGACGCCGGGCGCGTCGGCGCCACCGGCGGCAGCCAGGGCGGCGGGCTCACGCTGGCCTGCGCGTCCCTGGAGCCGCGGATCAAGCTTGCCGCGCCGGTCTTCCCGTTCCTCTGCGACTACCAGCGCGTCTGGGACATGGACCAGGACCAGGCCGCCTACGCCGAGCTCCGCGAGTGGTTCCGCCGCTTCGACCCTCGCCACCAGCGCGAGGAGGAGGTCTTCACGCGACTTGGCTATGTCGACGTGCAGTACCTCGTCCGGCGGATCGAGGCCGAGGTGCGCATGGCCGTCGGACTGCGGGACACCATCTGCCCGCCCTCGACGCAGTTCGCCGCCTACAACAAGATCGCCTCGAAGAAGGCCCTGTGGGTCTACCCGGACTTCGCCCACGAGGACCTCAAGGGCAACGGCGACCTGATCTACCAGTTCCTCATGGGGCTGTGAGCCGCGAAAGGACCGCGCGATGACCGGGTGGCATGACGATGTGTTCTTCGGGATCCATTACGACCTCCACGCGCAGGAGAACGACACCGCACTCGGCTCGGAACTGACGGCCGAGAACCTCCGCGACTGCCTCGCCCGCGTCCGCCCGGACTGGATCCAGTGCGACTGCAAGGGCCACCCCGGCTGGACGAGCTGGCCGACGGGCGTGGGCTCGACCTCTCCCGGCGTCGTCCGCGACAGCCTCCAGCTCCACCGCGACGTCTGCCGCGAGATGGGCATTCGCCTGGGCATGCACTACTCCGGCGTGATGGACTGCCGGGCCGTCCAGCAGCATCCCGACTGGGCCCGCGTCGGGGCCGAGGGCCGGCCCTCCGATCGCGCCACCTGCCCGCTCAGCGACTACGACGAGCAGCTCATGATCCCCCAGATGCTGGAGATCGTCGAAACCTACGACGTCGACGGCTTCTGGGTCGACGGCGAGAACTGGGCGGCCGCGCCGTGCTGGTGCGAACGCTGCAAGGCCGAGTTCGCCGGGCGCATCGGCATCGACCCCGCCGACATCCCCGCCGGGCCGGGCGAAGACCACTGGCCGGCGTGGCTGGCGTTCCACCGGGCGCTGTTCGTCGAGCACGTCCGCCGCTACGCCGAGGCGGTCCACGCCCGCAAGCCGGATTGCGCCGTGTGCAGCAACTGGATGTACACGATCCGCCAGCCCGAGCCCCTCGCCGTGCCGGTGGATTACCTCAGCGGCGACTACATGCCGAACTTCGGCGCCTACCGCGCGGCCCTGGAGGCCCGGCTGCTCGATGCCCGCGAACCGAGCTGGGACCTGATGGCCTGGAGCTTCACCCGCAACTGGCAGACGGGGCGAAGCGTCTACAAGACCGCCCTTCACCTCTGCCAGGAGGTCGCCGAGGTCGTCGCGCTCGGCGGGGCGGTGATGGTCTACGACAAGCCCGAGCGGACCGGGCGGCTGGTCGAGTGGCACCACGACATCCTCGGCGAGGTCGCCGACTTCTGCCGCGCCCGCAAGCCGTTTGCGTTCGGCAGCGTCTCGGTATCGGACGTCGCCGTGCTGCATCCGGTCGGGGCCTACTACGCAGCCAACGACCCGCTGTTCAACTACGGCGGCGCGGTGGACGGCGTGGAGGGTGCGCTGCACGCCCTGCTGGAGACGCACCGCTCGACCGACGTGCTCTGCGAGGACGCCGCCCTGGTGCGGATGACCGACTACGCGCTGGTGGTCGTCCCGGGCGCGTCGCGGCTGTCGGCGGAACTGGTCGCCGTGCTGGAGGCCTTCGCCCGCGGCGGGGGGCATGTGCTGCTGACCGGCGAGGCCGCCGCGGGCGAGCTGCCCGCCCTCGTCGGCGCCGAGCCGCTCGGCGAGCCGCTCGAGCTCACCGCGAAGGCCGCTGCCGGCTGGGGCAGCGTCTACCTGCCCGTCGGCGGCGAGGCCGAGGGCGTCAGCGGCACCTGGCGGGCCGTCCGCTGCACAGACGCCCAGCCGCTGGCGACCGCCCTGGCCGGCTTCGAGCCGGAGATCAACGCGACCGACCACGTGATCGCCACCCGGAGGCACGTCGGATGCGGGACCGTCACCGCCGTGCACGGGCCGGTCTTCCGCAACTACCTTCACGACCACAGCCCCCGGCTGCGGCGATGGCTGGCCGGGCTGATCGACGGACTCGGCATCCCCTGGCGGGCCGAGCTGCCCGGCGCCCCGGCACGGCTGGAAATGGTCCTCCGCGACCACGCCGGCCGGCGGATGATCCACCTGGTCAATCGCGGCGCCGGCGAGATGACCTACGACAAGCGGGCCATCGTCGACGAGCTCCCGCCGATCCTCGACGTGATGCTCCGCCTCCGCCTCGACGCGCCCCCGAAAGCCGTCACCCTCCAGCCTGCCTGCGAGCCGCTGGCCCACACCTGGGACGCCGACGCCGGCATCGCCGAGGTCCGCATCCCGCGCGTCGAGGTCCACGACATCGTCGCCGTCGAGTGACCCCGCGGGAGAACCCCCGGCCGTCCGACGCGCTCGATCGGTTACATCACTATACAGACGCACCCGAACCGTGTTTTCTTAACGCGAAGGGGAAACGACCCATGCGACCGACCGCCAGACTCCTGTGGCTCTGCGTGTTCCTGGTGCCCGCCGCCGCGCGTGCCGACGTCGCCAGCCGAGACATCCGCGACCTGTGGCCCGCCCTGCCCAAACCGCGCCTGGCGCTGGCCCCGACACCCAAGCCGCCGGCCATCGACGGGACCGTCGGCGAGGCCGAGTGGCGGGCCGCATCGACGGCCCGGGAGTTCATCGGCGTCGACGCGCCGAAGTGGAAGGGCGTCGCGGGCTTCGACTACGTCTCCGCGCAGACCACCGTCCACGTGACCTACGACGCCAGGAAGCTCTACGTCGCCTTCCGCTGCGACGAGCCGGAGATCGAAACCCTCGCGGTCAACAGCCAGCCGCTCCGCGACCAGCCGCTCTGGCGCGACGACTGCGTCGAGCTGTTCGTCCGCCCGGCCGGGGCGAAACGCTACGCCCACTTCATCATCAATTCCAAGGGGTACGTCTACGACGCCCTCCAGGTCGCCGGGGAGAAGAGCGGCAAGGATTGGAACTGCGAGCGGCTCTCCGTTGCCGCCAAGGTATCCCCGGCCGGGAAGGGCTCGCACTGGACGGTCGAGCTTGCCCTGCCCTTCGCCGCCCTCGGCGCCGAGGCGCCCGAGCCCGGCGAGGTCTGGGGCGTGAACTTCGCCCGGGAGCGCTACGCGGCCATGTACCGCGCGATCGGCGAGTACAGCACCTGGAGCGGGCTGGTGGGCAGCTTCAACACGCCGGAGATGTTCGGCGAGATGTGCTTCGCCACGGTACGGCAGGACGTTCGCCTCGCCGGCGGCGCGCCCGAGGCGGTCCGCCCGTTCCTCGGGCTGCACGATCTCGCCGGGCGGTTCACCAACCTCGCCGGCCAGCCGCGCAAGGTGACCCTCGCGGTGAAGACCGCCTCGGCGGCGGGCGTGAAGGATGCCGGCTCGGCCGAGGCGGTGCTGCCTCCCGGCAAGGCCGCCCGCGCGTCCGTCAGCGCGACGATCGCCGGCGAGGGGCCGCAGATCGCCGCGCTGACCGTTACCGACGCGGCCACGGGCAAGCTGCTGAGCTGCACCCGAATCCCCTTCGAGATCTCCGACGTGTTCGCCACGGCCGGACGCGTCCGCGGGCGGCTCGCGGCCCTCGGGGAGAAGGCCGGGAAGGGCACGCCGTTCGCCGAGGGGATCTCCGAGCAACTCTCCGCCGTCGCCGCCGCGACCGCCGAGGCCGAGAAGCTCCGCGCCGCCCTCGCCGGGCGTGGGGCAGCCGACGCCGACCGCGAGGCCTGGGCGAAGCTCCGCCGACGGCTGGGGGAGATGGAGGCGGCCACGACGTTCGTGCTGTGGACCAACAGCCCGTACATCGCCACCGGCGCCGACACGATGCCGCCGGCGTTCGGCCCGCCGCAGACGCTTCGGATCGCCGCGGCGCAGAACGAGTACGCCAACGTCGTGCTGAACGTCACCAACCTGACCGACCGGGACATCGAGTTCCAGCTCGACGGCGAGCTGCCCGGGCAGGTCGGGCCGGCAAGGTCGGGGCTGCTGACCCCGCCGCAGGTCCTCGCCGTCCACCAGCCGAAGCTGCTGGGCGTGAAGGTCAAGGACATCCCCGAGAAGCCCACCGGCCGGGCCATGCCGCTGATCGAGCTCAACGGCCTGGGCACGTTCTTCGTTCGCCCGTACAGCACGCGGCAGATCTGGCTGACGGTGCAGACGGCGGACATCCGCCCGGGGGGGCGGAGGGGCAGTCTGAAGCTGCGCCCGCTGAACATGCCCCTGCCCGCCATCCCCGTGCCGTGGGAGCTCGAGGTCTGGAAGGTGCGGATCGCCGACGAGGCGCCGATCGGCGTGTTCTGCTTCGACTACGCCGGCGACTACGAGGCGATGAAGCGCTACAAGATCAACGTGTGGTTCCGCAGCGCCTTCCCCCACGGGCTCAAGCTCGACGACAAGGGCGAGCTGAAGACGCCCTACCGCACGGACATCAAGAGAGTGAAGCAGCGGATCGACCAGGGGGCCGAAAAGTTCCTGTTCTCCTACGGCTACGCGGGCAGCTTCATCGCGTGGGCGGAAAAGAGCGGCATCGACTACATGTCGCCGCGGTTCAAGCGGATCTTCAAGGAGGTCCTCTCGCGGATGGTTGCCGAATGGCTCGAGGCCGGACTGGACTACGACGACTTCGTCCTCCAGTCCATCGACGAGGCCCACGGGCGGGGCGTCCAGCAGGTGATCGACACCACGCCGCTGATCCGCGAGGTGGACCCGAAGGTCCGCCTGGGCATGACGATCATGACCGGCCTGGACGAGCTGCGGAAGATGGCCCCGCACGTGGATGTATGGCTCAACCGGAACGGGGCGATCTGGGGCGACGAGCAGAAGGCGTTCTTCGATGCCGAACGCGCCAAGGGCAAGCCGATCTGGTCCTGGAACATGCCCGACAACCCCAAGAGCAAGCCGATCACCCAGTTCCGCACCTACGGCTGGCGGGCCATGAAATTCGACTTCGACGCCATCGGCTTCTTCCTCTACTTCGGACTGGTCTACCAGCCCCAGCGCCCCGGCGGGGCCATCGCCACCCGGCACTGGGAGGCCTGGCGTGACGGCGTGGAGGACTACCAGCTCCTCCGCGCTCTCCGCGACGAGATCGACGCCGCCGAGAAGCGCGGCGCCCCGGCCGGGAAGGTGAAGGAGGCCCGCGGCGTGCTGGCGGGCCTGGTGGACGACGCGATCGGCGAGCGGTACTTCCCGGACAACACCCAGGCGACCCACGACCGCATCGAGGCCGCCCGCGCCAGGGCCGCCGCCGAGATCCAGCGGGTGCGGAAGCTGAAATGACCGGGACGAACCGGACAATCCGCGCGGCGCTGATTGCGGGCGTCCTGGTCGGCAGCAGCATTGCCCCGGCCGGCGAGAATCTCATCCCCAACGGCGACTTCGAGACCTCCGCCGCCGGCGACGCCAACCGTCCCGCCGGATGGGAGGGCAAGACCCACCAGCAGGCCGCCGTCGCCTGGCCGGCCGGCGAGGGCCGGGACGGCTCGCGGTGCGTTCGAATGTTCGTCGACCCCAACGACCGCTGGGCCCACGCGTGGTGGATCAGCGACGCGGTGCCCGTCCGCCCCTGCATGGCCTACCGCGTGCGGTTCCACTTCCGCGCGAAGGGACACGGCACGCCGGTCTTCTCGCTGATGAAGGTCAAGCAGTGGCGGCTGTTCAAGGGCGACACCGACTGGCGGGCGCACGAGGACGTCGTGGTCGTCCCCGCCGACGTGACCGAGACACGCTTCTCGGTGAACAATTACCACCGGCCGGGCAAGACCATGTGGTTCGACGACGTCAGCCTCGTCGAGCTGCCGCTGGCCGAGTCGCCCCTGACGGCGAGGCTGGCCGGGGCCCGGCGGTCCCTCGCGGCCGTCGAGCGAAACGCCAAGCGCCTGCACCTGGAGCTTCCCCGGCGGCTGGCGCTGACCGAGACGCGGAAGAAGCTCACCGCCGTCGAGGCCGGCTACGAGAAGCTCGCCTCCGGGCAGGCGGGGGCCGAGGACTTCAAGGCCATCGACGCCGGCCTCGCCGCGGTGGAGCAGGCCGTCGGCGACTACCTGCTCGCCGTCTGGACCCTCCCGGCCGCGCCCGACGCCAACACCCCGCTCGCCGCCCCGGCCGCGACGCGAACCCCCGAGGCCGAGCTCACCCCGGGCCTCGACGGGACGGCCCGCTGCTGCGTGGGCCTGGCGGCCCTGGCCGGGGAGGCCCTGGAGGTTCGCGTGGAGATCAGGCCCACCGGCTCCACCCGCAAGTGGCCCGTTGCGCTGCGCCTCCGCTCCGCCCACGGCGGGAACGAATGGGGCGCCGCCAACCCCCTCGCCACCATGCTGGTCCCCCCCGACGCGCCCCGCCTGCTGGAGGTCGCCGTCACCCCCCGGAACGCCAAGCCCGGCCCGCACGAGCTCACCGTCCACATCCACGTCCTCGACCGCACCGCCCAACCCGGCAAGGTCAAGCTGACGGTCCAAATCGAATGATGATCCCGCACGCGCCTGGGTCTCTTGCATTGGGTTCTCATCCCGCTACGGCGTTTCGGTCGTCGGCGCCCCGGTAGGCCTGAAGGGCCGCCAGCGCGGCCGCAGGCGTAGTACCTGTTAAGCCGATTGGGGTGGCATTGTCCTTGACATCCAGAATGAGCCGGTCAAGATGGCTTTTGTCGAGGTTGTCTCTCAGCCGAGGGGAGCTATGGGCATTGCAGGTGACGACAGTAGCGAGTGGCTGAAGCCACCATGGTGGTTCAGCCTTGGTCTCTCAGCAGCACGTCTTGCGAGGAAGACCGGTTGGGGCCGTAAGTCGGTACAGCGGGCGCGAAACTGGCTGCTTCAGGGGGTATTGTACGAGCTTCATATCAAAGCAGCGCACCCCTGGCGGCGTCTCGCCGTCGCACTGGCCGATCTGCCATCTGCAGCGAATCACCTTACGCCGATAACCGAGCCGGTCTGCAATGGCTGCCGCGATGCAGTCGCGGAGTTGTTGGACGTGCCTCCTGCCCGGCTTCACTGCACGCTGAAAATGCTCTTGCGCAAGCAACAGGGCGACAGCCCAGTTGTCGCAACGATCGGACGCTCGGACAACCTTGTTGACCGTCCGCCAGAGTGGGAGACGTTCCATGAAGTCCGCAGGAACACTGTCTTTGCCGCCTTGTGCGGCGAAGACGATGGGCATAGGCACTGGCGGCCCCTTTCGTATTTCAGTTGCAACGATTTGACCAAGCACATTGCCAGGTTCTCCTGCGATCGAGAGAAATGGAGCCAATACTATCAGTCGACGGTCGCGGCCCCGCTTCGGTACGAAACTCAATACTCCCGGCAGAAGGAAGTGATCGGGTTCCTGACCTTCGATATGCCAACGAAGGGGCAGTTCACTGCCGTGCCCGATTCATTTGCTGCCAATTTCCACAAGTTCCACGAACAGGCCGCCTGGCCTGCTGTCATCCACTGCACCGGCATCATGGCGGATACGTTGGCGGTGATCCTCAGAGATGTCTTGGAAAGATAGGAAACTTCTCCTACGATTGGACGATAAAGGAACAGGCTAGAATGAGGAATCATGCAATGGCAGCCAGAGAGACAGTCGAAAGCTCGTCCGAAGCCCAGCAACGCAGGCGCCAGGAGGTCCAGAAGATTATCGAAGAAGAGATTCCTCGCAGTTCCTCGGATTTGTCATTTGGATTCGCCAAGAGGGAGTTTGTTGATGCCGTCATTTCGGCTTACAAGCGAAAGGACCTGAACAGCCCTTGAGCGGACGCACGTAGCCACTATGGGCGAAAGATGGTTCGTCACGTTTTCTCCCCGCCATGTAACACCTCCCCCGTCTCCGATTCGAGACAACGAAAAGAACTCGAAGATCCCTAGAATTCAGGCTTGCGCCGACGTCTGTTGCGCGATATCCGCGAGATGTGGCCCCCCAGAAAGACACGTAAGTCAGGTGCCTGTTGGCTGTTGCGGTCGATGGAAGACTTACCGAGCCGCAGACCGAGCGGTTGGCCGAGATCGACGCCGGACTGCTGAAGATCGCCCTGCTCGCTGGGGCCAAACGCACCGCCGAGCTTCAGGACAGGGCCGCCGGGCCACCAAGGACCGACCCGGTGACCCCGTCGGGTCAGCGGCGCGCCTGCACAAAGCCGACTACGCCGAAACGCAACGCCAGGCCGGGCGCTAGGAGGCGACAGGAGTTCCGCCAATCGTGCCGCAGGCTGCCGGCGTGCCTCTGGCCCCTTCCGGGGTTCCGGCGGTATGCATCTCTCCCCGCCGGCTCACGCCGTCGGCTAGACGCTGCCGCCTCTGTCTGGGCTCCGGACCAAGCGACGCAAGCGACCTCCAAAACGGGACGAGAACCGCAAACAGGCTAGCCACGATGTGGAGAAGACGCTGTGCCTCCTTCGAGACGTTGTCGGTTGCGGGTCGGCGCCATCGTGGAAAAGGGCATCTTCGTTGATTCACGGAAGAGCGCAAGAAAGGAGCGGCCAGGGGATGAAACCGCGGTCGGCCGGGGCCGGCTATCTGGTCGCTACGAATACTCTCGGGCAGGGGTTGTCGCAGGTCAAGTCCGAGCTTGGGGCCATCCGCTCGTGACGACCCGTTTCGACCGTTTCAACGCCAGGCGTTCGTTTGGTCAGGTCAGCCAGTCGTCGAGGCCGGCGGCGACGAAGGCGTCGTCGGTGAGGTGGGGGCAGGCGGCGGCGACACGGGAGATGGCCTCGGCCTGGCCGGGGCTGAGCGTCTCGGCGGGGTCGAGGCACCACGTGCCGGCCAGCAGGCCCTGGCGGCGGAGGACCTCGTGGATGCCGGGGATGCAGCCGGCGAAGCCGCCGGCGGCGTCGAAGACGGCGGCGTTGGCGTCGGTGATCTGTGCGGCGCGGGTGAGCAGCTCGGCGGGTGCGGTTCCGGCGGCGACGGCGGCGTGACAGTCGGCCAGCAGCTCGACGGCGCGGCGGGTCCAGACGGCCCAGTGGCCCAGCAGGCCGCCGACGATGCGCCGCTCGACGACCTCGCCGCCGGTCTCGAAGCGGAAGGGCGTGAGCAGGTCGCCGACGAGGCTGTCGTCGTTGCCGGTGTAGAGGGCGATGTCCTCGCGGCCGGCCTGGACGACGGCGCGGACGACGTCGAGGGTCCGGTAGCGGTCGAAGGGGGCGATCTTGACCGCCACGGCGTTGTCCAGCTCGGCGAAGCGCCGCCAGAAGGCGTAGTCCAGCACGCGTCCGCCGGCGGCGGGCTGGAGGTAGAAGCCGACGACCGGCAGCACGTCGGCGACAGCGCGGGCGTGGGCGATCAGCTCGTCGTTGCCGGCCTCGGGCAGCGCGGCGAGGCTCAGCAGCCCGGCGTGGTAGCCCAGCTCCCGCGCCTGGTTCGCCTCGGCGACGGCCTGGGCGGTCCGCCCGCAGAGCCCGGCGATGAGGACGGCGTCGGGGGCGGCCTCGCCGGCGGTCTCGGCGGCGAGCTCCAGCACCGGGCGCAGCAGGCCGACCGACGGCTCGCGGATGGCGAACTGCGTGGTGTGGACGCCGACAGCCAGCCCGCCGGCGCCGGCGGCGAGGTAGTAGCGGCAGAGCGCCCGCTGGCGGCGCGCGTCGAGCCGCCGCTCGGCGGTCAGGGCCAGCGGGATCGCCGGGATGACCAGCCCGCGTTGCAGGGCGTCGCGGTGCCGGATGTCCATGGCGGTTCTAGAACACGCCATCGCGGGCCTCGAAGTGGGTGGGCTTCTCGAGCGTGGGCATGCCGCGTCGAAGCCAGTCGGCCGTCCAGTCGATCAGCCGAGGGACCGGCACGGTCGGGGGGCCGAACCGCTCGACGGACCGCGCGGCGTTGCTGAGGAAGCCTGTGCCGGATTCCTCCCCGATCAAGCGGGGCTCGCGTCCGAGCCGGTTCGAGAAGGCGTCGGCGAGGTCGCGGACGGCGAGCGTCTCCGGCCCGGTGACGTTGAGCGCGGCCGCCGGCGAGGCGGCGAGCTCCAGGCAGCGGAGGGCTCGGTCGCAGACGTCCCCCTGCCAGAGCAGGTTCATGTGGCTGGTGGTCAGGTCGATCGGTTGCCCGGCGAGCACGCGAGCGGCGATGTCCACCAGCACGCCGTAGCGGAGCTCGACGGCGTAGTTGAGCCGGAAGTGCAGCACGCGCAGGCCGGCGGTGCGGGCGTAGTAGTCGAAGACGCGTTCGCGCCCGAGGCAGCTCATGGCGTACTCGCCGACGGGTTCGAGGGGCGTCTCCTCGGTGGCCCCGCCGCCGGCGGCGTCGACGATGGGGTACACGCAGCCGGTGGAGAACATGACCACGCGGGCGCCGGCGTACCGCCGGGCCGCCAGGGCGGGCAGGATGCAGTTGGCCGCCCAGGTGAGGTGCTCGGCGCCGGTCGAGCCGAACTTCCGCCCGGGCAGGTAGAGCACGTTGTCGGCGTCGGGCAGGGCGGCGACGGCGTCGGGGTCCAGCAGGTCGCCGCGGCGGCAGTGCACACGGGGGCCGAACTGCCCGTCGGTCAGCGAGCGGCTGACGGCATGGATCCGCCCGGGCCATCCTGCGGCCTCGGCGGCGCGGTCGGCCATGCGGACCAGCGAAGGCCCGACCTTCCCGGCCGCACCGAGGATGACCAGGTCGCCCTCGAGCCGGCGGAACAGCTCGACGGCCTCGGGGGTCGGGCGGGAGAGCACCTCGTCGAGCTGCTCGACGGTTTCGATCGTCTCCGGCAGATCGTTGCGCATGGCCGTATGGTACGGGGCGAGCGGCGGGACCGGAAGACTGGATGGCCGGACTGCCGGGCGGCCGGGGGCCGGGAGTTGGGGGATCGTCGCGGTGGAGGTCGGGAAGATCGCTGACCGGCGGGGTCGCGACGAGTACAATCGGCGGTCCAATAGAGAGGTGAGCTATGCATCGAATCGCGACCATCGCGTGCGTGTTGCTGGCGGCGTCGTGCGCGGCGACCGCCGCCGCGGCCGGGCCCGGTACGGTTCTCGTCGAGGCCGAGGCGTTCGAGCACATCGGCGGATGGAAGGTCGATCAGCAGTTCATGGACGAAATGGGCTCGCCGTACCTCCTGGCCCACGGGCTGGGCGTGCCGGTCGCCGACGCCAACACCACGGTGGCCTTCCCGGCGGGCGGGTCGTACGACGTCTACGTCCGCACGCGGGACTGGGTGGCCCCGTGGGGCGCTCCCGGCGCGCCGGGGCGGTTCAAGCTGCACGTTGCGGGCAAGCCGCTGGAGGTCACGTTCGGCACGGAGGGGGCGGCGTGGCACTGGCAGGAGGGGGGCACGGTCACGGTCCCCGCCGGCGAGGTCCGCCTGGCCCTGGACGATCTGACGGGCTTCGAGGGCCGTTGCGACGCCGTCTGCTTCGTCCCCGCCGGTGAGCCCGCGCCGCCGGACGACCTGGCCGAGCTGACCGAACTCCGCCGCAAGCTCGGCACGGTCCAGGACGCACCCGAAGAGGTCGGGCGGTTCGACCTCGTCGTCGTCGGCGGGGGCATCGCGGGGACGTGCGCGACCCTCTCGGCCGCGAGGCTGGGGCTGAAGGTTGCCCTGATCCAGGACCGCCCGGTGCTGGGGGGCAACAACAGCGGGGAGGTCCGCGTGTGGCTCCAGGGGCACACGAACTTCGAGCCGTACCCGCGGATCGGCGACCTGGTCCGCGAGTTGGAGCCGGCCCGGCGTTCGCACGGCCCGACGGGCAACACGAAGGGGCTGTACGAGGACGACCGGCGTATCGAGCTGGTCCGCTCGCAGGAGAACGTATCGCTGCACCTCGGCTGGCGGGGCAACGCGGTCGAGACGGCCGACGGGCGGATCGTGGCCGTCATCGCCCAGCACATCCGCAGCGGCAAGCGGCGGCGGTTCGAGGCGCGACTGGTGGCCGACTGCACCGGCCACGGTGTCATCGGCGCCTTGGCGGGTGCGGACTACGACATGACCGAGAAAGGCCACATGGGCCGCTCGAACCTGTGGAACATCGCCGACACGGGCAAGCCGACGAGCTTCCCGCGCTGCCCGTGGGCGTTGGACCTCTCGAACAAGCCGTTCCCCAAGCGGCTGGGCGTGTGGTTCTGGGAGAGCGGCTTCAACAAGGACCCGTTCGCCCACGGCGAGCGGATCCGCGACAACAACTTCCGGGCGATGTACGGTGCGTGGGACGCTTTGAAGAACGTTCACGGCAAGTACCCCACGCACAAGCTCGTCTGGGCGGCGTACATCGCCGGCACGCGGGAGAGCCGCCGGCTGCTCGGCGACGTCATCCTCACCCGCAAGCACGTCCTCGGCAAGCACGACTGGCCCGACGCCTGCGTGCCCTCCACGTGGTCGATCGACCTGCACCTGCCCGACAAGCGATACGTCAAGGGCTTCGAGGACCGCCCGTTCATCTCGCGGGCGCACTTCACCCACTTCAAGGGCCCGGCGTGGATACCCTACCGATGCCTCTACTCGCGGAACGTGGGCAACCTCTTCATGGCCGGACGCGACATCTCCGTCACCCACGACGCCCTCGGAAGCACCCGCGTGATGCGGACCGGCGGGATGATGGGCGAGGTCGTCGGCATGGCCGCCAGCATCTGCAAGGAGTACGACACCACACCGCGCGGCGTCTACAGCGACCACCTCGCCCAGCTCAAGGCCCTGCTGGCCAAGGGCGTGGGCAGCAAGCCCTGGCGCGGCGGCAGCGGCGGGCACGGGCGCGCCGCGGCCGTCAAACTGCCGGAATGGGTCGCCAAGGCGGGCAGGAACCTCGCCCCCGCGGCGAAGGTCGCCGCGTCCAGCCGCTACGACGAGGCGAAGTACGCGCCGTCGAACGTCAACGACGGCAAGGCGGACATCAACGACCGCGACGCCCGGTGGGTCAGCGCCCGCAAGATGCCCGCGTGGCTGGAGCTGGCGTGGGACGAGCCGGTCACCATCGCCGGCCTGCGGATGGTCAACGGCTACGTGCAGGGCAGCAAGCACGTCTGGCCGATCCACGACTTCGTCTTCCAGGCCCACGACGGCACGGACTGGGTGGACATCCCCGCCACGAAGACCGCCGGCAACAAGGATTGCCACTGGCACAAGCAATTCGAGCCGGTGACCACCCGGCGGCTGCGTCTGCACGTCACGGCCGGTCACCTCGACACCGCCCGCGTCTACGAACTGGAAGCCTACGCCCCCCGCGCCAGGCCTTGACACCCAACCAGGAGACCCCGATGGACTACACGTACGAAGCGATCGCCAAGATGATCGATCACTCGCTGCTCAAGCCGTTCATGACGGTCGAGGAGCTGGACGCCGGCTGCGAGCTGGCGCTGACCTACGACACCGCCAGCGTGTGCATCCTGCCGTACCGGCTGAAGCGGTGCGCGGAGATCCTCGCCGGCAGCACCGTCAACCCGAGCACGACGATCGGCTTCCCGCACGGCGGGCACGCGACGGCGGCGAAGGCCGCCGAGGCCCGCCAGGCCGTCGCCGACGGCGGCAAGGAGCTGGACATGGTCTGCAACATCTCGGCCGTGCTCAGCGCCGAGTGGGACCTGGTCCGCCAGGACATTCGCGGCGTGGTGGACGTCGCCCACGGCGAGGGCGCGAAGGTGAAGGTGATCTTCGAGAACTGCTACCTGGACAACGACCAGAAAGTCCGCCTGTGCGAGATCTGCGGCGAGGTGGGGGCCGACTGGGTCAAGACGTCCACCGGCTTCGGCACCGGCGGGGCGACGCCGGAGGACATCAAGCTGATGCGGACGCACGCGCCCGAGCACGTGCAGGTCAAGGCCGCCGGCGGCGTGCGGACGCTCGACGCGCTGCTCCAGATGCGCTCCCTCGGCTGCACGCGCTGCGGCGCGACCGCGACGGCGACCATCCTCGACGAATGCAGGAAGCGCCTCGGCATCGAATAGACCGTCCGCGCTCGCCACAAAGGAGGCCGACGATGAGGTACGCGGCGATTGCAGTGCTGTGGGTTGCGGGCGCGGTGTCCGCCGACGTTCCGGCGCGGCCGGCGTATTACCCCCGCGAGGCGCACTTCGTTCCCGTCGCCGAGGCCGGGAGGCTTCAGAAGGCCCTCGACGAGCACAAGGTCGTCCGCCTCCAGTGGGCGGACTATCGCGGCCGGGGTCCGAAGCGCCTCGTGCTCCGCAGCGGCTGCGCGGTGTACGGGTTGTATGGCACGGCCATTCCGGAGGTGGTGGTCGAGCCGGGGACGACCGGCGCGATTCTCTCGTCGGTGAACCCGGTGCAGCTCACGTTTCCGCCGTCTGCGGAGGTCACGCGGGAGAACCTCTTCTACCGGATCGAGCGGACGCGGGTGCGGATCGACCGGGCGTGCCTGGCGGGCAACCGCTTCGTCGGGCTGCACAACGTCTCGATCCACGCCGACAACACCGCCGGCGGGTTCCTGCGGAACAACGGCTTCATCCGCACCATGGTCCACCAGGCCGGGCCGGACATCGTGCTCAAGGGCAACGCGACGACGCCGTCGTACGGCAATGTGCTGCTGTGGCTGAACATCCTCACGCCCCGGCGGGCGCCGATCGAGCTGGCCGGGCTGAAGGATCTTGCCATCGTCGGCCTCGACGCCGAGAGCTGGAACTGGGAGGGTCGCAGCGACCGCCCGCTGATCACCACCGGCCCGATGGGCACGCTGCGGCTGTTCGCCGCCCAGGGCGCGAACCTCCGCAACGGCGGGGCCAACGCCACCGGCCTGCTGGACACCGCCGCCACCGAGGTCCGCGCCTACGGCGTCAACCTCTGGGGCAAGTTCACCTCGCCCAACATCCTGCTGCCGAAGGCGTGCAAGCGGCTGCTCTGGGCCGCCGGGCGGAACTTCAGCATCGGGGCGGGGTCCGCCGAGACGCTCATCGTCAAGGCCTTCCTGGACGGCAAGGGCGAGGTCAGCGTCAACGGCAAGGCCGTCGGCAACCGGCTGCCCGGGCCCGCCGCCCGCGCGCTGGAGGCCATGCTCGCCCCGCCCGAGGCGGCGCCGAAGCCGTGGCGCCCGCCGGCCTACCGCGAGCCGCCGGCCCCGCTCGGCGGGGACTGGCGGGCCAAGGCGGCCGAGGCCGGCGACCGCTCGGCCGAACTCCAGAAACGCATCGACGCCGAGGGCATCGTGCTGCTGGATGCGGGGGTCTACGCGATCGGCCGGCCGCTGCGGATCGGCAAGCACCAGGGGCTCGTCGGCGCGGGGCGGGGCAAGACGGTGCTGGTGGCCAGGCGGGATGACATGGCGCTGATCACCTGCCCGCAGGGCGACCTCCAGCCGTTTGTCCTCGCGGACCTGTCGCTGCGGGGCGGGCGGTACGGCATCCATCACAGCACGCCGTGGATGCGCGGCACGGGGGTGTGCATCTCGCACGTGACGTTCCGCGACCACGCCGGCGCGGGCATCTTCCTGGACAAGATCAACTGCTGGGACAACAACCTGCTGGACCAGGTGAACTTCGTCCACTGCGGCGCCGGGCTGCTCCAGCACCCCAACCCGGCCTATCCCGGCGGGCATACCGCGTCGATGTGCTTCGTGGACAAGACGGTCTTCTACCGCTGCGGGTTCGTCCGATGCGGCGTCGGACTGGACATGCCCGCCAGGAGGCCGAACAACCTCAACGCCTGCATCGAGTGCACCTTCCTCGGCTGCCGCGACGCGGCCATGCGGCTGACCAACTCGACGACCCACCTGCTGGCCAACAGCCAGTTCGTCGGCAATGGCGGCTCGCCGACGATCGCCAGCAACAAGCCCGTCCCGCTGGTGAGCTGCCGCTTCGTCATCGGGCCCAAGACCCGCAGCCTCCTCCCGCCCGAGACGCTCGCCGAGGGCTGCGTCTTCACCCGCGGCCGCGTCGGCAGGGCCGCGGTCGTCGCCGACGGCCGGGTCAATCACTTCATCAACTGCCGCGCCGACCTGCCCGTGGGCGCGCTGCGCAGCGGCCTGCTGCTGAACAACCGGTTTGCCGGCGTCCCCGCGCTCAGCCGCCGCGCCGTCGCCGTTCGCGACGGCCGGGCGACCGCCCTCGTCGGCACCGGGTCCGACCCGAAACCCGACCTGCTGGTCACCAGGGAATAGCAGGGATGGACACGGATGAGCTCGGATGCGGCAGGAAGAGGCTTCGGCAGGGATGCACGGGATGCACAGGACAGCGGAGCACGCATCGGGGGCCGCGGACTTCAGACATCAGAGTCCAAGGCGCGTCCCTGGCCTGAGCTCATCGGAAGTGCAATATGAGAACGGAACCATGTACGCCATCTCCTGCAATCCCCGCATCCCTGCCGCCGCCTTCGGTTGTTTCATCCATGTTCCCTCGCGTTCATCTCTGCTGAGCAAAAGGAAACGCCAATGCCGGATCGTCCGAATGTGCTGTTGATCACCGCGGACCAGCTCCGCTGCGATGCGCTGGGCTGCTACGGGAACGAGGTGTGCAGGACGCCGAACCTCGACGCGCTGGCGGCGTCGGGAACGCTGTTCGAGAACTCCTTCACCCCCAACCCCATCTGCGTGCCGGCCAGGGCGACGATCACGACCGGCAACTACCCCCACCGCGCGACCGGCTGCAAGAACAACGGCGGGCGGATCCGCGACGACCAGCCGAAGCTCGCCGCCCACTTCGCCGCCGCCGGGTACGAGACCTACGCCTGCGGCAAGCTGCATTACGTCCCGTATGCCCCCACCCGCGAGGGGCGGCTGCTGCACGGCTTCCAGCACTGCGACCTGACCGAGTCCGGGCGGCTGATCCGGCAGTTCGACCCGGCCAACACGCAGCGCGGGCTCGAGGACTACCTCGACTACCTCCACGACGTCGGCTGGGGCGGCTTCAGCCGCGCCCACGGGATCGGCAACAACGACGTGCGCCCCTGCCCCACGCCCCTGCCGCCGGAGCATCACGTCGAGCACTGGGTCGCCGACCGCACCATCGCCCGCATGCGCGAGCACCTCGACCGCCGCGGCGACAGGCCGTTCCTGATCTGGTGCAGCTCCCCCAAGCCGCACTCGCCCTACGACCCGCCGGGCGACTACGCGCGGATGGTCGACCCGCGCTCGGTCGATCCCCCGGCCGGCAACGAGTCGGCGCTGGCCGGGCGCGACCCCGAGCTCCAGCGCCGCCGCTACACCCACGCGTTCACCACGCTGAGCCCGGAGGCGATGCGTGTGATCAAGGCGTACTACTATGGCCTGGTGAGCTTTCACGACGCCCAGGTCGGCCGGGTGCTGGCGGCCCTGGAGGAGTTGGGGCAGGCGGAGAACACGATCGTGGCCTACACGGCCGACCACGGCGACCTGATGGGGGACTTCGGCACGTATTTCAAGAGCACGCACCACGAGGGCTCGGTCCGCGTGCCGATCCTCTGGCGCGCCCCCGGCATGCCGGCCGGCACGCGCCGACCGCAGCCGGCCGGGCTCCAGGACATCCTGCCGACGCTGGCGGCCCTGACCGGCTGCCCGCTGGGCGAGCAGGTGCACGGGCAGGACCTCTCGCCGATCCTGGCCGACGGCTCGGCGGCGGGGCGGGAGGCCTACTACGCCCAGTGCCGCGACGACCCGAACCAGACGGCCATGGTCTGCGACGGGCGGTGGAAGTACATCTACACGCAGACCGGGCCGACCGAGGAGCTGTACGACCTCGCCGCCGACCCGAAGGAACTGACGAACCTCGCCGCCGATGCCGACGAGGCCACGCTGGCGACCTGGCGGGCGAAGCTCGCCGCCGAGGCCGAGGCCGTTGGCGATACCGACATCCTGGACCCCGAGAGCCCGACCGGCCTGGCCGTCGCCCCGCCGGCCGACCGGGCCGCCTTCGAGAAGCTCCCCGTCGCCGGCATGGGCTGGCGGTGGTATTGACGGGCACGACCTCGGCGTTTCCTCATAGTCAACAGGGATGAACGCAGATGAACACCGACACAGCCCGGGCATCGTTCCGCTTCGGCGCCAGACCTCTCCATGACCGTGGCCTGCCCCCCGACAGGACCCGCCGCGGTCCCGCCCGCCCCGAGCCGGGCACGGGCCGCCGGCCGCTGGCCGCCATTGCGCGCTGCGCCGCGATGCTCCTGGCCGCGACGTCCGCGGCGCCCGCCGCCGGCAACGACGGGCTGATCGCCTCCGACGAGCCCGGCTGGCCCCAGTGGCGCGGCCCGCGGCGCGACGGCGTCTGCGACGAGACCGGCCTGCTCGACCGCTGGCCCGAGGGTGGGCCCGAGCTGCTCTGGCAGGTCGACGGTCTCGGGCGGGGGTGGTCCTGCCCGGTCATCTCACGGGGCACGCTCTACATCACCGGCGACGTCGGCCGGCGCTGCCGCGTCTTCGCCTTCGACCTGGCGGGCAAGCCCCAGTGGACGGCCGACAACGGCCTGGCGTGGACCAAGAGCTACCCCGGCGCCCGCGCCTGCTGCCTGATCGACGACGGGCACGTCTACCACATGAACGGTCACGGGCGGGTGGCGTGCTACGACGCCAACACCGGGCGGGAGGTCTGGAGCGTCAACACGCTCGAGCGGTTCGAGGCCGACAGAATCCGCTGGGGCCACAGCGAATGCCTGCTTGCCGACGGGGCGAAGCTGATCGTCACGCCCGGCGGGCGCAAGGCCCTGCTGGCCGCGCTGGACAAGCGGACGGGCGAGACCGTCTGGCAGAGCCAGCCGCTGGGCGAGGACAGGGCGGCGTACGTTTCGCCGATCCTGTTCCGCTACGGCGGGCGGCGGCACGTCGTGGGGGGCTCGTCGCATCACGCCTTCGGCGCCGACGCCGAGACGGGGCGGCTGCAGTGGCACGTCCCGCGCCCGACGCGGTTCCAGGCCATCGCCACCACGCCGCTGTACCACGGCGACAGCGTGGTGGTCTCCAGCCCCGACAAGCGCCCGACCGAGCGCCTGAAGCTCACCGTCGGCGGCGAGCGGACCACCGTCGCGCCCGTCTGGCTGGCCGAACTGAACGAGATGAGCGGCGGGCTCGTCTATCGCGACGGCAGGCTCTTCGGCGCCGACTACCGCGGTCGCGTCGGCTGGGTCGCCCTCGACTGGAAGACCGGCCGGACGCTCTACAACCTGACCGGCCTGGCGCGCGGGGCCGTGCTGTGGGCCGACGGGCTGCTCCACTGCGTCAGCCAGAACGGCGAGGCCGCCCTGCTCGAGCCGCTTGCCGACCGGTTCGAGACTCGCGGGCGCTTCCGCTTCGCCACCCCGCGGGGGCGAAAGAAGATCCGCGACGCCTGGGCCCACCCCGTCATTCACCGGGGCCGGCTCTATCTCCGCTACCACGACACGCTCCGGTGCTACGACGTGGGGGCCCGGCGCTGATCCCGTCGCAGCCGACTTCATCATCGCTGATCCCCGCCGCATCGCTTCAGAGAGGAGGCCGACATGCGAGCCGCACACATCCTGGACGCACACACCGTTGAGACGCGAGACGTCCCCGACCCCGAGCCGGCCGGGGAGGAGGTGGTCGTCCGGATCGAGGCCGCCGCGATCTGCGGCTCGGACCTGCACTGCCACTACGAGACCCCCGGCGAGAAGCCCTTCGTCCCCGGGCACGAGGGCGCCGGGGTGGTCGTCGCCGTCGACCGTCCGCGAGTGCTGAAGGTCGGCGACCGCGTCTGCACGGCCGGGGGGTACACCTGCGGCGTCTGCGACATGTGCCGCGCCGGCTACTTCGCCTACTGCCGCAACAGCCGCGGCGGCTACGGCTTCGGGCTGGACGGGGTGCACGCCGAGTACGCGCGGATGTGCGAGCGGTCGCTTCTGAAGCTGCCCGACTCGATCTCGTTCGAGCAGGGCGCGCTGATGCTCGATCCGGTGGGCACGACCTACCACGCCCACCGGCGGATCGGCACGAGCGCCACGCACACGGTGGCGATCTTCGGCCTCGGGCCGATGGGCCTCGGGACGCTCTGCGTGGCGAGGCACCTCGGGGCGAGAGTGATCGGCGTCGAGCCCGTTGCCTACCGCCGCGAGCTGGCCGAACGCCTGGGGGCCGAGACGACCCTCGACCCCGCCGACGGTGACGTGGTCGAGCGGGTCCGCAAACTCACCGGCGGGCGCGGCTGCGAGCGGGCCTTCGAGTGCTCCGGCGAGGGCGAGCCGCTGGGCTGGGCCCTCGACGTCGCCGCGCCGTTCGCCCACGTCGCCGTCATCGGCGAGAACAACGACGCGCGCATCCGCCCGTCGGACCATTTCCTCCGCAAGGAGGTCACCGTCTCCGGCTCGACGTGCTTCGCGCTGGGCGAGTTCGACGACCTCTGCCGCGCCTTCGACGCCGGTCTCCGCTCGGCCGAGATGATCACCCACCGCTTCGGCATCGAGGACGCCGGCGAGGCCTACGCACTCTTCGCCTCCCGCGAGACCGGCAAGGTCCTCTTCACGCCCGACGCCGGGTGAGCGCGACGGGGAACCGGCGCCCGCCCGGCCGCGGTGTCGCCGAAGGGAGCGAGGCCATGGAGTACGGCGATGCGATCGCCGGTTTCGCGGGAGGCGCGGGGCGTCCCCGTGCCCGGCCAGCCCACGCCTGCCGCGACGTGCTCCCTGCCAGCGCCGGCCATCGTGGCTTTGCGTCTCTCCGCTACCTCTTGCCCGTCAGCAGGCGCTGGGCTTCGGCGCGGACGGCGGCGATCTTGTCCTCGTAGACCTTCATGCGGGCGGCGGCGTACTGGCGGTAGGTCAGGCCGTCGGGGCGCTTGCGGTCCTGGACGGTGGTGCAGAACTCGCATCGCGGGCAGGACCAGGAATTCTCGATCCACCAGTGCTTGCCGCTGAACCCGCACTTGGCGCAGGTGAGCTTCTTCGCCTTGCCCACCCCGGCCAGGGCGGCCCGCTTGTTGGCGGCGCGGAGGGGGTCGTCGGCCATCCGGCGGCGGAGAGCGGCGACCTGCCGGTCTCGCCAGGCCAGGATGGCCGAGCGGTCCGGGCGCTTTCCCTCGGCCGACGGCGGCGGGGCCGTCCGCGTCAGCTCGGCATCCCGCTCGGATCGGCCGGGGGGAAGCTTCGGCCCGGGCTGCGGGGTCGGCGGGGCCGCCGGTCGCCGGGTGTCGGCGACGGGCCCGGCCGGGGCGGAGAAGTCGATCGCCTTGCGGCGTCCGGCGGCGACGTCGGCGACGTACCTGCGGTACTGTCCCATGGCGGCCTTGAGGGCGTCGATGTCCGCGGTGTCGGGATCAAAGCCCTTGCGCTCCATGGCCTGGCGGACCTCGGGGTAGAGGCGGTAGACCTTGGCACGGAACCATCGCTGTGCCCACTGGGGGTCGAGCAGGTGCAGGCGGACGGCGGCGTCGACGGCCGGGCGGTCCATGGGCACGCCGAGTTCGTCGGCCCAGCCGCGGACGGTCCGCTCGACGGCGTCGAACTCGCGGACTGCCTCGCGGAGGGGCTTGTCGGGATCGACCATCACCCGGCGGATGCGCTTCTTGTGGAGGATCCAGCGCACCTCGTCGTCGGCGTCGCGGGCGAGGGCGCTGCGGGCGTCGTCGTCGTTGAGCAGCCGGAGGACCTCGTTGGGCTTGGGCGGCTTGCCCTTGTGGGTGACCATCCAGTGGGCGGCGACCGCGCGGGCCTTCTCGTAATCGGCCTTGGAGAGCTTCACCCAGAGCCCGCCGTCCCCGCGGAGGAAGAACTCGTGGGCGCCGTGGTCCTGCACGCCGCGGACGACCGGCAGGCCGCGCCGCCACAGGTCCGTCCGCTGGTAGCCGACCGTGCTGACGTTCTTCGGCAGGCCCGCCAGCTCCGGCAGGTCCTTGCCCATCACGTGCCCGTCGTTGATGCCGTAGACGATCTTCTCCCGCGTCTTGTCCACGACGCCGATCAGCTTGTCGGTGACCTGGCCGTAGGCTTCCAGGCACTTGCCCAGCCCCGGTACGTCCCCGGCCTGCTTGAGGGCCTCCCCGAGCACCACCAGCGCCGCCAGGGACTTCCTGGCCCCCGTCGGGAGGTCGCGCTGCTCGGTGAGGACCTTGCGGGCCTTGGCGAGGGCGACGCGGGCGGCCGAGGCGCGACCGGCGGCCTTGTGGAGCTGCCCGCCGACTCGCGTGGCCTCGCGGAATGACTGGAACCACTGCTTATCACGTACGTTATCGATCCACCCGGCGACCTTGTCGAGGCCCTCGAAGTCGTGGTCGAAGCACAGCCCCGTGTGGCGGACGGTCTCGGTCCAGGCCTGGAGGTCCTCCAGCCCCTTGCCCATCGCGTCGGCGGCAGACATCACGGACTTCATCGCGTCGAGCCTGGCGGCCGCCTCCTCGGCGTCGGTAAGATCAGGCCGGGCCTGGATTTCGGCCAGGGCCTCCTGGAGCGCGGCGTCGAAACGGTCTGCCCCGGCCGCGTGGGATGGCGGCGCCAGGGCTGCAACGACCGCCAGGGCCGCGGCCAGCGTGATGGTGCGGTTCATGGCGAACCCTCCCGTGAGCGGTCCCCTGGGCGAGCGAGGCCCTCGCCGATGGCCGCCGGTGCCTCCGCGGCGTCCGGCAGGCGGATGATCGGGGCCTCGCCGGTTCGTATGATGAGCATCTGCCGGACCTTGCGGTATCCGGACCACAGTGTCGTGGCCACGTAGCGGCCCGGGGGGAGCTCGTCGAAGCTGACCAGCCCGTCGCAGCCGATCTCGACCAGCGCCCGCTCCCCGGCCAAGACGACCGCTCCTGCGCCCCGCGCGGGCTTGCCCTCGGCGGTAACCACGCGGAGGGGGGGCGGCGGCTTCGGCCTCGATGCCGTCGCGGTCAGCGCTTCCTGGGCGCCACCGGGCGCCGCGCCGGTCAGGCGGAAGGAGTTCATGATCGCCGACGCCGTCGGCAGGCAGGGCTCGTAGATGGCCCGGCCCTTCCACGCCAGCGGGGCGGTGTAGGTAAGGGCGTAGACCCGTCCGCCGTCGGGGGCCGTCAGCAGCAGCACCAGCGTTCGCATGGCCAGGTCGCGGTCGGGCCGCTTGTAGGCGGCCAGCATCAGCCGGGCCTCGACGGTCACGCCGTCCAGGTCGTAGGGGCTTCGCCGAACGGGGCCGAAGCTCGCCTCCCGCCCCCCCGCCGCCAGCTTGCCCCGCAGGTGGGCCATCAGGGCGTCGGCGTCCTTGTGCTCCCCGCCGCCCGAGGCGGTGGCCGCGACGGCGACGCCGAGGTGCGTGAACCACGCCGGGCTGCCCTCGGGGCCGGAGAGGGCGAGCTGGCCCTCCCTGAGCTCGCAAGTCCAATTTTCAGGGTAAGATATACGATATCCCCGCTCGCGGTCACTGTAGGTCCTCGCCAGGTCCGGCGTGCGGGGTTTCTCACCCGCCGTGCCGCCGACCGCAGAGGCCGCCACCACCCAGACCGCGACCGACCCGGCCCCACGCAGCAGTGCACGCATGTCCGCCTCCTTGCGCCGCTCGCCCTGTGGGGCCGACGCATACGAGCCCCCTCCTCGGACCTATCGGCCGGGGCGGCAGGTGACTTGATTGCCGCGTCCGCCCGAACCCCTTGTCCCCGCGGGTGGGTCTCCGGCACGACGCGAGTACGGTGTACACCTTGCCCGCAGAGTGGACAGGAGCTATCTGTGATGTAAACAGTTGCTATGGTTGTGTTTACAGATTAAACGACGCCGGCGTGTCCACTGTCCGGGGGGGTGGACAGAACCGACACACCGGCGCCGCCATGGGGCGTTCGTCCTATTTGGAGGGGGGTAGTCGCTTGAGGTGGATGTCCTTGAACTGCACCGTCATCGCCGGGCCCCGGTGGACCTGGAGGCCAAGCCAGCCACGCTTGGGGCGCTTGGGGTCGTTGTCCTCGAGCTTGCACATCGTCCGCCCGTTGATCGCCAGCGTCACGGTCCCGCCGTCGGCGAGGATGTGGTACTCGTTCCACTCCGTCAGGTCGATGCCCGACAGCAGGTCCTTCGGCTCGGCCAGGGACTTCACCGTCCGCTTGCCGTCGGCGTCGATGGTCACGTCTTGCCCGCACTTGGCCAGCTCGCCGCGGAGCTTGTATTCCATGATCTCGCCGGTCCAGCGGTGGTCGGCGGAGAAGTCCGCCTGCGGTCCGACGAGGGCCTCGCCCTTGCGACCGGGGCGGCGCCTGGCCGCGCGGTAGTAGATGCCCGAGTTCCCGCCGACAAGCCGGAACTTCGCGAACAGCTCGAAGTTCTCGATCTCGTCCTTCCAGACCAGGAAGGTGTTCTCCTTGACCAGCGACCCGGCCTTGCTGACGCCGGTGATCGCCCCGTCGCGGACGGACCAGACATTCGCGTCGCCGGTGGAGGTCCAGCCGGCGAGGTCCCGACCGTTGAAGAGGCTGACGAACCCTTCGCGTCCGGGAGCGGGCTCGGTGCCGGGGATGTCATGCTTGGGTGTCCCCGGGCGCGGTGCGGCGGGGGCGTCGAGGTCGCCGGCGGCAAACTGAATGGCGTCGAGGTACATCCGCAGGATGCGCGGGTCGGAGTAGATCTGCGAACGGTGCCCGAAGGAGCAGTTGAAGATGCGCCCCTTGTCGAAGCTGCGGACCCACGCGAGGGCGAAGTCGTTGTCTTTGCGGTGAATCCACCGGACGCCCATGTTCGTTCGCGCCGGGTCCAGCGAGAGCAGCACGCGGACCTTCTCGCGGCTGTACTGCTTGCCGTACTGGTAGATCTCGTCGGCGATGCGGAAGCGCCTGCCGTCGAATGCCGCCGTCAGCGGATGGTCCGGTTCCTCGACGGTCACGCCGATCTCCTCGTTCCACGGATGCCCGGTGAACGTCGCGCCGACCATCTCCGCGAAGGCGGGCCACTTGCGGGCCAGGGCGATGCCGAAGTGCACCACCACCAGCCCGCCGCCGTCGCGAACGTAGTCGATGAAGCCCTCGCGGATCGCCTTCTCGGCCGCCTGCTTGTCGGCGGCGAGCTTGCGGAACGCCGGCCTGGTCATCTGCTCGTCGGTCGGCTGCGTCCACGCATGGCAGGTGTTGTTCAGGACGATGGCGTCGAAGTCCCCGATCCGCTCGGGCAGGAGCATGGCGAGGTCGTCGCTGACGACGGGCTGGTAGGCCCCGGACTTCTCCCCGAGCACGCGGAACGCCGCCGTGCCGTAGGGAATGCAGTAGCCCCTGTGCGGGTCCTTGGGCATCAGGTGCGGCGGCGTGTTGAAGATCAGCACCCGTCGCGTCTCCTTCGGCTTTGCCGCCGGCTCTCCGGGCGCCGCCGCGACGATCTCCTTCAGCCGATGCTTCGGGATCGCCTCCTCGGCAGCGAAGAGCGGGGCCGCGGACAGCAGAGCGATCAGTGCGATGGTGGCGGTTCTCGGTGCAATCACGGCGTTTCCTTTCATGCCCTCTACAGCGCCCAGCTCTGGTGGTACTGCGGGCGGACGAGGGCGTCGGCGGCGGGGTGGTTGGTGATCCTGCCGGTGCGGGGTGCGTAGTGGAGCGTGGCGTCGGGGTACTGGGTGGCGATGTTGGCGACCTGGAGGAACTCGTTCAGGGCCGAGGCGTAGTCGAAGTTCGCCCACGCCGGCTTGCCGCCCTTGCACGCCAGCAGCCAGTCGTCGAAGTGCCCCCGCGAGGCGTCCAGCCGCTCGGGGCGGCTCCGCTGGACGTCCCGGAATTTCTCGGCCTCCAGGAACGTGAAGCTGGCATTGTGCCCTGTGGAGTAGATCGTGCCCTCCGTCCCCACGACCAGGCAGCCGGCGAAGTCCCGCCACTTCTTCTCGCCGGCGTCGCCCCAGTCGAGCTTGCGGCCCATGACCTTCTCGATGCGGGCCCGCCCCTCGGGATCGTGCCCGCGGGACCAGGTGAACGTGATCGGCGGGAGGTCGCCTCGGGCGGGAATCTCCCACTTGGCCCGTTCATGGGGCGGGAAGGCGACCTTGCTCACCGCCGCCGGTGTGGCCGAGACCTTGATCTCCGGGCCGTCCTCGGCGGCATCGTCGTCGGCGCCGGCCCACAGCGTATCGACCGCCAGCGCCCGGAACGGCAGGTTGGCCGAGTGCGATGCCCAGTTGCCCAGGTTCCCCGTGCCGAAGTCCCGCCAGTGGTGCCAGCCCATCCAGCGGATGTGGAACGGCCTGGCCGCCGCCGGGCCCAGCCACAGGTCCCACGCGAGGTACGGCGGGACCTTCTGCTTCTCGGTGGGCGGCTTCAGCCGTCGGGGCCCGGGGCCCTCGCACCAGACGTGCACTTCCTTGACCTCGCCGATGGCCCCGTCGCGGATCAGCTCGACCGCCCGCCGGTAGCCCCCCGAGCCGGTGCCCTGGTTGCCCATGGACGTGGCCACCTTGTGCTTGCGGGCCAGCTCCCGCAGCACGCGGGATTCTCCCGGTGTCCGCGTCAGCGGCTTCTCGGTGTAGACGTGCTTGCCCGCCCGGATCGCCGCCGCCGAGGCCGTCGCGTGCGTGTGGTCCGGCGTGGCCACCACCACCGCGTCGATCTCCTTGCCGGCCTTGTCCAGCATGACGCGGAAGTCCTTGAACTTCGGCACGTCCGGGTGCTCGCGGTAGCGGATGGCCGCCTTGGCGTCGTTGACGTCGCACATCGCCACCACCGTCGCCTTGCCGCGGAAGCGGACCATCACCTCCTTGCCCCGTCCGCCGCAGCCGACGTGCGCGAGGTTCACCTTCTCGTTCGCCGCGAACCCCCGGGCCGATCCCGCGTTCGCCAGCAGCAGCACGCCCGCCCCCGCCGACGTCTTCAGGAACGCCCGCCTGTCCATCCGGCTGTGCATCATGTGCCCTTTCCGTAGAGGTGCCGTCCGCCATTCCATGAAACCGCCGGCGGCGCAGTCCGTTGCGGCGGGTTCGCCGTCCCCTTTTGCCGGCGGGGCTCGCGCGGTAGAATCTCCGCACACGAGAGACCCGGGGCACGTCCCGACACGCGAAACCGAGAGAGCGAGGCGATCATGGCTGGCAGGCAGACGACGAAGAAGGCGAACGTTTCCAGGCGGCGGTTCCTGAAGTCCGCGGCGACGGCCGGGGCGGGGGTGATGATCCTGCCCAGCGGCACGCTTTTCGGGGCCAACACGCCGAACAACAAGCTCAACGTCGCGCTCGTCGGCGCCTGGGGGCGGGCGCGGGCGCACATGGGGTCGATCAAGAGCGAGAACGTCGTGGCGCTCTGCGACGTCAACGAGAAGCACCTGGCCAAGGCGGCCGAGCGGTTCCCCAAGGCCAAGCACTACGTCGACTGGCGGAAGTGCCTGGACCACAAGGGCCTCGACGCGGTGATCTGCTCGACGACGGACCACACCCACGCCTTCGTGGCCAACTGGGCGATGAACCGGGACCTGCACATCTACTGCGAGAAGCCGCTGGGCAACTGCGTCCACGAGGCCCGCGTCGTCCGCGAGGCGTACCTGAAGAAGAAGGGCAAGCTGGCCACGCAGGTCGGCACGCAGCGCCACGCGATCCCGAACTTCGACCGCGTCGCCGAGTTGGTCAAGGACGGCGCGATCGGCGAACTCCAGACCGTCTACGCGTGGGGCAACCGGCAGATCCGCGGCAAGAGCTACTTGCCGGCCAAGGGTGAGCCGCCCAAGCACCTGCACTACGACCTTTGGATCGGCCCCTCGCCGTTCCATCCGTACAACCCGGGCTACTTCGGCGGCTGCCTGGCGTGGAACAAGTATTGGGACTTCGGGACCGGGCAGATCGGCGACATGGGCAGCCATACGATCGATCTGGCGTGGAACGCCATCGACGCCGGCCTGCCCACCGCCGCCACCGGCGAGGGCGAGGAGTTCAACCCCGACATCGCGCCGGTCGAGCTGCACACGGCGTTCGACCTGCCCGCCAACGACTGGCGTCCGGCCGTCCGGCTGCACTGGTACCAGGGCGGGATGATGCCCAAGAGCCCGAGCAAGTGGCTGGACCTGAAGAAGATCGGTCACGGGGCGATGTTCAAGGGCACGAAGGGCCACATCGTCGCGGACTTCAGCAAGCGGATCATCATCCCCTGGGGCGGCGGCGCGGACATGACGTACTACAAGCCGCGGAGCGAGGAAGACCTCATGCCGCCGCTGGGGCACTTCCAGGGCGAGTGGGTCAACGCCTGCAAGGGCGACAAGAAGACCACGTGCAACTTCGACTACGGCGGCACGGCCATCGAGACGATGCTGCTGGGGCTGGTCGCCTATCGCGTCGGCGAGAAGATCCAGTACGACGGCAAGGCGGGCAAGGTCACCAACAACCCCAAGGCCGACGCCCTGCTGCACAAGGAGTATCGCAAAGGCTGGACCTTGGACGGCTGAACGCGGCCCGACACCGGTAGCGCCGGCAGTCAGCAGAGCCGGCAACAGCCTGGGAAGTGCGGCGGCACCGACGCCGCTTTGCTTCGCGGCCGCGGTTGGTGCTCCCTGCAAGGGGGGCGTTTCCAGTGAGCTCGCCACATGACGGAAAGCAGAGCGAAGATCCCCCAACTACGCCCGAGAGGATTCGAACCTCTGACTTCCTGCTCCGGAGGCAGGCGCTCTATCCGCTGAGCTACGGGCGCGCGTACGTCCAACAACGAGGCGAGTATCGCCCATCGCGGCGGGGAAGTCAATGGCCGGTGAGGGATTCTCCGGCGAGCGCCGGCGTTCCCGGCGGCCGGTGGCCCCGCACAACCCGCTGCTGCAAACGCGGATGCGTTTGCCCGCCGCGGCCGATAGAATGCCGGGATGATCTACCCGGAGATACAGCGGCGGCGGGCGCGGGCGGTAGACGTCGGCGGGGTGCTCCTCGGCGGGGACGCGCCCGTGGTCGTCCAGAGCATGACAAACACCCCGACGGCCGACGCGGCCGCGACGGCGGCGCAGGTCCGGCGCCTCGCCGACGCCGGGGCCGAGCTGGTCCGCGTGGCCGTGCCCACGCCGGCGGACACCGCCGCGCTTCCCCGGATCGTCGGGGAGTCGCCCGTGCCGATCATCGCCGACGTGCACTTCCACTTCGACCGCGCGTTGGAGGCGATCGCAGCCGGCGTGGCGAAGATCCGCCTGAACCCGGGCAACATCCGCGACCGCGAGCAGGTCCGGCGGGTGATCGACGCCGCCGGCGAGCGCGGCGTGGTCATCCGCGTGGGCGTCAACGAGGGCTCCGTCGTCGACCGCCGCGACGACGAGCGCAAGGCCGCCGACCTCTCCCGCCCCCTCGACGAGCTGATGGTCGAGAAGCTCGCCGAGTACCTCGTCGTCTTCGAGGAGGCCGGCTTCGCGGACCTGGTCCTCTCGGCCAAGAGCCACGACGCGGTGACCACCGTGGCGGTGAACCGCCGCATCGCCGCACGCTGGGACCACCCGCTGCACCTGGGCGTCACCCACGCGGGCACGGCGGAGACCGGCGCGATCCGATCGGCCGCGGCGCTGGGGGCCCTGCTGGCCGACGGGATCGGCGAGACGGTGCGGATCTCCTACGCCGGCGACCCGGCCGCCGAGGTGGCGGCGGCGATGGAACTGCTGCACTCGTTGCGCCTCCGGCGGCGGGAGGGCCTGGAGCTGATCGCTTGCCCGACGTGCGGGCGGCTTCAGATGGACGTCCTGCCGATCCTCGCCGCCGTCACCGACGCGCTGTCGGACGTGCGGTTCCCGGTGACGGTGGCGATCATGGGCTGCGTGGTCAACGGCCCCGGCGAGGCCGAAGGCGCCGACGTCGCCGTCTGCTGCGGCAAGGGCAAGGCCGTCCTCTACCGCCACGGCCGCCGCGCCCGCACGCTGGGCATCGACGAGATCGTCCCGGCCGTGCTGGCCGAGGTGAAGGCGCTGGCGCCCGGCGGGGGGGGCGGCAAGGCGTGACGCCGGCGAGCGGTCAGGGCTTCTCGGGCACGTCCAAGCCCAGGCGGGTCATGACCTGCCGGAGGTCGGACCAGACCTTGCGGCGGACATCCGGGGTGTATTGTCGCAGCACGTAGGAAGGATGGAAGGTCGGCATCACCGCCGTGCCTCCGACGCCCGGGGCCAGCTCCGGCAGAGCCTGCCACGTGCCTCGCAGCTTCGTGATCCCCGTCCGCGTGTTCAGGATCGCATGCGTGGCCGGGTTGCCCAGCGTGACGATCACTTTCGGCTCAATGATCGCGATCTGCCGGACCAGGTAGTCCCAGCAGGCTTCGGTCTCGTCCGGGGCCGGGGCGCGGTTGTTCGGCGGGCGGCATTTCAGCACGTTGCCGATGTACACCTGCTCGCGCGAGAGCCCCATCGCCGCAATCATCTTCGTCAGTAGCTGCCCGGCCTTGCCGACAAAGGGTCGGCCGGACATGTCCTCGTCGTGCCCCGGCGCCTCGCCGATGAACATGAGGTCGGCATCGGGGGCGCCCTCGCCGAAGACGGTGTGGTGTCGCCCGTCGCTGAGCCCGCAGCGGACGCAGCCGCGGACCTCCTGCTCGTCGATCTCGGCCAGCAGGGAGGCCTTCTGCTCGGGGCTCATCGTCGCCGCCGACTCCGCGGCGGCCCCGGCGCCAGCCTCGGGCGCGGGCGGATCGGGCAGGGGGACATGCTCGGCCGGGATGTACTCACCGCCCAGCAACTCTTCGATGGCCAGCAACTGCCTGGCCGCTCGCGTCAGTTCGCCGTAGGGATCGCTCATGGGGCGGATTGTATCGGCCGGCGGCGGCGGGCTCAATCGCCGACAAGCTCGCCGGCGAGCCCGGCATCGGTGGCGCCCGCGATCCGCAGGCGCACCACGCGCCCGGCGAGGTCGTCTCCGGCGTCCGGCGGGCGGAAGGCGACGGTCTGGTAGCGGTCGGTCATGGCGGCGCGCAGGCCGTTGGGGCCGGGGGCGCCTTCGACGAGCCCTTCCATCTTCTCGCCGACGAACTGCTCTCGGTATACGGCGGCCAGCTCGGCCTCGAGATCGGCCAGGGCGGCGAGGCGCCGGCGGACGACGTTGGGTGGAGGCGCCTCGTCGCGGCGTCGCCACGCCGCGGTGGGGGGGATCGCGCTGAAGGGGAAGGCGTGGATCTTGGCGAAGCCGGCCTCGCGGACGACGTCGAGCGTGGCGGCGAAGTCCGCGTCGGTCTCGCCCGGGAAGCCCACGATTACGTCGGTCGTGACGGCTGGGCGGTCCAGCGCGCCGCGGACGCGCCGGACAGCGTCCAGCACCTGCGAGGCCGTGTACTGGCGGTTCATGGCCCGAAGGATGCCGGGCGAGCCGGACTGGAGCGGCAGGTGCAGGTGCGGCGCGGCGGTGGCGGCGTCGGCGAGCACGTCCAGAAGTTCCTCGTTGACGTCGCCGGGCTCGAGGCTGCTGAGGCGGACCCGCCAGAGCCCGTCCAGCCCGGCCACGCGGCGGACGAGCGGCGGCAGGTCGGCGGGGGTATCGGGCCAGCGCCGGCGGACGGCGGTCTCGCGGCCGTAGGCGCCGAGGAAGACGCCGCAGAGGACGAGTTCGCGATGTCCGGCGGCGAGCAGGGCACGGCATTCATCGAGGACGTCTTCGTGGTGTCGGGAGTAGACGCGGCAGCGGGCATAGGGCACGATGCAGTAGGCGCAGAAGGCGTCGCAGCCGTCCTGGACCTTGACGAAGGCCCGCTGTCGATGGGGCACGGTGGTCAGCGGCGGCAGGTTGGCGGCGGCGGGCACATCGTCCTTGACCGCGGCGAGGCGGCGCGTTGAGATGGTCTCGGGCGTCGCGGCGATCCGGGCGTCGCGAGCCGCGCCCTCCCGCGCGGCGCCCCCGGGCAGGTTTCGGCCGACCCCGCCGCAGAGGTCGCCAACGAATCGTTCGATGCCGCCGGCGAGGTCGCCGTGGTGGCCCAGCACGGCCCTGCGGCCGCGCGGGACGCCGAGTTCGTCGAGGATGCCGTGGAGCCGTCGCTCGTCGTAGGTGCTGTAGCATCCGAGGACGAGGACGGCGGCGCCGGGCGTGTCGCGGACGATCCGTCGCAGTGCCTGGCGGCACTTTCGCATGGCGGTGGCGGTCACGCAGCAGGTGACCAGCACGGCCAGGTCCGGCGGCCGGGCATCGGCGGGTTCGGCGCGGTCGTGGCCGAGCCGCCGCAGGAGTTCGGCGACGGTCTCGGCATCGTACTGATTGACCTTGCAGCCCAGAGTGGCTAAAGAGAATCGCATGGCTCGGGTGTCGTTCCTGGCCGGGGGGGCTGGAGGCGAGAAACCCCATCGCGGTGTTGCCCGCCACCGGGAAAGCCTATAGTATACCGCCGGCTCGGCGCGGCGCGCAGCAACACCGAGCGTTGAACCCGTCGCGTGGCGGCGGGTCTCGCCGCGAGCCCGGCCGGGACGCAGCCGGCCGTTGTCGAGAGGACTCGACCAGCCGAGGAGTGAGCATGGCCAGAGCAAAGAGCGTCTGGGGCATCGACATCGGACAGTGCGCCTTGAAGGCCCTGAAGCTCCGTGATGTCGGCGGGCAGGTCCAGGTGGAGAACTTCCAGGTCATCGAGCATCCGATGATCCTCTCGCAGCCGGATGCGAACCGGCCGGAGCTGATCTCCGCGGCGTTGGGGGAGTTCCTCGACGCCGCCTCGGTGGACAACAGCCACGTCGTCATCGCCGTGCCGGGCCAGAGCAGCTTCTCGCGGTTCGTGAAGCTGCCGCCCGTCGAGGCCAAGCGGATCCCCGACATCGTCCGGTTCGAGGCCGAGCAGCAGATCCCCTTCCCCATGACCGAGGTCATCTGGCGGTGGCAGACCTTCCAGGACCCCGACAGCCCGGACATGGAGGTCGGCATCTTCGCCATGAAGCGGTCGGACGTGGCGGAGATGCTCTCGCACTACGCGGGGGTCAGCCTGCCCGTGGACACCGTCCAGGTCGCGCCGCTGGCGCTGTACAACTTCATGACCTTCGACGGGCAGGTGGCCGAGGAGGGCGCGACGTTGCTGGCCGACGTCGGGGCCGACAAGACCGACCTGGTCGTTGCCGATGGCGGGCGGGTGTGGACGCGAACCATCCAGATCGGCGGCAACAACTTCACCGAGGCCCTCGTCCGCACGTTCAAACTGTCCTTCGACAAGGCCGAGAAGCTCAAGCGCACCGCCGCCAGCAGCAAGTACGCCAGGCAGGTTTTCCAGGCCATGCGCCCGGTCTTCTCCGACCTCGTCCAGGAAATCCAGCGGTCCGTGGGCTACTACACGTCGCTCCACCGCGAGAGCCGCTTCAAGAAGGTCGTCGGGCTCGGCAACGGCTTCAAACTGCCCGGGCTCCAGAAGTTCATCGAGCAGAACCTCAACATCCCCGTCTCGCGGATCGACAGCTACAACCGCCTCCAGCCTTCCGAGTCCGTCAACGCCCCGGCGATGAACGAGAACGTCCTGTCCTTCGCCGTCGCCTACGGTCTGGCGGTCCAGGGGCTCGGAGAGGCCGAGGTCTCCACCAACCTGCTGCCCGAGGAAATCCTCCGCCAGCGACGGTGGAAGAAGAAGCGCCCGTGGTTCGTCGCGGCCGCGATCGTGCTGCTGGCGGCGATGTTCGCGCCCGGCTATCGCGCGAACGTCGACAGCCAGAAGCTCAAGGACGCCTCGAAGCTCGGCGCCGCCCGGTCGGTGATCCGGGACCTGAACCAGCGGATCCGCGAGTACAACAGCGTTCGCGGCGAGGGCGACCAGGAAGAGCAGCAGATCAAGAGTTTCGTCCAACTGTTCGGCTACCGCAGCTTCTGGCCGGCCATGCTGACGATGGTGGACCGGTCGATCGAGTCGGTGGCCCCCGACCAGCCGAAGCTGGCCGCCTACGGGCGGCTGCTGCGGTTCCGCCAGGAGTTCGGCGAGCAGGACATCCGCCGCATCCGCACGGGCGAGGGCGAAGCCCTCGCGCCGGATGACCTCCAGCGGGCCGGGACGCTGCTGCTGAACGCTGCCGGCGAGTCGGCCTTCGGGCCGAAGGTGGCCACGGCCACGCCGCAGGCCCTTCGCGGGATGGCTAGGCAACTGCTGGAACAGGCCGGCTCGACGGACGCGAACGTCCCGGGCGACCTGGACGAGGCGGGTCTCCAGCGGCTGGTCCGCCGGCTGATGCTGGCGGATGCGATTCGCGAGGTCGAGGGCTTCAAGGCCACGCCGCGCGGGCAGCGTGAGGTGGTCATGGTGGACCGGCTGGGCGCGCGGTACGCGGCCTCGGTGGGGGGCAAGCAGGGCCAGGGGCGAGGCTTTCAGTTGGAACTGACCGCCCGCACGCCGGTCACGCAAGAGCGCGCGAACAAGATGATCGCCGATCTGCGGCGGTTCAGCGAGGCCTACGCCCGTTGGCTCAGCCCGCTGGCGGTGGTCTCCCACAGCGTGGAGTGGCTGCCGGTCGAGCCGGTCCGCTCGGCGGTCCGGTCGGCCGACGGGCCGGTCATGCCCGACCCGCTGATGCCGGATGAGTCCATGGCCGTCGACACAGGCTTCAAGGTTGTCTGGACGATCGAGATCGTCAGCGACGGGATCACGATGGCCAACGTCGCCGAAGGCGGCTCGTACAAGCTGGCCGGGGCGGTGGACCTGCTGCCCGCGCTGCAGCCGGACGACCCGATCGCGTCGGCGGAGGCCATCAAGACCCTCCCGGCCGGGACGGTGCTGACCGTCGAGGCCGTGGAGACCCAGTTCTCGGTCACCTGGTACCGCGTGCGGGCGACGGACGCCGCGGGCGAGGCGCTGGGCACGGGCTACGTCAGCGGCCCGAGCCTGGGCACCCAGAAGCTTGAGCCCGTCACGGCGGGCACGTAATCCGCGCCAGAGAGGCAAACGCATGAGCTTCCTCCGCCAGCATCTGTTCTACGTGATCCTGATCGCCGCGACGTTGATCGTCGGCGCCGTGGCGACGGGGTTCTACCTGACCAGCGACGTCGACGAGCGCCTCGCCGCGCGGGAGAAGGTCTCCAACTCCCTGGCCGGGCTGGGTCGCCGGCGGCCGAAGATGAACGAGGAGAGCGTCGCCCGCCTGAAGGAGCGGATCGAGACGCTCCGCTCCGCCGCCAAGAAGGACGCCGCCGACAGCGTGGCGTTCAACAAGCGTTCGCTGATGCGCATCTTCGCCCCGGGCGTTCCCGTCGCCGACCCCAACACCGCCCCGGTGCTCCGCCTGGCGGTGGGCGGGCGGTCGATCAAGGCCTTCCCCATCGACGCCAAGCTTTACAACGACCTCGGGCTGTATTTCTCCTTCATCAAGGAATACGGGCAGGTCCTCGACGGGCTGATCGCCCGCGACCGGCCGCGGCTGCACCGGACCAGCGCGCCGACCCAGGAAGAGATCGCCGACGAGGCCATCCGCCTTCGCGATGTCGCCCAGGAGCGGGCCCGCAGCCAGGCCGTGCTGTCGATGATGGTCAAGAAGGCCCGGGCCGGCTGGATCTACATCGAGGACGATGCGCTGGACCGCGTCTTCCCGCCCGGGACGACCAAGGCCACCGAGGCGCAGCTCTGGCAGGCGCAGGTGAACCTGTGGGTGACCTCCGAGGTGGTCCAGGCGATCATGGATACCAACCTCCAGGTCGCCGGCGAGGTCGCCGACCGCGGCGTCGGTGAGGCGAAGATGACCGTCCTGACCTCGCCGGTCAAGCGGCTGGTCAAGCTGACCATCGATGAGTCCATGGCACCCGCGGCCCGTGGGGGAGGCGGCCTGCTGGGCGGCGGATCGGGCAGAAGCGCCGTGACCGGCTCGCCGCTGACGGGCCGAAAGACCAACGCCGAGTACGGCGTGATCCGCTACCGCTTCAGCGTGGTCATGCCCAGCCGGCACGTGTACCGCCTGATGCGGAACCTCCAGACGCAGAACTACCACACGGTGTTGGACACGAACCTCCGCGCCGTGGAGACGGATTCGTATTACTACGGGACCGGTCCGGTCATGCAGATCGAGGTGACCGGGGAGTTCCTGCTGCTGATGAAATGGGTCAGGCCGCTGCTGCCGGACGCCGTCGCCGGCGCCGTCCCCGGCGGCTAGGACCCCCGACGCCCCGCCAAGGACCGACCGCGCCGCCGGCGCGGCAGAGACGTATCAGGAGGCCGCCGCATGGCAAAGGCCGAAGACATAGGATTCGTCGAGGCGCACATCGAGAAAGTCGTTCTGGGCGGCTGCGTGCTGCTGCTGGCCCTCGCTGTCTACGTCTGGGTGTTCTCCTCGCCTCGCTCGATCGAGATCCTCAACCCGTCCGGACGCGGGGCCAAGCAAACGGTCAGCCCCGAGCAGGTGGACGAGGCCCTCGTCGGCTCGGCGAGGAGCATCAAGAGCGCCTACGACCGAAGCACGCTCGAAGTGCCCCCCATCCCGAAGTACGCCGGACAGGCCCTTTCGGCTGCGCAGATGGAACTGCCCCCGCACACGCCCGTGGCCATGGCCGCGCCGTCACGCCCCCTGGCCGTGGAGACCGGCACCCGTGCCGACGGCGTCCGCCTGGCCGACCTGAAAGGCGCGATCCCCCCGCCGCCGGCGCCGAAGGTGGCGCTGAACCTGGAGCTGCCCGACTGGCCCGAGCCGGCCGAGGTGCCCGTCGCTCACGGTGTGGTGTCGTACCCGGCCGCCGAGCTCCGCGCGGCCTGGACCGAGAAGCTCTCCGAGACGCCCATCCCGCCGCGGATCATCGTGCGGAACGTGATCGTGCAGGCCCAGCAGCGCCAGGACGACGGCACGTGGGGGCCGGCCATGAACCTCGACGCCAACATGCCGGACGCGACCAAGGTCCCCGCCTACGACTTCGCGAACATCGAGCCGGTGCGCAAGGCCCGCGAAGCCCTGGCCGCCGCCCAGGACGGCGTGCTTCGCCCCGATTTCGAGAGGATCTGGTCCGGGCGCGCCGGAACGTGGGTCGACTGGCGGACGCACCTGCCGCGGACCGAGAAGGCCGAGGGCGATCTGAACGTCTGGTTCCACTGGCACAAGGGCCTGGAGGTCGGCAAGGCCTACCGGTTCCGTGTCCAGTTGGAGTTGCTGAACCCCATGCTCGCCTTCGACCAGGTCCTCGGCGATGACGCCAAGGACGATGCCAAGGTCGTCAGCGTTGCCACGAAGCCGGGCCCCTGGTCCGAGCCGGTCTCGGTCCAGCGGGAGGTGCTGTTCTTCGTCGCCGGCGCCGACCGGATGAACCGGCAGATCCCGGTTCGGGTCTTCACGCGGAAGTGGGGGCAGACGGTGGCGAAGACTTTCCAGGTCAAGGCCGGGCAGAAGATCGGCGCCCCGGCGGAGGTAACGGTTGTCGGCCCCGGCGCCGACGGCCCTGCGGCGCAGAACGTGACGGTGGACTTCAGCACCGACGCGGTGGCGCTGCGGCTGGATTTCCAGAAGCTGTGGTCGCAAGGCGGCTTCGAGCGGAAGACCGAAGGGCTGCTTTACCTCGGCGCCGACGGGCGCCTGCGGTGGCGGATTCGCGCTCAGGACGAGAGCGATCCCGTCCACCAGCAGTTTCTCGGCGAGTTGAAGACGCCATGACCGGCGGCGCGCACGATGGTCGTAGGACCGATGGATTTTTGCACTTGCAATCCGTTTTCGGGCTCACGTATCATCGCCGCCCGAACGGACCTGTCGGCGCCGTCTCGGTAACTATGTCGGCGTCGGGCGGCTCTTTCCTTGAACGGATGCGCGACCGGATTTCTGACTTGGCGCAGGGCCGCGCCTGAGGGCGCGCCGGCATCGGCTCGGGGAGGAGCCGGAGGCCAGACAACCACGAAAGCGGCTCGGCCCGGGCCAAGCAGGGCCAACCACGCAGGGTGTGCTACAGAAGGAGTGACGCGGTGCTGATTGGACGTCCATCCCTCCGCTATGCCTGGATCGTTGCCGGCCTCGTGATCGGTGCTGCGGCGCTGGCCCAGGACGCCGACTCCGACCAAGCCAGTCTGTTGCTCAAGCAGGGCCTCTCGCAATACAAGGCCTACAACTTCAAGCAGGCTCAGGCCACGTTGCTGAAGGTCAGCGAGATCGTCAAGGCCAACGAGGCGGCGCTCGAGGCCACCGAGAAGAAGGACCTCGAGGAGTACCTCGCCAAGGTCCCCAACGCCATCCGCAAGCAGGCGGCGGCGATGGAGAGCTATCGGTCGGCCGAAAAAGCCCTCGCCGCCGGACGGCTGGACGATGCCATCCAGGGCTTCGCCCAGGCAGCCACCAGCGAGTTCCTCGACGAGGCCACCCGTAGGGACGCCCGGGCCCAACTCGCCCTCGCGCAGAAGCGCAAAGAGGTCGTTGCCGCCGCAACCACCCCGCCGCCGAAGCCCAAGCCCGAACCCGAGCCGGTTGCCACCCCCGAGCCGGCCCCCAAACCCGAACCGAAGCCCGCCGAGGTCGTCACGCCCGAGCCGGCGCCCAAGCCCGAGCCGAAGCCGGCCGTCGCGCCCATGCCCGAGCCGGCACCGAAGCCTGAACCGGAACCCGCAGTCACCGCGGCCCCGGCGCCCAAGCCCGTCGAGACCGCCACTCCCGAGCCCGCGCCGGTTCGCCAGCCCGGCCCCGAGATCGTGGCCCCCATGCCGGCTGCGGCCCCGACGGCTCCGACGACCCCGGCCGGTGAGCCCGTGCCGGTCATCGACGTGACTCCTGAGCCGGCCCCGGCCCCGGCTCCGGCCCCGAAGCCCGAGCCCAAGCCGATGCCGGCCCCCGCACCCGAGCCGGCCCCCGCCGTGATCGTCACGGCGGCGCCCGAGCCGGAGCCGACGCCCGTCGCCGCTTCCCCCGCCCCGGTGGCCGAGCCGGCGCAGGAACCCGTCGCCCCCAGCCGCACGATGGGCGAGCTCCAGCGCCGCAAGGCCAAGGCCCGCGACATGCTGGCCATGGGCAAGAAGGCCCTTGACGACAAGAACGCCGACCAGGCCGTGCGGTACTTCCAGATGGCCAAGGAGCTTGATCCGGACCTCCACGAGGCCGACCAGTTGCTCAAGCACGCCGCCCGGCTGAAGTCCATGACCAGCGCCGGCGAGGCCGGCATCCTCAGCCGGCTCCAGCGCCAGAAGATGATCGCCCGGCAGGAGGCCCTTGTCTCGATCAACGAGGCGGTGGACAAGGCCCGCGACCAGTTGGCCGCCGCCGAGAAGGTCACCGACTTCAACAACGCCGAGCAGCAGGCCCGCACGGCCATGGATATTCTCCAGGCCAAGCGGAGCTTCTTCGGCGCGACCGAGTACCGCAACCAGTACGCCCGCATCGAGGACCTGCTGAAGCTCATCGCGATGAAGCGCGACGCGTTCAACAAGGCCAAGGCCGCCTCCGAGCAGGCCGAGATCGAGCGTATCCAGGCCCAGCGCCGCATCGAGGAACAGCGGAAGCTCAAGCGGAAGATCGAGACGCTCACCGAGCGGGCGCAGACGTTGCGGTCGCAGAAGCAGTACGGCCAGGCCCTCGAGATCATCGACCAGGTCCTGCTGATCGACCCGGACAACAAGTGGGCCGAGCAGCAGCGGGAGGTGCTCGTCGAGTTCGACCTGCTGCTCAAGGACGTCTCGGCGTTCCGCACGCAGCGCGTCGAGGAGGCCAAGAGCCTCTGGGACCTCCGCAAAGCCGAAATCCCCTGGTATCAGTACCTGCGGTACCCGAAGAACTGGCGGCAGTTGACCGAGATGCGCAAGGAGGTCCAAGCCTCCGCCGCCGGCGAGAGCGAGGCCGACGCCGCCGTCCGCGAGAAGCTCCGCCGCGAAATCGAACGGCTGAGCTTTGCCGACATCGACTTCAAGGACGTCGTCCAGTTCCTCCGCGAGTACTCCGACGCGAACATCCACGTCAACTGGCGCGCCCTTCAGGCTGCGGGGCTCGAACAGAGCACGAAGGTCAGCGTGGACGTGCGACGCATCAGCGTCAAGCGGGCGCTGGACCTGGTCCTGCGGGACGTCAGCGGTGCCGCCGCCGGCGCCGACGCCGAACTCCGCTACGTCATCGAGGGCGGCGTGCTGACGATCTCCACCAAGGCCGACCTCGCCCGCGAACCCATCCGCCGCGTCTACGACATCCGCGACCTGCTGGTCCCCGTGCCGGACTTCGAAGGCCCGCGCATCGAGATGGAGGAGGCCTCGCAGTTGTCGGCCAACGGCAGCGGCGGCGGCGGCAGCAGCGGCGGGATTTTCGAGGAAGATACCGGCGGGTTGGACGAGGAGGATGAGATCACCAAGGAGAAGCTCACCGAGGACTTCATCAACCTCGTGAAGAACGCCATCGACCGCGATTCCTGGGGCGACCCGCAGGCCGGCGGCGTCGGCATGGGCTTCATCCAGGTGCTCAACGGCCAGCTCGTCGTAACCCAGACGGCTGAGAACCACCAGGCCCTTTCGGAGCTGATCGAGAAGCTTCGCGAGGCCAAGACCATCCAGATCATGATCGAGGCCCGGTTCATCGTCGTGGACTCGGGCTTCCTCAACAGCGTGGGCGTGGACCTGGACTTCTACTTCAACATCGGCTCGAACCTCCAGCGGGCGAACGGCGCGACGGTGGTCGACCCGTGGACGGGCGCGACGGTCCCGACCTACACGCCGACCGGCGGGACCCTGACCTCGAACTTCCCGCAGACCGGCGCGAGCCCCTGGCCTGTGCAGACGAGCCAGAAGAGCAAGTACAGCCCGGTCGGCGTCAAGCAGGGCAGCGCGGCCTTCGTCTCGGGCCTTCAGACCCTGGTGGGCAGCAACATCGGCTTGGACGTCGAGGACAACGGCCCGGCCCTGAGCGTCGGCGGGACGTTCCTGGACGACATCCAGGTGGACTTCCTCATCCAGGCCACCCAGGCCCACGCGACGACCCGGCAGTTGACCGCCCCGAAGATCACCCTCTCCAACAGCCAGCGGGCCTACATCACCGTCGCCCGTCAGCAGGCGTACGTGCGCGAGTACATCCCGGTGGTTTCCGGCAACGCGACCGCGTACCGGCCGGTGATCGACTACATCCCCACCGGCGCCGTGCTCGACGTGGCTGCCACCGCGTCGGCCGACCGGCGGTACGTGATGATGACCGTCCGGCCGCAGGTGTCCAACCAGGAGGGCGATCCGCTGGCGATCCTGACCGACGGCGGGATCATCCAGTTGCCGACCGTCAGCGTTCAGGACCTCCAGACGACGGTCTCGGTGCCCGACGGCGGGACGCTCATGCTCGGCGGGCAGCGCCTCGCCGGCGAGGCCGAGCGGGAGATGGGCGCGCCGGTGCTCAGCAAGATCCCGGTGATCAACCGCATGTTCAACAACCGGGCGACCGTCCGCGACGAGCGGACGCTGCTGATCCTCGTCAAGCCCAAGATCATGATCAACGAGCAGGCCGAGCGGAACGAGAAGCTCTACGTCGAAGAGCCGCGCCTGCCCTGACGCCCGTTCGGGCGATCCCACGCACACTACGGGCCGCGATGCTCCTCCGGGACGCCGCGGCCCGTTTTGCATTGAAAGACACGGAAACCTTGCGACCGCCCTGCCCGGGATGAAAGGCTCCAGATGAACCCGATCCGATACGCCGTGTTCGCCATGGCCCTGGCCGGCCTGCTCGCGGGGCCGGCCTCCGCGGCCGGGCCCACCACCGCCCCGGCGGCAACGCAGCCAGGGAAGATCGCCCGCATCGGCCTCGTCCGCGTGGACCCCGTCGCGCGGACCGTATCGTTCGATGCCAACGTCTGTCGTCGCGAAGGCGTGCTGGAATTCCTTGTGGTCGCCTGGCAGACCAAGACCCACGAGAGCATCCTGCATACCAAGGCGCGAGCGTCGCACCTTCATGCGGCCTTTCTGACGCTCGGGCTGACGCCCGGAAAGCCTGCCCGATGGACCGGCGAGAGCATGGACGCCCAGTTCCTTCCGCCGGCCGGGGCGAAGCTGCACTGCACGCTGAAGTGGAAAGACGCCAAGGGCAAGGCTCACGCCGCCCCGGCGGGGAGCTGGCTGACCGGCCCGGGCGGCCAGGAGGGCCGGCAGATCACCGACTGGATCTTCGTCGGTTCGGAGGTCCTGCCCGACGGCACCTACTGGGCCGAGCAGGACGGTGAGATCGTGTCGGTGTCCAATTTTGCCTCGGCCGTGGTGGACGTTCCCTTTCGCAGCTCCAACGTGGATCGGCTGCGCGAGGTCTTCGCCAAGGGTGACGCCATTCCCGCCGAGGGCACGAAGGTCGAGGTGGTCTTCGCCGCCCTGCCCGGCGGGCCGACGGCGGCACACGCACGCGCGCTGCTGGAGATCGACGCCAAGGGGCGGATGCGGATCGATGGCAAAGGCGTCGATCTGCCCGGGCTGGAAGCATGGGGCATGAAGTACCTCGCGCGGCACGAGCGCGGGCAGGTGGTCATCCGTGCGGCCGGGCGCGCGCTGGTGCATGACGTGGAGGCCGCCCACACGTCGCTTCGGATCGCGGGCGTGCGGGATTTCGTTTACCAGCGGCTGACGGCCCTCGGCGAGGTGCTTCCGCGCACGCCCGAGCAGGCCCGCGGCGCCCTGGCCGAGTGGGAAGACCGGTTTGCCCATGCCGAGGAGCTGATCCACGACCCGGCCGAGCGGGCCCGCCGCACGCTGGACCAGATCGACATGGAACTCAAGGCCCTGGAGGCGCGGAAGGCGCTCCTGGCCGAATATGCCGCCCACCTCAAGGCCGCCGAGGCGAAGTACCGAGCGTCCACGCAGCCGGCGGGCGACGCGGAGTGAGGCGATGACCTCCGGGCCGACGCCCCCGCCCGCCGCCGACGCGGCCGACACGGCCGACGAGAGTCTCCGTGCCCTGCTTAGGCGGCTCTGGCCCGCTCTGGCGGCCACCGTTGTCGCCACGCTCGTCGTCGAGCTCGGGGTGTTCCTCGCCGCCGTCTGGCTGGGCCTTCCCCCCCGTCAAGCAGCCCTGGCCACCCTCGCCGCGACCGTGTTGTGGGTTGTCCTGGCCGCCCCGGCCCTGGCCGCCGCCGGCCCCGGCGGCTTCGCCGCACTGCTTCGCGCCGGCGCGGCCGTGGACGCCTCAGGCGTCACGCTGCTCGTGCTCTGGGCGGCCTGCGAGGAGGTGACCTTCCCGGCCGCGGCGAAGGCCTACATCATCCTCGCCGCAATGGCCCTGGCCTCGGCAGCCTGGGTCCGGCTGGCCCGCACCGGTCCGGCCCGAGCGGCCGTGGCCCTGGTCGTGGCCATGATCCTGCTGGCCTGCCTCGCCACGCCCTTCTGGATCGGTGGGGCCCTCCGCGTCGCCGACCGGCCGACCGCCGCCGGGCTGGCCGCGCTGGCCGTGCACGCCAACCCGTTTTACGGCGTCTCTGCCGCCATCGCGGAGCGGGCGCGGTTCGTCTGGCACGAGTCGGGCTTTCTGTACCGCATCACGCGGCTGGGCGACGACGCCGCGCCGCCTCCGAGCCTCTGGTACGCCTGCCCCCTGGCTCACGCCGCGCTGGCGGTCCTGGCGGTCGGGCTGGCGGGGCTGCGACGGAGGCATCCCGGCTCCGCCTGAGCCGCAGCGCTTCGGGTTCGTCACGTCTCCCGGGCCGATGGGCTGGCGAGGAGCCCGGCGATCTTGTCGGCGAATTGCCGGACGGCGCCCCCCCGATGGCTGACGGCGTTCTTGGCCTCCGGGGCGAGTTCGGCCGCCGTTCGTCCCAGATCGGGCAGCAGGAAGAGCGGGTCGTACCCGAAGCCGTTGGTCCCGCGCGCCTCGCGGAGGATGCGCCCCTCCACCGTTCCTTCGGCATCGAGCAGCACGCGCCCGGGTTCGGCGAGGGCCAGGTGGCAGACGAACCGGGCCGTTCGACGCTGGTCGGACGTTTCGGCCAGCTCTTCAAGGAGCTTGGCATTGTTGGCGGCATCTCGGGCGGAGCGATCGGCGTCGGACCCGAGGCGGTCGGCGGCGTAGCGGGCGCTGTGGATGCCGGGAGCGCCGTCAAGGGCGTCGACCACCAGGCCGGAATCGTCGGCGAGGCACCACCGGCCGGTCGCGGCCGCGTAGGCCAGGGCCTTCTGCCGGGCGTTCTCGGCGAAGGTATCGCCCGTCTCGGGCGGTTCGGGAATGGGTGGCAGTTCGTCGAGCCCGAGCACGCGGACGCCTAACGGCCCGAGGACCTGGCGGATTTCCCGCAGCTTGCCCGGGTTGCCGGTCGCCAGGACGATTTCTCTCTCGGCCACGGTTGCCTCTCCCGGGATCGGGCTACTTTCGGCTGGCTCGGAACAGGGCGGTCCCGGTAAGCACGTAGGTCACGCCGTCGAGCCTGCCTTCGTTCGCCGCGCCGGTCACGACCTTGGCGAAGCCCCCGCGCCCCGTCCCGAGCTCGTCGGACAGGTCGATCATGTCCTTGACGCGCTTCCAGCCTTGCTGACGGAGGCAGAGTGTCGCCTTGGCGGCCGCCTCGCGGCACGTGGCGATGGTGCCCTCCTCCGCCTCGTGGGGGCGCAGGCCGACCACCGCAATCGGCTTGTCCTTGTCCAGCCCCTTGGCCTGGCTGAGTTCGGCGACGAGCACGCGAACGAGGCCCTCGAGGTTCGCGGCCTTGGCCCTGGCACCGGCGGTGGCAAGCACCTTTCCGTCGGCGACGCTCATCACGTGCAGCTCGCATGCGACGGTTCCCGGCACGGACCCCACCGCGGAACCGTCTTGCGACTTGCCGTCGTCCTTGGATCGCGGGATGACCATCAGGTACGTGCTGGCGGGGATCATCCGCGCTTTGCGCGTCTTGGTGTCGATCACCTGGACGAGCTTCTGCCGCCCGTTGATCGCCAGCTCGGGGAACCTCTTGAAGACCGCCTTGATCCGCGGGTCCCGAACCTTGCGCTCGACCTTGGGGCCCTTGCGGATGAGCTCGACGGCCTCGGGGCCGAACAGTCCGATCGTCACGATCGACTGGGCCGAGTCATGTTTGAAGTACGCCTCCACGCCGTCTTCGCGGAGTTGGCGGCAGTAGTCGACGGCGAACTGTTTGCGGCCGACGTAGTCCGCCTCGGGGACGTCGTAGAAGGCCGCTCGCAACACGGTGTAGCGGTACTTCTCCGGCACGCGGTCGAGGTTCCACTCGTCCGGCCCCGGGTCTTTGGCGCCGGGCAGCGGCACGACGATCGCCTTGGCGAAGACCTTCACTCCCGCCGGCGTGACGTACTCCTTGGCCTTCTTGAGGTTGTCCGACGCGGCCTCCACCGTGCTGTACTTGCCCCAGTACAGCAGGCTGTGATCCTGCTTGTGGATGATGAACATGTGGTCCCAGCCGGCGTGCTTCTCGGTGGCTTGCTTGTAGTACTTCGCCTGCTGGATGTGCCCGGCCGGGGAGCGGCAGACGAACAGCAGGACGCTGTACGTGCCCTTCTCGTCGCCGCCGGACGTGTCGGCCTTCTTCTTGAAGATATCGAAGAGCCCTCCCGCGCGGGGCTCGGGGGCCTTGCCCCGCGGCCAGGCCAGGACCGGCCCGGAAGCCAGCAGGAGCACGACGGCGATTCTCGCGATGCGGCGTGCAGTCATGTCGGTCACCCGTTCTCGTCGGCGAGGGCCTGTTTCTGGGCGGTCAGCAGCTTGCGGATGCCCCGCCGGGCCAGGCGGAGCATCGTTTCCAACTGCCCGGTTCCGAACGGCTCGCCCTCGCTGGTTCCCTGGATTTCCACGTACTTGCCCCCGCCGGTCATGGCCACGTTCATGTCCACCTCGGCGGCGGAATCCTCGGCGTAGTCGAGGTCGAGCACAGCCCGGCCGTCGACGACGCCGACAGACACGGCCGCGACGGCCCCCCGGACGGGATCGGCGGGGACTCTCCCGTCATCGAGGGCCTTCCTGACGGCGAGCTTCAGCGCGACGTACGCCCCGGTGATGGCGGCGGTTCGCGTCCCGCCATCGGCCTGGAGAACGTCGCAGTCCAGCGTGATCGTGCGTTCGCCCAGGCGGTCGAGGCGGACGACCGTCCGGAGCACACGCCCGATCAGTCGCTGGATCTCCACGCCGCGGCTGTCCGGCTTTCCCGCCGGGCGAGCCTTCCGCCGGCCCGTCGAGGCCGGCAGCATGCCGTATTCGGCGGTCACCCAGCCCGCGCCGCTGCCCTGGCGCCAGGCGGGCACACCTTCGGCGACGCTGGCGGTGCAGATCACCCGGGTCCGCCCGGCTTCGATCAGGCACGAGCCATCCGCGGCGGGCAGGAAGTCCCGAGTGATCCGTACCGGCCTGAGGTCCCCGGCGCGGCGTCCGTCGTGTCGGCAGGTCGTGACCATCGTGACAGTGTATCGAATCGCCGGCTGCCTGTGCAGGAGAACTTCCGCCGGAGGCAATCACACCGAACTTGTCCTCTTTTCTTTGCGTAATGAGAGGCGCACAGGGCTGACGACCAACGTTTCATCGGTACGCGTGTCCCCTGTGGTGTGACTACAATGACGTGTGAGCGGGTCGGGCGGACGGCCCGGCCCGAGATGGATTGCGAGGGCATTATGGAACCTGATCGCATTCTCCTGGACATCGAATGCCAGCGGGACTTCTTCTCCCCCGGGGGCCGGTGGTACGGGAAGCGGTCTCGCGCGGCGGCCCGGCACATTTACCGGCTGTTCTCCTGGGCGAGGGAGGAGAGCATACCCGTGCTCAGCACGGTGCTGCGCGTGCGCCCCAACGAGACAGGCCCCCTGGCCGACGAACCGCATTGCATCGAGGACACCGAAGGCGAGCGAAAGGCGCCCAAGACGGTGCTCTCGCGGCGGATTGACCTGGGCCTGCGGAACACCACAGACCTGCCGGATCATATCTTCCGGCAGTATCAACAGGTTATCATCGAAAGGCGTCACCCGGACCTGTTCCGCCACGCCCGGGCTGAGCGGTTGATCACCGAACTGCCGCCGGCTACGTTCGTTATCTGTGGCGCCGGCGTCGCCGGGGGCATCGTCCAGGCGGCGGTAGGCCTGCGGAGCCGCGGCTTCGGTGTCATCCTTGCCAGGGACGCCGTCCTGACACTCCGGCCCGAGGCGGCCGAAATGGCCCACAGACGAATGGACGCCAAGGGCGTCATCTACGCCCCGACCGAGAAGATCATCGCGCCCAGGCCCGCGCGGCGGCGGTATCCGTTCCGCGAGCCCGAGCCCGTCGGCCGCCAGACGCTCTGAGTGGCTGCCCCTGCCAGGCGACAGCCGGCATGGCGGTGCCAGTGGCTCGGGGGTGGGGGCTTGGCAGGCCAAACGGTCATCGAATGCGCAGCGGCCCTTGCGGCAGCCGGGCGTCTCTGGTAACACCCGTGGGCATGGCAGCCCAAGATCAAGCCTGGACGGTCCTGCGGCTCATCGAATGGACACGGAACTATTTCAGCCGCGCCGGCGTGCACGACGCCCGCCTCGCGGCCGAGGTGTTGCTCGCCCACGTCCTCCAGTGCCGGCGGATTGACCTCTACGCCCGATTCGCCGATCAGCCGAACCGCGACCAGCTCGCCGCCTTCCGCGAGCTCGTCGCCCGCGCCCGCGCTCACGAGCCCGTCGCCTACCTCGTCGGCCGCAGGGAGTTCTACTCTCTCGACTTCAAGGTCACGCCCGATGTGCTGATCCCCCGCCCGGAATCGGAGATCCTCGTCTCCGAGGCCGTTGCCCACCTGCGCTCTCTCGCACGCGAAGGTCGCATGTGGGACGTCTGCACCGGCTGCGGCTGCGTGGGGATCGCTGCCGCGTCGCAGGTCGAGAACGCGCGCGTGCTGTGTACGGACATCTCCCCGCCGGCGGTCGCGGTTGCGGCCAGGAATGCCGAGGCCCACGGCCTCGGGGAACGGGTTCACTGCGCCGAGGCCGACATGCTCACGTTGCCGGACGGCTGCGACGCCTGGCGCGAATGCGACGTCATCGCCGCCAACCCGCCGTACGTGGCCGAGAGCGACGACGTCGCCGCCGAAGTCGCCCACGAGCCGGACGTTGCCCTCTACGGCGGGCCCAAGGGATTGGACTTCATCCGCCGGTTGATCCCCGAGGCCGGGGGGTTCCTTGTCCCCGGCGGCAAGCTGACGATGGAGTTCGGCCTGGGCCAGGCCGACGCGGTGATGGAGTTGATCGAGGCGTCGGGGCTCTACGAAGAGCCCGAAATCCGCCGCGACCACCAGGACCTCGACCGCACGGCTGTGGCGTACCGCAGGCGCTAGCCTCCGCTGAGGCCGCGCGGTAAGCTGAGAGGGATGGAGCGAGCGGACACGGCCGACCACGGAAGGGCACGGTAGAACGATGGATAAGCTGGCGATCAACGGTGGGGGCAGGCTCAAGGGCACGGTGGAGGTCAGCGGGGCGAAGAACGCGGCCTTGCCGATCCTGGCCGCGACGCTTCTGACCGAGGGCCCCAACACGATCCACGGCGTTCCGGAGCTGGCGGACATCCGCAGCATGGCCGACCTGCTCAGCGACCTGGGCATGTCGGTCTCCCGCGGTGCCGAGGGGGACCTGCGTCTGAACGTCGAGGACGAGGCCTGCTGCCACGCCCGCTACGACCGCGTGCGGAAGATGCGCGCGAGCATCTGCGTGCTCGGGCCGCTGGTGGCCAAGCGGCGCACCGCGCGGGTGTCCATGCCCGGGGGCTGTGCGATCGGCTCGCGCCCGGTGAACCTGCACCTTCGCGGCCTGCGGGCCCTGGGGGCCGACATCGAGCTGGACAGCGGAGATATCGTCGCCACCGCCAAGCGCCTGACCGGGACGGACATCTTCCTCGGAGGGCCCTTTGGCTCGACGGTGCTGGGCACGGCAAACACCCTCATGGCCGCCACGCTGGCCAAGGGCCGGACGGTCATCGAGGCCGCCGCCTGCGAGCCGGAGATCTCCGATCTGGCCGACCTGCTCAACGCCATGGGCGCCCGCATCGAGGGTGCGGGCACGCCGCGGGTGACCATCGAGGGTGTCGATGAACTGCACGGCTGCGAGCACACCGTCATCCCCGACCGCATCGAGGCCGGAACGTTCATGATCGCCGCCGCCCTGACCAACGGCGAGCTGAACCTCCGCAACGTTCGGATCGATCACATGCTGGCCGTGGTGGACAAGCTGCGGGAGGTCGGCGTCTCCATCGAGCAGGACGACGGCGGGGCCGTCGTCTCTTCCGCTCGCCGCCTCGAGCCCACCGACGTGACGACCCAGCCGTACCCGGGCTTCCCCACCGATCTCCAGGCCCAACTGATGACGTTGCTCTGTCTGGCCGATGGCAACAGCGCACTCACCGAGAAGGTCTTCCCCGACCGCTTCATGCACGTCGCCGAACTGCTCCGCATGGGCGCCGACATCCGCAAGGAGGGGCCCACCGCCATCGTCACCGGAGTCCGGCGGCTCATCGGGGCGCCCGTGATGGCCAGCGACCTCCGCGCCTCGGCCGCCCTGGTGCTGGCCGGACTGGTCGCCCGAGGTACCACCACGGTTCAGCGCGTCTATCACATCGATCGCGGCTATGAACGCATCGAGGCCAAGCTCCGCGCCGTGGGTGCCGACATCACCCGAGTCAAGGACTAGCACGCCTTTCCCACGGCAAGGGCCTGTCGCGAGTGGATGCCGACAGGCTGCGGACGACATTGGGCAGGCGAACCCGATACGCCCCGCGTGCGAACGGGATGGGCATGGAACCCAGGCGAACGCATTTCGGCGGGGCGGTCAGGTGGGCGCTGCTCGGCGTGGCGGTCACCGCGGGGGTGCTGATCGGCCTGTGGCTGATGGGGATGCTCGACACGGCCGGGGACGTGATCCGCGGAAGCGGGGTGTGGATCGCCTCGCAGGACGGCTCGCGAGGGCTCGTCGGGGACGCCGCGCTGCCGCTGAAGACGCGGATTCTCGTTGGCGAAAAGGGCCGGGCGCACGTCCGCTTACGCGAGGGGGCCGTCCTGACGGTGGCCGCCAGGACGATCTTCTCTGTCCAACGCCCGGAGACTGGTGTGGTGCGCGTGAACCTCGCCCGCGGACGGGTGACGGCCACGGCCGTGGCGACACAGCGGCTGGCTGTCCGCACGCCGAACGTCACCGCATCCGCGGCCGGTGCGCGGTTCGGTGTTCGGCATCGCGGCGAGGTCACGCGACTGGGCGTCGACAACGGGCTCGCGGAGGTGGTCTTTGCACGCGGCGGCCGGCGGGAGCGCGTCGAGGCCGGCGAGGAAGTGGCCGCCTCGGGCACGCGCATCCTTGCCGCCGGGCCGGGGCTGTACTGGCGCGAGGATTTCGAGCGGCCGCCGGCGCCGGCGACGTGGGTGGCGGGCTTCCTCGTCCCGGCCGAGGAGGCCCCGCAGGGAAACGGCACGACGGCTTGCTTCCGCGCTCGCGCCGACCGTGACGACAACCGTCTGCGGGCAACGCTCAGCGACGCACGATGCGGGCTCCTGTTCCACCATCCTGATCTCGTCCTGCGGTTCCGCTGCTATGCCTCCACCGCCTGCCGCTGGATGGGCCTGTGGCTGATGACCGACGGAGGGCGGCGGCTCTACCTGTCGCTGCCGGTCGCTGCCGGGCGATGGGTCCGCCGGGAAGTGCCCCTCCGCGACGCCCGACCGCCGGACGGCGGGCAGTCGCTGCGGTCCGGCGAAGTCGTCACCGTGTTATCTATCCAGGGCGGGCCAGCCGATGATGGCTCGCTCCTGTTCGTCGACGACGTCAGCCTGCACCGCCTGCCGGGCGGGGGGTACGCCGCCCCCGCCACGGCCCCGAACGATCCGCCGCCAGAGGAGATGCAACCGTGAAGCAATTGCCCGCCACGCTGGCCGCCATCGGCCTGTTTGCCGCTCTTTCCCTCGCGACGCCGCCGGGTCAGTACCGCCTGCTGCTGGAGCCGAACATGGTTTCCACCGACGCCGAGGCGGTGGACTTCTCCGGCCTTGCCGACGAGCAGCGCGACCTCGGGGACCCGCCCGCCGGCGAGCCGAAAACCCCTGCCTGGAAGGCCCGCGGGGCCCGGCAGAAGGACTTCTCGCCCTCGGCCGTCATCGACCTCGGCCGCGAGATGCCTCTGGCCACGCTCTGGGTCTACGACACGAACGGCAAGGGCGAGCTGGCCGTCGCCACCGGCCGGCCCGGGGCGTGGGCGTCGCTGGCGACCTACGATTGCGGCCGCTACAAGGCCTGGGCGTCGATCCCGGTCGACCGGGAGACGCGCTACCTTCGCCTGACGCTGAAGTCCTACCAGGCGAACTTCGCCGAGGTCGCGGTGGACGCATACTCGGCAAAGGGCTGGGCCGGTTTGCTGGCCCGACGCGCCGAGGCCGAACGCAAGGCCGCCGAGCGAGCCGCCGCCCTCAAGCGAGCCCGCCAGGAGGCCCTGAAGCGCCCGCTGGTGGAGATGGCGCCCTACGGCACGCTCTCGCTGGTGGACGAGGTAAACCTCGCCGCCGCCGAGCCCGGTCACTCGTTCGCCGACAATCCTACCGGGTGCAGCCGCGTTGCGGAGGTGCTCGGCCGGCCTTGTCGGGTCATCGAGCCGGTCGCGGGCGAGGCGTCCTACCTTCGCGTCACGGTGGGTCGAATGAAGCTGCTTCGCCCCGGCGGGGTGTACGTGCTGGCGGTGGAGTACCCCGAGGACGCTCCACGGAGCATGGTCGTCGTCAACAGCGGCAACGAGGTCTCGCGGGGCTTTCACACGGGCGGTACCGTTGGCGACGCGCTGCACACCAAGTACGTGTCCAGCCACCCCGAGTCCCTCGATGTGCCCCTCAGCGGGCGGTACGAGCAGTGGTCGCTGCTGATCCGCCTGCACGACCGCTTCGCCGCCGGCGGGCTGGTCCGCGGCAGCCGACGCAAGCGGACGCGGACGCCCGAGGACGGCTTCGAGGTGACCGTCGCCCAGTTCTCCCGCCGCAACGATCCGCTGTCCGCCGGTGTGGCGGTGCGGCGGATCCGCCTGTTCGAGGTGGTCGATCCGGACAAACTCGCGGCGCCGCTTTCGCTGCCGCCCCAGCCCCTGCCGCGCCGGCGGCTGTTCTGGCGCGAGGAGATGGCCGACGGGGTCATCGGCGGCAAGACGCGCGAGGACCGCGGGCTCGATGACCCGCTGGACTGGTATCGCCACAAGGCCGAGCTGATGCAGTTCCTCGGCATGAATACGTTCAGCAAGGACCTGCTGGAGTTCGGCGCCTGCCAGCACTGGGACCCGCGCCCGTACGGCGGCAACCAGTGGGTGTATTTCAACTCCGACAACGCCGGGCTGTGGGAGCGGATCGTGGACCTGATGGGCACCTACGGCTTCGACGTGCTGCCCTACTACGAGTATGCCGGCAGCAAGGGGGGCAAGGGCCTCGGCTCCCAGCGGCGAGCCAAGCCGCTCACCCGCAACGACGCCTACACGCACATCAAGTGGATCGAGAACGCCAACGCCGACATCACCGACCCGGACACGTACGAGGACTTCCGCAAGATGCTCGACCTGACCGTCATCCGCATGAGGCGGAAGGCGGACTTCGCGGGCATCTGGATCCGCCCGCGGTCGCAGTTGCCCGTCGGCTTCGGCCCGGCCACGCTCAAGCGGTTCGCCGACCAGGCCAACGACGGCAAGCCCGTCACGCGGGAAGACCTCCGAAAGGACACCGCCCTCTACGAACGGTACCTGGACTGGTGGCACGTCAAGCGGCGGGAGTTCCTCGTGGCCATGCGGGACTACCTCCGGGCCAACGGCGTAGAGGACGCGATGGTCCTGTTCACCGGCTGCCCGGCGGAGGCGGGAGTGGGCTTCGGCGACTGGCAGCCCCGGCTGGTCACGGAGTTGCCGGATGCCTGGAAGCCGATCCTTGCCCGCGAGGCCCACAAGCCGCCCAACGACCGCACCTGGGAGGTCCTCACGCCGCGTCAGGTGGTCGAGAGGGACCTGTACCTCAAGGGCCTGCTCTCCCCCGGTCTGAACTGGGGCGACTGGGAGGTCCACCACGCCCGCCCGGCCGACGACCCGGCACGGTACAAGGACGTCGACGGTGTCATGCTCACCCACGCATTCAACCGCCTCTACACGGTGGCCTCGCCGAAGACGTTGGACCTCTTCCGCAGCAGGGATCATCTGGCGATGGTCCGCCACTACTGCCTCAACGAGAACATGATGTTCGACAGGAACGATCAGTCCAAGCTCGGCTACTTCGTGGCGGACGTCGAGCGTGCCGGGCCCACGTGCATGCTTGCCGAGGCCCTCGCCGTCGCCCACGGGGACCCCCACTACATCGGCTACCTCGTCGGCGGAAGCTTCGCTCGCGGCTTCCCTCGCTACGCCCGGGCATTCAACCGCAGCTTCCTGGCCCTGCCGGCGCTGCCCGGCCGCGTGGTCGAGGGCGCCTGCGACAACCCCGCCGTGGTGGTCCGGGCCATTCCCACCGCCAAGCACGGCACGTGGTACGCGGTGGTCAACGCAGGCGTCAGGCCGGCGGAGAACGTCATCGTACGCATCCCCGGGCGCAGGCCGGTTACCGACGCCGTTTCCGGCGAGCGACTCGCCGACGACGGGAAGGTGTCCGCAACCTTCCACGCCTGCGAACTGCGGGCCTGGCACGTGAAGTGACCGGTGGCCACGTTTTTCCCATGGGCAGGATCGGGATATCGCGGTAGAATCCGCCGCAACGAAGCAGCGCATACCTGCCGGCCGGCGCCACGCGCATCCGTTGGTGAAGCACGCCCGGTCACGGTCTCGACACAGGCGCGGCAGGCAGCGCGAGCGAGGTCGATCCGCACGCAGTGTCCGGAGGTAGTTTGATGAGTCACGCCCCGTCCGTCCGCCCGTCCACGACTCTGTCCGATCCGGCCGTCTGCGCCGCCGAGCCGCTCGAGCCTCGGCTGCTGCTCAGCGGCAACACGCTGGACATGCCGGAGTACTTCCCGGTGGCCACCGCGCCGGACTGTGTCTACAGCGTCACCATCAACGGAGACCCCGGTTACGAGGTCAGCCAGACGACGGTCGGGCCGACGTCGATGCACGGCTATACCGTCTGGGGCCTGGAGCAGGACGGCAGGCCGGACATCCCCGGCTGGCGGCGGACGCAGTGGTACAGCGGCGACGCCACCGGTCTTCGGGTTCACGGGACGGACCAGGAGGAGTGGGATGAGGAGCACGGGCACACCACTTCGTGGGATCGCTACGACGCGCCGATGAACCTCGTGCCCGCCACACTGACCGTCGGCGGCGTCTACAGCAGTCAGCAGACGTACCACGGCGAGTGGGACTCCCAGTTCGGCTACGGCGTCTCGTGGACCGGCACGGAACAGCAGACGATCACCTTCCACGGCTGGGAGCCCGTGACGCTGCGCATGACCGACGCCTACACCGGAGTGACCGGCAATGTCACCCTCACCTGCGCCAAGCTGACCTACGACGCATGGTGGCAGGACTTCTCTGGCCAGTATGGATCGGACTCCGGGCACGATTTCGGCACGATGTGGCTGGCCGAGGGAATCGGCGTCGTCAAGGAGGTCCAGACCGAGGTCGACTGGCACAACGGTGTGTATGACGGCACGGATACCATCGTCCGACAGGTCTCCTACGTCGAAGGCTTCCAGGTAGGCCCCAATCTCCAGGTCACCACGACCACGCCGGAAGTCATCAATGCCCTGCCCGGGCAGACCAAGACCCTCTCGGTGACCACGTTCAACGCCGGCAACGCCGCCGCCACGCCGACCGGTTGGCACGAGTTCGACACCACGCTGTATCTCAAGGACGACCCCGACTTCTCCGGGTATGTCGGCGAGGAGCACGAGGTGCCCGGGGCCGAGCAGGCCTTTGGTGTCCTGGCCGCCGGACAGGCCGTCACCTCCACCTTCCGCTTCACCGCGCCCGACGAACCGGGGACGTACTACGCCTGTGCCATCGCCGACAGCTTCTATACCGTCGAGGAGACCGACGAGGACGACAACGCCGGGCCCGTCGTCACCATCATCGTCGGCGATCCTGTCCTGGACCTCACCTGCGAGTTCGCCGCCCTCAATCTGCCCGACGGGGTCGTCTCCGGCGACGGCACGCGATTGAGCCTGCCCGTCGTAGTAAGCAACCTCGGAAACGTGGCCATGCCCGCCGGACAGACGGTGGACCTCCAGATCGCCGTCCGTGCAGACGGCGGGGGCGACCACGTGATACACACCGTCGAAGACGTATCCGTCGCCGGGCTGGCGGCCGGGGCGTCCAAGACCGTGCCGGTCAGCGCCACCCTCCCGGCCGGGCTGGACGCCGGGACCTACGCGTTCGTGGCCACCATCGACGCCGCCGACGATCTCGACGAGGAGGACGAGACGAACAACGAGGCGGTGTCCGCCGAGACGGTGGCCGTCGAGCGTGGCTACGTGGACCTGTCGGGCACGTACGCTCGCACGATGCTCCCCGGCGCGGTGGTGGCGGGGGAGGCCTACCGCGGCTGGGTGCAGGTTCTGGTCCGCAACGAGGGCACGGTGGCGTTGCCGCTTGGCGAGCAGGTTGACGTAACGGTCGAGGCGGTGGACGGCGAGACGGTTGTTCTGGGCGACACGCGAGCGAACCTGTCTGGCCTGCGGCCGGGGGCGCAGCGGCTGGTGGCGATTCACGTGAACCTCCCGGGGGGCCTGCCGGTGGGCGACTACACGCTGGAGACGACGATCGACAGCGCCGACGAGCTTGCCGAGGAGGACGAGACGAACAACGCCGTCAGCTACGAAGGCGGGGTCGGTTCCGTGGGGATCACGTCTGCCGACCCGTTCGTGGACCTGACGGCGGCGTTCCCGGCGCTTCGGCTGCCCGCGGCGGTGGTCAGCGGCGACGGCACGCGGATGTACCTGCCGGTGACGGTCACCAACGAGGGGAACGTGGCGATCCCCGTGGGTCGTCGGATCGACGTGGACATTTACGCCCGGACGGCGGGCGAGCCGGACCGTTTGGTCGAGACGGTGGAGAACCTGTACGTCGGCAACCTTCGTCCGGGCGCGTCGACGACGGCTCGTGCGTTCGTCACGCTTCCGGCGGGCCTGCCGGCGGGGGAGTACAGTTTCGTGGCCGACGTGGACGCCGGTGACTCGGTGGCCGAGTCGGACGAGACGAACAACGAGGCGGCGACGGCCGAGACGGTGGCCGTCGAGCGTGGCTACGTGGACCTGTCGGGCACGTACGCTC
>CAYLPJ010000001.1:0-63657 GCA_964385465.1 uncultured Planctomycetaceae bacterium | reverse complement strand
ACGAAGGCGGGGTCGGTTCCGTGGGGATCACGTCTGCCGACCCGTTCGTGGACCTCGATACCGGGGTCAACCTCACCGGCATCCGGGGCGACAAGGTCGGCGGCGATGGCGGCTACGCGACGATCACGCTTCGTAACGTCGGGAACGTCACGGCCATGGGCACGGCGCGAGTTGTCCTCCAGGCCGTGCCGCACGACGGCGGTGCGGTGATCGACCTCGGCGACCCGGGCGACTGCCCGGTCTACCTCCCGGCCGGGTTCTTCCGTCCGTACCGTGTGAAGTACGAGTTGCCGTTCGATATCACCACGGACGATTACGACGTCATCGCGTCGATCGTCTCCTACGATCCGGCCAACGGACTGGATGACGTCAACGACGAAAACGACAGCTACCGTTACCCCTATGAGACCTACACGTTCGCCCAGGCCGAACTAGACCTTGCCGCCGCGTTCGGCTACGTCGGTTTGTCTGATCCCTACATTGCCGGTCAGCCGTTCCAACGCAAAGCTGTCTACGTTCGCGTGGGCAACGAGGGGAATCGGACGTTCCGATCAGACGTCGAGATCGACGTCTACGCCTGCCCGAGTGGGTCGTTCGACCCCGGCGAAGCGGTGCTGGTCGGGGAACTCGACGCGACCACGCCGCCTCTGCGGCCGGGAGGGGGTGTGCAATACTACATGCGCGGTATCGAGATCCCGGCGGACATCGCCGGCGGGGAGTACTACCTGTACGCCGAGGTCCAGCACGCCGATGCGGACCTGCGTCCGCTGGATCCCCAGGAGGCCCCCGAGGGCGCGAACATCGCCCGCACGGGCGGTACGGTGACCATCGCCGAGCCCTTCGGCGATCTTCGTGCCGACGTGGCCTACAGCTTCTCCGTCTACGCCCCCGGCGGCCAGGTTGTGCCCGGCCGGTCCTCCGGCGTCACGGGCGTGTTCGTCTACAACGAGGGCAACGCCCGCATCACCGGCTCGGCGCAGGTGGACGTCTTCCTCCAGCGCCGCGACAACGGCGCGCGGGTGCTGCTCGACAGTCAGACCGTCGACTACAGCAGCTTCCTGCATGGCTACCGGTCGGCCGTCTCCCGCTACGACATGCCCGACGGCATGCCGGAGGGCGAGTTCGACGTCCTCGCCGAGGTCACGCCGCTTCAGCAGCATTACGGCAAGGCCGACCCGGCCGCCAATAACACCGACACCGCCGACCGTCCGGTCATCTCGGCCGGGTCGAGCCGGACGTACAATCTGGCCGGCGACCAAGCCCGCCCGGCCGGCAGCGTGGAATGGGACCTCGCGGTCCTGTGGTCGAAAGCGTACGGCACGACGGCGACGGTGGGCGACCCGGTCCTCGGCGGGCGGTACCGGTCCTGGCTGCAGTTTGGCTATGACCAGCACTTCTGGACCGGCCGGGATGACCTGGTCGTCGACGACGTCGCGCTGAACCTCCACGTCACCGAGAGGAACACCGACGAGGGTCTGCTGACCGTCCAGGACCTGCACGAGACGCTGGACGACTCGCCGTTCGCCAACCCGGCGGTGGCCGACCTGACCGGCGTTCAGATCTGGGACGGCTTCGGCGGAGCCGACGTGCTTCACCAGGGCCCCGCGCCGGGCTCGACCGGCTGGCAGTCGTTCGATCTGGACGCATCCGTCGTGGCCGGCGTGTCCCGTCCGGACGATCTCGCCCTTGGGCTCCGCCAGCGGGACAACGACGACGAGTTCCAGTTCACCATTGCCGGCCCGTACGCCCCGACGCTGGAGGTCCGCTACCACGACGCCGCCTGGGACTGAGGCCTCGGCAGGGACGAACCCGACCGCAGCCCCCGGTCCGCCGCCATACCGCCGGCGGATCAGCCCACGCGCGAAAAGTTCCCCCGCGAGGGGTTGACACATTCAGAGAGGCTTTCTAAAGTACGGTGCTTAACGACGCCTGTCCGTTCGCACGGGCGACCCCGCCTTGGCGGGGAATGGGTTCGCAAGGTAGCGGCCGCGAATTCAGACCTCCGGACGGACCCCCAGCCGCTGTCAGACTGCCAGGCCGAGCCGGTGGCGTCCCGGCCGACCGGACCGTACACCAATACCCGGTGGTGTAATTGGTAACACACAAGGTTTTGGTCCTTGTATTCCAGGTTCGAGTCCTGGCCGGGTAGCGTTTTCTCGACGGGATTTCATGGCGAGCACGGCGATCATCCTGGCCGCGGGCAAGGGCACGCGGATGAACTCGGACCTGCCGAAGGTCCTCCACCCGGTCTGCGGGCGCCCGATGCTTGCGTACGTATTCGACGCCGCCCGCGCCGCCGGCTGCGACCGCCTTCTTGCCGTCGTGGGCCACCAGGCCGATCGGGTCGAGCAGGCGTTCGCCGCCGACGGCGACGACGTCCAATGGGTTCTCCAGGAACCCCAGCTCGGCACCGGGCACGCCGTGATGGTCTGCGAAGACCATCTCGCCGGGCTCGACGGGCCGGTGATCGTGCTGGCCGGCGACGGGCCGCTGATTCGCGCCGAGACGCTCGGGCAACTGCTGGCCACCCACGCCGAGACCTCCGCCGCCTGCACGTTGGCGACGAGTATCCTGCCCGATCCCGGCCGATACGGGCGCATCCTCCGCGACGACGCCGGCGAACTGGCCGGCATCGTCGAGTATCTCGATGCCGACGAGGCCCAACGCGCCGTCCGCGAGGTCAACGTGTCGATCTACTGCTTCGACGCCGACGCACTCCGCGGCGCGCTCGGGCGACTGACCAACGACAACGCCAAGGGCGAGTACTACCTCACCGACGCGCTGGAGTTGCTCCGCGCCGACGGCCGACGCCTCGCCGCCGTGCCCGCCGTGCCCCCCGAGGACGTGCTCAGCATCAACACCCCCGACGAGCTCGCCCGCGTGGACGCCATCATGGCCGAACGGCTGAAGGGGGCGTCGTCGTGATCTCAAACCTTCAGATCTTCACCGGCCGCGGGCACCCGCAGCTTGGGCGCCAAGTGGCCGAATACCTGAATATCACCCCCGGGCGAGTGACGATCGCGCCCTTCCCCGACGGCGAACTGATGGTCAAGCTCGAGGAAGACGTTCGCGGACGGGACGTTTTCGTGATCCAGCCGACGTGCTGGCCGGTCAACGAGACGCTGATGGAGCTGCTGATCTTCATCGACTGCGCCCGCCGCGCTTCGGCCGAGCGGATCACGGCGGTGATGCCCTACTTCGGCTACGCCCGCCAGGACCGCAAGGACGAGGGCCGCGTGCCGATCACCGCCAAGCTGGTGGCGAACCTGATCGCCACGGCGGGCGCCGACCGGGTGCTGGTGATCGACCTGCACGCGGCACAGATCCAGGGCTTCTTCGACATTCCGGTGGACAACCTGTACGCCGAGCCGGTGCTCAGCCAGTACTGGGTACAGCATAAGCTTGAGGATCTCGTGCTGGTCAGCCCGGACGTGGGCAACACCAAGCGCGCGCGGGTCTACGCCCACCGCCTCGGCGGGGACCTGGCCGTCATCAACAAGAAGCGTGTCAGCGGCTCGGACGTCGAGGTCGGCCGCATCATCGGCGACGTCGACGGCAAGACCGTTCTGATGATGGACGACATGATCTCGACGGCGGGCACCATCGCCAGCGCCGCGGACCTCTGCCGCAAGAAGGGTGCCAAGCGCATCTACGTCGGCGCGACGCACGCCGTGCTGGCCGGGCCGGCGGTCGAGCGGCTCCGCGAGGCGCCCATCGACGAAGTGGTGGTCACCGACACGATTCCCGTTCCCGACGAGAAGGTCGAGGCGGTCGGCAAGCTCAAGGTGCTCAGCGTCGCCGAGCTGATCGGCGAGGCGATCTACCGCATTCACAACGACGAATCGGTCAGCAGCCTCTTTCTGAAGGACGGCCGATAGCCGCGGGTTCGCGGCCGAGGAGAAGCAGGGCATGGCAAAGATGAAGGCATCGATTCGACCCGAGCGTGGCACCCGCCAGATGCGGCGGCTTCGCGAGAAGGGCCTGACGCCCGCGATCATCTACGGGCACAAGGAGACCCCCGAGGCGGTCACCATCAGCGAGCACGACCTGGAGCTGGCGCTTCAGCACGGCGAGCGCGTGCTGGAGGTGGACGTCGACGGCAAGAAGCAGAACGTGCTGATCAAGGACGTGCAGTGGGACACGTTCGGCCACATGGTGCTGCACGTGGACCTCTGGCGGGTCTCGCTCGACGAGCGAGTGGAGATCACCGTGACGGTGGTCCTTCGCGGCTCGGCCCCGGGCGAGGAGGAGGGCGGCGTCGTGCAGCAGCCGGTCGTCGGCGTTCTGGTGGAGTGCCCCGTCGTCTCCATCCCGGATGAGTTCCGCGTCTCGATCAACGAGCTCCAGCTCAACGAGTCGCTGACGCTCGGGGACATCGAGTTGCCCGAGGGCATCAAGCTGCTGGACGACCCCGAGACCACGCTCTGCACCTGCAGCATGATTGCCGAAGAGCCGGAAGAGGAAGAGGTCGGCGAAGAGGCCGCCGAGCCCGAGCTCATCGGAGAGACGCCCGAGGAAGGCGAGGGCGAGGGCGAAGAGGGCGGCGAGGAGGAGTGATCCTCTCGGCCGCCGGGACGCTCGCGGGATGCCGCCGTGCCGGATGAGACCAGCGACAGACGGCGATTCGTGGTGGGCTTGGGCAACCCCGGGCGGCAATACGCCCGGACGCGGCACAACGTGGGCTTCCGCGTGGTGGAAGAGCTGGCCCGGCGGTGGTCGGCCGAGGCACCGCGACAGGCCTTCGGCGGGCAGCTTCGCGAGGCCCGCCCGATCGGGCCGGACGGCACGCCGCGGCGCGTGATGCTGCTGACGCCGCAGACGTACATGAACCGAAGCGGTTCGCCGGTGCAGGAACTGGCCTCGTACTACAAGGCCGCCGGCGAGGACCTGATGATCGTGCTGGACGACATGAACCTGCCCACCGGCATGGTTCGAGCCCGTGCGTCGGGCTCGGCCGGCGGGCAGAAGGGCCTGGCCGACATCCTGGCCAAGCTGGGCACGCGGGACGTGCCCCGGCTGCGAATCGGCATTGGCGCCCCGCCGGGACGCATGGACGGCGCCGATTACGTCCTCGGGCGGTTCACCGAGGCCGAGGAAGAGGCCGTCGGGCCGGCGATTGTCACGGCCGCCGACGCCGTCGAGGCCTGGCTGGCCCGAGGCATGACGTTCGTGATGGACAGATACAACCGAAAGGCCGAGAGCTGACCCGCCTGACGCGCCGCGCGGCGCGTGGGCCGGCGGGCCGGCGAACAACGGAAAGCCATAGCGACATGAGCAACGGGAAAACGACCTACGAAGCGATGTTCCTTTTGGACGTCGGCTCCGGCGACTTCGAGGCCTCCAGCGAGCCGATCCGCGTACTCCTCAACCGCATCGAGGCCGAGGTGCTGAGCCTCCGGCCGTGGGACGAGCGGAGGCTGGCCTACGAGATCAAAGGCCGACGTCGCGGCCTGTACGCGCTGGTCTATTTCCGGGCCCAGCCGGACCGCATCGCCGAGCTCGAGCACGACAGTCAGCTCGACGAGCGCGTCCTCCGACTGCTGGTCCTGCGGCGGGACAACCTGCCCGAGGAGGAGCTCGAGGCCGACACCCCCGCCACCGCCGGCGCCCGCCGGGCCGCGCGGCGCGAGGAAGCGGCCGCGGCCAAGGCGGCCGAACGCGCCGCCGCCGAGAAGGCCGAGGGCGAAGGCGGCGAGGCGGAAGAGAAGCCCGCGGCCAAGAGCGAAGCCGAAGGCGCGGCCAAGAGCGAGGCCGAAGGCGCGGGCAAGAGCGAAGCCGAAGGCGGCGAGAAGGGCGCCGGCGGGACCGAGGCCGGCACGGAGACCGCCGAGACCTCGTCGAAGAGCGAATCCGGCGGCGAGTGACCCGCCAGGGCGTCCGGATCGGGCGCGGGCATCGGCGGCAGAGAGAAGGAGCGAAGCGATGGCGAGCTACAACAGGGTGATCCTGGTCGGCAACCTCACGCGGGACCCGCAGTTGAGCTACCTGCCCAGCCAGACACCGGTGGTGGAGCTGGGCCTTGCGGTCAACCGCCGCTTCAGGGACCGCGACGGCCAGCAGCGCGAGGACACGTGCTTCGTCGACTGCCGCGCCTACGGCAAGCCCGCCGAGATCATCAGCCAGTACACCAGCAAGGGCCGGCTCATCCTGATCGAGGGCCGGCTCCAGTTCGACACCTGGGAGGCCCAGGACGGGTCGCGGCGGAGCAAGCACCGCGTGATCGTGGAGAACTTCCAGTTTCTCGACAGCGGCGGGGGTGGGGGCAGTCGATCCGGCCCGCCTCCGCAACGTCAGCAGGCCCGCGGCGGCGGTGGGGGTGGCGGTGGCGGCTACCGAGGCGGCCAGGGCGGCGGGAGGCCGGGACCCGATCAGGGCGGCCGGCGGGTGGAGCCCGACGAACCGCCGCCGTCGTCGTACGACGAGCAGGACGAATTCGGCGGGGGCGAAGATATCCCGTTTTGACAGGCCCCTCCCGCGACGGCTGACGGCCGGGCGGGCGGACAGACACGGCATCAAGAGGACACGAGCGTCATGGCAAGAAAACGAGGACCGGCACGAGGCAGAGGCAGGAGTTCGCGTCGCAAGCGGAAGAGCCAGTTCCGTGAGCAGGCCAAGTGCCGCTTCTGCCGGCAGAAGGTCGGCGAGGTGGACTACAAGGACATTCCCACGCTGACGAAGTTGACGACGCAGCAGGGGAAGATCTTCTCGCGAAAGCGCAGCGGCAACTGCGCGCGCCACCAGCGGTCGTGCATGCGGGCCATCAAGCGGGCCCGCCTGCTGGCGCTGATGCCGTTCGTCAGCTAGCCCCCGCCGGCTCGCCCGGCGACCAACCAAGAGGACTTCAGGCATGAAAGTGCTGCTGCGAAGAAACGTCGCGAACCTGGGCACCATCGGCGACGTCGTCGACGTCAAGCCCGGTTACGCCCGCAACTACCTGATCCCCCAGGGCATTGCCTACCAGCCCACCGCGGCCAACATCCGCCAGGTGGAGATGGAGCGCGAGAAGTACCTCGCCGAGCTGGCCCGTCAGCGGGCCGAGATCGAGGCCCGCGCCAAGCTGGTCGACGGCAAGGAAGTGACCATCTCCGCCCGCGCCAACGAGGAAGGGCACCTCTATGGTTCGGTCGGCCCGGCCCAGATCGTCGCCGCCCTCGCCGAGCAGGGCCAGTTTGTCGAGGTCGAGAACGTCGTCCTGCCCGAGGCCATCCGCCAACTGGACAAGTACGACGTAACGCTCGATTTCGGCCACGACGTCACAGCGACCGTATCGGTCTGGGTCGTCCCGCTGCACGGCGAGGCCCGACCCGACGAGGACGACATCGAAGGCGCCGGCGAGGACGAGGGCGAGCCCGTCGAGACGGCCGAGGACGAAGAGCTCTAAGCGGCCTCAGACAAGTTATGTTGCGTTCCTGCTGGTCCCCGGCCCGCCTGGCCGCGTTGGCCTGACTCGGCGATGCTACGGCATCGCCTGCTTCGGCCGCCTTGCCAGACGAACCGCGTCGGGCGCAGGAACCGCAACGAACGTATCTGAGACCGCTCAGGCGGGACGCCGCAGGTCGACAGGCCCTTGCTGCACAATGGAGGTCAGGGCCACCCGAACGCGGTTGGACGCAGCAACTCCTTTTGATGGCTGTGGTTGTATGGTGCCTGCTCCCGGGAGGCGGATCCTGAGGGTGGCGCGGCGGGGCTTCTGCGCAAATCGCTTTACGGCCCGCCGCCCCGGCGATACAATCGATCCCCGGAGCAGCCAGTCACGGACGACGATGACCCGGACCCAAAGCACAACCCCGGATGCCCAGTACGTTGCCGACCCCGACGCCGCGGGGATGACCCATCGGGTCCCCCCTCAGTCCATCGAGGCCGAGGCCTGCGTGCTCGGCTCCATGATCCTTCACGCCCCATGCATCGACATCGTGGTGCAGATCGCGCGCGGCGAGCACTTCTACCGCCCGGCCCACCAGGGGCTCTTCGACGTGCTCGTGGACATGAGCCAGGAAGGCAAGCCCATCGACCTCGTCAGCGTCCGGGAGGAGCTCCAGCGGCGCAAACTGCTCGATGCCGTCGGCGGCGTCGAGTACCTCGTCGCCCTCGTCGAGGGCGTTCCCACGGCCGCCAACGCCGAGTACTACGCCACCGTCGTGCGCGACAAGGCGATGTTGCGGCAACTGATCGTCGTCTCGACGGGGATCGTGCAGGAGGCGTTCGACACTCGGGATGAGGCGGTGAACGTCCTGGACCGTGCGGAGCAGCAGATCTTCGAGATCTCCAGCGAGCACGTCGGCGAGACGGCCGACAGCATGGAGGGGCTTCTCCAGAAGACCTTCGAGACGCTGGAGGCCAATGACGGGCAGTTGATCACGGGCCTGGCCAGCGGGTTCCAGCCGCTGGACGAGCTGACCAGCGGTTTCCAGAACGGGGACATGCTGATCCTCGGCGCCCGCCCGAGCATGGGCAAGACGAGCCTGCTGTTGAACGTCGCCGAGCACATGGCCGTGGTGGACGGCGTTCCGGTGGCCCTGTTCTCGCTGGAGATGTCCAAGGAGCAGGTAGCCCAGCGCCTGCTGGCCTCGCACGCGCGGTACGACCTGCGGCGGATGCGGCGGGGGATGATCTCGGCCGAAGACTGGACGCTGCTCCAGGATGCCGCGGGACGCCTGGGGCCGGCGCCGCTGTTCATCGACGACACGGCCCTGCTGACGGTCGTCCAACTCCGCGCCAAGGCCCGCCGGCTCAAAGCCGCCCACGACATCCAGTGTGTCTTCGTGGACTACCTCCAGTTGATGACCTACATGGGCCGCGCCAACAGCCGCCAGGAACAGATCAGCGAGATCTCCCGCGGGATCAAGGCCCTGGCCCGGGAGCTGGAAATCCCGGTCGTCGTGGCCGCCCAGCTCAACCGCGGGCCGACCGACCGCCCCAGCCAGCGCCCCCGCATGAGCGACCTCCGCGAGTCCGGCTCGCTGGAGCAGGATGCCGACGTCGTCATGCTCCTGCACAACGAGGACTACTACCACCGCGGTGAGCCGGACTGGGTGCCCCGCAACGTCCACGAGCTCATTGTCGCCAAGCAGCGGAACGGGCCGACCGACAACGTCTACCTGACGTTCCTGTCCAACTGCACGCGGTTCGAAACGGCTGCGCCGGAATCGTTCGCGGTGTAGCCCCCTCGCCGTCTCTCACCACCCCGCCGGGGCCGGGAGTTCCGCCTGGCCCCAGGAACCGGGCTCGCGGTAGTACTTCTTGAGCATCATCGCCGCAACGACGCCGTCGGCGCACGCGGTGGCCAACTGCATGGCCGCCTGCTGGCGACAGTCGCCGGCGACGAAGATCCCCGGCGTGGAAGTCTGGAGCGTGACGGGGTCGCAGGCGATGTAGCCGGCGTCGTCCATCTTCACCGTGCCCTTGAGGAAACCCGTGTTGGGCACCATGCCGACGAAGATGAACACGCCGTCGACATTCAGCTCCTCCACGGCATTGGTCTCGCGGTTGCGGATCTTGACGTGGTCGATCTCCTTGCCCTCGGCGTCGGCGACGATCTCGTCCAACACGTAGGGCAGCTTGATGTCGATGCCGTGTTCCCCGGCCGCGGCGCGGAGCTCCTCGACCAGCACCTCCTGCGCGCGGAATTCGCGGCGGCGGTGGATCATCGTGACTTTCCTGCAGAAACGGCTGGCGAGGTAGACGGTGTCCTCGACGGCCGTGTTGCCCCCGCCGACGGCGAGCACGTGCTTGTCGCGATAGAACGCCCCGTCGCAGGTTGCGCAGTAGCTCACGCGGGTGGCCTGGCGGAGCTCGTCCTCGCCGGGCACGCCGAGCTGTCGGTAGTCGCTGCCCGGGGCCACGATGGCCGCCCGGGCGCGGTAGGTCTTCTCGCCGCCGTCGACCTCGACGAAAAGCGGGCTTTCCTCGTCGTCCCGCCGCACGGCCGTGCATGCCTCGTTGGCGACGATCTCGGCCCCGAAGTTCTCGATCTGCTTCTTCTGCTGCTCAATGAGCTCGAACCCGCCGATCTGCACGATGCCGGGGTAATTCTCCACCCGTTCCGTGAGCATGATCTGCCCGCCCGGAAGACCGTTCTTCTCCAGCAGCAGCGTGCTGTAGCGGTCGCGTGCCGCATACAGCGCCGCCGCAAGCCCGGCGGGCCCGGCCCCGATGATGATCACGTCGTATACGTCTTCACTCGGCATGCTCACTCCTTGTCCCGTGGAACCGGGTGACTGGCCGACCGGAATGCCGCAGGAGCCGGAGGCGTCTGTCTGTCCGTCGCCGAGCCCGCGCGGGCCGGCGGGTTGCCCGTCTTACGGTGTCACGGTACTCCGGTCGCCCTGTACCACGCTTCTTCTACCTCGCCTCGATCATCTTCTCGGCGTCTTCGTAGCGGCGGAGTACGGCGCGTCGGCCGGCCAGCTCCATGGCCAGGCCCTCCTCGAGCCGCATCCGCAGCAGCGTGCCGTTCTTCCGCACGTGCAGCACGGCCGCGGCGGCGTCGGCGGCAACGCGATCGGTCAGGCGCACCGCCTGCTCCGTGCCCGAGCCGAGAACGATCTTCTCCGGCTCGGCTACGGTCAGCGTTCGCTGGTCGAAGGCGTTGGCGGCCGTGGTGTAGGTCGCGAAAGCATACCCCGACGGCGTGTCGAGGTCCACCAGCCGCGGCAGCAGCGGGGCGAACGCCCTCGGTAGATAGTGTGCGGCCAGCGCCGGCGGAATGGGCTTGCGGCGCGCCTTGGACTTGCTCCCGTCGGAGATCGTGCACGAGATCACCCCGCCCTCGGTCTGGCCGGTCTCGCTCATCCGCTTGACCAGGGCCCCGTGCTTGTAGACGCGTGCGGTCTCGCTCCAGCGCTCCTTGGAGCGGTCGGGCGTGGCGAACAGGACGCGCCGGACGAACATGACCTGCCCGGTCCGCAACTCCAGCCGCGCGAACGTTCGCACCTGGACGCCGGAGGTGAGCCCGCGCCGGGCGCGTGTCGTGGCCAGGTGGAAGAAGCCCGCGTCCTTGCCGTCGCGGCGGTACAGGTACCAGCGGTCCTCCGCGCGTGCGGCGCGGGTCAAGTCGCCGGGGGAGATCGATCGCAGCAGGTCTCGCCCGCGTGCGAGGTTGGCCCTGCGGGCGGCGGCGAGGGCCTCGCGGTCCAGCAGGCGCAGCGTCGAGGTGGTTTCCCGGCGGATCTCCTCCAGCCGGTCGCGGATGCCCAGAGGCCCGTGCACGGCGACGACGAGGAAGTGGCCTTCATCGGCGAGCACCCGGGCCTCGGTCTGCCAGAACCGGGCCTTCGCGCCGCTCTGGAGCTGGACGAACAGGGCGTCACGCCCCGCGAGCCTGCCCGGCTGGACGCTCTCGACGCGGACATCTTTGCGGGCGGCGTAGCGCCTGGCGAGGATCGGTGCGAACTCGCCGACGCTCTTGCCTTCCGGCGGCCCCGGCTCGCGGCGGACGGTCAGCGTCCATGCAATCGCCCCGGTCTTCTCGTCCCGCCGCACCCACCGGGCAAGGCGGTTGACCGCGACCTCGCCGCTCTTGGTTACGGCCACGGGCGGGCGCATCGAAAAACCGTTGGCCGGGTCCACGTGACGCGGCCCCAGGTCGACCGCCGCCGTCGCCGTCGCGACCGACGCGGCCAGGGCGAGCAGCGCCCCCGGGATTCCCTTGAGTCTGTTGCGCGTGCAGTCCATCGCGTCTCCTGACGAATCCATCGTACGCGGGCGCGGGGGGCATCTCCAAGCCCGCTGTCGCGGCGGCGAGGCTACTTCTCCTGGAGGCGGATGGCCGGGGCCCAGTCGACCGGCGGGGGGGATGCGGCGAGTTCGCGGCAGAGGTCGGCGTACACGGCGGCCGGGCCGTCGGCGGAGCGGGCGGCGAGGACGTTCTCGAACACCGCGGCGGCGTCGGCGAACCGGCGAGCGGCGAAGAGGGCGACGCCCTCATCGAACTGCTCGAACGCCCGGCGCAGGTCGTCGGCGTCCTCGGCGTCTTCCCGACGGCCCAGGACCTCCCAGACCGCCACCGGCTCGGACTTGCCCACGACGACGATGGGCCCGATCCGCCTGGCCAGCAACGTGCCATCGTCCCCGGCCAGCCAGGTGGCCTCCTCGGCGAGAACCGTCGTGCCAAGCTGTTTGTTCGCGGACTCCAGCCTGCTGGCGAGATTGACGACATCGCCGATGGCGGTGTAGTCCATCCGCTGGCTGGAGCCGCAGTTGCCGACCATGGCCGCGCCGGTGGTCAGCCCGATGCGGCAGCGGAGGCGCACGGGCTTGCCGGTCTCGGCGGTGAGTTCCTCGTTGAGGCGTGCAAGCTCCCCCTTGCAGGTGACGGCGGCGGCGAGGGCACGGCGGGGGTGGTCCTCCTGGACGACCGGCGCCCCGAAGAACCCGAGGATGCCGTCGCCCAGGAACTTGTTGAGATAGCCCCCGTAGCGCTGCTGGATGACGTCGGTCATGCGGTCGAAGTAACGGTTCAGCAGGGCGACCGTGTTCCCCTCGCCCAGCCGCTCCGACAGTGGCGTGAACCCCGCGAGGTCCGAGAAGAAGCAGCTCAGTTCCCTCCGCTCCCCGCCAAGCCGGGCCAGGGACGGATCCTCGATCAGCCGATCCACCAGCGCCGGCGAGAGGGCGTGGGCGAAGAGTCCGCGGATGTGACGCTTGGCGCGTTCCTCCGTGAACTGTCGATAGGCCGTCACGGCCAGGAAGCTGGCGACCATCGCGCCAGCGGGGGCTACCAGGGCGACCGACCAGCCCAGCCCGGCGAAGAGGCCGAAGACATTCCCGGCCGTGTAGGCGACCAGCAGTCCGGCGGCCAGCGGACCGGCGCGGAAGACGGGCAACTTGGCCCCGGCCAGGGCCACGGCAGCCCCCGCCAGCAGGACGGCAAGCACGTTGACCCATGCCGGCGCGCGGCGCACGAACGCGCCGGTGATCAGCGTATTGAGAATGTGGGCGTGGACTTCCACGCCCGGCATACGCGGCTCGACGGGCGTGGGGACGAAGTCGGCCGCCCCGGTGGAGGTCGAGCCCACCAGGCAGATGCGCCCGGCGACCTTCTCGGCGATGCGGGACTTGAGACGGTCGATCTCGCTGCGCCGCCAGTCGTCGGCCTTGGTCAGCCGCCGGTAACGGCCGGCGAGGGCTTCGACCTCCACGCGGTTGGGATCGTCCGCCGGCAGGGAGCCGACGAAAAACTCCAGATTGCCCAGCAGGTCCCTGGTCCCCTCGGCGATCCGGCGCTCGATGTCGCTCTCCGTTCGGCGCAGGTCCGTTGGCGGTGGCCGCACGTCGCCGGGGTCGAACAGTTTCGCACGCTGCCGCGCCACCTCCCGCTCGATGCGGCGGAGGTACAGTCGGTCCGCTTCGGCAAACAGGCCCAGCAGGTCCTCCTGCCCCAGCCGTCGGGCCAGGGCCAGGGCCGTCAGGCGGGCCAGCCGGCGGCTCCTGTCCGCCGATTGTCGGAGGTCCCGGACTGCACACGGCATCCCGGCTGAGAGGGCCTCGAACGGCCGGCGTTCGGACCGCCAGTGGATCAGCATCGCCCCGTTGTCGTCCACGGGGACGCGAATGGGATCGCCCCCGGCCGGAGCAAGGCGGACGCGATCCGTCTCGGCGGTGATGGCCGCGGCGTTGCCGTCGGCGAGCCACTCGGCCGCCAGGGCCAGGGCGAAGTGGGGATAGACATCATCCCCGCTTCGAGCCAGAAGGGGGATGCGCCGCATCACGCCGTCGTCTTCGCGGGGGAAGGAGACGAACCCGCTGCGGAAGCACGCTTCGGCGAACCGCACGGTGGGGGGGACCAGCGTGCCTTCGTGTGCGGGGTACCCCTTGACGGCGCTGTCGGGCAGGGCGAACCGTCGCATGGACCGCAGCGCTCTCGCCCGCCAGTAGATGCGTGCGGCCCGTTCCAGTTCCGGCGTGCGGGTATCCTCGGGTACGTCTCCCAGCAGGGCCTGGCGGACGGCGGCGAACGAGCTATCGGGCTGGTCGGCCAGGAGCCTCTCGGCGATGGCATCGGCTGCGCGGTCGTTGGCGTCGCGTGTCTCGCCGAAGGAGATGTGCATCGGCAGCAGCACGTTGGCCGAACGGAGAGTCCGCTCGAAGACGGCGTCGTCGAAGACGGGCCTCGGTCGGCCCGTGCCCACCAGGGGGGCGGTATCGGGGTCGTAGACGTCCGCTGCCGGCGCGACGTACCGGGTCGGCTGCGGCTCGGGCATGATGATATCCAGTGCAACCACCTTCGCGCCGCACTCGGCGAGGACGTCCGCGACGGCGGCGATCTGGGCCCGTGGCCAGGGCCAGCGGCCGAACTGCTCCAGGCTGCGGTCGTCGATCTGGACGACCGTAACGCCCTCGGCGTCGGGGGCCCCCGAGGCGTGACGGAACCGCATGTCCAGGGCGATCAACTCGGCCCGGCGGTCCAGGCCCAGCAGGTGCGCGCCGGCGATCACGGCGGTGGCCGCCAGCCCCACCAGCACGGCCGCCACCGGCCTGGACGCCCTGTTGCCCTCGCTGCCGGTCATGGCGGTAGTGTACTCCGCCGGCCGCGGCGGCTACAAGCCGCGTGCCCGCCGTGTTTTCCGCCGGAGTTGAGCAACGGGCGCTTGACAGCCGCGGCTTTCGGCGATAGGATGCTGACCATGGGTCAACGGGCCGCTCAGCCCGTGCGCCCGCTCGATCTGACCGGGCTCGTTCGTGTAGAGTCCGTGTCTGCAAAGACATCAGGCTGCGGGAGACTGCTCGCCCTCGGCCGTCCTAAGGAGGCCCTTGCCTGCTCGGCAAGGTGCCCAGGAGGAACAGGACAATGGCTGCTCGCCTCTTGCTCGCGCTTTCGGCGCTGGCGGTATCGGCGTCCGCCCTGCGGGCCGAAGTGCTGCCGGTGACCATGCTTCCCCACCAGACGGAAGGCCAGACCTTCCTGTTTCGCGGCCAGGTCAGCGCCGCGGGGCTTGGCTCGATCCGTTCGGTGACCGTTACCGACGACTCCAGCGCGGGGGGCTCCAGCGGTGTGTTCTCCGGGTTCGACCTGGACTTCATCGCCTTCGACCTCGATGGCGACTTCGCCACCACCGCCGACCGTATCGTCCCGCTGGACAGCCCGTTGACGACCGTTACGCCGGGCATCGTCCGCAAGGGCGCGGCCTCGCCGTACACGCCCACGGCGATGCATCCGGGGCCGCTCTTCGGCCTGGAGGCCGACGGGGATCTCGATGCGAACGTGGCCACGCTGGCCTACGCTGACGCCTCCTATGTGCCGGGCGTGGAGAACTTCGCCGTGGATACCAGCGACGGCTGGGTGAGCCTGGGCGTCGGCGGGAGCATCGACGTTCGCTTTCCGCTGATTTCCCAGGGCGTCGAGGAGAGCCTGTACCTCTTCATCGGGGAGGTGGGACCGCAGGATGAGTCCCCCGCCGCGAGCGTGGCCATTGAGCTGTTCGTCGGCTCGGTCACGTACCACGTGCCCGACCTGGACCCCAATACCCCCGTGGACATCAACCCCGGCGAGCAGATCAACCTGGACGGCACGCCGCCGGAGTCGCCGACCGGCCCGGCGACGTGGGAATGGGACCTTGACGGCGACGGGCAGTTCGACGACGCCACCGGCCAGACGCTCGGGCTGACCCACGACTACCTCACCGGAACGCTGAGCCTCCCGCCGGGCGTTCAGCCCGTGCGGATGCGAATCCGCGCCGGCGGCGGGGACGATACCTACGGCTTCGCGCTGAACGTGGTCCCCGAGCCGCTCACCATCGCTCTGCTGGCGACCGCCTCCGTGGGACTCCTCCGACGGAGACGCCGCATCCCTTGCTGAACAACCCCGGCGGTCCCGCTCGATGGTGAAGCCGGCCAACTCGAAGTCGTCGGGCTCTTCCACGCAGGCGCAGTTGCCCAGGAAGAAGCCGCACCTGTTGATGTGCGTCCGGCAGAGCGTGTAGCCGTGGCCTTTGTCGGGGTCGAAGCAGGCGCTCAGCACGCGGCCGCGTGCCGATTCGTCCAGCGTGTCCAGCGTGGTCGAGGCCGCCTCGGTGAAGGCCCCGCCAACCCCACGATGGTCTGGTAGCGCGTGGCAGGGCGAACGGTCACCGCCCCGACAGGGCTCGGGGCCTGGCTCGCGAAAGGGCAGCGGCGGCCCGACGGGCCAGCCGGTCACCGGTGCCCTTGGCGGTCGGGTGAATGTCGCACTCGGTCATGACCGACCGATCACGGGTAGCCCGGCTCGTCGTCGGGGACGATGCTCTGACGGCGCCGGCGGCCCGAATCGGGCACCTTCGGGACGGGATTGCTGCCGCCGGAGGATGTGGTCGTCGTGTTCCGTCCCGTGTTGCCGTCGCGGCTCTGGCTCTTCTTCTCCTGGCCGGTCGAGCCGAAGGTGTCGGTGGTGGGGTTGTTCCGCTGGCGCATCATGAACATGATCGGCGGCTTGCCGCCCGATGTGCCCGTCTCCCCACCGACGATACTCCGCGACCCCTTGCCACCGCCCGGCGCGTTGCCGGACCCGCCGGTGCCCCCCATCTGGAACTGCCCGGTGTCGGCGTCGATGATGATGTCCGAATCGGCAAGGAAGCCCATGTCCGCCGTCGAGCCGCGAACGCTCAACGTCGCCACCGGCGTGGCGATGCGGAAGTCATTGCGGCTGCGCTTGCCCTCGACGCTGGCGCGGATCGTGCCGTACTTGATCCCCAGGTCCGCCCGGGCCCTGCCGTTGGTCTTGCGAAGCTGTCCCAGGCCGATCTTCGTGGCGTTGTTGACCGTCACCCGGCCTCGGTCCTCGAACTTCAGTTCCACCTTCGCGCCCAGGCCCGTGCGGATGATCGTCATCTCGCTGAGCGTCTCCCCGGCCTTGAGGGGCAACCACTTCCGAGCGTCCTCGCGGATCACCATCTTCTGGGCCGGGCCGGAGACCGAAACCACCTCGACGTCGAGGGGCTCGGTGTTTCGGGGGGGCGGCGCCGGCTCTGTCGTGGCGGCGGGCTTGGTGGCGGGGGCCGGGGCCTCGCGGCCGGAGGGCGCGTCGGCCCCGCAGGCGACGGTCGCGACGGCCAGGACGAAGGCGGTCATCCACGTGAGGCTGCGCAGTGTATTCATGGTCATTCTCCTCCTGCCTTCGTCTCCATTATAACCGGGATGTCCTGTTTTCGGCGATAGGTGTCGGCCCGGGTGAGCACGGCGACGTACTCCATGCCGGTGACCTCCGCGTACGGCGGCCCGGCGGACATCATCCGGAGGTACTGCAATTCGCGGAGGCAGTACCGCTGCGAGGGGCCGGTGGCGTGCAGGATCACCCCGCCGCGGATGTCGCAGGCCTGACAGATCATGTAGGCCAGCTTGCCCTTGGTCATCGGTCGATCGGCGTCGAAGCTCCACGTGCTGTCCACCACGCCGCTCTCGGCCAATGTGCGGACGCGCTGCTGGAACGTCTCGGCCGGGTCGTCGCCTTCGATCAGCATCAGCACGCCGCGGAAGGCGTCGTTCTCCGAGACCGTTGGGCCGGAAGCCACCCGGTCGAGGAAGCCCGGTGAGCCCTCGTCGGCGGGCAGGGCGGCCTGGCCTCCGGATACGTTCAGCGTTGGGTCGCCGCAGCCGCTCGCGGCCGCCATGGAGGCCAGCGCTGCGTACGCGAACAGACGTGGGATGGCGTGCTTGACTGTCATAGGGCTGCCTCGTCTCAGAAGCTCAGCGTTACGGAGGTCAGGAGGAACTGGCGGCAGTCGGTCTGGTTTCCGAACGCCGCTCCGGGCATGAACGCGCCGTAGCGGACGGTCCAGCTCAGGTCGGAGGTGATCCGCCAGTTGCAGTAGAGGTCCCACTCCCAGCCGACATAGGAGGCGTCGTTGTCGGCGGTGGCGTCGCTGATGGCGCCGCTGTCGGCGGACTTGTGGTAGAAGAAGACCTTCGAGCCGACCTCCAACTTCTCAAAGAGATCGACGCACTCCAGCGGGAACAGGCTGCCGTTGAGGGCGTAGATGTGCAGGTTGCTCATCCGCGGGGCGAAGGCCAGCCCCGTGTCCCGGTAGCCGAAGGCGTTGAACGCGTAGTCCCGCGTGCCCGCGGTGTTGCCCCCGGCCGTGGAGGTCGCGCTGATCGACCGGTCGTCGTCGCCGCTGGCCCAGATGTACTCGAAGCCCACGCGCGGCTTTGTCGGCGTCTCGGTGGCGATGTACTCGACCAGGGCGTCTACGGCCATCGCGCAGATGCTGTCCTGCGGCCCGTCGGTCACGCCGTCGGAGTAGGTCCGCCCGAACTCCCCGACGGCCTCGACGTGGTAGTGAAGGTTCGGCAGCAGCACGCTGCCCTCGCAGCCGGCCCCGACGTAGCGGGAGGAGTAGTCGAACCGCTGCGCCGTGTCGACGGGGTCCTCCTCGGTGTGGTCGTTCTGGTGCAGGTAGTAGGCGAACGGGCGATGGCGGTCGAAGCCCAGCCACCGAAGCTGCACGCCCCACAGGCACCGCTGCTGGTGATCGTAGACGGCCAGCGAGTCGTCGATGTTCCGCGAGTCGTGATCCGTCAGCCCCAGCAGGCCGGTCACCTCGAGGTCGCGAACCCGTCCGGTGATCTGCACCGCGTCGAGGGGCATCGACAGGGCGAAGCCCGTGCCGAACTCGGTGAACTGCCGGCCGACTTTCACCTGGAGCCCGACGTCCGGCTCCTGCCCGGTCCGGTTGAACAGCAGGCGTTCGAGGTTGAACTCGTACCAGGCCCGCTCGACCTCGAGGCAGGTGAACTCGTCCCCGCGGCGCTCGACGGGGTTCTGCCCGGAGTTCCAGTCGTCGTAGCCCATCAGCGCCCGGACGTACGCGCGGTGCTCGCCGCGGTAGTTGGCGCTCGCCCAGCCGCGGAGCTGGTATTGCCTCAGCGTCCGGTGCTTCCGGGCCGAAGCGTCGTCGTAGTTGAACAGCACGAAGTTCAGCCACCCGCCGCCGTCGACGCCGACCTCGCGGACGTCCGCCAGTTGACGGTCCAGACGCACGCGCAGTTGCTCTTCGTAGATGCGTCGGCCGTCGTCCTGCCCGGAGGCCACGCCGCAGAACGCCATCGCCAGCGAGGCCGCCGCGAAGCGGGCCGCCTGCCCACAGACCGCACATCGTACCCATGTACGCATAGTCCCGTCCTTCTCTGGTGAACCTGAGCGTCTCGCCCCCGCATTCTCCGCCACCCGTTGGGCGAGATCAACAGGCAACTGCCCGCCCGCCGACGCGGGTGAGGCTTGTGCCTGCCGGGGCGAAGGGGTATCGATACGGCCCGGAAGGAGCCCGCGATGCGATACGACGAGAAAGAGAACTTTCGCCGCGTGATCGGCTGGGACAGCCCCTCCCACGTGTGCTACCCGCCGCCGTCGAAGGGCGTCTGCTATCACGGCGCCTGGCCGGCGGACCTGAGGCCCTCGCCGGGCTCGAAACGATGGCGCGACCTCTGGGGCGTCACCTGGACCGACGTCGAGGGCGAGGTCTTCCCCACAGGCCCGGCCATCGAGTCCATCGACGAGATCGACCGCCTCGTCCCACCCGATCCCCACGCGCCGCGGCGCCACGAGCACCTCGCCGCCGCGGCCGAGGCCATCGACCGCGACCGGTTCTTCCTCAGCGTCAACCACCCGTACTTCCTCTACGAGAACGGCTTCAACATCCTCGGGGCTGAGGAGTTCCTCGTGGCCATCGCCGCCGAGCCCGCCGCGGCCGAGCGGCTGCTGGACATGCTGCTGGACTTCGAGATGGGCATCGCCGAGCACTACGTGGCTCTGGGCCCGGACCACGTGAACTTCAGCGACGACTACGGCATGCAGGATCGGTTGGCGATCTCCCCGGAGGCGTGGCGGCGGTTGTTCAAGCCGCGCCTCCGGCGGCTGGCGGACTTCTACCGCGACGCCCTCGGCGAGGACGTCGTGATCAGCCATCACAGCTGCGGGCACGTCATGCCGATCCTCGATGACTTCATCGAGGTGGGTATCCGCATCCTCAACCCGGTGCAGACCACCGCCAACGACCTGGCGGCCGCCCGGCGGCGGACCAGCGGTCGGCTGGTGCTCTGCGGGTGCATCGACGGCCAGCGGATTCTCCCCCTGGGCACGCCGGAGGATGTCCGTCGCGAGGTCTTCGCCAAGTGCGATCTGCTCTGGGAGGGCGGAGGTTTCCTTCCCCTGCCGGAGAAGATGCTCGGCGTTCCCCCCGCCAACAAGCAGGCCCTGGGGTCCGCCATCCGCGACTGGAGTCGGGAAAACGTCGAGATCGCCTGAGCCCCGCCCTACAGCTCGATCACCTTGCCCGGGCCCTCGGCAAAGGCCTCGAAGGTGCGCGTGATGTGGCGTGCCTGTGCCAGCGTGCCGCGGGTCGGCTCCCGCCCGTCGCGGACGGCGGAGACGAACTCGGCGATCTCATCGTAGTAGCCCAGCAGGAACAGGCCCTTGTTGTAGAGCTGGCCGAGGGAGAACTCCGGCTCCCACACCGCCGAGACGTCCTCCGATCCGCCGGTGAAGTAGTCCGGGCTGCGCCCGTACTTGTGGGACGGGGCGCGGTGGAGGCTCAGTCGGATGTTGTTCTCGACGGTGATGTGGCAGCCGCCGGAGCCGAGGATCATCGTCCGCTCCATCCCCCCGTTGGCAACCGCCCCGGCCGTCAGGGCAAGCGAGGCGACGGCGCCGGACTGGTACTCAAGCACGGCCGTGCCGTTACCGGCGGGGCTGCGACGGTAGAACAGCGTCGCGGGCTCGCCCAGCAGCAGCGCCAGCACGCTCAGTGGGTGGCAGAGGTGGTCGAGGAAGCTCACGACGGGTCCGGGCGTCGGGTCGGCGAGATAGGCGGCGATCGCCTCGGCCGGGGGGATCGCCTGGGGATACTGCGCCGTGACCAGCGAGACGGGGCCGAAGCCGTCCTCGCCGGCCAGCGAGGCCGCCCTGGCGTTGGCCGGGGCGAACATCTTCTTGAGGCCCACCATCACCGTCCGGTCGGCGTCCTCTGCCGCGGCGGCGAGGGCGTCGATCTCCCGGCACGACGCGGCGGGGGGTTTCTCGATCCAGGCGTGGCAGCCGGCGGCGAGGGCGTCGGCGGAGAGCTTGGGGTAGCGGGGCCGTCCGTTCTCGTCGTAGTTGGTGCACACGAAGACCGCGTCGAGCTGCTCGGCGTCGAGCATCTCCCTGTGATCGGTGTAGACGGCCGCCGCGCCGAACCGCCGGGCGGCCTCGGCGGCGCGCGGACGGTCGACGTCGCAGACCGCCCGGAGCTCCACGTCCGTGAAGGCGAAGGCCGGGAAGAGGTTCCGGCAGGCATGGCTGCCGCAGCCGATGAATCCCGCTCGAATCCGCGATGTACCGACCATGCTCCCGCTGAGGCTGCTTCGCATCGCTGTCTCCAGGCATCCGGTTGTGGGGGTCGCTCGCAGCATTGGTACACGAACGGTTCGCCCGCCGCCAGTCTCTCGCGGCCGCCTTGAGGGTTCGCCCGTCCGGCGCGGCGTGCTATACTGGGCGCACGCGGCGCCGGCCCCGAACCCGCCGCGCCCAGAATGATGGAGATATGCATATGTGTCTGGCCGTACCGGGCAGGATCCTGTCCGTGCAACGTGATGGTTCCGACGAGGCCCCGGCCGCGCTGGCCGGGGGGGCCGTGGCCGAGGTGGATTTCCAGGGCAGCCGGGTCGAAGTCTCGCTGGCGATGACGCCCGAGGCCGGCGTCGGCGACTGGGTGCTCGTCCACGCCGGGTTCGCGATCACCCTCCTGGACGAGGAGGAGGCCCGCGAGACCTGGGAGTACCTCGACGCCGGCGGGCTGGGCGAAATGCCCGCCGAACTCCAGCCGACCGCCGGCGACCCTCTCGGCCCCGACGCCGCGGCGGACCACGATGGTGGATAGGCGGCAGACCGCCCAACTCGTCGACGCCATCGCCGAGGCCGCCGCCGACGCGCACGACGGCGTGCGGATCATGGAGGTCTGCGGCACGCACACGGTCAGCCTCTTCCGCAGCGGCGTCAAGAGTCTCCTGCCGGGATCCGTGCGGCTGATCAGCGGGCCCGGCTGCCCGGTCTGCGTGACCGGGTCGGCCTACCTCGACCTCGCCTGCGACCTCGCCCGGCGCGAGGGCGTGACCGTCTGCACCTACGGCGACATGGTTCGCGTGCCCGGCCGGGGGGGCAGCCTGGAGCATGCCCGTGGCGACGGCGCGGACGTCGAGGTCGTCTACTCCGCGCGGGACGCCGTGCGCCTTGCCCGCAGCCGGCCCGAACGAACCGTCCTGTTTCTCGCCGTCGGCTTCGAGACCACCGCGCCGACCTCCGCCGCCGCCGTGCTCGAGGCCCACCTCGAGGGCCTCGACAACTTTCTCATCCTCCCCGGCCACAAGCTCGTCATCCCCGCGATGGAAACGCTGCTGTCTGCCGGCGAGGTGGGCATCGACGGCTTCCTCTGCCCCGGGCACGTCAGCGTAGTGCTCGGCTCGCAAGCCTATGCGCCCGTGGCAGAGCGGTACGCCAAGCCGTGCGTCGTGGCCGGCTTCGAGCCGGGAAACATGCTCGACGGCGTGCTCCACGTCGTCCGCCAGGTCGCCGCCGGCGAGGCGAAGGTGGAGAACGTCTACGGTGCGGCCGTGCGGGCCGAGGGCAACCCCGTCGCGCGGGAGATGATCGAGCAGGTCTTCGAGCCGGCGCCCGCGGTATGGCGTGCGATGGGCACGATCGACGCCAGCGGCCTGGAGCTTCGCGAGCCCTACCGCCGCTACGATGCCCGCGAGCGGCTGGGCGTGGCATTCGGGGAGGACTACGACCCCCCCGGCTGCCGCTGCGGCGAGGTGATTCAGGGCAAGATCGACCCCGCCGACTGCCCCCTCTTCGCCGGCCGCTGCACGCCCACCCAGCCGGTCGGGCCCTGCATGGTCTCCAGTGAAGGCACGTGCGCGGCCTGGTACAAGTACGGGCGGGGGGGCGGCGCATGAACGGGCCCGGAGAACCGGGCCAGGACCGGATCATCCTGGCCCATGGCGGCGGGGGGGAGCTGACGCGGCGGCTGCTGGCCGAGCGGATCATCCCCCGGCTGGGCAATGACTTGCTCGACCCCCTCGGCGACAGCGCGGTCCTGCCGACGATGACCGGGCGGCCCTGCTTCACGACCGACGCCTTCGTCGTCCAGCCGCTGGAATTCCCCGGCGGGGACATCGGGCGCCTCGCCGTGGCCGGGACGGTCAATGATCTCGCCGTCATGGGTGCCGTTCCCCGAGCGCTGAGCCTGGCGCTGGTGCTGGAGGAAGGCCTGCCGGTGGCGGTGCTGGAGCGGGTGATCGACTCGATCGCCGCGACCGCCGACGAGGCCGGCGTGCCCGTCGCCACCGGCGACACGAAGGTCATCGAGCGCCGCGGCGCCGGCGGGATGACGATCACCACCGCCGGCATCGGCGAACTGACGCGCCCGCCGCTGCCCGGCGCGCCCGCCGCGGCCGAGGGCGATGCGATCCTCGTCACGGGCCCGATCGCCGAGCACGGCCTGGCCGTGATGAGTGCCCGCGAGGGCCTGGGCATTCGCACGGAGCTTCGCAGCGACGTGGCCCCCCTGGCCGGTCTGACCGAGGCCATGCTCGACAGCGGCGCGACCGTGCGGTTCCTCCGCGACCCCACCCGCGGGGGCCTGGCCGGCGTGCTCGCCGACCTCGCCGAGGACGCCGGGCGGAACATCGAGGCCGACGAGGACGCCATTCCCCTGACGCCCGTCGCCCGCCACGCCTGCGAGCTGCTCGGGCTGGACCCGCTGAGCGTCGCCAACGAGGGCAAGGTCGTCGCCGTCGTCGCCTCCGAAGACGCCGACCGGCTGCTCTCGGCCTGCCGCGAGCACCCCCCGGGCCGCCGGGCCGCGATCATTGGCCGCGTGGGCGCCACGGCCGATCTGCCCCTCGTCGAGCTGCTCACCCGCGTCGGCGGGCGCCGTATCGTGCAGCGCCCCTACGGCGAAGACCTCCCGCGGATCTGTTGACAGGCGAGGAAAGCCGAGCGTCTCATGCATGAAATGTCCATTGCCGAAGGGGTGCTTTCCACGTCGTTGGCGGCGGCGCGCGAGCACGGGGCCGAGTCCGTCGAGGAGGTCCACGTCGAGCTGGGCGTGATGCGACTCGTCGTGCCCGAGGCGCTGGAGATGGCCTGGGAGGTGCTCACCGAAGGCACGCCCGCCGCCGGGAGCCGGCTGGTCACCGCCGAGGTGCCCCTCGCCGGGCGCTGCCGCGCCTGCCACGCCGAATACGCGCCCACCGTCGACGACTTCACCTGTCCGGCCTGCGGCGAAGCGGACGTGGAGATTCTCCGCGGGAACGATATCATCGTCACGTCGGTCGTCTGCCGCACCCCCGACGAGAACGGAGCCTCCGCATCATGAAGATCAACGTCGTACGAAGCGCCCTCGACGCCAGCGACGCCCTCGCGGCCGTCAACCGCCGCCGCATGGACGAGGCGGGCATCCTGTGCGTCAACATCCTCAGCGCTCCCGGCAGCGGGAAGACCACGCTGCTCCAGGCGTCGCTGCCCCGGCTGGGGGATCCGGCGAAGTCGGCGATCCTCGTCGGCGACCTCCAGACCACCCGCGACGCCGAGCGCCTCCAGGACGCCGCCGCCCAGGTCATCCAGATCAACACGGGCCGCGGCTGCCACCTCTCCCCGCAGGAGGTTGCCGGCGGCCTGGACGCCCTGGACCTGGCCGCCATCGATTTCCTGTTCATCGAGAACGTGGGCAACATGGTCTGTCCGGCGGCATTCGATCTCGGCGAGCATCGCCGGGCCGTGCTGCTCAGCGTACCCGAAGGCGACGACAAGGTCGCCAAGTACCCCACGCTCTTCCAGAAGGCGGACGTCGTGCTGTTGACCAAGGTGGACCTTCTGGGCGTGCTGGAGTACGACTCCGCGCGCGTCACCGAGGACCTCTCCCACGTCAACACCGCCGCCGAGGTGCTCCGCGTCTCGGCCCGGACCGACGAGGGCGTCAAGGCCTGGCTCGACTGGCTCCGCGCTCAAAGGGCCGGGTGAGCCGCGACGGCTACTCCGCCGGGGTGAGAAGGCGCTCCAGGTGCTCCAGCAGGCGCGCCGGGCCGAAGGGCTTGGCCAGAACGTGGTCTCGCAGGTGGTCCAGACCGCGACGGGTCAACTCCTCCCCGACGTAGCCGGAAACGTACAGCACCTTCAGGTCCGGGTGAAGCTCGGCCGCACGTTTGGCCAGCGCCGGGCCGTCCATGCCGGGCATGACCACGTCGGTGACCAGCACGTCGATCTCCCCGGCGTGCCGGCCCAACTGCTGCAATGCCGCCTCGGCGTCGGGTGCCTGGCGGACGGCGTAGCCGGCCTCGGCGAGCTTCTCGGCCAGCATCCGCCGGACCGCCTCTTCGTCCTCGACCAGCAGGACGGTGGGCCGGGTACCGTCGGGCAGGCCGTCGCTCGGGCTGTCGCCGCTGGTGCGGTTGTCGGGAACGGTCGCATCCGCACCGTTGCCCGCGGCGGACTCCCTGAAGGCGGGGAAATACATCGTGATCGTCGTGCCCTCTCCCGGCCGGCTGTCGCAGGTGACCATGCCGTCGCTCTGGTGGACGAACCCGTACACCATCGACAGCCCCAGGCCGGTGCCCTTGCCCACCTCCTTGGTGGTGAAGAACGGTTCGAAGGCCTTTGAGGCGGTCTCCTCGTCCATGCCCGTGCCCGTGTCGGCAACGGATACGCCGACGTACCGCCCGGGGCGGGGGTCCTCGCCTACGGGAATGGAGTCTTGCCCGAGGTTGGCCGGGCCAGTCTCGATGGTGAGCTCCCCGCCGTCGGGCATGGCGTCGCGGGCATTGAGGCAGAGGTTCAGGACCGCTTGGTGGAACTGCCCGGGGTCGACCCGCACGGGGCCGGCACCGTAGCGGAGGCTGAAGCGCACGCAGATATCCTCGCCGAGGAGCTGCGGCAGCGACTTGCGGAGGTCGCCCACGAGCTCGGTGGGCTCGACCACACGCGGCTGGAGCACCTCCCGCCGGCTGAAGGCAAGCAACTGCCCGGTCAGCCGGGCGGACCGGTCGGCCGCCGCGAGGATCTGCTCCATCTTCTCGCGTCCCTCCTCGGTCACCTCCCCGCGGCGGAGCAGCATGCGCCCGAAGCCCTCGATGACCTGGAGCTGGTTGCGGAAGTCGTGGGCGGCCCCCCCGGCGAGGTGGCCGACGGCCTCCATCTTCGTCGCCTCACGGAGCTGGGCCTCCATCTGCCGCTGTCGGGTGATGTCCTCGGCGATCTTCACGACGCGGACGATCTCCCCTTGGTCGTTTCGCACCGGGCAGCCGCGAACCCGCCAGGCGCGCCCCTCGGGGCCCTCCGCAATGGCTTCCCGGGGGGCTCCCTCCCGCATGGCGAGACGGACGGGGCAGCCGTCACACGGCCGGTCCCTTTTCTGCCAGATTTCATGACAGCGTTTGCCGATCAATTCCCGGCGGCTCATTCCGGCGGCCTGGCAGGCGGCGTCGTTCGGCCAGACGACGCGGAAATCCAGGTCCTGGAGGATGACGGCCTGCGGCTGGGTGTTGAGGATGGTGCTGCGCTCGAGTTCGGACTCGCGGGCGGCCCGCTCGGCGCCGATGCGCTCGGTGACGTCCCGCCCGTAGACGGTCACCCCGGTTACGGAGCCGTCGTCCTCGCGGATCGGGTTGAAGCGATACTCCATGAACCGGGAGGTGTCCACGAAGCGGCGGCGGAGTTCCACGCTGAACTGCTCGCCGGCCAGGGCGCGGTCGTAGTAGCCACGCCACTCGGCCAGGGCTTCGGCGCCGAGGGCCTCGGGCAGTGTGTTGTCGCCCGTCTGGAACGGCTGACCGCAGGCGGCGGCGATGTTTCGACGGAACGCCGAGTTCGCCGCGATCAGACGATACTCGCGGTCGACGGACCAGATGCTGCCGTCGGTGTTCTCGATCAGGGCGGTCAGGCGGGCTTCATTGCCCCGCAGGCGCCCTTCGGCGTGCTTGCGCCGGGTGATGTCGGTCACCATCGCCAGCGCGCCGGCGAAGCGCCCCGCGTCGTCCATGAAGGGCGTGGTGGACAGCACGGCGTGCAGCGGCTCGCCGTCCTTGCGGCGGAAGATGAACTCGTGCTCGGCGCTGAAGCCGCGACGCCGTTCGGCCAACAGCCGCTCGGCCCTGCCGCGGGCGGCGTCGTCCATGGAGTCGAACAGGTGCATCCCGAGCATCTCGGCGGGCGTGTAGCCCAGCAACTCGGCCATCCTGGTATTGACGAAATCCGTCCGTGCATCGGCGTCGATGGTCCAGACGCCCTCGTTGGTCGTCTCGACGATGCGGCGGTACCGCTGTTCGCTCTCGGCAAGGGCCTTCTCGAACCGCCGTTGCCTCGCCGCGTGGGTGATCAGCAGGGCGATCAGCAGCGCCAGGATGCCCACGGCGCCCGCCAAGGCCCAGATGGCCACCTTGCTCGTTCCGAACAGACCCTCGCCCAGGGCCGGCGGCGGTTCTGACGGCCCGGTGCGGGCGGCCGGCAAAACGGCCGTCGGCCTCGCCGCGACCGACTGCGACGAGGTCGCCGCCGGCGCATCGGCCGCTGCCGTGGCGGCCAGCGCGACCAGCGCGACCAGCGCGCAGATCGCCCCCGCGAGCCGATGGGTGGACCGACCGTTCGAAAACCCCGCCTCGTCACACCATCTCCGGATCATGGCCTTACCTCCCGGGTTAAGGCCGCCCCGTGGGACCGGAACGGTTGTGGGAGGCGCCGCATGCGAGGCGAGCCGCGAGTCCGTTCTGGTACCGCGGAGATGCACCATCTATGATACGTCTCCGCGGTGGGCGCGTCCAGTTCCCCGCACCGCGGAGAATCGACGGAGGCGACCGATGATCTACCGGCCGGGCGAAGGCGAGAGGCTCTGGGACAGTTGGCTGTTCGGCTGGGAGGAGCGGGTCCATCTGTTCTACCTGGCCTCGCAGGGCGGGCGGTTCGCCGTCGGGCACGCTGTCTCGGACGACCTGGTCCACTGGCAGCGCCTCGAGGACCTTATCGTCCCCCACTGGCCCTTCACAGGTATGGTTGTCCGTCACGGCGGGCGGTTCGTCATGGTTCTCGGCGAGTCCGTCGACAACGTTCAGACGGCCGTGTTCTACGAGTCCGAAGACCTCGCGTCCTGGCAGGCGATGGCGGGGGCCTGTCGCCTCCGCCCGGCCGGGCCGCACTACGTGGACGCCCCGAGCGACCGCTGGCCGCACGTCTGGTGGCGGGACCCGTTTCTGTTCCAGGTCGAGGGCGACGATTCGTGGCACGCACTGATTTGCGCCACCCGCCCCGACGACGGCCCGGACCACACCGGGGCCGTCCTCGCCCATGTCCGCACGCGGGACTTCGCCACGTGGGAGCATCTGCCCCCGTTGGATGGGCCCACCGGGCGGTTCTACCACAACGAGGTGCCCGAGCACTTCGTCCACGACGGGCGACACTACGTGCTGTTTTCCACGGGCAGTTGCGCGGGCATTCGCGTCCAGACGCCGGGGCGGCGGGAGACGGCCGGGACGTACTACATGGTCGCCGACCGGCTGGAGGGCCCCTACCGCCTGCCCGAGGACCCGCTGTTGGTGGGCGCGGGGTACGCGCGGCTGGCGTCGTACGTAGCCCGGACGATCGAGTTCGGCGGGCAGCGGATGCTGTACCACCACATCCGCGACGACAGCGAGAAGTGGGACGGCACGTGGGCGGCGCCCAAGCGGCTGGATGTCGAGCCCGACGGCACGCTGACGGTGCGGTACTGGGACGGGCTGGCCGCCCTGGAGCGGAGGACCGTTGTCGAGGCTGCTTCGGCCGAGATCACCCATGGCGTCGCCGGCGCGGCCGAGACGGTCGCCCGCGACCTCGCCGACCTGCACGTGACTGCCAGGCTGCGGTACCGCGGCGACGGGCGATGCGGCGTGGTGGTCCGCTCGGCCGACGGATCGGGCGTGATGCTCTCGCTGGACTTCCAGCTCGGGGCCGCGGAGATCGGCGTGGGGCGGCGTCACGACCTGTTCGGCTGGGGCGCGGATGTGACGGGCTTCGCCATGCATCCCCCGCAGCGTGACCAGCGGTTCGTGCTCGACCGCTGCGCCTTGCCGCTGGAGCTCGATCGCGACTACGAGCTGCGCATACTCGCCCGCGGCGAACACGTCGAGGCCTACCTCGACGGGCGGTGGCTGTTCACCACGCACGTGCCCGAGGCCCCCGCCCGCGGCGACGTGGAGCTGCTCACCGAGCGCGGGCGCGCGACGTTCCACGACGTCTGCATCGCCGAGTTGGAGCCGTGGACGCTTTCGGCGTACGTCGGCGAGCGCCCGATGGCGCTGTCTTCGGAGAACTGAGCGGGGCCTGCCCGGATGCCTCGCAAGGCGCATCCGGTTGCGTTGGGGCCTCGGCGTTTCGCATAATCGGTCTTGCCGCGTATCCGCGGCCGTGAACGGCAGGCCTTCTCAGCAGAGGGACGAGCAATGACCAGACGGGAGTTTCTCCGATGGGCGGGAGCGGCGACCGTGGCCGGGGGCGCGCTGGCGCGGCGGCTGCCGGCGGCGGATGACGGAGGCAAGCGGCCGAACATCCTCTTCTGCATCGCCGACGACTGGGGCTGGCCCCACGCGGGCGTGTACGGCGACCCGGTCGTCGAGACGCCGACCTTCGACCGGATCGCCCGCGAGGGCGTCTTGTTCGACCGGGCGTTTGTGGCCTCCCCGTCGTGCACCCCCAGCCGCAACAGCATTCTCACCGGGCAGATGTTCTACCGCCTGGAGGAGGGGGCCAACCTCTGGTCCACGCTGAAGACGAAATTCCCCGTCTACCCGTTGCTCCTGGAGAAGGCGGGCTATCAGCTCGGCCGGTGGCGCAAGAGCTGGGGTCCGGGCAGCCTCAACGCCGGGGGGTACGTCGACCACCACCCCGTCGGGCCGCACTACCGCGGCTTCGACGACTTCATGAAGCGGCGAGACACGTCCAAGCCGTTCTGCTTCTGGCTGGGCACGAGCGACCCGCACCGGCCCTACAAGGCCGGCAGCGGCAAGGCCGCGGGAATGGACCTGGCGAAAGTCCCCGTGCCGGAGTTCTGGCCCGACGACCCCGTCGTACGCTCGGACATCGCCGACTACTACTTCGAGGTCCAGCGGTTCGACGCCGACGTTGGCAAGGCCCTGAAGCTGCTGGAAGAGGCGGGCGAGCTGGACAACACGCTGGTCGTGATGACCGGCGACCACGGCATGCCCTTCCCGCGCTGCAAGACCAACCTCTACGACATGGGTGCCCGCGTCCCCCTGGCCGCGATGTGGCCCGCGCGCGTCAAGCCCGCCCGGCGCGTCGAGGACTTCGTCTCCTTCACCGACCTCGCGCCGACGTTCCTGGAAGCCGGCGGGGTGGAGGTCCCCGACGCCGTGACCGGTGAGTCGCTGATGAAGATCCTCGCGGCCGAAAAGTCCGGGCGAATCGATCCCGCCCGCGACGCCGTGATCTTCGGTCGCGAACGCCATACCGCCTGCCAGGGCCCCGACGACCTGCGAAGCTATCCCGCTCGCGCGATCCGCACGGACCGCTGGCTGTACATCCACAACCTCAAGCCGGACCTCTGGCCGGCGGGGTCGCCCGAGCTGGGCTTCCGGGATTGCGACGGCGGGCCGACGAAGTCGTTCATCCTGAAGAACCGGGACAAGCCGGGCATGGAGCGGTACTACGACCTCTGCTTCGCCAAGCGCCCCGCCGAGGAGCTGTACGACTGCGAAGCGGACCCGTTCCAGTTGAAGAACCTCGCCGAGGACCCCGCCCACGCCGAGACGCGGAAGCAGCTTCGCGCCCGCCTCGACGCGTACCTGAAACGCACCGGCGATCCGCGTATCACCGGCAAGCCGCACGTGTTCGACACGCTGAAGTACCGGATGCGAGACAAGCGGCGGCGCTAGGCAAACGATATGGCGACCCAAGCGATGATCCTGCTCGCCCACGGCAGCCGCGATCCGGCCTGGCGGGAACCGTTCGAGGCCGTCGCCGCCCGGCTGACCAAGGACGCCGGCAAGGGCCGCGTGCGCCTGGCATATCTCCAGTTCTGCCCGCCGGCGCTGACCGATGCGCTCACCGCGGCGGCCGACGAAGGCTTTGAATCCATCGAGGTCCTGCCGCTGTTCCTCTCGGCCGGGGGGCACGTGCGAAAGGATATCCCCGCGCAGATCGAGGCCGCTCGGGCCGCCTCACCTGCCGCCGCGGCCGCGACGATCAAGCTGCTGCCGACCGTCGGCGAGGACCCGCGGTTCGGCGACCTGCTCGCGGCGATCGCGGCCGAGCGCTTCGGCGGGTCGTCGGGCGAAGCGCTGTGTTGAACCGGTAGGCTCTCGCCGCAACCGGAGCGATCCATGAACCATCGACGTGCTGCGCTTCCATGGACGGTTGCCGCCACCGTCTCCCTCTTCGCCTCCGTTGCGGTCGGGGAGATCCGCGACGCCCGCTGCGTCCCCGCCGAGACGCTCGACCTCACGGGCGCGGGCACGATCGACTGGTGCGTCTACCAGATGGCCGCCGGCGACGCACCGACGTTCGCCGCGTCGGACACGAAGCGGGGCGGCGAGGGCATCGGACGGGAGATCGCCCTCGTCGGGCGCCTCAGCAAGGCCGAGCGGACGCGGTGGACCGGCGTCGGCTGGGGGTGGACGGACGGGGCGCCGCGGGCCGCCCACACGCACCGCCAGGGGGACAGCGACGGCGACGGTTTTCGCGCCTGGCTGCCCGCGCAGGCCGGAATGCGGTTTGGCTTCGCCCCCGGCCCTGCCGAGCGCGTGGCCTGCGTTCTCTTCCGTGCCGAAGGCCGCCTGACCGTGACCGCCCGGCAGGGCCGGGCCCGGCGCGCGATGGCCAAGCTGACCGGCGGCAAGCGGATGCTGGCCGCAGTGGTCAGGTACAGCGGGCCCGAGCCGCTCACGATCGCGTTGGCCAATCCCGGGAACAGGGACAGCGTCGTCCGCGGCATCGCGGCGGCCCTTGGCTCGCCGGAGGCCTTCGCCGACGGCCCCCCAGGCCTGCCCACCCGCCAGGAACTCGCCGCCCGAAAGGCCGAGGCGCTCGGCGAGATCCACCACCTCGCCAGGGCTGCCGCCTTCGCCGATTGCATGATCCGCCACGGCCGCGACCGCTACGGCGACGTGCACAGCCCGCTGTTCGCGGTGCTGCTGCTGCGGACCTCCCCGCCGCGTATCGGCCCCCAGCCTGTTTTCGACCGCCCGTGCCCGTACGACACGTCGAGAATGGCCACCCCGTTCCGCCTGCACCACTACAACCGCCTGCTGAACTACCCGCCGAAGCTCGGCGGCGAAGGGCCGCACAAGGTCACCGTCACCGGCTGCGACCCCTACGAGGACCGGGCGATGTATGAATTCCTGATCGACCTCAGCCGCATCACCGGCGAGCCCCGGTACCGCGACGAGGCGATCAAGGCCCTGCGGTGGTGGTTCGCCAACACGATGGGCCCGGCCGGGTTGTACCCGTGGGGCGAGCACCTCGGCTGGGATTTCGAGCACGAGTGCCCCACGTACTTCGCCGGCCCGAGCAAGCATCTCTACGCCGCCTGCTATCACGAGATCAAGGACCGCGTGCCGTTCCTGGAGGTCCTCTCGGCGATGCCCGCCCCCGCCGCGGGCGGGCCGACGCTGCTGGAGCGCTACGCCTTCGGCGTCTGGGAGGCCCACTACTGGGACCAGGACCGCGCCCTCTACTGCCGCCACGGCGACTACACCGGCGCCGATGACCGCACCGGCAGCCTGGCGGGCTTCCCCGCACACCAGGGCGCGCACCTGCGGCTGTGGACGGCGGCGCTGCTCCATGCGCGGAACGCCGCCGTTCGCGACCGGCTGGCGGACATCCTGCGGAAAGTGCTCGACGTGCAGATCGCCCGGGCCGAGACGTACGGCTTCGTGCCCTTCACCTTCGACCCGGACGTCAAGGGCACGTCGCCCGGGAAGAAGACGCCCGGGCAGTCGCTGCGCCTGGCCCGCCACGCGGCCGAGTTGTCGGCGACGCTTCGTGACCGCGCGAAGGACCTGCCCGACGGCCTGACCGAGGGCATTGCCGCCAGGCTGCACCGCCTCGCGGCGCTGCACCTGAGCGAGGCGGATCTCGCGGCCGCGCTGAGCGAGAGGCCGTCCCCGCCCTCGAAGAAGCCCGCCGCGGACGTGGCCGACCTTTCGCGGACCACCACCCCCGGCCCGCACGCCAAGGCCATCCGCAAGCGCGTCGAGTGGTTCCGCCTGTACGGTGACGCCGCCTACCTTGCCGCCGCCGAGCGTCAGGCCGCGCTCGCCTGCGTGCAGTTTCTGGATGAAGCCAGCCCGCTGCCGAAGGCCTTCGCCGGCCAGCCGCCCAAGACCGTCGGGGGCGAGGCGTTCGGCAGCTTCTACTTCCGCGGCGCGTCGCTGATGCACGCGATGGCGCTGCTCGGCGAGGCCCGGCGCGACGCGGGACGTTGAGGTCCGGCACGAGCGCCCGCCTTGCCGCGGCCGCGCGTCGCGGCTATGGTGAGACCGACATCCATCGCTTCCCGCATAAGGAGAACGCCATGCGCATCGATCGTCGCGGTTTCCTCAGGGCTCTCGGCGGCGGGGCCTGCCTGGCCCTGGCCCGCGGGGCCTTTGCCGGACCGACCCGCAAGCCCAACATCGTCCTCTGCATGGCCGACGACCAGGGATACGGGGACATGGGTTACACCGGGCACCCGGTCATCAAGACGCCGAACTTCGACGCCATGGCCGCCGAGGGCGTGCGGTTCGACCGCTTCTACGCCGCCGCGCCGGTCTGCTCGCCGACGCGCGGCAGCGTGATGACCGGGCGGCACCCCAACCGCTTCGGGTGCTTCAAGTGGGGTCACACGCTGCGCCCGCAGGAGGTCACCATCGCCGAGGCCCTGAAGTCCGCCGGTTACGTGACCGGGCACTTCGGCAAGTGGCACCTCGGGCCGGTCCGAAAGGGCAGCCCGCTGACCCCCGGCGCCAACGGATTCGACGAGTGGGTCTCGGCCCCGAACTTCTTCGACAACGACCCCATCCTCAGCCACGAGGGCAAGGCCGTGCAGATGAAGGGGGAAAGCTCGATGGTCACCGTCGACGCGGCGCTGGAGTTCATCGGCAAGCATGCCAAGGGGGACAAGCCGTTCCTTGCGGTGGTATGGTTCGGCTCGCCGCACGGCCCGCATCGGGCGACGGAGGAGTTCCGCAAGCTCTACGCCGACCAGCCGAAGAACATGCGGGACTTCTGCGGCGAGATGACGGGCATGGACGCCGCGTTCGGCAAGCTGCGCAAGGCCCTGCGGACGATGGGCATCCACGAGAACACGATCCTCTGGTATTGCAGCGACAACGGCGGGCTCAAGAACGCCTCCTCCGGCGGGCGCGGGCGAAAGGGCCAGGTCTACGAGGGCGGGCTCCGCGTCCCGGCGATCCTCGAATGGCCCGCGCGGCTGTCCAAGCCGGCCTCGACCGACGTGCCCTGCGTGACCAGCGACATCTACCCGACGCTGCTGGACATCGTCGGCGTCACCGTGCCCGATCAGCCGCCGCTGGACGGGATCAGCCTCGTCGGCGTGATCGAGGGCAAGGTCAGGCAGCGCCCCGAGCCGATCGGCTTCTGGAGCCACCCCACCGGGGGGCGGGGCACGCCCAGCGCCCGCCTCATGGCCGCGATGCTCAAGGCCCAGCAGGCCGGCGAGGAGCCCGACCCCCACACGTTCGGGCGGGATGCGGGCAAGATCACCCGCAAGCTCCCCCTGGACGCTTTCCCCGGCCACGCCGCGTGGCTGGAGTGGCCCTGGAAGCTCCACCGCATGGAGCGAGGCAAGGGCAAGGGCGGGGGCAACGTCAAGCTGGAGCTCTACAACCTCGCCGCCGACCCCGGCGAGAAGCAGAACGTCGCCGACAAGCACCCCGACCGCGTTGCCGCCATGCGCACCCAACTCGAGGCCTGGCAGAAACGCGTCGCCCAGAGCCACAACGGCGAAGACTATCGCTGACGGGGTTGCTTTTGCGCCCCCGGCGGGCTAGGTTCGAAAGGCAACGCGCGGCCGGGCGAATGATGCCCTCGCAGCGCCCTTCCAGGGCTCGTATCGGGTGCGAGGTATGACAATCGATCTCCTTCCTCAATTCGTTCGGGACCACTACGAGGTCCATGAGTGGAAGCATGCATGCGCAATCCTGCATCACGACTTCCCTTCGGAGTTCAGGGACGTCACCGAGGTGTTGGCGGCGTTCAGACTTCGGCGGAGTTGGCTGACCGTCGGCGGGGGCAGGAAATCGGGCGTGTCGGATGCGATCGACCGTGAGTTGTTTGCCAGAGGTTGGGTCGAGAAGGGCTTCAGCACGCAGGTGGTCGTGGACGAGCGCACGATGGAAAGCCCCACACACAAGGTGGACTGTTACAAGAATCGCGTCGCGCTGGAGGTCGAGTGGAACAACAAGGATCCCTTCTACGACAGGGACCTGAACAACTTCCGTCTGTTGTTTGATCTTCGCGCGGTTAGCGTGGGGATCATCGTCACTCGGTGCGACGACCTCCAGGACGTCTTTGATGGCCTGGGAAGGGGCTCGTCCTTCGGTGCGTCCACCACGCACATGAGCAAACTGCTGCCCCGGATCGAGGGGGGCGGAGGCGCAGGATGTCCTATTCTCGTGTTCGGAATCACCAGGAAGCTGTACGTGGAAGACTGATCCCATGAATGAGCCGATCGCTGCCGAGGATTTCGAGGCCTTCATCGATGGACGGACCTTCAAGACGATCCTTGCCGATCCGCCCTGGCAGTTCTCCAACCGCACGGGCAAGGTTGCGCCGGAGCATCGGCGGCTGTCCCGGTACAGCACCCTCGGCCTCAAGGACATCCTCCGGATTCCGGTCTACCTTGCCGCCAAGACACCCAGCCACCTCTATCTGTGGGTCCCCAACGCCCTGCTGGCCGAAGGCCTGAAGGTCATGGAGGCCTGGGGTTTCACCTACAAGACGAACATCATCTGGCACAAGGTCCGCAAAGACGGCGGCCCGGACGGACGCGGTGTCGGCTTCTACTTCCGCAACACCACCGAGATGCTGCTGTTCGGCGTGCGGGGGCACCTCAGAACGCTCAAGCCCGGGCGCCGGCAGGTCAATATCATCAAGACGCGCAAGCGCGAGCACTCCCGCAAGCCGGACGAGCAGTACGAGATCATCGAAAGTTGCAGCCCCGGCCCGTACCTGGAACTCTTCGCGCGAGGAACGCGCGCCGGCTGGGCCACCTGGGGCAACGAAGCCGATGACTACGAGGCCGACTGGCCCACGTACGCCAACTGCTCCAGCCCCGCCAGAGGCCCCCGGTCGTCGCTGTTCGGCGACTGACAGCGGGAGCCCCGTCAGTTGGGCTGATCGCCGGCGGTGACGAACATGTAGGTCTGGTCGGGGGCGAGGTCGGTGATGGTCAGCGTTCGCTTGCCGGTCGTGGGGACGGTCTTGCGCAGGCCGTCCCAGGCGTGGACCTCGATGGCTTGCGTGCCGGCGGGGATGTCGGCCAGCTGGAACCGCTCGCCCGGGCGGTTGGTCCAGCCCTTGCGGTTCTGCCAGACCCACATCCTCCGCCCGCCGCCGGCCAGGACCGTCACGCCCGTGCCCCTGGGGTCGCAGCGGACGATCTCCATGCCGTCGCTCAGTCGGCAGACGGCCCGAAGGACCCTCCCGCGTGCCGTCGGGGTCCACGGCTCCAGTTGCGTGCACAGGCCGTAGTTGGTGTCCTTCTCCGTCGTGTGGAAGATGTTCCACGGGAGGACGAAGTCGCTGACGCAGTTGCCCTCGTTGCCCACCACGGTCAGGGCGTCCCACAGGGCGGTGAGCAGGCCCCGGGCGGCCTGGTCCTCGGTGACCTTCCGCTTCTTGAAGTTCATCTCCGTCGTGTGGAAGTGGATGTTCGCCGTGATCCCCTCCCGCTTCTTGACGAGGTCGAACTGCGCCTGGAGCGAGAAGCGGCGGCCCTTGTGCATGGGCACGTAGTCCACGTCCCAGTAGCGGTGGATGTCGATCCCCCACAGCTTGCCGCCGTTCAGCAGCGGCACGATGGGCTTGAGGTAGCGGCACTTGCCCTGGAACAGGGGTACTTCCTGGAACCCGCCGGGGCAGACGCGAAGGTCCCCGCTCACGCTGTGCACGCCGTCGGCCAGGCCCTCCAGGGCGCGGGCGTAGGCGTTCGGGTCGATCGGCTCGGGGTTGTTCGCCCGCCACATCGGCTCGTTGACGGCCGTGTAGGTCGTGACCCCCCAGCCGGCGATGCCCCTGGACTCGAGGAACTCGCTGCCGGGCGCGAACCGCCCGGCGAACGCCTTGCCGATCGCGAACCACTTTTCGTACCCGCCCAACTCGCCATGCCACCGCGTGTAATACTCGAACAGCAGCATCGGCGTGACGCCGTGCTCCCGGGCCATCAGCACGGCCGCGTCGGCCTTGGCGGGGGTGGCCTCCTTGCGTCCGGCGTTCCAGTACGCTCGGCCGTCGACGGGGATGCGGCACATTCCGGCCCCGAGGGCCTGGAGCGCCTTGAACTTGGCCTCGTCGCCGCGGACGGGGATGTTGCCCCCGCCGATCCGGGCGGGTACGTCGGCGGCGAGGGCGGCGGCCAGGCACAGCAGCGTCGCCGACAGTGCCAGAAAGCGGACGGACAGAGCATAGGGCATGGGCGGGCCTCCTTGGCGCGGTCGCCGGCGTCAGGCCGTGGTCACCCGGCCGAAGCGGCGGGTGAGGGCGGCGTTCTCGGCCGGCTGGTCGCTGTAGCGGTCGTAGATGCCGACGATCACGGCGTCGGTGGGTTTGATGGCCTCGAAGGTGCGGCGGAAGGCGTCCTCGACCCACTCGGGGCGTTCGCTGAGCCGCCCGGCGGCGAGGATCTTAAACGCCAGGCATGGCCGGGCCGTCTGCCGAATGGCCCGGAACATCCGCGGCGGGTCCTCCTGGACGTACACCTCCCCGACGGGGATCGGCACATGGCCGAGCAGGGCGCGGAGTTCCTCGGCCGTGCGGTGCCGCTCGTACACGCACGTCATGTAGAAGTCGACATCCCACCCGGCGGATTCGATCGCGTCGATGACGTCGGGCATGTGCGTGGAGACGCCGACCTGCACGCCGGCGTCGCGGATTCGCTTGAGGTAGTCGCGGATGCTCTCCAGCCGCCCGGCCTTGAAGGCCTTGTCGGTCTCCTCGCCGTGATGAGCGATGGCGATGCAGCCGCCGTCGACGAGGTCGGCGATCTGCCGCGGGTCGTCGCAGGCCAGCGAGACGTAGCGCATGGCCCCGCCCTCGGCGATGTGCCGCTTGTACAGATCGAGGTGGTGCCCCGGCGAGGACTGCCAGCAGTTGATCCCCACCTCCTCGCACCGGCGCAGCGTGGCCAGGATGCGCTGCGGCGTGTACCACGCCCGCATCTCGGCGTTGACGAACACCGACAGGTGCGAGCCGGCGCTGAAGCAGTTGGCCCCGCAGATCAACCGGGAGATCGCGTGCTCGCCCAGGCGGACGGTCGGCATGTCTTCCGGGCGGGGGGCGTCGGCGTCGGCGACGGTCTGCGGCTGGGTCATGGGCATGCGCTCCTTCCCGCGTCACGCGGAGAGGGCATTGTACCGGATCGCCGCCGGCCCCGGCGAGGGGGCGTCACTTCGCCAGCGGGGCCAGGTCCACTTCCTCCAGGACCTTGCCCGCCGCCGTGTCCACGTTCAGCAGCGAGTAGGCGTATCGCTTCGCCCCGAAACGGCAGTTGTACAGCACGAACGGGTGGACCCAACCGTTCGGCGGCGGCCAGGTGGTCACGGCCGTGTTGGTGTCCCAGTCGATGTCCTTGCCCTCGCCGATTCCCCGGCGGATGCGCGTCGGCTCGAACAGCTCGTTGTGCTCGTTGGCGTCGTTGACGAACGCGACCGGCCCGTTGGCCGTCACGTCGCGAAGGCAATGGCCGTTGGCCCGGGCGGTCGCGGCGTTGCGGACGGCACGGAGCGTCACCGCCGGGCCCCCGCCGGCCGTGCGGACATCCACGGCCATGTCCTCGACGATCTGCGGCGAGCCGATCAGCCCGGTCTGCACCGCCTTGCCCCGCGTGGTGATCCGGCTGTGGGTGAGCATGGCCAGTTCCGCATAGCCGAGGTCCACCGCCGGGGCGTCGGCGCGGCCGCACTCGATGAACTCGCACTGATCCACCGTGACGATGCCGGGACGGAAGGCGTACTGGGGCGCCCCGCCCATGATGTCGATGCCGGGCCCGTCGATGTTGCGGAAGGTGCAGCCGTAGACGCCGCCCTTGATGACGCAGGTGAACTTCAGGGCGATGCCCGCGACGGACTGACCCTCGAAGCGGTTGTGCAGGCACAGCCATTTGTCGATCATATGCCCGTTGTCGTAGATGCCGTACTTGCCGGTGTTGAGGAAGCTCAAGTCCACGAAGCGGTTCTGGTCGAACTCCGCGCCGCCCATGACGTCGACGTCCTCGTTGCCGAGGTGCACCCCCGCGAAGGACTGCCCGCGGAAGGTGATGTTGTAGAAGTCCGACCCGCGGACGTAGCTCTTCAGCGGGGCCGGCAGGCGGGAGTTGTGGTCCGGCCCGGTGACGGCGATGCCGACGCGCCCGCCCTCGACGGCGAAGTTGCCGAACGTCCCGAACGTGGCCAGGCGAATGGCGGGGAAGTTGCCGTCGGCCTCCAGGACGGTCCGCTCCGGCCCGGCGCCCATGACCTGCCGGGTGTTCCAGATCAGCAGGGGCATCGTCAGCCGGAACCTGCCCGCCGGGATCTCCAGCGGCGGGCGCAGCGGGCGGCGGTCCCTCTTGCCCTTGGCCTCGGGGTTCACGGGCCAGAGCTTCTCGCCGAAGGCCCTGGCCTTTCGCACGGCTTCGGCGGCGGCGGGCTTGTCGTCGCGGGCGCGGGCGGCCTCGTAGGCGTCGCCGGCGCGGCGCATGTCCTCCAGGATCCCCGCCACGCCGGCGGCGGGCATGTCGAACAGCACCCGGGCGAAGGCGTCGTCGCTGCGGCGCCTGCCCGTCGGGTCGGCGCCGGCGTCCAGCAGGGCCTTGCCGAACCCGGCCGCCTGCGTGAATGCCAACGGCCGGCGAAGGCGCGGGGCGTCCGTCGGCGGGACCGAAGGCGGCGCGGGCAGCGTCCGCCCGCCGGGCAGGTCCTCCGGGCCCTCGGTCAGGTCCACGCCGGCGTAGACGAACGTCTGCTCGTGTGTCGCGTTGTAGGGTGCCTGGAGCGTCCGGCCGGCGAGGATCTGCCGCGCGACCTCGGCGATCCGCCTGGGCGTGCGCTGCTGCTTTCGCCACTCGCGGAGGATGGTTTCGGCCCGCCGTCGTGCCTCGGGACGGACCTCGGCGACCGTCTCCGGCGGCGGGGCCTGGTGCTTCGGCGTGAAGCAGTACCGCAGCACGCCGGGGCGGTCGAAGCCCTCCGTCTCGAATTCGAAGGCCGCCATCCACACCTGCAGGTTCGGGTCGGAGTTCACCGCCGTCGCGCCCGAGGCGTGGCCCCAGAGGCGCATCGCGTGAAGGACGTTCCCGTCCCCGCCCTCGATGGTGATGTCGTGGGCCGGTTCGGGGCCCTTGGGCCCCGGCGGGCAGAAGGCGTTGATGCCACGCAGGCCGATCTGCACGCCGCGACAGTCCTTCAGCCAGTAGGTGCCCGGGCCCCGGCTCGACGCCCGCTCGGTCGTGCCGTTGTACAGCGACATCCCCTCGCAGTCGATCAGCACCACGCCCGGCCCCGGGTTGCCGTAGTTCGTCTCCACCATCAGGTACAGCCGCGTTCCCGTCCCCCCGCCCTTGCAGTCGAACCAGAGCTGGGCGTTCTTCAGCCAGTCCTGGCCGGCGTTGGCGGGGTCCCAATGGGCGTTGTAGTCCTGGAAGGGCCAGTTGATGCCGAAGCACAGGAACAGGCAGTCGTCCACGCGGGCCTCGGCGGTGACCGTCCGTCGGCCGAACGCGTTGGCCCCGGCGATCCACGCGCAGTTGCGGACGTCGCTGCGGATGTCGATCTTGCCCTTGCAGAAGAGGGCGACCAGATCGCTCGCCGGGGCGATCTCGTCGTCGAACATCGCCACGCGGCGGGAGGGGGGCTCGTCGTTGGCCGGCGAGGCGGCGATGAGCTGATCCAGCGCCGCCAGCACGAGCTGGATCCCCCGCTGGCCCGGCCCGAGGATCACTCGCCCGCCGTGGCCGCGGGTGATCTGCACGCCATCGGCGACGCGGCGGAAGTCCAACTCGCCGCAGGGAACCGACCGCGGCAGGTCGAGGGCTCCGCCGGCGGGGAGGCTCTCGGCCAGGCGGCGGATCGTGTCGCTGATCGCCTCCTGCCCCAGCCGTTCCAACGGCCGGCCGAAGGTGCGGACCAGCGCCGACTCGGCGTCGATGAAGACCGTCCCGTCGGAAGTGATCTCGTAGAGGTCACCGGCGGGGGGCAGGTCGCCGGCGACGGGGGCCGCGGCGGCAAGAAGCGCACAGCCCACCCAGGCCATACAGCGGTCCGACGCCATGGTCTGCTCCTTCAGCCGGTTCGCTGGCGGGTCCGGTTCCGGAGGACGGCTACTTGGCGAAGCTGCCGTCTCCGTGCGTGATGGCCGCCAGCAGGGCGTCGCCGTAGGTTCGCCACAGCGGCCCCTCCCCGCCGGCGTTGCCGGGCGGCAGCTCGAGGGTGACGATGGGGATCTTGCGGTCCACTCCCGCGGCCGAGCCGAGCGACCCCGGCCGGGCGCCGAGCTTGCGGACGGGCAGGCCGCTGGCGGTTGCGATGGCGGCGGCGAGGTCGCGGGCGGGGCCGTCGTAGTCCACGCACGCCAGCGGCTGGTGGACGCTGACGATGCGGCAGGGCTCGTAGCGATCGATCACCGCCTGGAGAAAGCGGCTTTCCGGCTCCGACAGTGGGTTGAGACCGAAGCGACGGATGGCCTTGCGGTTGCGGCTGTCGAAGTTGCGGTTGAGGTCCACGCCGCGGGAGTTGGCCCGCGTGTTGGCGGCCAGGCCGTCGGGGTTGGCGGCGGGGACAACCACGATCCGCCGACCCGCCGCCGCCTCGGGGCGAGCGCGGAGGTGCAGGCAGAGCCGCTTGCACAGCGTGGCGCTGGCCGCCTCGTTCCCGTGGATGCCGCCGATGAACAGCACGGTCTCGTCGCCGGCGCCGAAGACGTGGCAGGTGATGGTCCGGCCCTGGACGCTCCGGCCGGTGGGGGCCGGCTCGGGCTCGGGCCGGCGGACCGGTCCCCGACGCGGCGGGGGCGTCGGCGTGGGCGCGGCGGCTACCGGTTCCGGGGTGACTCGACCGTAGCACGGCTCGGGCATGGGCACGTTGATGCGGGCGGTGTTCGGCTGGTCACAGCCGGCCAGCGCGGCGCCTGCCGCGACGGCCAGCACGAGGAGCTTGCTGTGGAAGGTCATGGTTCCTCCGGACGTCTCGGGCCGCGGTTCCCAGGCCGCCCCGGCGCGTCGTGAGTTCCCCGAGACTGTAGCGTGTTCCGCCCGCCAGGCCAAGGGAGATTCTCCCGCCGGCCGGCTTCCCGAACCGCCCGGCGGGGGATACCATGGGCTCGGCTACCCGTCCCCTGCCGAAGGAGCGAACGATGGCACGGACAGAGGTTTCGGTCATGACGCGGCGGCGATTCCTTGCCGCCCTGGCGGCGGGCGCGGCGACGGCGCACCTGCGGGCGGGAGAGAAGGACCGCCGGCCGGCGTGGAACGTGCTGTTCATCTCGTCCGATGACCTGAACTGTTCGCTTGGCTGCTACGGCAACGAGACGGTGCGGACGCCGAACATCGACCGTCTCGCCGCGCGGGGCATCCGCTTCTCCCGCTGCTACGCCCAGTACGCCTCGTGCGCGCCGTCGCGGTTCAGCTTCCTCAGCGGCTGGTATCCCGAACGGACGGGCGTATGCACGTTCGGCCCCAAGAGCCGCGACGGCGCTCTCCGCGACGCCGTCTACCTGCCCCAGCACTTCCGCCGCAACGGCTATCTGACCATGCGGCTGGACAAGATCTTCCACATCGGCAAGGACGACGCGGCCTCGTGGGACATCAGCGAGGAGCCCTACCGGGACGCCTCGGGGCGGTTCAAGGCGATCTGGACCGGCATCGAGATCAAGACCCTCGGCCTGACCGACCGCGTACTGCGCGAAGGGCGCTACCCCAACGTCCGCGGCGAGAAGGGCCCCTACGCCGTCCTGGACGTCGAGGACGGCGAGCTCTTCGACGGGCACAACGCCACGAGGGCGGTCGAGCTGCTCGCCCGGCGGGCACGCGACGGCAAGCGGTTCTTCCTGGGCCTCGGGTTCCGCCGGCCTCACCTGCCGTGGATCGCGCCCAAACGCTACTTCGACATGTACCCGCCGGAGAAGATCCCCCTCCCGCCGGCCGACCCCGACGCGGCCGGGCCGCCACGACTGACCGAAGCGCAGCACCGCGAGATGATCGCCCACTACTACGCCGCCGTGACGTACCTGGACACTCAGGTCGGGCGCGTGCTGGACGCCCTGGACCGCCTGGGCCTGGCGAAGAACACCATCGTCGTGCTGTTCGGCGACCAAGGCTACTGCCTGGGTGAGCGGAAGGCACACTTCGGCAAGGGCACGCTGTGGGAGCGCTCGCTGCGCGTGCCCCTGATCCTCGCCGTCCCCGGCCAGGACAACCCCGGCCGCGCGTGCGACCGCGTCGTGGAGTTGCTGGACATGTATCCCACGCTGGTGGAGCTGTGCGGGCTGCCCAAGCCGGGCACAGGCCTCCAGGGCCGCAGCCTGACGCCGCTGCTTCGCGACGCCCAGGCCGCCTGGCAGGACCGGGCGATTTCCGCCTGGGGCAGGAAGGACGGCGCCCGCCCGGCGCTGTCCGTGCGGACCGACCGGTATCGCTACACGGAGCGGGCCGATGGCACGCCCGCCGAGCTGGTCGATTACCGCAACGACCCCTACGAGCGGAACAACCTCGTCGACGACCCCGCCCACGCCGACGTCCGCGACCGCCTTCGTGCGGTCCTCCACCAGGACCGCACGTAAGCCCGCGCCGGTTTCGCCCGCCGCCGAGGGACCCGCCGTCGCGGCCACTGTGCCGCCGGGCATTTTCCCCCCCGCGCGCAGCCGGGTTGCCGTTATCATGAAACGCAGCACGCCGCCCCGCGGCCCGTGGAGGGTCGTGGGGCGCGTTCGTCTTTGGACACGCGATGGAACCGTACCGCCCGACAATTGCCATCACCATGGGAGACCCCTGCGGCGTCGGGGCCGAGATTATCGTCAAGGCGCTGGCCCGGCCGGACCTGCGCGCGGCCGCGAGGTTCGTGGTCTTCGGGCTCAGCGAGCAGTTGTCCTACACGGCGGACATGCTGGAGACGGACCTGCGGTTCTACCGCGACCACCACGAGGAGATCCGCAAGTACGGCCACGACCTGGTGGTGCTGGACTACGACGAGATCACGCTTCCCCCGCGAATGAAGCGCGGCCCCAGCAAGATCGGCGGCAAGGCGTCGATGGACTTCTGCCAGGACGCGATCGACGCGGCGCTGGACGGGGTGGTGGACGCGTTGGTGACGGCGCCGATCTCCAAGAGGTCGTGGCATATGGCCGGGTACCGCAAATGGCCCGGGCACACCGAACTGCTGAAGCACAAGAGCGGCTCGCGGCACGTGGCGATGATGTTCGTCTCCCCGAAGCTCCGGGTCGTCCTGGCGACGATTCACGAGCCGCTGATGCACATCCGCGACATGTTCACGATCGGCTGCGTGTTCAATCCCATCGACTTGGCCGACCGGGCGCTGCGGGAGTGGTTCGGGATCCAGCAGCCGCGGCTGGCGGTGGCGGGGCTGAACCCCCACGCCGGCGAGAGCGGGGCGTTCGGCGACGAGGAAACGCGGATCATCGAGCCGGCGATCCTGATGGCCGGCGAAGCCGGCATCCGCGTCGAGGGGCCCTTCCCCGGGGATACGATCTTCCTCAAGGCCCTCGACGGCCGGTACGACTGCGTCGTGGCCATGTACCACGACCAGGGGCTGATCCCGGTGAAGCTGCTGGGCTGGCGGGAGGCCGTGAACCTCACCCTGGGCCTGCCGATCATCCGCACGAGTCCGGACCACGGCACGGCGTTTGACATCGCAGGCAAAGGCAAGGCCGACGACGCCTCCATGGCCGCCGCCATCCGCCTGGCCATCGACCTGGCCGGCAAACGCCGCCGCGAAGCCGGGGAATAGCTCACCCGATTCGCCCAGTACCCCCCTGTGACTCGCCACTGCCCGGCCCGCTTCCTGCGAGCATCGGGGCATGGGGCGACTTCAGCGAGGGCAGTTTTGGTTTACCGGGCATGGGGGGCGATGGTAGAATCGTCGTGGTGGCTGTATGCAGTTCCGCAATGTCCCCGCGCGGCGGGGGAGGCGGTTGACATGTCTTCTCATCGGAAGAAGCGATGGATGCCCGTGGCCGTGCTGGTCGGGGCCGGGCTCTGCGCTGCGATCGTGGGGGGCGTGGCCCTGCTGGGCGGGCCCGGGGACGTCGCCGACGCGTCCGAGGGCGACAGGGTCGCCGCGGTCAGCCGTCTGGCGGCCAGCCGCTCGGGCGGCTCGGCGTCGGCGCTGGAGCGTGCGGCCGACAGCGACAACGTGTCGGTGCGGCGGGCGGCCATCGCGGGGCTGGCCCATCACGCCCGCCCGTCCAGCCGGGAGGTGGTGGTGCGGGCGACGAAGGACGACAACGCGTCGGTCCGTGCCGTCGCCGCCGACACGCTGGGCCAGTACAAGGACGCCCGCGCCGCGGACGTGCTGGTGAAGATGATCGCCAAGGACCCGGCGGAGTCGGCGCGTCTGGCGGCCATCCGCGGGCTGGCCAAGTGCGACGATCCGCGGGCGATCGTAACGCTGCTGGAACTGGCCGACAGCGGCGAGAGCCGCGCCGTCCGCCTCCAGGCGATGCGGTTCCTCGTCTGGAAGTTCAAGGGCAACGTCCGGGCGCTGCGCAATCCGGACGACGAGGCGATGTGGAAGGACCTCATCCAGCGATGGAAATGGGACCGGCGGGTCCGCCGGGCTTACGCGGCGGCGGGGGTCAAGATCGTCGACCGCCCGGAGGATGTCGTCGGCAAGGACTATCACCCCGAGCGTCGCACCTACGATTGAGGACGGGAAGATGACCATGCACATGCACGGCGGGCGGCGGGGCAGCGGATTTACGCTGACCGAGCTGATGGTCGTGCTGGCGATCGTGACGCTGCTGATGGTCATGCTGCTGCCGACGATGTCCCGCGTCCACGCCCTGACGCGCTCCAGCCTCTGCAAGGGCAACCTGCGGCGGCTGGGCGACGCGTTCGCCGCGGCGTACGGGCAGGCGCAGATCGATGGCACGGCGGGGAAGGGCAGCAGCACCGAGGGCAGGCTGTATCCCAAGCCGATGTCCTGGCCGGCCGTGCCGCGAAACGTGGTGGACGACGCCATCATCTACCACTGCCCCGAGGGCGAGATGGACGAGGGCGCCCGGGGGAAGACCGGCGGGGAGGCGCTGGAGGACATGTTCGACCTGCTCGAGTACGTCTGCCCGTACGGCAACTTCCCGATGAGCCAGTTGGAGGGGCTGAGCAGCTTCTACCTCGCCCGCACCGACAGCGACGAGAAGGGCGCCTACACGGACTTCATGCTCCAGGACGACGAGGGCAACGGCCAGTTGGGGCAGATGGACTTCTACTCCTGGTACGACACGGACGGCTTCTGCCGCGTGTACCACTCCGGGGAGATTCACGTCTTCGACCGCGTGCCGGACATGTACGGCCAGGCCGGCGGGCCGGGCTTTCCCGATCGCGTCAACACCTGTCCGGACATCAACATCATCCACTGGCGGGGCGAGCCGGCCTTCGGCAACGAGGGGCGGCTGCGGAACCACCGCGGGCAGACGTTCAAGCTGGACGACTGGAACCCCGGCTACACGAACTACGGGATCAGCTCCTACTCCAACCGCTACACGCTGGGCGCCGAGGACATCGTCCTGGTGGACTACGAAGAGCTGATCGTCGAGGTCGATACGCCCGTCGAGGCCGAGGCCATGCTGCTGAACAGCGCCCGCCACCTCGGCAAGGTCAACTACCTCCGCGCCGACGGGGCGGTCAAGAGCGCCTGGCCCATGGAAGTCTCCCCCCGGTTGCGGGCCGACCTCTGGATGCCCTAGGACCGCGTACCGGACTGCCCGATGACCGCAGTGCGGGGGCGCCGCGGGGCGAGGATCCGCCACCCCCCATCCGACGGTACTCACCGGATGCGCTGCACGTACGGGTTCGCCGGGGGCCGCACGGGCATGAAGCCTTTCGCGTGGATGACGGGGACGTCCATGTCGGCGACCCGGCCGGCTCGGACGGTGCCTCGCACGGCCACCCACCGGTCGCGGGGCAGGGCGGTGATGCCCGGGGCGGTCACGAACGTCGAGGCCGGCCAGGCATCGGCGGCGCAGCAGGTGATGACAAACCGGAACAAGACGATGGTGTTCGGCGGCAGGCGGTCGTCGCGGTAGACCATCCCGCGGACGGTGACCTCCTCGCCGACGTTGTGGGGGTAGGCCTCGGCGACGTCCAGCGGCGAGAGCGGCGCGTTGGCGTCCGGCATTGGCGGGGGGGCATCGTCGGCCGGGGCGGTCGTCGGGCGCGGGCGGGAGAAGGCGTAGTCCACCACGCCGACGGCCTGCTGGGCCCGCCAGAGCCGTCCCAGCGGCGAGCGGTTCTCGAACGCCGCCGAGCCGGGCACCGGGCGGGGGTTGACCACCAGCCACGCCAGCGGAACGGTCAGGACGGCCAGGGCGACCCACCGCACCCGGGCCGGGTGCGTGTGCTCGCACGCCGTCGCCGGGCGCAGCAGCAGTGCGGCCGCGTAGGCCGCCAGCACGGCCGCCCCTCCGGCCAGGAGGAAACGGTAGGCCGGGGCCAGGAAGAACACGTAGCCTCCGCCGGCGAGCAGCCAGACGAAGCCGCCCGCCCAGCCGGCGCAGACCGCGAGGGTCGCCGCCCGGTTCAGTTTCTCGCCAGCAGCACGCACAACTGCACCAGTCCCGCCACCTGGGTGTAGAGGAAGATCGCGAGGAACACGCCCACCGCCGTCGTCGCCGCCAGCGCCAGGATCGCCCGCTTGCGGAACAGCGCCAGGTACATCGCCAGCAGCTTCAGGTCCAGCATCGGCCCCAGTACCATGAATGCCAACTGCGCCGGCAGCGGAGCCAATCCGCGGAACGACGCCGCCACGAAGGCGTCCGCCTCGCTGCACAGGTTCAGCACGAACGCCAGGGCCATCATCACCAGCCACGAGCCCACCCCGCCCGCCGCGGAGGGGAAGAGCGTCTCGGCCGGGACGGTCGACCGCAGCACGGCCGCGACGAACGCGCCGACGACCAGGAACCGCCCGACGTCGAGGAAGTCCTCGGCGGCGTGTCGGCAGGCGGCGGTGAGTTTCCCGACCGCCCCCTCGGCGCGGACGTGGGGCTCTTCCCGGCCTCCGGCGCCGCGCTGCGGCAGCAGGGCCTGCTGATCGGCGAAGACCTTGCCCACGGCCAGGCCGACCAGCACGGCGACGAGGTAGCCCAGCCCCAGCCGCGCGGCCACGACGGACCACTCGCCGTTGTAGGCGACCGCCGTCGAGGCCGCGACGATCGGATTGACGATCGGCCCGCCCAGCAGAAACGCCACGGCGGCCGACAGCGGCGCGCCCTTGCGGACCAGCCGGCGGACGACGGGCACGATCGCGCACTCGCAGACGGGGAAGACCAGGCCCATCGCCGCGGCGACCAGGACGGTTCGCTTCCGCCGCCCGGCCAGGACGCTCGCGACGGCCTCGGGCGAGACGAACACCTCGATCGCCCCGCCGACCAGCGAGCCCAGCAGCATGAAGGGCATGGCCTCAAGGAGGATGCCCAGGAAGACGCGCGAGAGCTCCTCGACCTGCCTTTGCCGCCCGTGGGGCAGGAAAGGGAAGGCGGCGAGCACCGCCGCTGCCAGCACGACGAACCCCCACTGGAGCCCGGCGCCTGTCAGGGCGGCGGCGCGGCCGCCATGCGGCGGAGAGAGGGCGGCGGCATGTGTTGCGTCGCGTTGCGTCATGGCTCGGCTCGTTGGCGTTCTCGGCAACCGGCATTATGCCCGCCGCAGCGTTCGCACGCGAGCGTCCACCGGCGGATCGGTTCGGATTCGCGTTGCGGCCCGGCCGCGGTTCCGCTATCACCGACGCGTTCGATCCGTCCGCATACCGAGGAGCGCCCATGACCGACGCGAGCCGACCGAACGTGGTGTTCGTGATCACCGACGACCAGGGCTATGGAGACCTCGCCTGCCACGGCAACGAGGTGATCCGCACGCCGCACCTCGATGCCCTCCACGCCGAGAGCCGCCGGCTGACGCAATACCACGTCGGCCCGACCTGCGCTCCCACCCGCGCCGGGCTGATGACCGGGCGGTACTGCAACGCCACGGGCGTCTGGCACACGATCATGGGCCGGTCCCTGCTGCGCGCCGGCGAGGCGACGATGGGCGACTGCTTCCGCGAGGCCGGCTACCGGACGGGGATCTTCGGCAAGTGGCACCTCGGGGACAACTACCCCTTCCGCCCGCAGGACCGCGGCTTCGACGAGACGTTCGTCCACGGCGGCGGCGGCGTCGGGCAGACCCCCGATCACTGGGGCAACCGCTACTTCGACGACACGTACCTTCGTGACGGCAGGCCCGAGGAGACCGAGGGCTACTGCACCGACACGTGGTTCGCCGCCGCCACCGCGTTCATCGAGGCCCATGCCGCCGCCGGCAGGCCGTTCTTCTGCTACCTCTCCACCAACGCCCCGCACTCGCCGTACCTCGTTCCCGAGCGCTACGCCGAGGGCTACCGCGCCACCGAGCCCGACGACCGGGCGCGGTTCTACGGCATGATCACGTGCATCGACGAGAACGTCGGGCGGCTGCGGCGGCGGCTGGAGCAGCTCGGCATCGCCGAGAACACGATCTTCGTGTTCATGACCGATAACGGCACGTCCGGGGGGTGCCGGCTGGACGAGCGCGGCTTCGTGATCGACGGCTACAACGCGGGCATGCGCGGGATCAAGGGCTCGCCCTATGACGGCGGGCACCGGACGCCCCTGTGGGTCCACTGGCCCGGCGGCGGGCTCGACACCGGCCGGGATGTCCCCCGACTCACCGCCAACATCGACATGCTGCCCACGCTGGCCGAGTTGTGCGGCATCGACGTGCCCCACGCAGGCGAACTGCACGGTCGCAGTGTCGCGCCGCTGCTTCGCGGCGAGGCGGACGACTGGCCCGACCGCGTCCTGGTGACGGACTCGCAGCGCGTGGATCACCCGGTCAAGTGGCGGCAGTCGGCGGTGATGACCGACCGCTGGCGGCTGGTTAACGGCGAGGAGCTGTACGACATCCAGGCCGATCCGGGCCAGCGGGCGGACGTCGCCGGCGACCACCCGGACGTGGTCGCGGACCTCCGCGAGCATTATGAGCACTGGTGGGAGCTGGTCAGCGTGGATTTCGGAGACGACCCGGCCATCGTCCTGGGCAGCGAGCACGAGGCCGAGGCCCGCATTACCGGCCACGACTGGCACGGCGAGGAGTGCCCGTGGAACCAGGGCCACGTGCGCGAGGGGCTGGTGTGCAACGGGCACTGGGTCGTCGAGGCCGCCCGGGCGGGGACGTACGCGTTCGAGCTCCGCCGCTGGCCTCGGGAGGAAGCCCGCGGGCTCGCCGAGGGCATCGACGACGAGCCCGTCGAGGGCTGGTGGAGCGGCGGGAGGGCGATCCCGATCCGCACCGCCCGCCTCCGCGTCGGGGACGTCGAGCGGACCGTGGACGTCGAGCCCGGGGCCGAGAGCGTCACCTTCCGCCTGGACCTGCCCGCCGGGCGGACGCGGCTCCAGACGTGGCTGACCGACGCCGACGGGGCGGAGCTGGGCTCGTATTTCGTCTACGCCCGCGGCTGTTGATCGTCGCGGTAGGGCGAGTCCAGCGGCACGCCGAAGTCCTCGACGGGAGGCTCGTCCCGTTCGCCGCCGGGCTGGGGTGAAGTGGAGGCTCCGGGGCTCGGAGGCCCGGTTGGGCCGACGCCGACGCCGGGCGCGAACCCGGGGCCGGGGCCGACGCCGGCTGTGTACCCGCCCGCGGGTGGATGCAGGTCGTCATGGAAGCACGCCAGCGTGACCTGCATCCATGGGACGTACCACAGCATACCGATCGCCAGGCCGATGATCAGGAGCACGGGCAGCAGCATCGCCACACCCGTCGTGACGGACATCAGCAGGGCCACCACCATCCCGGCCAGGATCAGCGGCAGGAACAGGCAGACGTTCAGGCCGAACAGGCGGCCCTTGTTTCCGTCCATCATCTGGCGGCTGGCGGTGATGGCGTCGAGCGCCCCGAGCATGGGGTCGTCGGCGATGAGGTACATCGTCTGCGAGTAGGCGTACGTCTTGACGATGGACACGACGAAGGCCGGGATCAGCAGCAGCCCGCCGACGATCAGGAGATGCCGCTGACCGTTCACCGCGGCGACGATCAGGACGAGGATGCCCACGGACGCGAACAGGAGCGTCCAGCCGGCGATCAGCAGCGCCCGCAGCAGGTACGCCCCCAGCGCCGTGCCGAAGCGGTTGAAGCCGGCGAAGAGCATCCCCAGTCGCGGCTGACCTTCCGGGGCGCGGGCGTAGGCCAGGCCGAACGTCGCCACGCCCAGCTCGAACGGTCCCGAGAGGATCAACTGGAGGATCGTGTTGAGATAGGGGATCGCGCCCATCGCCCCGTTGATCAGGCCGAAGAGCACGAAGAAGCCGATCGCCAGTCCCCACCGCCCGCGGAGCCGGTCTCCGGCCCGGCTCATCAACTCCCCGATACCCGCCCGTCCGTCCGTGCCGCCCGGCGGGGGCGCGGGCACGAGGCCGGCGGCCCCGCCGAAGCCGCCGCCTTGAGGGAACATCTCGGGCATGATGGTCGCCGCGCGGGTCCACTGCGGCATGCCCTGCGTCCAGATCAGGTCGTCGGGCCCGACGCGTCCCTCGCCGATCCACGCCCGCAGGACCTGCTCGTCAACCGGTCCGTATTGCTGCCCACCGATGCCGCAATACCACTGAGCCATCGTGTACCTCCCCATAGGGGTCGGGCAGTACCCTACCGGGCGTGCCCCGCAGGGGGAAGCACAAAGACGCCGCAGGGGCGAACGCCGGGGCCCTTAGCCCGGGGCCTGGTCTCCGCGTCCGGCGAAAGGGGCCCTTGCGGCCGCTCGGCTGCCTGCCGCCCGGCGCGATCGCAACCGTTGTCAGCCGCCGGCTGCCAATCTACCGGTCGCTGGCCGCTTCCCCCTTGGTGCGGATGTAGGTGTACCGGCGGTCAGGCGTGATGTAGCTGACGGTCGTCTCGCTGGCGGTGACGACGGTCTTGATCGAGAAGGCCTCGCGGATCAGCCGCTTGTGGCGGGCGTCCTGGACGACCAGCATCCGGCGCGGGTCGGCCGGGTCGTCGTCGGCCTCGGTGAACAGCTTCACGTTGAGCATCTGCTCGCCGAACGGCGGGCGGTTGGCCGAGACGCGGACCTCCCGCACCGGCCCCGACGCCAGAGGCAGGGCGAACAGGCGGACCAGCCCGTAGAGGATGCCCTCGAACCGCAGCTCGACGGCGCCGTTGTCGGCCACGCTGTCGAAGGTCACCACGGCCTCCCCGGCCGGCGTGGCGTCCGGGCGGACCACCATCCGCGTCGAGCCGCGGAAGGCCACCACCGGCAGGCCCGTCATCACGTCCTCGATCCGCACGGCCTTGCCCGGAAGGACGGCGAACGTCACGGCCGCAACGGTATCTTCCCCCGCTTCCAGCATCTCCACGGTGACGGCGTCCATCTTGTCCCACTGGCTGAGGAAGGACTCGAAAAACTTGATCGCCTTGGGCGCCCACTTCAGCACCGACAGGACCGCGTCCCGCTTCTCGGTTCCCCCCCCGGCGGGGGGGGCGTCGGGGAGTTGCTCATTCAGCAGCTTCGTCAGCGAAGCCTCCAGCGAGTTCAGGTCCGGGGTGTTGGCCATGGTCTCGGCCACCTCGCCGCGGATGCCGGAGGTCGCCCGTTTGCCGGCTATCTCGAAGCCGAGGCGCAGGACCAGGCCGACCAGCATCCGGCGCAGGCGTGTGCGTTCCCCCGGCGTCAGGTCGCTGAGCAGCCCGCCGCCGGAGCGGCGGTTGAGGTACTCGCCGAGCATCTGGAAAACCGGCCCGGCCGCGGTGCCGCGGGGGTCGTCCTCGCCCGGGTCCTCGCCCTCGGCCGGCGGGTCGGCCAGGGCCATGCGGCTGATCCGTTCGATCTTGGTCAGCGCCGACGCCAGCGCCGCGGCCCAGCGGTTGCGTTCGGTTCGTTCCCCGCTGACCTCGATCATCTCCCGCAGGTCCGCCAGCGCCGCGCGTCCGTCGGCCATCAGGTCCACCAGCGACCGGGCGTGGTCGGGGCTGACCGAGAAGGCGATCTTCGCCCCGGCATCACCGGCCTCCAGCGCGTCCATCGCCCGCAGGATGCTCACCGTCGACCAGACCAGGCTGTCCTGCTGGCGGATGACCCACGTCGTCGGGACCGAGAAGCCCGCATCCTCGTCGGCGGGGCGTGTGGCCGGCTCGACGCCTTCGGCCGCGGCCGTCAGCTGCCAATACTCGTCCATCTGCCCCTCGTCGAGGGCTTGGCTGGGGATGCAGCCGGCGAGTCCCCCGGCCAGCACAGCCGCGGCGGCCAGGACGGCGGGGCGTGTCAGCCGGTCGATCGTGGTGCGGGGTCTCATTGCGTGCCCTCCTCGGCGGCGCGCTGCTGGGCGGCCCGTCGTTCGGCCAGGGCCCGGAGCTCTTTCTGCTTGGCCGCCGGCGGGAAGGAGGCCTTCCCGGCCAGGGCTTGGGCGATCTCGTCCCACGTGTCCACCACGTGCGTGTCGGGCTGGAGCGTGTCGAGTTCGTCGGCGAGTGCGAGGATGTCCTCGGCCGTGGCGTCGGGCCCGGGCGGCGGGAGGATGCAGAACGCCCGCAGGCCGTTCTTCTCGTAGGCCCGCGCGTCGCCGATCTTGTCGCCGATGCCGATCTCGATGTTGCTGAAGCTCTCGCGGAGCCGGGCGATCTGGGCGCTTTTGAAGGCCTCGCTGCCGGAAAGGAACCCCTCGGGCGTGCTCAGCAGCAGCGGCCCGTCGGGGAAGCCGTGCCGGACCAGGAAGGTGCGGCTCTTGCGGCGGAAGAAATCCGGGCGGTGGGTCAGGTAGACGATCGTGTGCTGCTTCGCCAACTCGGCCAGGACGTCCTGCGAGCCGGCCATCGGCTTCGGCGAGCCGACCAGCACCTCGTGGAAGCCGCTGGCGACGACCGTCTTGTCCATGTCCACAACGACCATCGGCTCGTCGGGGGCGCGGCAGGCGACCGTCAGCGGCGCCGGCTCCGGCGGCTCGGACGACAGGCCCGCCGGCGCGATCTCGGCCGTGAACTCGTGATCCCCGGCGCCGTCCGGCGTGAACGCCGCGATGGCCACGCCGTCGGCGTCGGTCTCGGCGACCTTGAACACCTCCCCGCCTCGGCGGAACCGCACGGCATAGCCGGGCTGGCCCTGGAGCAGGTCGCCCCCGCGGAGCTGCGCGCGGAGGTCGACGCTCTCGCCCGGAACGGCCAGGGCGTCCATCGCGGTGAGAAGGTACGTGCTTTCGGTGCCCAGCAGCGTCCGCTGCGCCCCGCAGCCTGCGAGGCACGCGGCCGACAGCCCGATCACGATCGACCCCAAGGTTCTCATAGGCGTATTCCCGAGCGGCAGGGACGTGGTTCCGTTGGAAGTATAGCACCGTGCCCGCCCGGTCCGCCAGAGAGTGTGCCGGATGTGCTTCCGCGGATGCATACGGGCAGGAGCCGGTCGCGTGCGGTACACTGTCGGGTGGATGCGAGACGCGAGCCGAGGACACCGCCTACGCGATGGCCGAGAAGCCCGTCCGCCGCGTGCCCCGGGTCCCCCCGGGCCCAACGCGGCCGGGAAGCCCACGCTCGCGCGGGAAGGGATGGCTACATGACGAAACGCTCGTTCGACGATCCGGACATGGTCGGCGGCCCCGAGGCCACTGGTCGTCCCGCCGCTGCCGGACGAAGCGCCCGGGGAGGACGGCCGGCGAACGTGTTTGCCACCGTTGCCTGTCTGGCCCTTGCGGCCGCCGTCGCCCGGGCCGCGCCACCCGCCGACGCCAATCCCACGCCCGAACTGCTGGAGGTCGAGCCGACGCTGGCGGAGGGCCAGCGGTTCCGGCTGGAGATCGTCAAGAGCACGCGCCGGTCGGAGCGGCCCTCGCCGAAGGTCAAGGGTCGAAGCGTCGTGGACGTCGAGGTCGTCGAGGCCGGCACGGAGGGCCATGTGCTGGCCTGGACCGTCCGGGGCAAGCAGGTGGTCGGGCCCGACGGCGTGGCCCGGCCGATGCCGCCGGCTGCCAGGGGCATCGCCGACGCCTTCGTCGGCGTCCGCATGCTGATCCAGCTCACGCCGGAGTTCAAGGTCGCCGGGCTGGCCAACTACGACGACGTGAAGAAGGCCGCCGCCGGGGCCATGAAGGCCGCCGAGAAACTCATCGCCCGCGGCGGGGGGGACACCTCGAAGTACAGGGCGGCCGCCGGGGAACTGCTGGAGTCGCGGGCCCGGCTGGAGCAGTTGTGCACGCGGGAACTGGCCCTGTACGTGCGGCTGACGCGGATCCGCGTGCCGAAGGCGGGCACGGCCGAGTACCCCTCCGAACTGCCCGGGCTGACGCCGGGCGAGACGATCCCGTCGACGATGAAGGTGACCCTCGCGGTTCACAATTCCGGGGCCGACAAGGCCCACGTCATCGTCCGCCAGCGCGTGGACGCCAAGGGGGCCGCCCTGCACGTCCGCGACCTGCTGGCCGCGACGGCGAAGAAGCTCGGCAGGCCCCTCCCGCCCGCGAGCCGCCGACCGAAGCTCGATATCCGCGACGAGTTCCTCTACGTCCTCAACACTCGCACCGGCTGGGCGGAGAGCGTCCGGTTCCAGCGCGATACCAAGTACGGCCGACGGGAGCGGCGGGACGTCATCGAGATGCGCCGCCGGGAACGGGAATGAGGATGCCTTCCGCCAAGGCCGGGCGTATGATGTGGCGAACACCTCGAAGGGGCCTTGCTATGAGAAACATCGTACGCGTCGTCGCCGTCGCACTCCTGGCGGCCGGGCTGGTCGGCTGCGAGCCGCCAAGCGTGGCCATCGATCACGTCCTCCCGGCCGCGCTGCCGATCCCCGACAGCGCCCGTCCGCTGCGAGCGGGGCAATTCCAGGTCACCGGCGATGCCGGCGGCGGCTACGCCGAGCACCTCGCCGCCGCGCTGAACCAGCGGCTGGGCGATGCCAACGCCCCGGCCGGCGGGGGCGGCGCGGTGGATGGGACGATCGAGGTGGACGTCGCCGACGAGACGGGCAACCGGACGATCCGCCGGGTCAGCGCGGCCGGGGAGAGCGTAACGGCCGAGGTTCCCACGCTGGTGCGCACTGCCTCCGTGCGGGTCGTCTTCGCGCCGCGTGGCCCTGGCGGGCAGGCGTTGCCGATGGCGGAGGTCCGGCGGTCTTACAGCTCGGCGGGGGACGCGGCGGTCCGGGGCCCGCTGGGCTTCAAGCGTGCCGACGATCCCGCCCGGGTGCCCCCGGCGAGTGAGATAGTCCGTGGCCTGCTGGACGACTGCGCCGACGCGTTCGTCCGCATGACCACGCCCGCGCGGTCCACGGTAACGATGCCGCTGCGCCCCGGCGGGGCGGACACGTCGGCGAGGCCCGAGAGCGTGGATGCCCACTACAACGCCGCTGTCGCCGCCGAGGCCGCCGGCCGTTACGAAGAGGCCCGCCGCCTCTACCTGCGGGCCTGGGAGCTCTCGAAGGAGCACGACCTGCCCAGCCACCAGGCTGCCGACCGCCTCGCCGTCGTTCTGGCGGCGAAGCGATAAGGCCGCTCAGTTCCCGTGGTGGTGGGGGCTCAGGCCCCACTGGAGCTTGCTGGCGAGGGTGCGGAAGAAGGGGCGCCCGGGGTGGTTGACCGTCCGCAGGGGGTGGGGAGCGCGGCGGATCTCGATCACGTCCCCCTCGTGCAGGTCGGCCTGCACCTGCCCATCGACGATGGCGGCCGAGCCGTCGTTGACCCGCTCGGCTGTGACGGCGATGGCGCGGTCGATCCCGACGGTGATGGTCCGCAGGGCGAGGGTATGGGGGGCGATGGGTGTGATGGCGACGGCGTCGAGTGTGGGCTCGAGGATGGGCCCGCCGGCGGAGAGGTTGTACCCGGTCGAGCCGGTGGGCGTGGCGACGATGAGCCCGTCGCCGCGGTAGCGGGCGAGCAGCTCGTCGTCGCGGCGGACGGTCAGGTCGATCATGCGGAACGGCTGGCCTGCCGAGACGGCCACGTCGTTGGCGACGGGGCTGCGGAAGGCCTCGCGGCCGTGGCGGAGGATGCGGACGTCGAGCATCATGCGTGCCGAGCAGGGCACCTCGCCGGCGAGGATGGCGGGCAGGTGCTTCTTGAGGTGCTCGACGCTGAACTCGGCGAGGAAGCCGAGCTTGCCCATGTTGACGCCGAGCAGGGGCACGTCGGTGTCGGCCAGGAGGCGGGCGGCGCCCAACAGCGTGCCGTCGCCCCCGAAGACGACGCAGAGGTCGGCCTCGCCGGCGCGGTCGTCGAGCGGACCGACGGCGGGGCAGACGGCGAGGATCTGCACGCGGTCCTCGAACCACGTCCGCAGCGCATCGATCTGCTCGGCGACGCCGTCTTTGGCCATGTTGCCCAGGATGAGCACCTTCTTGCCCGACATGCCCGTATCGTAGCGGCGTCCGCCGCGGGTGAACAGGGAAGACCGTGGGACCGGAAAACGGGAGACGGGATGGCCGGGGGGGCAGTGTCGCGCCCCTTCGGGCTTCCGGTCGCACGGTCCTGCCGCTAGAGTGTCCGCGTCATGAGTGATCCCACGAGTCGCAACGTGCACGTTCGCCGTCTGACGGCCATCGGGTGGGTGCTGCTGGCGGCCGCGTTCGTCGTGCCCGTCGTGCAGTTCCAGCACGGCACGCGCAAGGCGCTGCGGAGGGCGACGGCCTTCGACCGCGAGCACCCGGACTGGAACCGCCTTCGCGGTGCGGCCAGGGGGTTGGCGCGTCCGGACGCCGACAAGGGCGCGATCGGGCGGTGGCGGCGGGCGGTGCGGCAGTTCTGGCGTGGGCGGAACATCTACGCCATGATCCCGCCGAACTCCGCCGAGGTGGACACGCAGCCGGTCTCGGCGGCGGGCGAGCCGGGCGATTACGGCCCGGCCTACATGCACCCCAACACGCCGCTGGTGCTGCTGCTGCTGACGCCCTTTGCCTACCTGCCCGTCGAGGCGATGGCGCTGGCATTCAACCTGCTGAAGCTCGCCGCCATTGCCGCGGCGGTGGCCATGACCGCCTCGCTGGCCTCGCACGCCGGCCGCCGACCGCCGGGCTGGGTGCTGCTGCTGGGCGTTGCCTGGGCGGCGATGCCGATCATCGGCGACATCCAGCACGGCAACACGAACACGTTCGTCCTGGCGCTGATCGTGCTGCACCTGTGGCTGTTCCGGCGCGGGCGGGAGGTCGCCTGCGGCCTGCCGCTGGCGGTGGCGATCTGCCTGAAACTGACCCCCGCCCTGTTCCTGCTCTACTGGCTGGGCCAGCGGAAGTGGAAGCTCACCGGCGCGGCGGCGGGGTGGCTGCTGGTCGTCGGGGCAGCCTTGCCGGCGGCCGCGATGGGGCCCACGCGGTTCGCCCGCGCTACGCGGACGTGGTACGAGAACATCATCGGCCCGGGGCTCGTCGACGGATCATGGTACCCCGAGCACATCAACCAGTCGCTCTCCGGCGTGGTCAGCCGGTACTTCCTCGATGGGCGCGAGGGCGACATCTACTGGGGGCCCGACGACGACCCCCACTACCTCACAGACCGCCACGGGTGGATCACGGTCGTCCCCCTGCCCGCGGCGGCCGCCAAGGCCCTGCTGCGCGTCGCCCAACTCGCGGTGGTCGCCCTCGGCGCGTGGGCGATCGGCCGGCGGCGGCTCCCGCGCGACGACGGCCGGCGGGCGCTGCACTACGGGCTTGTGGTGCTGGGCATGATGCTGCTGAACCAGAGAACGTGGGATCATCACGCCGCCGTGGTCCTGCCCGCGGCGGTGGCGGTGTGGCACGCGGTCGCCTTCGGCCGAGTGAGCCGGCGCGTGCGGATCGCGTCGCTGGTGCTGACGCTCGCGGCCGGGGTGTGCGTCTGGGTGCTCCGCGGCGGGATGTTCGAGGCGCTGGCCAAGGCCCTCGGCCGACCGGATGCGTCGGCCGAACGCTGGGGCGACTACGCCCAGGCCGCCGGGCCGATGTTCGCGTATTTCGCCCTGCTCTACGCCGCCGGCGTGATGCTTGCCGTCTCGCTCCGCGGCCGCGAGGACCCGTACGCGAAGGAGCGACAGCGGCTGGGGGCGCCGTGAGACCGGAAGACCGGTAGACCGGCGGATCGGCGCGAGAGGGTGTTGCTGGAACAGGGTGCTGTCTGGGGGGCGAGATCCCGGGCCGCGTCCCGCCGCGTCCGCGCGGGGCGGCACGGGGGATGCGGCGTGACCGAGTGACGTCTTCGCCGCGGCGCTACCGTCAGGCGGCCCCGCCGTCTTCCGGCCTGACGGTCTTGCGGCAATCCGGTTGTCCGGGCCTCACTCTACGTACTTGAGCATTCGGGCCTTCATGCCGGCGAACCGGTCGGCGGCGGGGTCGGGGGCGGTCGACGAGGCGGAGGGGTACCCCTCGCGGATCGTCTCGCTGGCTTGCTCGATTCGCTTGCTCGACAGCGGGTGCGTCTGGAACATCTCCGCGAGGGTGCCGGGCTCCTCCTCGTGGAGGTTCAGCAGGATCGTCAGCAGCTCGACCATGCCCCAGGGGTTGTAGTTGGCCTTGGCCAGGTATTCGATGCCGATCCGGTCGGCCTGGTACTCGTCGTCGCGGCTGTACTTGAGGTTCGCCACCGAGCCGACGATCTTGGCCACGTCCCCCGCCGTGCCCACGCCGGTGGCGCGCGCGGCGATCTCGGCCAGCACCGAGACGCCCATCTGCCGCTGCATGCCCTTGACGTTGTGCTTGGCGGCGACGTGGCCGGTCTCGTGGCCCAGCACGGCGGCGAGCTGTCGCTCGTTGGTCATCCGGCGGACGAGCCCCGCGGTGACGAAGATCTTCCCGCCGGGCAGCGCGAAGGCGTTGGGCACGTCGGAGCGGACGAGCGTGTACTCGTACGGCATGTCCGGGCGGTGGGAGACGCGGGCGACCTGCATCCCCACGCTCTGGACGTAGCCCTGGAGCGTCGAATCCGGCACGGCCCCGCCGAACTCGGTCTCGAACTGCGGGGACGCCTCGGTCCCCATCGCGATCTCCTGTTGGCGGGAGATCAGCGTCAGCTCGCTGTCGCCGGTCACCGGGTTCTCGCTACATCCGCCGGCAGCCGTGAGCAGTCCCGCGGCCAGCAGCAGCATCCATCTCGATCGCACGGTGCGTGTCATGTTCGCGATCCTCCTTCGACATCCATGGTATGCGTTTCGGCGGCGGAGGGGCGGTCCTACTTCATCAGCCCGTCCAGCAGGCCGGGCTTCTTGCCGCCGTCGTTGGCGTCGTTGGCATCCCTTTTCCCGCCGAGGGCGTTGTTGACCGCGTCGCCGACGCCCTTCTGGAGATCCTCGGTGGCCTTGCCCGCCTGCTCGGAGACGTTCTTGCCCACGTCGCCGACGGCCTTGCCGGCCTGCTCGACGCCGGCCTGGACGGCCTTCTCCATCTCCGCGCGGGCCTCGCCGACGAGCTTCTGCGCCTGCCCGCCGAGCGCCTGGACAGTCTGGCCGAGCTGGCCCTCGATGTTGTTGAGGAAGTCGGCCGGGACGGTGCCCTCGGCCTTCTCGACCACCGCGGCGATGATCGCCGGGACGAGGCGCTGGATCAGCTCGCTGAGCACCACGCCCTGGGCGTTGTCGCTGGTGACGTTGTCCAGGACGATCTCGGGCACCTCGACCTTCAGGTCGCCGGCGACCGGCAGGCGGAAATTCGCCGTCACGTTGCGGATGCGAATGCGGTCGAGCTGGACCTTCTTGCCCTTGCCGGCCGGCTCCTCGGGCTTGTCCTCGCCGCCCCCGGCGATCTTCTGGATGTGATCCAGGATGAGCTTGATGTTGCTGTCGGGCAGCTTCTGCTCGAAGTTGATGTCCAGCCCGTCGAGCTCGAACTTGCGGACCTGGACGACGTCGCCGAAGAGGCTGGAGGGGATGATCTCGACGTCGAACTTCCCCGAGTGCATGACGTGGGGCGTCTGGAAGCCCTGGGGGTTGGCGACGTTGAGCCCGTCGAGCTCCATCGTCCCCCCGAAGAGCCCGACGCTGACGGTCTGGACCTTCGTCGGCACGCCGAGGGCGTACGTGCCGCCCTCCTCGATGCCCTTCTTGGCCAGCGTGTCGATCCACAGGTAGGCCACCACCGCCGCGGCGACGGCCAGCAGGACCACCACCAGCAGGATGCGGAGCAAGAGCTTCATCGGTTGATCTCCTTTCGCGGGGCCCTCGCGGGCTCCGGCAATGTCGGGCCGCAATTCCGGACCCGGTTATCCAATTATTCCCCCCCCGGCGGCGAAACCCAAGAAACTTCGTTCACGAGCAGAGCGCGACGACGAGGGTCTGCAGCGCGGCGGCCGGGTTCGTGCCGGACTTCATGGCGATGTCCGCATCGAGCATGCGGCGGAAGTCGTCGCGAAAGGCCGCCGGCGAGCGGCGGCGGAGCATCCTGGCGAAGGCCCGCGCTTGCGACGGGGGCATGCGTGGGACGGCGGTTCGCTCGTCGGCGCCGGCGGCGAGCATCTGTTTGGCGGTCGCTGCACGGCGGATGTGCCAGGCGAGCATTCCCAGCGTCTTGAACTCGTCGCCCCGCGTCTGGAGCATCCCGCCGAGGGCCCGAAGCGCCGCGGCGGGGTCGCCGTCGGTGATCGCGTTGGTCAGCGCGAACGCCGCCGGCCCGGACGTGGAGGCCGACAGCTCGCCGACGTCGGCCAGCGTGATCTCCTGGCGTTCGCCGACGTAGAGCGAGAGCTTCTCGATCTCGGCATCGAGGGCGGCGAGGTCCCGCCCGACCCACTCGGCCAGCAGGCCGGCGGCGTCGGGGGCGATGCGTTTGCCGCGTTTGTCGGCCGCCTTGGCCAGCCAGCGGGCGAGGTTGCCCTTTTTGGGCACGGAGCAGTCGACGGCCTCGCCGATCTTCGCGACGAGCTTGGCCAGGCGGGTGTTGGACCGCCAGGAACCGACGAGCAGCAAGAGGCTGGCGGCGGCGGGGGGGGCCTGGAAGAAGCGTTCGAGGGCGTCGCGATGGGTCGAGACGAACGCATCGGCCTCGCGGACGACGACGAGCCTGCGGGGGGCGAGGAAGGGCAGCGTGCGCAGCTCGTCGAGCACGTCGGCCAGTTCGGCGTCGCCGTCGAAGGCGGTCACGCAGATCTGCGGGTCGGCGTCGCCGACGACACGCTCGACGATCTCCCGGCGGTGGGCGTCGCGCAGGTACGCGTCGTCGCCGTGGAGGACGTAAACGGGTTTCGGTTCGGCATCGGCCATGACGGCGTCAGCGTAGCAGAAGCCCGGCGGCGAGGAAAGGCGGACGCCGCCGGCGGGTCAGGACTTCTTCCCGCCGGCCAGGCCCAGAACGACCGGGCCGACCCGAAGGGCCGTGCCGCCGCCCAGGAGGTTCTTCAGGCCGGAGGCGGCCGAGGAGGTCCGCATCTCGGCCAGCTCGTAGAAGATCTCCTTGCCCGCCCTGCGGTTGGTGACCAGCCCGGCCATGCGGAGGATCGCCAAGTGCCTCGATACCGTCGGCTGGGGCAGCTTGAGTGCCTTGCAGATCGCCGAGACGTTCATCTCGTCGTCCTGCAGCGCCTGGACGATCCGAAGCCGCGTCGGGTCCCCGAGGATGTGGCAAAGCTCGGCGAGGCTTTCGAGGTCACGGTTCTGCTTGGCCATGTTGAGTCCCTGGCTGGAAACAATGGAAGAGCCGGTACGCTCGGGGGTACCGCGGTCCGCCCGGAGGGCGCGCACAGCAACAGCCGAGCCTGCGGTACGGCGGGGTCCCCCCCGCGAGACCACCCGCACGATCAGGGAACCCGCCGCGGCCGGGGACGCCTGCGCTCTGGCGAAGGGAGCCCGCACCCGTCGGCCGCCGGACGGCGACCGACGCATTCCGGCCCCCGGGCTGGGGGCCGGGCCGCCGACGCCGGGCTACATCTGCCTGCGACGATACATCACGAGGAAGATGATCAGGCCCACGAGGATCAGCAGCAGGGGGATCTGCCACCAGTAGAGCCACTCGATCCCGAAAAGCTCCGCCAAAGGCAATGTCGACATGGCTGACTTCTCCTATCCGGATGAACAGATGCATAGAGCGGTGCGTCGCAGACTCGGGCTATCCTTGTACGGTTCGTCCGCGGCGGGGTCAAGAACAAAACGTGGCACCCCCGCCCCCGCCCCCCGTGCGTGCGGTCGCGGCCTGGCGGCGGGGAACCGGCGGAGCATCACGCGTCCAGGTCCAAGCCCGGGAGGCAGATGCGCCGCCCCGCGGCCGGCGCTTGTCCCCTCCATGAAAAAAGGCCCGCGCGGGCGGGCCTTTCTCACTAGCGGCGACTGGACTTGAACCAGTGACCCAGGGCTTATGAATCCCTTGCTCTAC